>NZ_JBIUYR010000008.1:0-368287 GCF_044744625.1 Streptomyces sp. NPDC087270
GGCGGGGGGCGGCCGGCGCGCGTCCCCGCCGCGCCCCCCGGGGGGGGGGGGCCCCCCCCCCGGGGGGGGGGGGGCGGGCGGGGGGGGGGGGGGGGCCCCCCCCCCCCCCCCCCACGGCGTTTCGTCGATCCGGCGCACGCCCTTGCGTAGCGCCCCCGGTCCGCTCAGCTGGTCCAGATCTGGAACTCCGCGATCTGCCCCGCGGGCCAGCCGGTGTTGGCGGTGATGTTCAGCCGGAAGTAGCGCTGGGTGGTGGCCGGGAAGGTGATCGTGACGGTGTTGCCGGTCGCCGGATCGAAGGTGTAGGCGGCCGAGGACTTCACGGTGCCGAAGGTCGTGCCGTCGGTGCTGCCCAGCACGGACAGTGTCTCGGTCCGCGCGCCCCAACCGGCGGGCAGTTGCAGCACGATCCGCGACGCGCTGTGCGCCGCGCCGAGGTCGGTCTGGAGCCACTGCGGAAGCGCGTTGTCGGCGCTCTCCCAGTACGTGCTCCGGGAGCCGTCGGTCGCGTTCGACGAGGGGTAGACGTCGGTGTGGCTCGACTCGCTCGTCGGACGGTTCGCGGCGAGGTCGACGGCGGCGGAGCTGTCCGCGGTGAAGGTCAGGGAGTTGACGTTCCAGCCGCCGCTGTCCTGGTTCAAGGTGAGCACCTGACGGCCCGCGGGCAGCGTGACCTCGGTGTTCACGGTGGCCCAGTCCTGCCAGTCCCCGGTGCCGGGCAGGTCGACGGCGCCGCTGAGGTTCGCGCCCGCCGCGTCGGACAGGTGCAGCGCCCCCGGCACCGCCGCCGGATCGGCCACCCGCAGGCCGACGGTGTACGTCCCGGCCGTGGCGACGTCCACGGTGTAGCGGAACCACTGCCCGCTGTCGCTCCAGCCGAGGTCGTAGCCGCCGCCGGTGTCCGAGGTGGTCTCCAGATTCACCCCGTCCGCACGGTAGTTGTCGGCGTTGCCGTTGACGCTGGTGACGTGGTACGCCACTCCCTCGCCGCCGGTGTCGTAGTTCTCCGCCTGGACCGTGCCCGGGACGGCTGCCGCGGTGCCGCCGAACGGGCCCTCGGGTGCGGAGGGTTCCCAGTTGTTGCCGCTCAAGGTGGCGGTGAATCCGCTGGAGTTGTTGATGTACGCGGTGGCCCCGGTGTGCAGGCCGCTGACGGTGTTGCCGGTGATGGTCGCCGAGCCGGTGGGCGCGGGGTAGAACGGCGGCGCGATCACCACGCCGTTGCGGCCCGGGTCGGTGACGGTGTTGTCCTGTAGAAGGGAGTTGGTCGAGGTGGAGAAGTCGATCCCGTCGTAGAGCGAGTCCGTGACGGTGTTGCCGGTGGCGGTCACCGAGTCGACGACGCCGGTGTTCTGCCCGTCGCCGCCGTTGCCGATGTGGAAGGCGGGCTGGCCCTGGCTGTAGGCGTTGCCGCCGGAGCGGACGACGGTGTTCCCGGAGATCGTCGCGGACAGCAGGTCGCTGCCGTTGACGCCGAACCGCCCGGCGCCCAGGCCGATGTAGCGGGCGGTGTCGCTGATGTAGTTGTCGGTGACGTGGTGGCCGCTGCCGCCGTAGATCCCGATGCCCTTGCCGCCCCAGGGCGCGATCGAGGTGTTGTTGCTGACGGTGATGTTCGTCATCGGGTTGTAGAACGTCTGGGAGCCGTCGCTGTTGGTGTTGTAGTGCACCGAGTTGATGGCGATGGCGTCGTCCCCGGTGCCGCGGACGAAGTTGTTGGTGACGGTCAGGTTGTTGCCGGTGTCGGCGTTGAGCGAGACGTTGTTGACGTTGATGCCGTCCGCCCAGACCGAGGTGAGCCGGCTGTTGCGGACGGTGCCGCCGGTGCCCGAGGCCCAGAAGCCGGACATGGTGTGCTGGGTCCAGATGCCGTCGGCGACCCAGTTGGTGCCGGTGGTGTCCATCGCGCCGCCGTCGCCGCCGACGGTGCCGCGGCTGACCGCGTTGGCGTCGATGTGGAAGTTCTGCACGGTGCAGGAGGTCACGTCGAACAGCGCTGCCAGCGGCGTGCTGTTGGGCACGGGCACGTCGCGGTAGACGGTGCTGTACCACAGCCCCGCGCCCGCGATGGTGATCCCCTGCGCGGTCAGGCCGGTGGTGCCCTTGACGTAGAAGGTGCCCTGCGGAATCCAGAGGATCTTGCCCTGTGACTGGGCCTGGTTGATGCAGCTCTGGATCGCGGCCCGGCTGTCCACCGCCTGGCCGTCGGCCGCGCCGTTGGTCGGGGTGTCGTCGGAGACCGCGCCGCAGCTGGTGATCGAGATCGAGTTCGCCGGCTGGGCGAGCGGCGCCGGCGGGTTCTCCACGTCGACGGAGTCCACGTCGTAGGAGGACGCGCTGTTGGCGGCGTCCTTCTGGAGCGAGAAGGTGGCGCCGGCCGGGATCGGCGTGCCGGTGACGAAGGTGTGCGACTCGTCCCAGAAGACCCGGGGGTCGCCGTCGGCCGGGTTCTGGTTGTCGCTGGTGTTGTAGTTGTTGTTGCCTTCGTACACCCAGCTCTGCTTGGAGTTGAGGTTGAGCGCCTGCCGGAACACCCCGTTGACGTACAGGTCGAGCGTCGCGGTCTGGCCGCCGCCGGACGCCGAGTCGGGGATGCTGGCACGCACGTTGAGGAAGCTGATGGGCGATCCGGTGCTGTTCGTCCACCGCACGGAGTTGCCGGTGCCGCCGAGGTGCACGTAGGCGTGGCCGGACGCTTCGAGGGCGGCGCTGGAGTACTGCGTGGTCGGCGCCGACGTCAGCGAGGTGACGGTGGCGCCGCCGCCGGTGGTGCCGGCCTCGGCCTCGTAGGTCGTGAACGAGGTGGTGGCGCCCACCCCGGCGGTGGCGGCCGGCGCCTGCCGGGCCGCCTTGCGCGCCGAGGACGAAGCCGAAGGAGAAGCAGAAGCCGAGGACGAGGCTGGGGCCCGGCTCGCGGCCTGGGAAGCGGAACCACGTGCGGTGTGCGAAGCGGAGGGGGAAGCGGCGGCTGCCGGCACGGCCGACAGGCACAGCGCGCCGATCGCCGCGAGGGCAGTCGCCGCCAAGGTGCGCCCTGCGTGGCGGGTACCACGCGGAGGTCTGGGGATCGCCCGCATCTGAAGCTCCTTCAGTACCAGGGGAAATCGGCGCCCCGACCGTACAGATTCGCCCCATAGCCCGCAAGGTTCCGCGCAGGAAAAGAAAATTCGCGGCACGAACGTGGAAGATCCCCGCCGACGTGGGATCGCGGGGCGCCCGCCGGGAACCTCCCGGTCCGGCGCCCGCCCCCCGGTTCGCCCCCGGGCCGCCCCCGGTTCGGGGGGCCTTGTGCCTGCTGCGCACCGGCGGGTTCGGTGGGTTCAGCGCGTTCGGCGGGTTCGGTGGGTTCGGCGCGACGCGGGCGATGCAGAATGACGGTGATCCGGAACGCGACCACCGCACCACCGAGGAGGACCCTCATGTCCAAGCCGCCGCTGCCCGAGGACGCCGTCGCCATGCTGGGCAAGGCGAACCCGGCCGTGATCACCACGCTGCGCCCGGACGGCCAGCCGGTCTCCACCGCCACCTGGTACCTGTGGGAGGACGGCCGGGTCCTGGTCAACATGGACGAGGGGCGCAAGCGGGTGGAGCACCTGCGCAACGACCCCCGGGTGACGCTCACCGTGCTGGACAAGGACGGCTGGTACACGCACATCAGCCTGGTCGGCCGGATCGGCGAAATCGTCCCGGACGAGGGGCTCGCCGACATCGACCGGCTCTCCCGGCAGTACACCGGCAAGCCGTACGCGCGCCGCGACCGCGCCCGGGTGAGCGCCTGGATCGAGGTCGAACGCTGGCACGGCTGGGGCGCGTTGAAGGACAGCAGCCAGCCCGGCTGACCGATCCGCCCCGGGCCGGCGGGGGAGACCGGCGGTGACGGCCGGCGGGGGAGGAGGGACGGTCGGCCGGGCCGGGAGACGGTCAGCCGATGCTCAGCACCGCCTTGCCCCGCAGCCGGCCCGCGGACATCCGCTTCAGCAGCGGGCCGGCGCCTGCCCAGTCACCGCGGTGCCCGATCTCGACCTGGAGCCTCCCCTGCGACGCCAGGTCCAGCAGCGCGGCCATGTCCGCGGCGTCACGGCTGCCGTCGCCGTCGCTGTAGACGAAGTGGCGCAGGGTCAGGGCCGAGCCGTCCTGGAGCTGGCGGAAGAAGTCCAGCGTGATGGGGTCGCCGCTGGCCTGCCCGAACCAGAGGAACTGACCGCCGGGGCGCAGCTTGTGCGCGGTCTTCGAGCCCAGCTCGCCGCCCACGGACTCCAGCACGACGTCGAACGCACCGCTCTCGACGGCGTCGATGTCGAGGGCGACCTTGGCGCCCAGTGCCGCCATGTGCGCGGTCGGCTGGCCCTGCGCGGCGACAGCGGTGATCTCGGCGCCCTCCGCGACGGCGAGCTGGATGAGGACCTGGCCGACCCCGCCCCCCACGCCGGTGGCCAGGAGACTGCGCCCCCGGAGCGGGCCGGCCAGCGCGAGGAGCCGCTGGGCGACCAGGCCGCCCAAGGGGAGTGCGGCGGCGGTGGCGGAGTCCACGTTGCCGGGGATGGTCGCGAGGCGGTCGGCCGAGGCGGCGACGTACTCGGCGCCGGCGCCCCCCGAGGGCAGGTGCAGGACCACCCGAGTGCCCTCCGCCGGCCCGCTGCCGTCGGCCGCTGCCTTCGCGACGACTCCCGCCGCGTCGATACCGGGGCGGAACGTGCTCGAAGGGTCGCTCAGATACAGGAAGTCGGCCCGGTTGAGCGCGATGTCGGTCACCTGGATCAGCGCTTCGCCGCTCCGCGGTGACGGGAGATCGACCTCTCCCAGCGCGGTGAGAGTCTCCGGGTTGCCGGTCGGGATGAGCGCGCGCATGAACACACCTCTCTGAGAAACGGGAGTACCACTACCGGATTACCGTAACGCTTGAAACGGTAGTGGTGCAACCGGATCGAGCTGAGGTGGGTGGGGAGGGGCGAGGTGGGGCCTGTCCGGCGAGCGCTGCCGCCACAAGAAGCGGTAGTATCGCTACCGAATCTCTGCCGAATCCACCGCCGCTGCCGAGATGGGCGAACCGCCCCTGCTTCGGTGGGTGTCACGACCAGGAGTCCGGTTTGACCGCCACGCCACCGCGCGCACCGCGCAAGGACCAGGTCCGCAACCGGCGGCGCCTGCTCGACGCCGCCCGGCTGGCTTTCGCCGAGCAGGGGGTCGAGCTGAGCATCGAGGCGCTGGCCCGGGCCGCGGGCGTGGGGGCGACCACCTTCTACCGGCACTTCCCGACCAAGGACGACCTCGTGCTCCAGTTGCTGGAGGACCTGGCGGGCGGCGCGAGCCAGGTCGCGGAGGAGGCGGCCGCCCTCGCCGACGACTGGGACGCCTTCCGCACGGTGTTCGCCCGCGGATGCGTGCTCGACGACGAGGGGCTGCGGTTGTTCGACGCCCTGTGCAAGACGAGCCCGCAAGCGGCCGAACGCGGGCGGGCGATCACGGCCTCCCTGGTCACCCCGGTCGTCGACCGGGCCCGGCGCGGCGGTCGGCTGCGCCAGGACGTCGCCACCGAGGACGTGGTGGCGCTGATGCGGATGGCCGACTCGGCCTCGACCCCCGCGCAGCGAGAGACCGCGCACGAGGTGATGCTGGCCGGCCTGCGCGCCCCTGCCGCGTAGCGCCCTCGCGCACCGGGACCCGGGCGGCGACCTGTCGGCGGGCCGCGCGGGCCCTGCTGGTACGGCGGTCGGACCGCCCGGGCGGTCCGACCTTCTCGCCGCGCGGGCCGAGGGCCTTCTCGCCGCGCGGGCCGACGGCCTTCTCCCCGCGCCGCGCGCCCGCGCGCGCCGGTCCGCTCCCCACCGTGGACGGCCCTCGGCACCGAGCCGGCGGCTCCCCCTGGCCAGAGTTTTAGTTTATTAGTAATAAACGTTGACACGCTCCGGCGCCCCCCGCACAGTCTTCGCGTGGCGGGGCGTCCCCGAGTGCTCGGGTGACGCGGTCCCGCGACCTTCGCGTATCCCCGACTCCTCGGAGAATCAAGTGACTTCGCATCACGCAGGGCTCACACGCGTGCGGCGGGCGGCGCTGGCCGCGGGCGCCGCCACGCTGCTGGCGGTGGCGCTGCCCGGCGTCGCGCAGGCCCGCAGTGGCGGCCCGACGCCGAACGGCGCCACGCACGCGACCCCCGCCGGCCTGAAGGCCGGCTCCGCCCCCGGCGCGGCTGCGGGCGCCGCCCCCACCGGCGGATACGACAGCGGCCTCGCGCCGACGCCGTACATGGGCTGGAACACCTACTACGGCCTGGGCGCCCCGACCGAGGCGCAGGTCAAGAGCGTGGCCGACTACCTGGTCAGCAGCGGGCTGCGCCGCAGCGGCTACGACATCGTGTGGCTGGACGGCGGCTGGCAGGCCGACAACCCCCGTGACGCGCAAGGGAACCTGACGGCCAATCCCGAGCGCTTCCCCGACGGCATCCCGTCGCTGGTGAACTACCTGCACGCGCGCGGCCTGAAGGCCGGCATCTACACCGATGCCGGCGACTACGACCCGGCGAGCTGCGGGCTGGGCAGCCGGGGCCACTACCAGCAGGACGCCGACCTCTTCGCGAGCTGGAAGATCGACGCGATCAAGGTCGACTTCCTCTGCGGGATCGGCGAGAAGCTGACGCCCGGCCCGGCGTTCCGGCAGTTCAGCGACGCCGTGGCGAAGTCGGGCCGCGCGATGCTGCTCAACCTGTGCAACCCGCTCACCGACGACTGGGGCGTGCCCCACGACCCCGACCAGGACGCGCACAACACCTACGTCTACGGCCCGACCACCGCGGACTCCTGGCGCACCGGCACCGACATCGCGTGGGGCACGCCGACCGCGGGCGAGTTCCCGAACGTGCTGCGCAACATGGACGCCAACGCCGCGCACCCCGAGGCGCAGGGCCCCGGCCACTGGAACGACCCGGACTACCTGATCCCGATGCGGCCGCTGGCGGACGGGTCGTACGAGATGAACCAGGAGGAGTCCACCACGCAGCTGGTGATGTGGGCCGAGATGGCCTCGCCGCTGGTGATCGGCTCCGACCCGCGCACGCTGACCCGGTCGATGCTCGCCACGCTGGAGAACCCGGAGATCCTGGCGGTGGACCAGGACCCGCTGGGCATCCAGGGCGTGCGGATCGCCGGTGACGCCACCGGCGACACCTACAGCAAGGTGCTCCAGGGGTCGGGGCGCCGGGCGGTGGTGCTGCTCAACCGCTCCGACCAGCCCGTGCTGCGCACCGTGGACTTCGCCGGCGCCGGGCTGACCGGGAAGGTCGCCGTCCGCGACCTGCGGGCCCGGGCCGACCGCGGCACGCACCAAGGCGCGTACACCGTCAGCGTGCCTGCGCACGGCACCGCCTTCCTCGGGCTGTCGGGCACCGACACCGCGCCGGGCGTGCGGCTCGGCGGCGCCGCGTCGAGCGCCGACCCGGCGCTGGTGCGGGACGGCTCCACGCTCACCGCGTTCACCCGCGGGCGGGACGGCGCGCTGGAGATGCGGACCGGGCGGGACGGCCGCTGGTCCGGGCGGGCCACCGGACTCGGCGGGCCGACCGGCGGTCGCTTCACCGGCCAGCCCGCGGCGTACGGCTCGGCGGGCGGC
Source organism: Streptomyces sp. NPDC087270 (assembly GCF_044744625.1). Lineage (NCBI taxonomy): Bacteria > Bacillati > Actinomycetota > Actinomycetes > Kitasatosporales > Streptomycetaceae > Streptomyces > Streptomyces sp. NPDC087270. Next base: position 7,603 of record NZ_JBIUYR010000008.1, read on the forward strand.
CGGATCGACGTGTTCGTGCGCGGCACCGACGGCCGCGCGTACCTGCGGACGTACGACCATGGCCGGTGGGGGAGTTGGCAGGACCTCGGCGGCGGCCTCGCCGACGCGCCGACCGTGGCGTATCGCGGCCCCGGTGACTGGACGCTCTTCGCCACCGGCACCGACGGCACGGTCACCAGCCGCGGTACGGCGGCCGGTTGGACCTCGATCGGCGCCCCGAGCGGCCTCGCGCTCACCGGCCGCCCGTCCGCGGTGACCGACGCGGCGGGCCGCCTCCACGTGGCGGTGCGCACGGCCGACGACGCGGTATGGACCCGGGTGCGGGAGGCGTCGGGCAGCTGGTCGGCGTGGTCGTCGCTGGGCGGCACGGTCAGCGGCAGCCCCACCCTGGTCGCCACCGGCGGCAGCGTCCAGCTCCTCGCCCGCGCCTCGGACTACACGCTGTGGCAGCGGACGTACGACGCCCAAGGCGGCGGCTGGGGCGGCTGGTTCGCGCAGCCGGCCTTCGCGAGCGGCAGCTTCGACGGGGCGCCGGGCGCCGTCGCGGGCCCGGACGGCGGCGTGCTCGCGGCCTTCCGCGGGGTCGGCGGCGCGGTGTGGCAGAGTTCGCTCAGCACTCTTACTCAATAAATTACGAATTAATCTTGACGCCGTCGCGGCGTCCCGACAGTCTGTACGAGCCGAACGGGAGCTCCGCCGCCAGGGGGCGGGGCTCCGTCCGGCGTGGGCGCAAAAGGAGTCCCATGAACACCTCACCAACCACCCGCCGCAGCTTCCTCGCCGGAGCCGGCGCGCTCGGAGCCGCATCGCTGCTGAGCGGCTGCGTCACCTCCGGGTCCTCCGGTGGCAGCAGCAGCCAGGCCAAGGGCGGCACCGTCAGCTTCCAGTCCAACCTCTCCTCGCCGCAGGCCAAGTCCGCGATGCAGGACCTGGTGGCGGCGTTCAACAAGCGCGGCGGCGCCAAGGCGAGCCTGAACACCGTCGCCTCGGAGACCTTCCGTACCCAGCTCCCCACCTACCTCACCTCCGGCAACCCGCCGGACCTGCTCACCTGGTACCCCGGGTCGGTCGCGAACGCGTACGCCGAGAAGGGCCTGCTGCTGGATGTGGACGACATCTGGACCGGGTCCGAACTGTCCGGCTACTCCGACGCGCTGAAGAAGCTGTGCACCGACTCGCAGGGCAAGAAGGTCTTCGTGCCGGCCAGTTACTACTGGTGGGGCGTGTTCTACAAGAAGTCCAACTTCCGCAAGTGGGGCGTGACCGAGCCGAAGACCTGGGACGAGTTCCTGGCGCTGTGCGACACGTTGAAGTCCAAGGGCGTCGCCCCGATCGGGCTGGGCGCCGGCGCCGACACCGCCTGGGTCGCCTCCGCGTGGTTCGACTACCTGAACATCCGGATCAACGGCGCCGCCTACCACCGTGAACTCCTCGCCGGAAAGCACCGGTTCGACGACCCGCAGATCCACAAGGTCTTCGACACGTGGTCCCAGGCGCTGCCCTACTTCGACCCCAACGGCACCGCGCTGTCCTTCCAGGACGCCACCACCGCGATGCTCAACAACCGCACCGGCATGATGCTGATCGGCACCTTCTTCGCCGACGCGGCCCCCAAGGACCAGCTCGACGACATCGACTTCTTCCGGTTCCCGATCATCGACCCGAAGATGCCGCTGGTCGAAGAGGGCCCCACCGACGGCTACTTCGCCAGCGCGCACACCCACCACCAGGCCGAGGTCAAGGAGCTGATGCGCTACCTGGCCACCGCCGAGGCGCAGGAGATCTACCTCAAGGGCTCGTCCGGCACCTCCATCCCGACCAACCCCACCGCCAAGGACTCCGGCACCGCGCTGGTGAAGAAGGGGCGGGCGATGATCGAGAGCGCCGCGGACGTCACGCAGTTCTTCAACCGCGACTCCAGCGACGCGCTCCAGCCCACCGCGGACACCGCGCTGACGAAGTTCCTCGCCAAGCCCAAGCAGATCAACTCGATCCTCACCGGCTGGCAGCGCGACGCACAGAAGATCTGGAGCCAGTGACATGGCGGTACTGACCCCGGCCCGGGGCGGGAACGGGGGTGTCGAGGCGGGCGCACGCTTCCGCAAGGGCCTGCGCGGCGGCCGGCGCCGCGGCTCCACCCGGGTGCCGCCCGTGGTGCTCGCGTTCGTGCTGGTCCCGCTGCTCGCCGAGGGCTTCTGGGTGTTCTGGCCGGCCCTGCAGGGCTTCTGGCTCTCGCTCACCAAGTGGGACGGCGTCTCCCCGCCGCAGTTCATCGGCCTGGGCAACTACCGGGAGATGGTGCACGACACCGTCTTCCACACCGCGCTGCTGGACACCGTGCTGTGGCTGGCGCTGTTCGGCGGGCTGTCGGCGATCCTCGGCCTCGGCGCGGCGCTGCTGCTCCAGCAGGAGCGCCGCGGGGTCGGGTTCTACCGCGCCGCGCTCTTCCTGCCGGTGGTCTTCTCGCTCACCGCCACCGCACTGGTGTGGCAGGCGATGTACCAGCCGGACGGCCTGGTCGACAAGACGATGTCGGGCCTGGGCCTGGGCTCCCTCACCCACCCCTGGCTCGCCGACCAGGACACCGCCCTGTACGCGGTGATCGTGCCCGCCCTGTGGCGCCAGATCGGCTACGTCATGGTGCTCTACCTCGCCGGACTCAAGGGCATCGACCCGGCCCTGTACGAGGCCGCGAAGATGGACGGCGCGACCCGCTGGCAGCAGTTCCGGCACATCACGCTGCCGCAGCTCAGCAGCGTCAACGCGGTCGTGCTGTCGGTGATCATCATCGACTCGCTGCGCTCCTTCGACGTGGTGTGGGCACTGACCCGCGGCGGCCCGTACCACTCCTCCGAACTGCTCAGCACCTACATGTACTCCACCGCGTTCCAGTCCCTGCGGCTCGGCTACGGCTCCGCGCTGGCCGTGGTGATCTTCCTGCTGGCCTTCGGGGTCATCGCGACCTACCTGGTCCGGGCGTTCAAGGAGGCCGACTGATGGCACAGTCCACCGCGCCCGCTCCCGCGCCGGCCGCGTCCACCCGGGCCGCCGTGCCGGCCGACTCCCGGCACGCCCGCCGCCGCAGGATGTGGGGCACCGTCGCCTTCCACGGCAGCGCCTCCCTGCTGTCCGTGCTGTGGCTGATACCGATCGTCGTCGTCCTGATCACCGCCACCCGGTCCTTCGACGACATCGCCTCCCACGGCCTGGGCAGCATGCCGCACTCCTTCACCCTCGGCGGCTTCCGCTCGGCGTGGACCGACGGCGGCCAGCAACAGGCCCTGATCAACAGCCTGCTGGTCACCATCCCCACGGTGCTGGTCTCGCTGCTGCTCGCCTCCATGGCCGCCTTCGCGCTCAGCCGCTACGACGTCCCCTTCCGCCGCGCGCTGCTGCTGCTCATGCTCAGCGGCAACCTGCTGCCCCCGCAGATCCTGCTCATCCCGGTCTCCAAACTCAGCGAGAAACTCGGCCTGTACGACTCGCTGTACGCCCTGATCGGCGTGCAGGTCGGCTTCGGCGTCGGCTTCTACGTGTTCGTGCTGCACGGATTCATGCGGTCCATCCCGGCCGAGATCCAGCAGGCCGCCGTCATCGACGGCGCCGGGCCCTGGCAGATCTACACCCGGATCATCCTGCCGCTGGCCCGGCCCGCGCTGGCCGCGCTGACCGCGCTGTCGTTCACCTGGATCTTCAACGACCTGCTGTGGGCGATCACGGTGCTGCGCACCGGCAGCAAGATGCCGATCACCGCGTCCCTGCTGGGACTTCAGGGGCAGTACGTCTCGCAGTGGAACGTCATCGCGGCCGGATCGGTGATCGCCGCGGCCCCCACCGTGATCGTCTTCCTCCGCTTCCAGCGGCACTTCGTCGCCGGACTCAACCTCGGAGCCGTCAAGTGACCCCGCCCCCCGCCGAGCCCTCGGCATCCCGGCCGGCCCCCGGCAGCCAGTGGCTGCTGCGGACCGAGCACACCGTGTACGCCGTACGGCTCGAAGCCAGCGGCCGGTGGGCCGAGTCGGCCGCGTGGGGGCCGCACGGCGGCGAGACCGGGCCGTCCGCGCTGGACTGGTCCCGCCGCACCCACTTCGTCACCCCCGCCGACGCCGCCCCGGCCGAGTACATCCCGTACGGGCTGCGCCCGTTCACCGGCGCCGACCTCACGGTGCGCCGGCCGGACGGCGAACGCGGCACCTGGTGGACCTGCACCGGCGCGGAGCAGGACGAACACCGTTCGCTGCGCGTGGAGTTCACCGACGAGCGGACCGGACTGCGGGCCACGCTGCGCTACCAGACGGTGCCCGGCACCGACGTGCTGCTGCGGTCGGTCGACCTCGTCAACGGCGGCGACGAGGTGCTGCACCTGGAGGACCTGGACTCCGCGGCCGTCAACGTGCCCGTCCAGGGCGGCGCCCGGCTCACCTACCTCGCCGGCCAGTGGTCGCAGGAGTTCACCCGGCACCAACTCGACCTGGTGCGCGGGCGGTTCACGATCGGCTCCACCCAGGCGGTGCCCGGCCACGCCTACGCGCCGTGGCTCGCCGTCCAGGACGCCGCCGCCCCTGACGGCGCGGACACCCCCACCTACGGGGTCGCGTTGCAGTGGCCCGGCAACTGGCACATCACCGCCGACGCCGAACCCGGCGGGGCGGTCCGGGTGCGGGCCGGGCGGGTGCCCCACGAGGGCGCCGTCGCCCTGCCGCCCGGCGCCACCCTGACCACCCCCGTGCTCGCCTGCGCGTTCAGCCCCGAGGGACTCGACGGCCTGGCCGCCGTCTGGCACCAGTACGAGCGGCTGCTCGCGGGGGAGCGGCTGCACCGCACCCGCAAGGTGCTCTACAACTCCTGGGAGGCCACCGGCTTCGACGTCGAGGCGCCCGCGCAGCTCGAACTCGCGTCGATCGCGGCCGAGTTGGGCGTCGAGCTGTTCGTCGTGGACGACGGCTGGTTCACCGGGCGGTACGACGAGAAGGGCGGTCTTGGGGACTGGTGGCCGGACCCGGCGGCGTTCCCCGCGGCCGCGGGCGCGGGTACGAGCGACGGCGCTGATACGGCTTCGGGCCCGGCTTCCGGCTCCGGCTCCGACGCCACCGACGGCTCGGCGGGCCTGGACGACTTCATCGCCCGGGTCCGCGCCCTCGGCATGGACTTCGGCCTGTGGGTCGAACCCGAGGCGATCAGCCCCGCCGCCCGGCTCCACGCCGAGCACCCCGAGTGGGTGTACCGGATCGACGGCCGCCCGGTCACCCTGGTCCGCGAGCAACTCCTCCTCGACCTCGGCCGCGCGGACGTGCAGGACTTCGTGATCGCCACCCTCGACCGGCTGCTCACCGGCCACGACATCACCTACCTCAAGTGGGACATGAACCGGCCGCCCACCGAACGCGGCCGCCCCGGCCCCACCCCGCCCGGCGAGCTCGACCTCGACGCCGCCCACGTGGCCGGCTACCTGCGGGTCCTGGACCACCTGAGGGCCCGCCACCCGCACGTCACCGTCGAGGGCTGCGCGGGCGGCGGCGGCCGGATCGAGCACGCCACCCTGGCCCGTACCGACGTCGTGTGGCCCAGCGACAACACCGCGCCGCTGGATCGGCTCGCCGTCCAGCACGGCTACCTGCACGCGCACGCCGCGCACACCATGAGCTCGTGGGTCACCGACGCGCCCGGCGTCTTCGACCCCCGGCCGCGCTCGCTCGCCTTCCGCTTCGTGCTCGCCGCCGCGGGCGTGCTCGGCATCGGCGCCGACATCCGCGGCTGGAGCGCCGAGCAACGCGCCGAGGCCGCCGGCTGGGTGGCCCGCTACAAGGACGTGCGGGACGTGATCCACCACGGCCGGTCCCGGCTGATCGGTGGACCGGACGACGCGACCTGCGCGGTGCAGTACGACGCGGAAGGCGGCGGCCGGGTGGTCGTCGCCGCCTGGAGCACCGGACGGCTCGACGGCGCCCCGCTGGTGCCCGGCCGCCCGGCCCGGGTCCGGCTGCGCGGCCTCGACCCCGCCGCCCACTACGTCGACCACGACACCGGCACCACCTACAGCGGCGCCCACCTGCTGCACTCCGGGCTGCCGTTGAGCTGGAGCGCCGACCACGACGCCGAACTGGTCGTGCTGGCCCGGCAATGACCGCCCCCGCCGGCCCGGCGTCACTAAAGTCGCCAAGGTCACCGTCAGCGTCACCGTCAATGAAGCCGTTACGGCCGCGGCGGACCACCCGTCAGGTCCGCCCGGCCGGCCGGGACCGCCAGGCCCGACCGGAACCGCACCCCGAGGAGACGACCCACCCCATGGACGCACCAACCCCCCGCTTCGCCGGCCGCGTGGCCGTCGTCACCGGGGCCGCCTCAGGAATCGGCGCCGCCACCGCGCGCCGGCTCGCCGCCGAGGGCGCCGCAGTGGTCCTCGCCGACATCGCCGAGCAGGCCGGCGAGGCCGTCGCCGCCGGCATCCGCGAGCAGGGCGGAAGAGCCGCGTTCACCGCCGCCGACGTCTCCTCCCCGGAGGCGTGGCAGCGGGTGCTCGACCAGGCGCACGCCTTCGGCCCGGTCGGGGTGCTCGTCTCCAACGCGTACATCGTGGACGTCGCCCCCGCCCACGAGATGACCCTCGCGTCCTGGGAACGGCAGCTCGCGGTCAACCTCACCGGCGGGTTCCTGGGCTTCCGCGCTCTCCTGCCCGACCTGCGCGAGCAGGACGGCGCGGTCGTGCTCACCTCCTCCGTGCACGCCCACCGGGGTATCCCCGGCCACCCCGCCTACGCGGCCGGCAAGGGCGCGCTGCTGTCGCTGTGCGGCCAACTCGCCGTGGAATACGGGCCCGAGGTGCGGGTCAACGCGGTCCTGCCCGGGCCGATCCTCACCGCCGCCTGGGACCGCGTGCCGCCGGCGGACCGCGAACGCAGCGTCGCCGAGACCGCCGCCGGCCGGTTCGGCCGCCCCGAGGAGGTCGCCGCCGCGATCGCGTTCCTCGCCGCCGCGGAGGCGTCGTACATCACCGGCTCCAGCCTGCTCGTCGACGGCGGCTGGAGCGTCGTCAAGGCGTCCGCGTGACCGCAGTGCGACCCGAACCGACCTTGCAGAAAGGCAGAGACACATGACGCCATACGCGCGCCGCGGAGTGCACGGCCAGACCGTGGAGACTCTCGCGCGCCGGGTGCTCAGCGGCGAGATCCCGGAGGGCTCCACGCTCGACCTCCCCGCGTTGCAGAGCGAGTTGGACGTCAGCCTGACCGCGCTGCGCGAGGCGCTGAAGGTGCTCGCCGCCAAGGGCATGGTCGACGCGCGGCAGAAGCGCGGCACGTTCGTACGGGCCCGCGCCGACTGGAACCTGCTCGACGCCGATGTGCTGCGCTGGCAGTTCGCCGAGGGCACCGCGGCCGGCACCGACACCGGCCTGCTGCGCAATCTCGGCGAGGTCCGCGCCATCGTCGAACCCGCCGCGGTCCGGCTCGCCGCGCTGCGCCGCACCGCCGACGACCTCGCCGCCCTGGACGCGGCACTGACCGCGATGGGCGACGCGGGCGAGGGGCCCGCGCACGCCGTCGAGGCCGACCTCGCCTTCCACCGCGCCCTGCTCGCCGCCACCCACAACGAACTGCTCGAACGCATGGAGATGGTGATCGAGTCCGGCCTGGCCCACCGCGACGAGATCGTGCACTCCTCGCCGCACGGCGAGGACCCCGTGCCCAGCCACCGCGCCGTCCTGGACGCCGTCCGCGACCAGGACCCGGACGCCGCGGAACGCGCCATGCGGGCACTGCTGGAGCAGGCCGTCCGCGACCTGGACCTGGTGCACGGCTCGGGCGCGGAGCAGCAGGCGCGGAAGCCGCCGCGGGAAACCCAAGGATCGCGGGGAACCCAAGGGTCGCAGGGAACGCAGGGAACGCAGAACACCCAGGGAACCCCGGCGGACACGCCGTCGGGACCGCAGTCCGTTTCGGAGGACACGAAGTGAAGATCGTCCGCGTCGAGACCTTCCTCGTACCGCCGCGCTGGCTGTTCTGCCGGATCGAGACCGACGAGGGCGTGGTCGGCTGGGGCGAGCCCGTCGTGGAGGGCCGCGCGGAAGTCGTGCGGGCCGCGGTGGACGTGCTCGCCGAGCAGCTGATCGGGCAGGACCCGCTGCGCATCCAGGACCACTGGCAGGTGCTCACCAAGGGCGGCTTCTACCGGGGCGGCCCGGTGCTGTCCAGCGCGGTGGCCGGCCTCGACCACGCGCTGTGGGACATCGCCGGGAAGGTGTACGGCGCACCCGTGCACGCCCTGCTCGGCGGCGCCGTCCGCGACAAGGTACGGGTCTACGCCTGGATCGGCGGGGACGAGCCCAGCCGGCTCACCGAGCAGGTCACCGCGCAGGTCGAGGCGGGCTTCACCGCGGTCAAGATGAACGGCGCCGGCCGCACCGACCCGATACCCAGCGCGGCGGCCACCGCCGCCGCCGTCGCGCGGGTGGCCGCCGTACGCGAGGTGCTCGGCCCGGACCGCGATGTCGCCGTCGACTTCCACGGCCGCTTCACCCCGGCCGGCGCCCGCCGGGTGCTCCACGAACTCGCGCCGCTGCACCCGCTGTTCGTGGAGGAACCGCTGCTGCCCGAGCTGGGCCACCTGCTCGGGCCGCTCGCCGCCGGCACCTCGGTGCCGCTCGCCACCGGCGAACGCCTCTACGGGCGGGCCGAGTTCCTGCCCGTGCTCAGCGCCGGGATCGCCGTCGCCCAGCCCGACCTGTCGCACGCCGGCGGCATCACCGAGGTCACCCGGATCGCCGCGCTCGCCGACACCTTCGGCGCGCAACTCGCCCCGCACTGCCCGCTCGGCCCGATCTCGCTCGCCGCCAGCCTCCAAGTCGCCTTCTGCACACCGAACTTCCTCATCCAGGAGCAGAGCCTCGGCATCCACTACAACAAGGAGGCCGACCTGCTGTCCTACCTGGTCGACACCGAGCCCTTCCGGTTCGTCGACGGCCACGCGCACCGCACCACGCTGCCCGGACTCGGCGTCGACGTCGACGAGGCCGCGGTCCGCGCCGCCGACCGGTCCGGCCACGCCTGGCGCAACCCGGTGTGGCGGCACGCCGACGGCTCGTTCGCGGAGTGGTGAGCGGCGTGGCCAGCGACGTGCCGTCCGACGTCGTCGTCGTCACCGACCCCGCGCACGGCGGCCGTTGGACCTCCCTGCGGGCCGGTGACCGGGAGTGGCTCTGGCACCGCGACGAGCCGCGCCGCCCCGGCGCCGCGCCCGGCGACCCGTTCGCCGACGCGGGCGGCGTCGAGGAGTGCGTGCCGACGGTGCGGGGCACCCCCGACCACGGCGACGCCTGGACCCGCCGGTGGACCGACGACGGTGACGCCGATGGCGACGCAGATGGCGATGGCGATGGCGACGGCACGCACACCGTGCACTGCCCCGACTTCCGGCTGAGCAGGCGCATCCGGCACCTGCCCGGCCGGGCCGTCGCCGACTACCGGCTCACCGCCGCCCCCGGCCACCGCTTCCTGTGGGCGGCCCACGCGCTGCTCGCGGTCTCGCCCGCCGCCCGCCTCGACCTGCCCGCCGCCACCCCGGCACGGCTCTACGAGGACGGCGGCGCGGCATGGACCCCCTTCACCTGGCCGCACGCGCGGCCCACGGCCGCCGGGGCGGCGGAGAGCGGCGGACCCACGACCGCCGCGGGTGGCGCCACCGTCCGCGACATCCCCGCCACCCGCGACATCCCCTTCGACCGGCTCGGCCCCGACGACGGCTCCGCGTTCGGCGCGATCGCGCTCGCCGCGCGGGCTTCCGTGCACGACGGCCCGGACACGCTGCGGTTCACCCTCGAAGCGGACGGCGGGCAACCGGTGTCCGTCGCCGTCTGGCGGAACCTGCGCGGCTTCCCCGCCGGCGCGCCCTACCGCTCGATCGGGGTGGAGCCGATGCTCGGCCGCGTCTTCGACCTCGCCGCGGCGGGGGAGGGCGACGCGGCGGTCGTACCGCCCTCGGGCGAGGTGCGCTGGCGGCTCACCGTCACCGCGGCCTGAACGACCCGGCCCGCGCGCGGCCCGGCTCCGGCGCCCACCGCGACCGGGCCCAGGGCGTACCGGCACCTCCCGCCGCCGACCCGTCGCCATCGCACCCCACCCCACCACCGAAAGGACACCGCAGGTGGACCTGCTCACCGCGTTGCACACCCACCGCCTCGTCGCGATCGTGCGCGGCGACGACCCGCGCGCCGCGCTGCGCTCCGTACTGGCCCTCGTGGAGGAGGGCGTCACCCTGGTCGAGGTCTCGCTCAGCGGGGAAGGCGCCCTGGACGTGATCGCACAGGCCCGTACCGCGCTCGGGCCGGACGCGCCGCTGGGCGCGGGCACCGTACTGACCGCGGCCGACGCCCGCGCCGCGCACCTGGCCGGGGCGGACTTCGCGGTCACGCCGGGGCTCGGGGCGGGCGCGGTGACCGCGCGTGACCTGGGCATGCCGGTGCTGGCCGGGGTGATGACGCCGACCGACGTCATCGCCGCCCAGGCGATGGGCGCCACGGCGCTCAAGATCTTCCCCGCCGCTCAGGCCGGCGGCCCCGGGTACCTGCGCGCGCTGCGCGGACCCTTCCCCGCCGCCCCGTTCGTGCCGGTCGGCGGCGTGGACGAGGAAGCGGCCCGCGCCTACCTCGCGGCCGGCGCCACCGCCGTCGGCATCGGCACCCCGCTGCTCGGCGACGCACCCCACGGCGGCTCCGTCGCCGACCTGCGGCTGCGCGCCCGCGCCTTCCGTGCGGCGGTCGCGGCATGAGCGGCGGCGCACCCGCGGCGCCCTTTCCGTACGGGGGCGGCCCGATCGTGTGTGTCGGGGAGACGATGGCCGCGTTCGTGCCGGAGCCGGGCGCGGGGCTCGCCGAGGCGGAGACGGTGCGCGTGGCGGTCGCCGGGGCGGAGTCGAACACGGCGATGTACCTGGCCGAGCACGGCGTGCCGGCGCGGTGGGTGTCCGCGGTGGGCGCCGACCCGCTCGGCGCCCGGGTCCGCGCGCAGGTGGCGGCGTGCGGGGTGGACGTGCGGGGGGTCCGCAGCGATCCGGCGCGGCCGACCGGCCTGATGGTCAAGGACCCGGGCCCGGACGGCACCCGCGTGCACTACTACCGGCGCGGTTCGGCGGCCTCGGCCCTCGGCCCCGGGCTGCTCGCCGACCCGGCGGTGCGGGACGCGGCGCTGCTGCACCTGACCGGGATCACGCCCGCCCTGTCGGCGTCCTGCCACGACCTGGTCCGGCACGCGCTGGACGGCCCGCACCCGGTGAGCTTCGACGTCAACTTCCGGCCCGCGCTGTGGAGCCCGGGACAGGCCCCGGACGTGCTGCGCGACCTGGCCGACCGCGCCGACCTGGTGCTGGTCGGGCTGGACGAGGCGCAGGCGCTGTGGGGCCCGCGGATCGCCGCGCCCGCCGACGTCCGCGCGCTGCTGCCCGGCCCGCGGCTGCTCGTCGTCAAGGACGGTGCCCGCGCGGCGACCGCCTTCGACGGCGCGACCGCGTACACGGTGCCCGCCCGCGCGGTGCGCGTGGTGGAACCGGTCGGCGCGGGCGACGCCTTCGCGGCCGGGTTCCTCGCCGGCCTGCACCGCGGCGAGCCGCTCACCCGCGCGCTGCGCCTGGGCCACCTCACGGCCGGCGCCGCGCTCGCGGTGACCGCCGACCACGGCCCGCTGCCGCCGCCCGAACGGATCGCGGAACTGCTGGCCGCGACCGACGACGTGTGGCGCCGCCGCACTCCCGGCGCACCGCCCGGTACGCGAGTCCCCGGGTGAGCGCGGCCCGCACGGCGGCCGTCAGCTGCCGGCGGGAACGGAGGGGCGGGGGAGCAGACGTGGTGCCTGGCCGGGTGCCCCGCGGGGGTCGAACCACACTCGTTTCCCGTGCGTACCGTACCTTCACGTCCATGTCTCGCTGAGTACGCCAAGTGATGCTCTCCTGGTGACGTGGACCACATCACCTTTCTTGTGGCAATGGTCATCGTCACGGCGCTGGCCTTCGACTTCACCAATGGCTTCCACGACACCGCGAACGCCATGGCGACGTCGATCGCCACGGGTGCGCTGCGCCCGAAGGTCGCGGTGCTGATCAGCGGGGTGCTCAATCTCGTCGGGGCGTTCGTGTCGACCGAGGTGGCGCGGACCATCTCCGGCGGCATCGTGAACGACAAGCTCGTCACCCCGGGCATGATCTTCGCCGGGCTGGTCGGGGCGATCGTGTGGAACCTCGTGACCTGGCTGCTGGGTCTGCCGTCCAGTTCCTCGCACGCGCTGTTCGGCGGGCTGATCGGAGCGGTGTGGGTGGGCGCGGGACGGAAAGGGGTCAACTTCGACCAGGTGGTCGAGAAGATCCTGATACCCGCGGTCGCCTCGCCGCTCGTGGCGGGGCTGGCGGCGCTGGCCGCGACGTACTTCGCCTACCGGATCACCCGGCGAGCCTCGGCCGACCGGGTCTCCAAGGGTTTCCGGATCGGGCAGATCGCCTCCGCCTCGCTGGTGTCGCTGGCCCACGGCACCAACGACGCGCAGAAGACCATGGGCGTCATCACGCTCGCGCTGATCTCCTGCGGCGCCCTCGGCGCGGGCTCGGGCCCGCCGGTGTGGGTGATCCTCACCGCGGGGGTGTCCATCGCGGCCGGTACGTACATCGGCGGCTGGCGGATCATCCGCACCATGGGCAAGGGCCTGGTGGACATCGAGTCGCCGCAGGGCTTCGCCGCGGAGTCCGCGTCGACCGCGGTGATCCTGACCTCCGCCAACCTCGGCTTCGCGCTGTCCACCACCCAGGTCTGCTCCGGCGGCATCCTCGGCGCGGGCGTCGGCCGCCGGCTCGCCGAGGTGCGCTGGGGCACCGCGGGCCAGATGGCGCTGGCCTGGCTGGTGACGCTGCCGGCCGCCGCGGCCGTCGGCGCGGTGGCGGCGAGCGCGGTGGTGCACGGCGGCACCCTCGGCACCGTGCTGATCGCGCTGGCGGCCGTCGCCGTGGCGGGCGTCATCGTGGTGCTGTCCCGCCGCCACCCGGTCGACGCGAAGAACGTCAACGACGGCCACGTCACCCCGGCCCCGCCCGCCGCGGGCGCCCGGGTCGGGGTGTGAACGGCCGCGCGCGGTCCGGGCGGATGCCGCCGGGACCGGAACGCGGACGGTGGCGGGGACAGGGACAGGGACGGGCCCGGGAGCCGCGGCGGCAGCGGGGAAGCGACGGCGGGAGGACGGCGACATGCACGTGAAATGGGGTTCGCTGGTGGAGGTCGCCGTGGTGAGCTTCGGCGCCACCGTCGGCGTCGTGGTGCTCTTCGCGCTCGGCGTGTGGGCGCTCGCCGCCCGCGACCAGCACCGCGCGTCCGGCGGCGAGGGCACCGCGCAGGCCATCAGCGCGGGCGCCTGCTTCGTGGTCTGCGCGTGCGCGGTCCTCTACGGCCTCTACCTGATCATCCCGCAGTTCCACTAGCGGACGGTCGGACTGTCGGACCGGTGGACCCGTCGACCGGCGGGCCCGGTGGCCCTGGCGGAACGACGACGTACGGCCGAGGATGGTGCCGCCCGCCCCGCGCGGGCGGCGGACGTGGACGGAAGGACGGGTGAGACGGTGCGGCACACCAGCTCCGGCACCGGTGACCTGCTCGCCGGTATGACGGTCGACTACACCGACCAGGACGACCCGGTGCTGGTCCGCGCGGACGGCAGCACCGTCGACACCTGGCGGGAGAACTACCCGTACGGTCAGCGGATGGAGCGGCCGGAGTACGAGCGGCACAAGCGGCTCCAGCAGATCGAGCTGCTGAAGCTCCAGCGCTGGGTGAAGGAGACCGGGCAGCGCCTCGTCATCCTCTTCGAGGGGCGCGACGCCGCCGGCAAGGGCGGCACCATCAAGCGGTTCATCGAGCACCTCAACCCGCGCGGCGCCCGGGTGGTCGCGCTGGAGAAGCCCAGCGAGCGCGAGAGCGGCCAGTGGTACTTCCAGCGGTACGTCGCGCACCTGCCCACCGCCGGCGAGATCGTGCTGTTCGACCGCTCCTGGTACAACCGGGCGGGCGTGGAGCGGGTGATGGGCTTCTGCACCGACGACGAGTACCACCGCTTCATGCGGCAGGCGCCCGCGTTCGAGCGGATGCTCGTGGACGACGGCATCCAGCTGGTGAAGTTCTGGTTCTCCGTCTCCCGCAACGAGCAGCGCACCCGCTTCACCATCCGCCAGGTCGATCCGGTGCGGCAGTGGAAGCTCAGCCCGATGGACCTGGCCTCGCTGGACCGCTGGGACCAGTACACCGCCGCGAAGGTCGCGATGTTCCACGAGACGGACACCGCGTACGCGCCCTGGACGGTGGTGAAGAGCAACGACAAGAAGCGGGCCCGGGTCGAGGCGATGCGCAGCGTGCTGGCCCGCTTCCCGTACACCGACCGCGACGACGAGGTGGTCGGCGAGCCGGACCCGCTGGTCGTCGGCGCCGCCGCGAACCTGCTGGAGGCGGGCGAGGACGCCGCGGCCCGGTCCCTGCTGAGGCCGTGAACGGTCGCACCGGGCGGACGGATTGATCTGATTCATTTCCCGGGCTCCCTGCGGATGGTCGTCGTCCGGGGCCCGGGCCGTCGTCGGGGACCCGGGTCAGTCGAGGTGGAAGACCTCCTCCGCCGGCACCCACCACTCGCCCGGGGCGGCGCTGTCCAGGGGCTGCTGGCACGGGTCGGTCAGCTCCCACCACCGTCGGGTGACGGGGTCGGCGGCGATGGCCGCGGTGTCCGCGGCGTAGTCGACGCCGGTGTACTCCAGGTAGCTGAAGAGCAGGCCGTCGCGCAGGAAGATCGAGTAGTTGGCGATGTGGGCCCGCTTGAGGGCGGCCTGCACGCCGGGCCAGACGTCGGCGTGCAGGCTCCGGTACTCCAACTCTTTCTCCGGCCGCAGCCTGATCACGGTGGCGAATCGCCGCATGGTGTCGGTCCTCCCGTCCGGCCGCCGCGCCCGGTGGCGCGATGACGGCACAGATCTGCTTCATCGATCGGGAAGAACCCTATGCATCCCGTCTCGGTCCGGCAATCCTCCGGAGCCGACCGGACTGACTGGGAGAGTGTGATGCGATTTGCACCCATACAGTCCGGGAGTTGGCGGGAAAATGATCCGAGGTCTTCCCTTCCCGTAACGTGGATGCCATAGTGACGGCGCAAATGAACGTGATTAATCGACGAGGAGGTCGCCCGGTGTCTGGCGAACGTGGTGCCCTGCCCCCGACCGGCGACGGTGACGCGGCGGGTGGCCGTTACCGGCCGGGCTATGAACTCGTCGCCGACCAGGTGCTGAGCTACATCGCCGACCAGGGGCTGCGGCCGGGCGACCGGTTGCCCACGGAGCAGGGGCTCGCCGAGATCCTGGGCGCGACCCGCAACGTGACCCGGGAGGCGGTCAAGGTGCTGGCCGCGATCGGGCGGCTGAGCGTACGGCGCGGCGCCGGCATCTTCGTGGCCGAGTCGCCGGGCGGGCCGGTCGACGACCAGCTCGCGCACTTCCAGCCGACCAGTATGGAACACGTCCTGATGCTGCTGGACTACCGCACGCTGATCGAGTCGGAGACCGCCCGGCGGGCCGCGGCCCAGGCCACACCCATCGAGGTCCGGGCGATCCGGGAAGGAGCGGAGAGCTCGCTCGTCGCCGGTCGCGCGGCGGACTCGGACGCCTTCGCCCGTGCGGACGCGGACTTCCACGACGCGATCGGGATCGCCGCGCACAACGTCTTCCTGCGGGCCGGTGTCGGAAGCGTCCGGCGGTTCGCCGCGCAGTCGGACGTGCTGCTCTTCCACGGCGACGTGCCCGGCTCGCTGGAGGTCGCCGGACGCCAGCACGTCGCCATCGCCGAGGCCATCGCCGCGGGCGAACCCGAAGGCGCCGCCGACCTGATGGCCGAACACATCGCCACCACCCAGCACCAGTTCGAGCGCAAGATCCGCGACCGGGTCTTCGACCTGGCCGGCAACCGCGGCACCACCGCGGCCGGCGGCGGGTCCAAGGGCGACGAGGCCGCACCCCCCTCACCTCGGTCGTCCGCCTCCTAGCCCGTACGACCCGCACCGACCGCTCCACCCGTTCAACCCGCACCGTCTGTTCACCCCGCACCGTCTGTTCTGGCCGCGCCACCCGTTCGCCCCGCCACCTGTCCAACCCGTTCCGCCCCCGCGTCCCCACCCCGCCCCGTACCGACCCCGCCTCGACCCGCGCGCCCGCTCCTCCTTTCGCGCGCCCGCTTTCGAACTCGTGCGCCCCGCCACCGCATCCGCGCGCCCGCCACCGAACTCGCGTGCCCGGCAAGCACATCCGCGCGCCCGCCACCGCATCCGCGCGCCGTCCCCGCGTCGCTCCCGTCCCGCCCCTCCGCGCGGACCGAGCCGCCCCATGCCATCAGGCCCGGCACCCACCGGGTCCCTCGACCAACCCCTCCCCACCGCCAGGCGATTGGATACCCGTGTCCATACCCGCAGCCCCACCGTCACCACGCCTTCGCACTCCCGTGCGAAGGGGCGCCCTCGCCGTGCTCGCGCTCGCCGCCGCGCTCCCCTTCACCTCGGGCCAGGCGCTGGCCGCACCCGCCGGCTCCGCCCCCCAGCCACCGCCCCTCACCGTCCACGTCTCCCCGGACACCGGCCGGGACACCGGCTCCGGCAGCGCCGCGCACCCCTTCCGTACCCTCGAACACGCCCGTGACTACGTGCGCACTGTCAACCACGACATGCGCGGCGACATCCACGTCGAACTGGCCTCCGGCACCTACCGCCTGTCGAAGACCTTCGCCCTCACCCCGCAGGACTCCGGCAGCAACGGCCACCGCATCGTCTACGAGGCCGCGCCCGGCGCCCACCCCGTGATCAGCGGCGGCAGCCAGGTCACCGGCTGGACCCTCGCCGACCCCGCCCACCACGTGTACAAGGCGCACGTCGGCGACATCGACACCCGCCAGCTCTACGTCGACGGCGAGTTGGAGACGCGCGCCCGCAGCGCCGACAACCCGGCCGGCTTCACCAAGACCGCGACCGGCTACACCATCACCGACACCGCTCTGGACGCGTACAAGAACCAGTCGGACATGGAGGTCGTCAGCCGCTGGGGCTGGATGCTCATGCGCTGCCCCGTGCAGTCCATCTCGGGCACCACCATGACCGTCCAGCAGCCCTGCTTCCACAACGCCAACCTGCACCAGGGCGAGGAGATCCAGAACCCCACCTGGCTGGAGAACGCCCGCGAACTGCTGGACACGCCCGGCGAGTGGTACCTCGACAAGAGCCAGGGCGAGCTCTACTACCTGCCCAAGCCCGGCCAGGACCTGAAGACCGCCGACGTGACGGTGCCGCGCGTGCAGGACCTGGTCGACCTGAACGGGACCGCCGCCCACCCGGTGAGCGACGTCTCCTTCCAGGGCATCACCTTCGCCGACTCCACCTGGCTGGCGCCGAGTTCGGACGACGGCCTGGTCGAGGGCCAGGCGGGCTTCCGTATCACCGGTGACGACAACCCCGACTTCGACTCCACCCGCCTGAAGTGGGTGAAGACCCCCGGTGCGGTCAACGTCAGCCACGGCCACCGGATCGGGTTCCAGGGCGACACGTTCACCCGCCTCGGCGCGGTCGGCCTCAACCTCAACACCGGTACCCAGGGCACCGACGTCACCGGCAACGTCTTCAAGGAGATCGCCGGCACCGGCATCCAGGTCGGCGGTGTCGAGGTGGTCGACGCCCATCCCACCGACCCGCGCGACATCACCAAGGACAACACGGTCGACAACAACGTGGTCACCAACGTCGCGGACCAGTACGGCGGTTCGCTCGGGATCTTCGCCGGCTACACCGACCACACCGTGATCACCCACAACAAGGTCTACGACCTTCCCTACAGCGGCATCTCCGTCGGCTGGGGCTGGGGCCTGACCGACCCGGGCGGGGACACCAACTACCCCGGAAACTCCGGCGTTCCGATCTGGGACACTCCCACCACCAGCCGCGACACCGTCGTCACCGACAACGTGATCAGCGACATCATGAAGTCGCAGGCCGACGGCGGCGCCATCTACACCCTCAGCGCCGACCCTGGCGGCGTGGTCTCCGGGAACTACATCAACGGCACCACGCCCACCGCCTACGGCGCCATCTACCAGGACGAGGGCAGCCGTTACTGGCACACCACGGACAACGCCCTGTGCGACGTGGCCTTCCAGTGGCTCTTCCTCAACCACGGCATGGACATCACCGCGGAGCGCAACTTCACCTCCCAGCCGGCGATGAACACCCAGGCCAACAGCACCGGCGACACGATCACCGGCAACACGACGGTGGACTCCTGCGAGCAACTGCCCGCCTCCATCGTCGACAACGCCGGCCTGCAACCGGCCTACCGGCACCTCGACCCCGGTCCGGCCGTCACCGACCACACCGCGCCCACCGCCCCCGGCCGGCCCGCCGCGGTCACCGACTTCCCGACCGTCGCCGACCTGACCTGGCCGGCCGCCACCGACGACACCGGCGTCACCGGCTACGCGATCCGGCAGGGCGGCACCGTGGTCAGCGCCTCCACGGGCACCTCGGTACGCCTCGCCGGTCTCACCGCCGGCGCCACGTACACCTTCACCGTCACCGCCCGCGACGCGGCCGGCAACGAGTCGGCGCCCGGCAAGCCGCTGACCGTCACGATGCCCGCCGGCGGCGACCTCGCCCTGCACCGGCCGGTCACCGTCAGCTCCTTCTCCGACCCGAACACCCCCGAACTGGCCGTCGACGGCGACCTGTCCACCCGGTGGGCGCAGGGCCTCGGGCTGCCCGACCCGTCCTGGATCGAGGTGGACCTCGGCGCGCAGTACGACGTGACCGGCGTCATCACCACCTTCGAGAAGGCGAACGGCTACCAGTACCGCGTCGAGGTCTCCACGGACGGCACCGACTGGACCACCCTCGACGACCACACCGCCACCGCCACCACCCAGCAGACCGCCTACTCGCCCGCCGCCACCCCCACCCGCGGCCGCTACGTCCGGCTCACCGTCACCGGCTCGAACTACAACGGCGGCAGCATCTACGAACTCCAGGTCTACGGCTGGTCCTAAGGCGCCCGCCCGCTCCGGCCGCACGGACCACGGCGCCCTCTCCTCTCACCGGCGCCCTCTCACAGAAACGACACACGCACGGATGAAGATCACTCATGTCGAAGTCCACCGGATCGACGTTCCGGCGGCGGACCCGCCCTTCTCCTGGCGGCACGGCCTCAGCGGCAGCGCGCCGGTCGGCGACGGGGCGGTCCTGCACATCGGCACCGACGAAGGCGCCGAGGGCGTGGCGCTCTTCGCCCGGCCGGGTGCCGCCAACACGCTCACGGACCTGGTGGACCGGGTCTTCCGGGAGGAACTGCTCGGCGCCGACCCCTTCCGCCGTGAATGGCTGTGGCACCGGGTGTGGGAGCTCGACCGCATCCACGAACTGCCGCTGCCCACCCTCGGATTGATCGACACCGCCCTGTGGGACCTGGCCGGCCGGGTCAGCGGGCAGCCCGTGTGGCAACTGCTCGGCGGCTTCCGCGAGTCCATCCCCGCCTACGCCTCCACCTCCACCTTCGACACGACCCGGGAGTTCCTCGACGTCGCCGACCAGTGCCTGGCGCTGGGCTACCGCGGCATCAAGCTGCACGCCTGGGGCGACGCCCGCCGGGACGCCGCGCTGTGCCAGGCGCTGCGCGCCCACGTCGGGCCGGACGTCCCCTTGATGTACGACGGCTCGGCGGGCTTCGACCTGCCCGACGCCATCCGCCTCGGCAGGGCCCTCGCCGAGGCCGACTACCTCTGGTACGAGGAGCCGATGCGCGAGTTCAGCGTCAGCGCGTACCGGCAGCTCGCCGAGTGCGTCGACGTACCGCTGCTCGTCGCGGAGACCTCCGACGGCGCCCACATGAACTCCGCCGACTTCATCCGGGCCGGCGCCGCCACCTTCGGGGTGCGGGCCGGCACCACCCTGCGCGGCGGCATCACCGGCGCGATGCGCACCGCGCACCTCGCCGACGCCTTCCGGCTGCGCGCGGAGGTGCACGGCTCCGACATCCCCAACCACCACCTGTGCATGGCCATTTCCAACACCACCTACTACGAGTCCCTGGTGACCGCCACGCAGGTCGTACGGGAACGCCACGTGGACGACCAGGGACTGGTGCACGCCCCCACCGGGCCCGGCATCGCCCTCCCGCTCGACTTCGGCTACGGCAGCGCGCTCACCCGCTTCGTCGAGCAGCCCCGCTGACCGCCCCGCCGGCAGCGGCACCACCAGCGCTCCTGACTCCACCAGCGCTCCCGACTCCACCAGCACTCCCGACACCACCCTCACCCGCAGCAAGAAAGGCACCACGATGAAGACGACGCTGTCTTCCGGTTCCGCGAGAACCACCCCGCGCCGGTCGGCGGTACGCACCGCCGTCGCCGCGGTCGCCCTGGCAGCGGCCACCGCCCTGGTGGCCGGATGCGGCGCCAGCGCCGACACCACCAAGGACGCCGGCACGGCCGCCGGGCACGCGGCGTTCACACCGGCCGCGCAGAAGGCCGGCTCCCCGATCACGGTGTGGGCCGACGCCACCCGCCTGCCGTCCGTGCAGGCGTACCAGAAGGCCCACCCGGACGTGAAGATGAAGGTCGTCACGTACGACGGCGGCGCCGACGGCTCCAGCTACCTGCAGACGAAGGTCGAGCTGTTCGACCGTACCGGCAGCGGCTGGCCCGATGTCGTCTTCGGCTCGCCGACCGACGTCACCTGGGCGTCGGCCCCCACCAAGCCCGGCGCCATCCCCTTCGCCGCCCCGCTGGACCAGAAGCTGGTGCCCGCGAGCACCCTGGACGGCTTCGCGAAGGGGTCGCTGGCGCCCTGCCAGTTCGACGGGCACACCTACTGCCTGCGCAACGACATCGCCCAGGTCGTGCTCTGGTACAACAAGACCCTGATGGACAAGTGGGGTTACACCGTCCCCACCACCTGGGCGCAGTACGAGGCGCTCGGCGAGAAGGTCGCCAAGGAGCACCCCGGCTACCTCGTCGGCTCGGTCGGCGACACCAACTCCCAGGAGTCCTACCTCTGGTCCAGCCAGTGCCCGGCCTTCGACCTGGTGAAGCCCGACACCCTGCGGGTGGACCTGAAGGACCCGAAGTGCACCCGGATGTCCACCCTGCTCGACAAGCTGATCTCCGCCAAGGCGGTCAGCACCCAGGGCTTCTTCAGCCAGGGCTTCGCCAAGGACAGCGGGTCCAAGGTGCTGATGGCGTACGGGCCGTCCTGGTACGGCCAGTACCTGTTCAAGACCGCCTTCCACACCCCCGCCAAGCAGATGGCCGCCGCGGCGCCGCTGACCTGGCCGGGGGAGACCACCGCGGCCACCGGCAACGTCGGCGGCGGGGTGTGGATGGTCTCCGGACACAGCAAGAACCTCAAGGCGTCCACCGACCTCGCCACCTGGCTGACCACGTCCGACGAGAACCAGGCGTCCGCCCCGACCTATCCCGCCTACACCAAGGCGGCCACCGCGTGGCTGGCCAACCCCGCCAACCGCGACTACTTCGCCGCCGACGTCAGCGCGCCGTTCCAGCAGGCCGCGAACGAGGTATGGACCGGTTGGTCGAACACCAGGTTCTCCGACGCCACCGCCTGGTCCAGCGTGGTCCTGCCGGCGCTGACCGCGGGCAAGTCCCTCACCGCCACGCTGCCCGCCTGGCAGAGCGCCATCAGCAACGAGGCGAAGAGCGACGGATACCAGGTGACCACCGGATGACGCTGCTGGACACCCGGCGCGTCACCGCTCCGGTCCGCCGACGCGGCCCCGCGCCGCGCCGGCGGACCGGCGGGGCCGCCGGCCGGCTCTTCGTCGCCGGCTACACGCTGCTGCTGCTCGCCTTCGGCGTCTTCCCCACCTGTTACGCCTTCTACCTCGCGTTCACCAACGACGCGGGCCAGTTCACCGGCATCAACCAGTTCACCAAGGTCGCCCGCGACTACCGCTTCGGCCCCGCCTTCACCCACGTGCTGGTCTACCTCGTGCTGTGGCTGGCCGTCCTGGTGGTGCTCACCGTGCTGACCGCGGTGGTGCTGCGCAGCCGGGTCCGCCCCGGCCTGTCCGCGCTGCTGCGCTTCCTGTACTACATCCCGGGCGCCCTGGCCGGCGTGGCGAGCGTGCTGGTCTGGCTGTTCATGCTCGACCCCGACGTCAGCCCGGTCTCCTGGCTGCTGAAATCCCTCGGCCTGGGCAGCTTCGCGGCCGTGCTCGCCCCCGGCAACCTGCCGGTGATCTTCCTGCTGATCGCCTTCTGGACCGGCGCCGGCGGCTGGATGGTGGTGATGTACGGGGCCCTGAACAACATCTCCGACGAGGTGCTGGAGGCCGCCCGGATGGACGGCGCCGGGCCCTGGCGGATCGCCTGGCACATCCAGATCCCGATGATCCGGCAGTGGATCGCCTACATGACGATCCTCGCCTTCGCCGGCGGCACCCAGCTGTTCGTCGAGCCGCAGCTGCTGCAGACCGCCAGCCTCGGCCGGGTCAGCCCCACCTGGTCGCCGAACCAGCTCGCCTACGTCTACGCCTTCCAGAAGGGCGACTTCAACGGCGCCGCGGCCATCTCGGTCTTCCTGCTCGCCCTCGGCCTGCTCTGCGCCGGCGTGCTGGTGGCCCGTACGAACATGTTCACCTCGGAAGAGAAATGACGCCATGACAGAAGCCACGACGGACGTGGCGACACCCGCCACGACACACGCCACCAGGGGCGCCGCGCGGCGGTCCGCCCTCGCCCCCGCCCCGCGCGCCGCCGGATGGCGCACCGCGCCCTCGCGGGCCGTCTCGGTCCTGGTCATCGGTGTGCTGCTCGCCGCGCTGCTGGTCTTCTTCGTGCTGCCGGTGGTGTGGCTGCTGCTGGCCCCGACCAAGACCGCCGGCCAGATCACCCACGACAACCCGCTCTCGTTCGGCTCGCTGCACCAGGTCGGCGCCGCCTGGCGGCACCTGTACGACTTCCAGGACCACGTGCTGCTGGTGTGGCTGCGCAACTCCGCGGTCTACTCGCTCGGTTCACTGGTGCTCACCCTGCTCACCAGCCTGCCGGCCGGCTACGCGCTGGCGCTGACCCGCTTCCGCGGCCGCAAGACGCTGCTCCTCGCCACCCTGGTGACGATGATCATGCCGTCGGCGACGCTGGTGCTGCCGATCTTCCTGGAGCTGAACCGCTTCCACCTGATCGGCACCATCTGGTCGGTGATCCTGCCCTTCTCGTTCTACCCGTTCGGCGTGTACCTGGTGTACATCTACTTCGCCACCAGCCTGCCGCGCGACCTGCTGTCCGCCGCCCGGATCGACGGCTGCTCGGAGTGGCAGCTGTTCTCCCGGATCGCGCTGCCGCTGGCCAAGCCGGTGGTCGGCCTGGTGGCGTTCTTCAGCTTCGTCGGCAACTGGAACAACTTCTTCCTGCCGTACCTGGTACTGCCCAGCAGCGACCAGTTCCCGATCCAGGTGGGGCTCAACCAACTGCTCACCTCCACACCGTCGTTCAACCCGGTCGCCGGTGCCGGGCTGAACATCACCATCCCGGAGCTGGCGCTGGCGATCATCGTCGCCATCCTTCCGGTGCTCGTGCTCTTCCTGTTCTCCCAGCGCACCCTGGTCTCGGGGATGCTGGCCGGCGCCACCAAGGAGTGACCTCGGCGGGCGGCGGACCGGGCGAACGGGCCCGCGGGGGCTACGGCGCCACGTCGACCACGGTGCCGCTGATCCGGGCCCGCTCCGCCGCCCACACCACGCGGTGGCCGGCCAGGCTGGTGGCGGCGTCGGACCGCAGCAGCTCCGCGTCGCCGGTCGCGACGGCCGCGAGGAAGGCGTCCATCAGCGCCTCGTCGCCGCCGCCGTGCCCGTCGGCGGCGGACGCGCCCGCCTCGGCCCCGACCTCGACCGTCTCGTCCGCGCCGGTGAGGAAGTCCACCCGGCGGATGCTCCGGCCGTCGCCGTCGAGGAAGCCGCGGGTGCCCATCAGCCGGGTCCTGCGGTGCTCCATCGGCGTGAACGCGCTCATCGTGAACGAGCAGGTGGCGCCGTCGTCGAACTCCATCGACACCACCTGGTGGTCCACCACGTCGTTGTCGCAGGCGTACACGCAGCGGCCGTACGGCCCGGTGCGCAGCGCCGCCAGCACCCCGGCCTCGGTGTGGTCGTCGGTGACCGCCGACAGCGGCCAGAACCGGCTGTCCGCGTCGGCGAGGCAGTCCAGGTACAGCCGCTTCGCGGAGTACGGGCAGGTGGACTCCAGCGGGCAGTCCAGGCACCGCCCGGCGGCGTCCTTCGGGGCGTCCTCGGCACGGAAGTGGGTCAGGCTGCCGAAGGAGCCGACCCGCCGCGGCGCCCGGCCGAACAGGTGCAGCAGCCAGTCGATGTCGTGGCAGGACTTGGTGAGCAGCATCGGCGCGGAGGTGCCGGAGTTACGCCAGTTGCCGCGGACGAAGGAGTGCGCCTGGTGCCACCAGCCGACCGGCTCCAGGTGCTGCACGCTCACCAGCCGGCCGATCGTCCCGTCGTCCAGCATCCCCTTGAGCGCACGGGTGTAGGGGGTGTAGCGCAGCACGTGGCAGACGGCCAGCATGATCTTGTTGCGCTCGGCCGCCGCCGTGATCACCTCGGCCTCGGCCTCCTCGGTGGCCATCGGCTTCTCCAGCAGGATGTGGTAGCCCTGGTCGGCCAGCGCCACGGTGGGGCCGCTGTGCTGCCGGTCCTGGGTGGCCACGATGGCGGCGTCGGCGAGCGGTCCGGCCGCGGCCAGTTCGGTCCAGTCGGTGTACACGCGGTCGGCCGGGACCGCGAACTCGCGCGCCGCGGCGGCACGTCGCCCGGGGTCGGGCTCGGCCACCGCCACCACCCGGCCCTCGCCGGTGTCATGGGCACGGCGCGCGTACGACAGGCCGCGCAGCCCGGCGCCGACGAGAGCTAGAGTCACCCGAGGCATGGGGTCCTTTCCCGTACTTACGAAGGAGTCCCTCATTATTAGGTGTGTGGCAACCGATCTCAAGGGGGCCTGGTGACCGACGCTGCGCCGGGCGGCGACCTGTCCCAGCTCCGGCGGCTCAACTCGCTCGCGCTGATCGGCGTGTTGCGCGAGGAGCCGGGGCTGACGCTGACCGAAATCTCCCGCCGGACCGGGCTGTCCCGGGCCTCCACCGAGGACGTGGTCCGCGAACTGCTGGAGCGCGGCTGGCTGGCCGACGTGCCGGCCGCGGCCGGCGCCGTGGGCCGGCCGGCCCGCCGGTACCGGTTCCGGGCCGACGCCGGCCGCGTGCTGGGCGTGGACATCGGCGGCCACAAGATCCTCGCCCTGGTCGCGGACCTGGACGGCACGGTGCTGCACAGCGGCCGGATCGCCGTCGCGCCCGCGATGGGCCGCAAGCAGCGGCTGGCGGCCCTGGACCGCGCGGTGGCCGACGCGCTGGCCGGGGCGGGGGTGGCCGCCGACGGGATCTGGGCGGTGGGCGCGGCCACCACCGGGCTGGTGGACGGCGCGGGCCGGGTGATGCTCTCCGAGGCGCTGCCGGAGTGGACCGGGGTGGACGTGGCCGGGCACCTGGGCCGGCGGGTGGGCGGCCCGGTCCTGGTGGAGAACGACAGCAAGCTCGCGGCGCTCGCCGAGTCCTGG
Source organism: Streptomyces sp. NPDC087270 (assembly GCF_044744625.1). Lineage (NCBI taxonomy): Bacteria > Bacillati > Actinomycetota > Actinomycetes > Kitasatosporales > Streptomycetaceae > Streptomyces > Streptomyces sp. NPDC087270. The sequence goes on from NZ_JBIUYR010000008.1 coordinate 33,260, forward strand.
CGCGGCGCGGCCCGCTACGCCAAGGACGTGGTGCTCATCCTGGCGGGCCTGCGCACCGGCGCGGGCCTGATCATCGACGGCAAGCTGCACCGCGGCTTCGGCAACGCCGCGGGCGAGATCGGCGCGCTGCCCGCGTCGGGGTGGATCAGGGCCCAGGAGCACCTGAAGTCCTGGCCGGCCGCCGAGCCCGCGGGCGACATGGACGCGGCGGCGGAGGCGGTCTTCGAGGCCGCGCGGGCCGGCGACCGCAAGGCGGCGGCGGTGGTACGCCGCTACGTCCGCGACGTCGCCGTCGGCGCGGCGGCCCTGGTGCTGACCCTGGACCCCGAACTCGTGGTGATCGGGGGCGGGTTCTCACGATCCGCCGACCTGATCGCCGAGCCGCTGCGGCGCGAGCTGGACCGCTGGTGCATCCGCACGCCCGAGGTGCGGGTGTCGGAGTTCGGCGACGAGGGGGTGGCGCTGGGCGCGCTGCGCCTCGCGCTCGACCACGTGGACCGCGAACTGCGGGAGAGCGCCGACCTCGGCGGTCCCGAGCGCTTCGCGCGGGGGCCGGGCGGGGCGGGTCGGGGCGGCGGCGGCCGGGGCGACGGGGGCCGCTGACCTGGTGGTACGGTGCGGCGCCGGGTGGCGGAAACGCTTCCGCGACGCCGCCCGTAGCCGTGCCCGCGCGGCACGCGGCAGGCCCGGAACGCGGCACGCGGCAGGCCCGGAACGCGGCGCGCGAGGAGGGTCGGCACGCGGCGGCAACAACTTCGTAACCGCCCCGGGTATTGACTTAATTTCCCTGGACTCCATGATTAGGCGAACTCGATGCCCTTGCTGGCCGGTCGGCGCGGAGGGCTTCTCGACTGTCGGGAGGACATGGGATGCGGAACTCGGTGCGGTGGCCTGCGATGGCGTTGGGGGTGGTCCTGGCCGCCTCTGCCTGCTCGTCGGGCGGAAGTGGTTCGGCGTCCTCCGACGGCAAGGTCACGCTGTCCTACGGGGTGTGGGACGCCACCCAGAAGTCGGCGATGGAGCAGCTCGGGAAGGCGTTCACCAAGACCCACCCGAACATCTCGATCAAGGTCGAGCTGACCCCGTGGGCCGACTACTGGACCAAGCTGAAGGCCGCGGCGACCGGCGGTGCCGCTCCTGACGTGTTCTGGATGAACGGCCCCAACTTCCAGCTGTACGCGTCCAACGGCGTGATCCGCCAGCTGGACGACGACATCGCCAAGGACAAGGTGCCGCTGTCGGCCTACCCGAAGCAGCTGGTGGACCTCTACACCTACCAGGGCAAGCACTACGGCCTGCCGAAGGACATGGACACCGTCGGCGTCTGGTACAACAAGTCGCTCTTCGACGCCGCCAAGGTGCCCTACCCCAAGGCCGGTTGGACCTGGAGCGACTTCCAGCAGGCCGCCGCGAAGCTGACCGACAGCAGCAAGGGCCAGTACGGCACCGACGCGGAGCTGACCAGCTTCCAGGAGTACCAGTACAACACCATCGCCCAGGCCGGCGGCCACGTCATCTCCGCCGACGGCAAGAAGTCCGGCTACGACGACCCGAAGACGATCGAGGGCCTGCGCTTCTGGACCGACCTGATCGCGAAGAAGGAGTCGCCCGACCTCAAGACGATGACCGACACCGCGCCGCTCCAGCTCTTCGAGGCCGGCAAGATCGCCATGTACTGGGGCGGTTCGTGGGACGCGACGGAGTTCGGCGGCAACAGCTACACCAAGACGCACGTGGACGTCGCCCCGCTGCCCAAGGGCGTCAAGCAGGCCACCGTCATCCACGGCGTCGCCAACGTCGTCTCGGCCAAGACCCACCACGCCGACCAGGCATGGCAGTTCGTGAAGTTCCTCGGCTCCAAGCAGGCCGCGGACATCTTCGGCGCCAAGGGCACCATGCCCGCCTACAACGGCACCCAGGGCGCCTGGATCGCCGCGCACCCGCAGTTCAAGCTCCAGACCTTCCTGGACGAACTCCCGTACGCCGTGCCCTTCCCCGTCTCCAAGGACACCGCGGCCTGGAACGAGGAGGAGCTGACCTACCTGACCAAGGTGTGGAACGGCGACGAGTCGCTCGACAAGGCGGCCAAGGAACTCGCCGCGGCGATGAACGCCTCGCTCGCCAAGGAGTGACATGACGATCACCTCCACCCCGGGCGCCGCCCGCACCGAGCCGCCGCCGCCCGACGGCCGCCGCCCGGGCCTGGCCCGCCGCCGCCCGCGCCGCGACCGGGTCGTCGAGGCGCTGTGGGGATACGCGTTCATCGCCCCGATCGGCCTCGGCCTCGCGGTGTTCTACCTGTGGCCGGTCGTGCAGACCGCGTACTTCTCCTTCACCGCCTGGGGCGCCTTCGGCGGCCACACCTGGAGCGGCCTGGACAACTACCACCGGATGCTGCACGACCACGAGTTCGGCCAGGCGATGGTCAACACCCTTGCGTACACCGGGCTCGGACTGGTCTCCATCCCGCTGGCGATCGTCTTCGCCGCCCTGCTCAACCGGCCCGGCCTGCGCGGCATCGGCGTCTACCGCACGCTGTTCTTCCTACCGGTGGTCACCATGCCGGTGGCCATCGCCATGGTCTGGCGGTGGCTCTACAACGGCGACTACGGGCTGGTGAACTACCTGCTCTCGCTGGTCGGCGTCGACGGCCCCAACTGGATCGCCGACCCGCGGGTGGCGCTGTACGCGCTGGTCGCGGTCGGCGTGTGGAGCAGCATCGGCTACAACCTGGTGATCTTCCTCGCCGGCATGCAGGCGATCCCGAAGGAGTACTACGAGGCCGCGGAGATCGACGGCGCGGGCCCTGTACGGCAGTTCTTCTCGGTCACCATCCCGCTGCTGTCGCCCACCGCGTTCTTCGTGTCGGTGATCTCGGTGATCGGGTCGCTGCAACTGTTCGACCTGGTCTACGTGATGGCCGGCTCCGGCGACGCCGCCCGCGCCAACCCCGCCTTCCCGCGCCTGGAGACCGTCGTGCAGCTCTTCTACGACCGGGCGTTCGTCACCAACGACCGCGGCTACGCGGCCGCGATCGTCATGGTGCTGCTGCTGGTCATCATCGCCCTGACGGCCCTTCAGTTCCGGATGCAGAAAAGGTGGGTGCACTATGGCTGAGGCCCGTTCCCGGCGCACGGGTTCGCACTTCGGCGTCCACACCGTGCTGATCGCCGCCTCGCTGGTGATGGTCGGGCCGTTCGTGTGGGAGGCCGTCACCTCGCTGAAGTCGCTCACCGACGCCACCCATGTGCCGCCGTCGCCGCTGCCCGGCAGCCAGTGGTCGAACTACCGCAAGGTCTTCGACCTGCTGCCGTTCGGCCACCAGTTCCTCAACACGCTGCTGATGGCGCTGGGCCGCACCCTCGGCCAGGTCGTGCTGTGCCCGATGGCCGCCTACGCCTTCGCGCGGCTGCGCTTCCCCGGCCGCGGCGTGCTGTTCGGGCTGTTCCTGTCGGTGCTGATGGTGCCGCCGCAGCTGTTCATCATCCCGCAGTACCAGATCATGTCCGACCTCGGCTGGCTCAACAGCCTCCAGGCGCTGATCCTGCCCGGCATGTTCAGCGCGTTCGGCGTCTTCCTGCTGCGGCAGTCGTTCCTGGCGCTGCCCAGGGAGTTGGAGGAGGCCGCGCGGATCGACGGCGCCGGGCCGTTTCGGATCTACTGGTCGGTGATGCTGCCGCTGGTGCGCCCCGGTCTGGTCGCGCTCGGCGTCCTCGCCCTGCTGTGGAGCTGGAACGACCTGTTCTGGCCGCTGGTGGTGAACACCGACCCCGACAAGATGACCCTCTCGGCCGGACTCGCCTCCCTCCAGGGCCAGTTCCAGACCGACTACCCCGTGCTGATGGCCGGCTCTTTGCTCGCGTCGCTGCCGGTCATCGTGGTGTTCGCCTTCCTGCAACGGCAGTTCGTGCAGGGCATCGCGCACACCGGAGTCAAGGGCTGACCGGCCCGCTCCGCCACCCCACCCCCCACCGTGAAAGGGGCACACGTGTTCTCATCCCACCGATCGACCCACCGATCGACCTCCCACCTCCCGGCGGCCGGCTCCGGCCGGACCGCCGGGCGGGCACGGGCGGCCGTGCTCACCGCGGCGGCCACCGCGCTCGCGCTCACCGCGCTGGGCACGGCGGGCGCCCCGGCGAACGCCGCCGCCGGCGTCCAACACGTCGCCGTACCCGCCTACTTCAACCCCTCGGACGCGGCCGGCGCCGGCTACTGGAACCAGATCGACCAGGCAGGACCCGGCGTCGGCATCGCCGTCGCCAACCCCTCCAACGGCCCCGGCAGCGCCGCCGACAGCGGCTACGCCCAGGCCGTACGGTCGGCCACCAATTCCGGCACCAAGGTGATCGGCTACGTGGACACCGGCTACTTCGGCACCACCGGCCGCACCACCCGCGACGGGCAGACCACCGTCGCCGCCTGGACCGCGCAGATCCAGGCGGACGTCGCGAACTGGTACTCCTGGTACGGCTCCTCGGGCCTGGCCGGGATCTTCTTCGACGACGCCCTGAACGACTGCGGCACCAACAACGCGCACGTGAACCTCTACTCGGGGATCAACACCACCACCAAGCAGGCGCACCCCGGCGCCCTCACCGTCGACAACCCCGGCGCACCCGCCGACCAGTGCTACTCCTCGGCCGCCGACATCCTGGTGATGTTCGAGGGCAGCTACGCCACCTACGCCTCCTGGACCCCGCCCGCCTGGGAGCTGAACGCCACCGACCCCGGCAAGTTCTGGCACCTGGTCTACGCCACCCCCACCCAGGCCGACCTTGACACCACCGTCTCGCTGAGCAAGCAGCGCAACGCCGGCTACCTCTACGCCACCCCCGACGACCTGCCCAACCCCTGGGACACGCTGCCCACCGGCAGCTACTGGTCCGAGGAGCTGAGCGGGACCGCCGGCGCCAGCTGACCGAAAGGCCGCGCACCGCGGGGAGTTGCCTCCCCGCGGTGCGCGGCCGGTGCGGTGCGCGGCTCGTCAGGCCGGGCGCATCAGCTGCCGAGCACCGCCCGCAGGCCCGGCTGGAGCAACTCCCCGTGCGCGCGCACCATGTCGTCGCACAGCTGCCAGATCTTCTCCACCGGCAGCGCCGCCGCCGTCGCCGGGTCGGCCATCGCCGCGTGCCGGATGTGCCGCGGATCGTCCTCGACCGCCGCCCGCACCACCAGGTCGTTCATGCTCAGGTAGGAGCGGTTCAGCGCCGCGCACTGCGGCGGCAGCGCCCCGACCCGGGTCGGCTGCACACCCAACGCGTCGACCAGGCACGGCACTTCGACGGTGCCGTGGGCGGGCAGGTTGTCGATCAGGCCGCGGTTGGTCACGTTGCCGTAGACCGTGCGGGGCGTGCCCGTCACGATGCTGTGCACGATCTGCGGCGCGTACTCCATCGTGCCGGCCACCGGCAGCGGGGTGCCGGCCGCGAGCGAGTCGCGGGTCTTCTCGTACTCCGCCACGTTGTCGGCCACGATGTCCAGGTAGGTGCCGATCGGCAGCCGCAGCCGCTCCACCTCGCTCGCGTGGCCGAGGTACCACGGCACGTACTCCGAGGAGTGCTCGCTGGTCTCGGTCGGGTAGTAGCCCAGCCGCCGGTACATGTCCACGCGCACCCGGCGGCGCAGTTGCGGGTCCCGCTCGATCAGCGCGTCGAGCCGCGGGTACACGCTCTCGCCCTGGTGCTCGAAACGCAGCACCCACGCCTGGTGGTTGACGCCGGCGGCTTGGTAGCGGACCTCCTCGAACGGCACCTCCAGCAGCTCGCACAGGTCGTGCATCGTCCAGTACACCGAGTGGCACAGGCCGACCACCCGGGTCAGCCCGGTCGCCTCGGCGAGGTACTGGACGTTCATCGCCATCGGGTTGGTGTAGTTCAGCAGCCACGCGTCCGGGCACACCTCCGCGATGTCCTGCCCGAGCGCCTTGAGCAGCGGGAAGGTGCGCAGCGCGCGGAAGATGCCGCCGACGCCCAGGGTGTCGCCGATGGTCTGGCGCACCCCGTAGCGGGCCGGCACCTCGAAGTCGGTGCGGGTCGACTCGCCCATCCCGACCTGCACGATGTTCACCACGAAGTCGGCGCCGGCGAGCGCCTCCCGGCGGTCGGCGTGCGCGGTGATCCGCGGCCCGGCGCCCAGGTGCGCGGCGATGTGCCGGGCCGCGCCCTCCGCGGTCGCCAGCCGCTCCGCGTCGATGTCGTGCAGCGCGATGTGCACGCCCTTCAGCTCCTCGAAGGCGAACAGGTCGGCGAGCAGCCCCTGGGTGAACACGACGCTCCCGGCGCCGATGAACGCGATCTTGGCAGTGGTGGTGGTCACGTGCTCTCTCCGTGGTTCTGCCCCGGGTCCGGGGCGGTGGTGCGGGACGCGGCCAGCGCCTCGTCCCAGGTGGGCTGTGCGCCGGTGCCGCCGTACGCGCGGGTGGACAGCGCGCCGCAGGCCGCGGCGAGGGCGAGCGCGCCTTCGAGGGGCAGGCCGGCCAGCATCCCGGCGACGAACCCCGCGTCGAAGCTGTCGCCCGCGCCGACGGTGTCCAGCGGCGTCACCGGCACCGCGGGCGTACGCAGCAGGGCCGTGCCGTCGTGCGCGAGCGCTCCGTCGGCGCCGTCCTTCACGACGACGGTCGGGCCCTGGCCGGCCAGCGCCGCGGCCGCCCGCTCCAGGTCGGCCGCGCCCGAAAGCGCCCGCGCCTCCTGGGCGTTGGGCAGCAGGTAGTCGGTGACCGGCAAGGCGGCCGCGAGGCCCGCCGGGTCCCACCGCCCCTCCGGGTCGTCGTTGGTGTCGAGCGAGGTGGTCGCGCCGTGCCCGCGGGCGGTACGGAACAGGTCCGGCAGCGCCGCGGCGAGCTTCGGCATCAGGAAGTACGAAGCGGCGTGCACATGGCGGCAGTCGGCGAGCAGCGCGGCCGGCACGTCGTCGCCGGTGGTGGCGGCCAGCGTGCCGGGCGCGGTGAGGATGGCCCGGTCGCCGCCCTGCTCGCCCGGCCCCGCGGCCCGGTTGAGGACCGCGGTCAGCGGCGACGGCAGGCCGGGGTCCTCCCGCAGCGCGTGGGTGTCCACCCCCCGGGCGGCGAGCGCGGCGCGGACGTACGCGCCGGTGTCGTCGGCGCCGATCCGCCCGGCGAAGGCGACCTTCAAGCCGAGCCGGGCCGCGCCGCAGGCCATGATGGCCGCCGAGCCGCCCAGCGTGAGCAGCCCGGTGGAGACCAGTTGCTCGCGCTGCCCGAAGGCGAGCGGCCCGGTCAGCGGGCCGACCACGACATCGGGGTTGACGTCCCCGACCACCAGCAGGTCGAACGTGGGTGGCATCGGATCAGCCCTTCAGGCCGCTGGAAGTGATGGACTGGATGAACGACTTCTGCGCGCCCAGGAAGGCGAGCAGCACCGGCAGCACCGTGACGACGTTCCCCGCCATCACCGCCGACCACTTGGTGTGGTGCTGCCCCTGGAAGGTGGTCAGCCCCAACTGGAGCGTGTAGTGCACGTCGTGGTTGATCGCGATCAGCGGCCAGGTCAGGTCGTTCCAGGTGCTGAGGAAGGTCAGCACCGCGACCGTGCTCAGCGCCGGCCGGGACAGCGGCAGCACCACCGACCACAGCACCCGCAGCCGCGAGCAGCCGTCGATCCAGGCCGCCTCCTCCAGCTCCCTGGGCAGCGACAGGAAGAACTGCCGCAGCAGGAACACCGCGAACGGCGTGACCAGCGACGGCACGATCAGCGCGCCGAGCGAGTCGATCAGCCCGAGCCGCTTCATCACCAGGAACGTCGGGATCATCGTCAGCTGGAACGGGATGGCCATCGTGGCCAGCATCGTCACCAGCAGAATCCGCGACCCGGCGAACCGCATCCGCGCGAAGGCGTACCCGCCCAGCGCGCCGAAGACCAGGTTCGAGGCGACCGCGGACACCGACACGATCAGCGAGTTGGCGAACCAGCGCGGGAACATCGCGTTGCCCAGCACGTAGCGGTAGCCACTCAGGTCGATGTGCGAGGGCCACAGCGCCGGCGGGAAGCGGTTGATCTCCGCGTCGCTCATCACCGAACTCAGCAGCAGCCACACCAGCGGTATCGCGAACAGCAGCGCCAGCGGGGCCAGTGCCAGGTGCCAGGCGCTGAACGGCAGCAGCCGGCGGGCCCGGCCGCCGGGCGGGGCGGCGGACGGCGTGTCCGAGTCGGGGACGGCACGCGCGGGCGCCGAGGTCGCGGTCATCGGGTGGCTCCTTCCAGGCGGTCCGTGCCGCGGCGGCGCAGCAACCGGGTTCCCGCCGCGAGCACGAGCAGGGCCACCGCCAGGACGTACGCGGCCGCCGCCCCGTATCCGGCGGTGAAGTTCTGGAAGGCCATCTCCCAGATGAAGTAGACGATCACCGTCGTCGAGCCGAGCGGGCCGCCCTTGGTGGTGACGTACACCAGGTCGAAGACCTGCAAGGACTCGATCACCTGCCACACCAGCAGGAAGACGTTCACCGGGGTGAGCGTCGGCAGCACCACGTGCCGCAGCAGGTGGCGCCGGCCGGCGCCGTCCAGCCGGCCCGCCTCCAGCAGCTCCGGCGGCACGTCCTGCAACGCGGCGAGGTAGACCACCAGGCAGAAGCCGGTGCCGCTCCACAGCGAGATCGCCACCAGGACGTACAGCGCCTGCCCGGGGTCGGTGAGGAAGCCCTGCGCGGGGATGTGCAGCGCGTGCAGCACCGAGTTGGCCGCGCCGAACTCCGGGTCGAGGATGAAGGAGAACAGCACGCCCTGCGCGGTCGCCGAGATGACGAACGGCACGAAGATCAGCGTCCGGTACAGGCCGACCAGCCTGATCCTGCGGTTCAGCGCGAGCGCCAGCACCAGCCCGAGGGCCATGCTCAGCGGCACGTACAGCGCCGTGTAGATGAGCGTGTTGCGCACCGCCTGGCGGAAGTTCGGGTCCTGGGTCAGCGCGTGGTAGTTCTGCAGCCCGACCCAGCGGCTGGGCGTGACCAGGTCGTCGGCCTGGAAGGACAGCAGCAGCGACCAGATCACCGGCAGGACGCTCAGGCCGAGGATGACCAGCACCGAGGGCATGACGAACGCCCACGCGGCGGTCGACTCCGAGCGCCGCCGGCGGCGTCGGGCCCGCCGCAGCTCGGCGTCGGTCGGGGCGCCGGCGGGCAGGGTGAGCGGGGTGGGAAGGCGAGGCATGGGTCCTCCTCAGCGCGGGATGAGCAGAGCGGCGTTGGACTGGCGGGCACAGTCGTGCATCGCCTTCGCCGGGGTGGCGCGGCCGAGCAGCACGCTGACGATCGCCTGGCCGAGCGCTGCGGAGATCTGCGGGTAGGCGGCGTGGTTGGGGCGGACCCGGGCGGTCTCCAGGGCCTTGGTGAAGACCGTGAGCGCCGCGATCTTGTGGGACTGCGCGATCCACTGCGGTGTCGCCTCGGTGGCCCGGCTCAGCGGCAGGCTGCCGGTCCTGATGCCCCAGCGCACGTCCTGTGCGGGCTGGATCAGCCAGGACACGAAGGTACGGGCGGCGGCCACCCGGGCGGAGCCGTTGTCGAACAGCGTCCAGGTGTCGGGTCCGGCGATGGTGATGGGCTTGCGGCTGTAGCTGGGCAGCGGCACCACCTGGTAGTCGATCTTCGCCTGGATGATGTCGGGCAGCGCCCAGGGGCCGGCGACGACCATGCCCATCCGGCCGGAGTTGTAGACCTGGTACATCTGCTCGCTGCCGGGCTTCGGGTCGACGTAGACACTGCGGTCCTTGGCGAGCGCGGCGACGGTCTCCAGGGCCTTGACCCCGCTGTCGGCGAAGCCGATGCTGTGCCCGTCCGAGGCGACCACCTCGCCGCCCAGGTCCCAGACCATCGGCCACAGCCGCCAGACCGTGTCCTCGTCGCCCACGCCCGGCCAGCCGGTGCCGAACACCCCCGCGCCGGTGTCGCTGAGAGCCTTCGCGGTCTCGGTGAACTCCTGCCAGGTCCAGCCCGGTCGCGGCAGTGCCAGGCCCTTCGCCGCGAACAGCTTCTTGTTGCAGATCACGGCGAGCGAGTCCAGCACGGCGGGCGCGGCGCGCACCCGGCCGTTGACGGTGACGGCGTCGCGGGACGCCGGCCAGAACCGGTTCCACGGTGTCGGCCCGTTCCGCACGGTCGCGGTGAGGTCCACGACCTTCGGGCTGCGCGCGACGCTGGCCAGGTCGGAGCCGAAGATGTAGGCGATGTCCGGATACGAGCCGGACGCCAGGGCCGCGGTGACCTTCTGGAGCATCGAGTCGGACAGCACGCCGCCGCCCGGATCGACCCTGATCGTCGGGTGGGTCCGGTTGAACTCGGCGACGAGCCCCTCGATCGCGGCTCTGCCGACGTCGGTCTGACCGTGCCACAGCTCGACGGTCACCCGGCCGTCCTTGCCGACGCCGTCACCGTCGCCCGCACCGCACGCGGACAGCAGCGGCCCCGCGGCGGCCACCGCGGCGCTGCCGCGCAGCAGGGTGCGGCGCGAGGGCCGGTCGCGCCCGGACGGCGGTTGTGGCCCGGTCATCGGGACCTCCTGGGAGACGGACAAGGCAGAGGCATGGGACACCACCGGATCGCGGAACGGAGCGGACGGGGAGCGGAGGGGACAGGGGAACGGCCGGCGGACGTGCGGAACGCCGCCTGGAGGGACGCGTGGAGGAAGGTGTGTCGGAAGGAGCGGGGGAGGGGACGGCCGGGGGAGCGGCGTGATGAGCGGATGAGCAGATGAGCGGGCGCGAGGGCGTACGAGGACGCCAGGGCGAGGGCCGCGAGAGCGGCGGGCGGCGGCGAGAGCGCCGAGGTCGAGCAGGAGCAGGAGCAGGAGCAGGAGCCGGGGAGGCGGGCGGGCGGCACGCGTGCGGGCGCCGGGGCATCGGCACGCGTGCCGCCCGCCGCGGACGTCAGCAGGTCTGGCGGACGTAGCCCTTGCTGCCGGCCGGAGAGACGTCCAGGTCACGGCGGACGACGCTCAACTCGTCGCCCCAGCCGGAGCACGCCTTCTGCAGCCCCTTCGCGGTGTACTCGATGACGATGACGTGGTCGCCGAACGCGGCGGTGTAGTCGCCGCACTCGTCGTACGTCCCGCACTCCTCCGCGACCGCGAAGTCCAGTCCGGTCTTCGCCCGGTCGCCCGCCAGCTCGGAGGTGTTCTTCTGCGCGATGGCCAGGCCGTCGGCGTGCGCGTGCGCGGACAGCAGGGTGATGTACGCCTCCGCCTCGGCGGAGGTCAGCAGCTTGCCGGAGCGGCTGTAGCTGTCGTAGTTGTCGGGCTCGATCGCCTGGTAGCCCTTGGCCGCGCAGTCGTCGATCCAGCCGTCGACCTTCTCCGCGATCCGCTGCCGCTTGTCCGCGGTGCTGGTGTCGAGCAGCGCCTCGCCCCAGTCCTCGTCGTAGACGACCTTTCCCTTGGCGTCGTGGAGCAGGAGGTCGGAGTCCCAGTCGCCCTCGGCGCCGGGCTGCGCCTGGAACGCGTTGACGTAGCAGATGTTGTACAGCCCGGCGGCGGGCGGGTCGGTGTGGTCGCGGCTGACCACGCTCACCCCGGCGGGCGGGGTGTACGCGCCGCCGATCTGGTAGTCGAAACCGGCGTGGGCCGGCGGCGGTGACACCGCTTCGGACGCCGCGCCGGCCTGGTCCATCGCGAGCGACGGGACGAGTGCGGCGGCCAACAGCGCCGGAAGCGCGGTGAGTCGGAGAGCGGAACCGCGGTCGATGCGCATCATCGAGCTCCTGATGATGGAGGGTACGTCCCCGCCTCGGACCCTGCTCGGTGGTCCTGGCGACTTTGTCCGGGCTTGCGGCGCAACTGCGGGCCGCTTACCGGCTAGGCGTACCTCTGGCGCCGGTACTCGTATTCCGGCGCTTGCCCGGGAGTAAATCGCGCAGATTCCCCCGTGTCAACCGCGCGTTTCTGCGCAGTTGGGGCACGTACGAGTCAAGAACGCGCAGCGCGCCCCGAGTTCCGCGCACGGACCCGTGCTGATCCCGGGGGAAGCGGTGCGTCCACGACGGCTGCGGGAAGGATATGCGTATGGACACGCAGGAGATCTACCGGGACCGCTGGATTCGCTGCACGCCGGACGCCGTGCGCATCCGCGGCTACTACTTCCCCTGGGGCACCAAGGCCGTGCGCTACGCCGACATCCGCGACGTGCGGCGGGTGACCCTCGGCCTGCTCAGCGGCCAGGCGCGGATCTGGGGCACGTCGAGCCCGACGATATGGGCGAGCCTGGACCCGGGCCGGCTGGGCAAGAGCGAGGGGCTGCTGCTCGACGTCGGCAAGCACATCCGCCCGTTCATCACCCCGGACGACCCGGCCGCCGTCGAGGCCGCGATCCGCGCCCGTATCGCGCCGGAGCCGAAGACGGATGGCAAGGTGTGAGCGGAGGAGAGGTGTGAGCGGTGGACACGCCCCCGGGGCGACGGCGCGATCGATGTGAGCGGGTGAGGCGATGACCACGGGCGGAGCCGAGCGGCACGGCGCGGTCAACGCGCTCACCGACATCGCCGGCCTGCGGGTCGGCCATGCGCAGCGCGCCGGCGACGGGTGGCTCACCGGCACCACCGTGGTGCTGGCCCCCGAGGGCGGCGCCGTCACCGCCGTGGACGTGCGCGGCGGCGGCCCGGGCACCCGAGAGACCGACGCGCTCGACCCGCGCAACCTCGTCCAGAGCGTCGAGGCGATCGTGCTGACCGGCGGCAGCGCCTACGGCCTCGACGCGGCCGGCGGGGTGATGGCATGGCTGGAGGAGCAGGGGCGCGGCTTCCGCGTCGGCGGCCCCGGCCAGGTGGTGCCGGTGGTGCCGGCCGCCGCGCTGTTCGACCTCGGCCGCGGCGGCGACTGGTCGGCCCGCCCGGACCGGGCGATGGGCCGGGCGGCGGTGGAGGCGGCCGCCGCGACACCTGAGGGCGCGCCGGTCGCGCAGGGCTGCGTCGGCGCCGGCACCGGCGCGGTCGCCGGCGGCCTCAAGGGCGGCGTCGGCACCGCGAGCACCGTCCTTGCGGCCGGGACCACGGTGGCCGCGCTCGCCGCGGTGAACTCCTCCGGGTCGGTGGCCGATCCCGACACCGGCGCCCTGTGGGGCGCCCTCCCGCGGTGGGCCGACGAGTTCGGACTCGACGGCTCGCCGCTGCCCGCGGCCGTCCACGACCGGGCCCGGCAGCGGTTGGCCGCCGCGGCACGGCGGCCGCCGCTGAACACCACGCTCGCCGTGGTCGCCACCGACGCCGTACTGACCCGCGCGCAGGCGCAGAAGCTCGCCGGCGCCGCCCACGACGGGCTGGCCCGCGCGGTCCGCCCGGTGCACCTGCTCTCCGACGGCGACACGGTCTTCGCGCTGGCCACCGGACGGCGGCCGCTGCTGACGCCGGACGCCCTCGCGACCACGGACCCGGCCTTCGGCGTCCATCTGGCGGCGGGCGCCCTCGACGCGGTCCTCGCGGCGGGCGCCGACGTCCTCACCCGCGCCGTGCTGCACGCGGTGCTGTCCGCGGAGGGCGTGCGCGGGCCGGGCGGCGACTTCCCCGCCTACCGCGAGCTGTACGAGATCCCTCGGGCGGACGGCGGCTGACACCGGTCGCCGGCACCGGCCGGTGGCCCTGTCCGCCGGCACCGTTCGCGGCCCTGCCGCCCGATCGGCGCCCATCGGTTCCGCCGACCAGGGGGCAGCGGGTGACGCGGCGGCGCCGGCGCCGTTGGTACGGGTGGACGCGCGGGCGGCGCCACCGCACCACCCGCGCGCACTGGTCCGTGCGGTCCACCGTCGCGAGGGAGCCCCCTGCCATGACCGACCTTCCCGCCGACACCGCGCTGCCGCCGGCGCCGGCCGCTCCCGCGATCGGCGCCTCCTCCACCTCGAACGCTTCCTCCACGTCGTCGGCTTCCTCCGCCTCCCCCCGCCGGCCGCGCGCGGGCGCGGTCCTCCCGGCGGTCCGCCGCTCCTGGTTCGGCGTCGGCTTCGGCACCGGTCTCGGCGCGGTGCTCGCCTGGATGCTGGTGCGGACCGTGCTGCGGATGAGCGAGCTGCTGACGCTGCTGCTGCTCGCGGTCTTCATCGCGGTCAGCCTGGAACCGGTCGTGGCGTGGCTGTGCCGGCGCGGGATGCGCCGGGGGCTCTCGGTGGCGGCGGTGGCGGCCGGGCTCGCCGGGGTCCTGGCGGGCTTCGTGGCCCTGGTGATCCCGCCGGTCAGCGCCGCGATCACCGCGCTCACCGACGACGTGCCGCGCTGGCGCAGCCAACTGCACGACCACCACACCACCTTGGGCCGCCTGGAGGAGCACTACCACGTCATCGAGAAGGTCCGGCAGAGACTCGGCTCCGGCGGGGGCGCGTCCGAGATCGCCGGGGGAGTGCTCGGCGCCGGGCAGCTCGTGGTCAGCGCGGTGGCCTCCACCGCGATCGTCATCACTGTCACCCTCTACGTGATGGTGGCCCTGCCGACGATCAAACGGTTCTGCTACCGCTTCGTGCCCGGCACCCGCCGGACCAGGGCCGAGTCGGTGAGCGAGGAGATCCTCAGCCGGGTCGGCCGCTTCATGCTGGGCAACGTCGCCACCTCGGCGATCGCCGGCGCCGCCACCTTCATCTGGTGCGAGACCACCGGCGTGCCCTACCCCGCCGCCCTCGGCTTCTTCGTCGCCCTCATGGACATGGTGCCGGTGATCGGCTCGACCGTCGGCGGGGTCGCGGTCAGCCTGGTCGCCCTGTCGGTGTCCCTGCCCGTGGCCCTGGCCACCGCCGCGTTCTCGATCGCCTTCCGCGTCGCCGAGGACTACCTGATCATGCCGCGGGCGATGAAGTTCGCGGTGGACGTCCACCCCGTCGTCACCGTCGTCGCGGTCCTGATCGGGGGGAGCCTGCTGGGCATCGTCGGCGGGCTGGTGGCGATCCCCGCGGCGGTGGCGCTGGGCATCGTCCTCGACGAGTACGTCTTCCCGCGCACCGACCGGGCGTGAGCGTACCGGGCGTGAGCGCACCGGGCGGCGTCCTCAAGGTGCCCTCCGCCCGGCACCGCCTCAGCCCTCGTCCCGCCGGGCGAGGTCGTCGAGCATCCGCCGCTGGTGGCGGTGGCCGACCGTCTCGTACCCGACGACCGTCACGAACGGCGCGAGCATCACCACCAGCAGGCACACCGACAGCGCGGCACCGGCGGCGGCCAGGGCCACCGCCACGACGAGGACGACCAGCGTGAGGGAGATCAGCAGCAGGTGGAAGCGGTCCCGGGCGGACAGCAGCAGCGCGTGTAGCAGGTAGATCGTCAGCACGTACACGCCGACCGGCAGCGCCAGCGCCAGCACCACCGCGGTCGAGCTCAGCTCCGAGTGGCGCTCCAGGTACAGCCCGGCGACGTGCAGCCCGGCGCCCGCCCCGGCGATCCCGAGGAAGACGGGGATGTGCCCGTACCCGAAGAGGTAGCCGCGGCTGCGGCGGTGCACCAGGATGTCGCCGAACGGGGTGGCGAAGTACACCCACCACATCCCGAAGGTCAGCCCGACGCCGGCGACCACGACGGCCACCGCGGTGCCGGTCCAGTGCGTGCCGTCCGCGCCGCCGAGCAGACCGCCGGACGACGCGACGGTGCCGACCACGCCCTCGCCCAGCGTGATGATCGCGAACAGGCTGTACCGCTCCGCGACGTGGTGCGGGTGCCAGGGCGTGCTGCCGGCGCCGCCCTGGCCGAGCACCGGCAGCATCAGCTCCAGCGCCGCCAGCACGGCGAAGACCGCGAAGACGGCGGCGCGCGGCAGATGCGTGAACGCGATCACCGTCCAGGCGGCCTGGACGGTCACCGTCCAGCGGATCATGGCCATGCCGATGTCGTGGAAGGGCGGCGAGTCGCGGGCCGCACGCCACCACTGGAGCACCATCGCGACGCGCATCACCACGTATCCGACGACCATCGCGCGCAGTTCGAGGCGGCCGCCGTCCTCGACGGAGTGGAACATCGCCGGCAGGCCGAGCGCGAACACCACGACACCGATCATCTGCACCATGGTCAGCGCCCGGTAGAGCCAGTCGTCGGTGCCGAACGCGGACGCGAACCAGCTGAAGCTGATCCACGCGATGCAGATCGCGACCATCGCCAGCACGAACGCGGCGACTGCCTGCGCGGCGTGCCCCCCGGCGAGCATCTCGGCGAACTGCTCGGCCGCGGTGCCGACGGCGACCACGAACGTCAGGTCGAGCAGGAGTTCCAGCGGGGTGGAGACCCGGCCGTGCTGCTCGGGGTCGCGGCCGGTCATCGGCACCCGCTGATGCGCCACCCTGCCGGTTCCTGGGGTGCTGCCGGGTTCGGAGTCGGTCATGCCCAGCATGATGCCGGACGCGACCGCCGTTCCCGCGTCAGCCCGCGGTCCCTCGCGGCGCCGGGGGATCGGCCGCCCGAACGTCCGCACGTCCGCGCGCCCGAAAGTCCGCGTGCCCGAACGTCCCCGTGCCCGAACGTCCGCGTGCCGGACCGGTGTTGCGTCACGGACCGGTGTCACGCCACGGGCGGGTGGAACGGGTAGTCGGTGTAGCCGGTCGCCCCGCCCACGTACATCAGGTACCGGTCCCGTACCGGATTGACGGGGGCGCCGGTGCGGAGGCGCGCGACCAGGTCGGGGTTGGCGAGGAAGGGGCGGCCGAGGGCGATGAGGTCGGCGCCGGCGGCGAGCAGGAGTTCGGCCGCGTGCCGGCCGCCGTCCGCGGGGAGCCGGTCGGCGGGCAGGAGCGGGTTGGCGATCAGCGCGCCCGGCCACTGCTCGCGGATGTCCCGGTAGACCGCGGAGCCGGGTTCGGCGAAGCCGACATGGAGGTAGGCCAGGCCGTGGCCGGCCAGGGCGGAGACGAGCGCCGGGTACAGCGCGCCGGTGTCGTCGCCCTCGTCGATGCCGTTGACGGCGCGCCCGGGGGAGATCCGCAGCCCGGTGCGCCGCGGGCCGATCGCGGCGGCGACAGCCTCGGTCACCGCGACGGTGAAGCGGATACGGTTCGCCACGCCGCCGCCCCACGCGTCGGTGCGGTGGTTGGTGTTGGGGGACAGGAACTGGTGCAGCAGGTAGCCGTTGGCGCTGTGCACCTCGACGCCGTCGAAGCCCGCGGCCACGGCGTTGCGGGCGGCGGCGGCGAAGTCGGCCACGGTGGCGCCGATGTCGTGCGGCGTCATCTCGCGGGGGACCGGCGCGGGTCGCTTCCCGGCGGGGGTGTGCAGGAGTTCGGGCAGCGCGATCGGCGACGGCGCGAGCGGGGTGTGGCCGCTGGTGTCGGGGTGGCCGACCCGGCCGCCGTGCTGGATCTGCAGGAACATCGGTCCGCCGCCGGCCGCGCGCACCGCCTCGGTGACCCGGCGCCACCCGGCCACCTGCGCACCGTCGTGGACGCCGGTGGTGTTCGGGTACGTCCGGCCGACGGCGTTCGGGGTGGCGGCCTCGGCGACGATCAGGCCCGCGGTCGCGCGCTGGGCGTAGTAGGTCGCCATGAGGGCGGTCGGGACGCCCTCGGCGGTGGCCCGGTTGCGGGTCATCGGCGCCATCACCAGGCGGTTGGCGAGCCGGAGGCCGCCGACGGTGGCGGGCGCGAGGAGGTTCGGCGTCGTTCGGGTGTCGGTCATGGCGGCCACGCTAGGAGTTAGCATCAATGTCAGATTCAACCGGGAAGAGTGTGAGGTACGTCATGCGGATCGGTGAGCTGGCCAGGTGCACGGGGGTCAGTGAGCGGTCCCTGCGGTACTACGAGCAGCAGGGGTTGCTCAGCGCGGACCGCACTCCCGGCGGGCACCGCGAGTACGCCGAGAGCGCGGTGGACCGGGTCGTCCGCATCCAGCAGCTCTACTCGGCCGGACTGTGCAGCGCCAAGATCGTGCAGCTGCTCCCGTGCATGCGGGACGCGGACGGCGGCCCCTGCGAGTCCGCCGGAACCCAACTGGTCGCCGACCTCACGGTGGAGCGCGACCGCATCGACCGGATGATCGACGACCTGCGCCGCTCCCGCGCCGTACTCGACGACGTGATCGCCGCGGCAGCCTCCCCCACGCCCCCCGCGAACCCGGAAACCCGGCGGGGGAGTTGACGTTTCGGCGGGGCGCGAACGGTACGCCGGGCCGGCTCGTGCCGCAGCGAGGTGGCGGGTCGTCCCGTGGCCCGGGTTCCGCCGGGTCACTTCTCGGGGGTGGCTTGCCCGCTCTGGGTCGCGTCGGCTGCGAGGAGGCGGGCGAGGAGTTCGGTGAGCTGCCGTAGGTCGTCGGCGGGGAGGGCGCCCACGGCTGCGGGTGGGCGCAGCAGGATGGCGTCGGCGGTGGCCAGCGCGTCGTGCCCGGCGGCCGTGAGCGTGACGAGTTTGCGGCGCCGGTCGCCGGGGTGCGGGCGGCGCTCGACGAGGCCGTGGGCCTCCAACTTGTCGACGATGAGCGTCGCGTAGGGGGCGTCGACGCCGTTGGCCGCGGCGAGCTGGCTGAGGGTGCGCGGTCCCTCGCGGAGCTGGAAGAGGATCTTGCCGCGACCGCCGCCGAGCCGGAAGCCGAGCGCTTCTGCGAGCTCGCCGTGGCGGTTGTGGGCCTCGACGAAGCGCTGCATCAGGGCCCAGACCTGCCGGCCGGGGTCGGTGGATCGTATCGAGGAGCCTGCCATCGGTCGTGTCTCCCGCGTCCTTCAGTACCGTGGCGGCCCGAGCCGCCGCGCGGTGTGCCCGGCCTGCTGTGGTGCCGGGTTCACCACGCCACCGTACGGCCGAGGTAGTCGACGTAGTGCAGGCCGGGCGTGCCCTGGAGGGAGTCGAGCGTCCTGACGACGTTCGGGATGCTCTCGTCGACGCTGAGCCGGCCGTCCGGGCCGCCGACCCCGATCCGCACCCAGCCGGGGGCCATCAGCACCAGGGTCCGCCGCTCGCCGGCGTGCCGTGCCGCGTAGCTGCGCATGAACGTGTTGAGCGCGGCCTTGCTGCCGCGGTACACCTCGTGGCCGCCGCGCTCGTTGTTGGCCACGCTGCCCTGACCCGACGACATCACCCCGATCGTGCCGTCGGGCTCGACGTGGTCCTGGAGCGCCTCGATGACGCGCATCGGGCCCAGCGCGTTGGTGACCATGACCCGGTTGAACTCGTCGGTCTCGGTCTGCGCCACCGTCCCCTCCGGCTGGTTGGTGACCCCCGCGTTCACGAAGAGCAGGTCGAACCGCCGGTCCGCCAGCCGCTCGTGCAGCGCCGCGATCCGCGCCGGCTCGGTGACGTCGACCGTCTCGATCTCGATCCGCCCCCCGGAACCCTCGGCGAGGTCGTGCAACTCGGTCCGGTCCGGCCCCCGCACGGTCGCCACGACCTGCCGCCCGCCGCGAGCCCACTCCCGGGCCAGCTCGAGCCCCAGCCCCCGGGACGCGCCGATCAACAGCACCCGCCCGCCCGACTCGTCCGGCTCGCCGGAGTGCGGCTCCACATTAGTTGTAGTCATAGCAATAATTGTGTGCCTTATAAGCAATCCGGTCAACCACCCCCACCCCCCACCCGCGCGCCCCGCCGACTCGGGCCGTCGGCTTCGCCTTTTCAGGATGGCCAAAGCCCTTGCGGATACGAATGGTTGATCGCGGACGGCCTGGCAACAGCAGGTGACGAGCGCGCGACGCCGCTCATCGTCCGCAGAGGACACAGAGGAGATACACCGTGAAGAAGATGGCCAAGCAAGCGGCTGTTACTGCCCACGTTGACGGCACTCGCCGTCGGTGCTTCGGTCACCGACCGCCGGCCCCCCCGACCGCCCGCGCGTCCCGGCGTCGAACACCTGGGCGGGGCTGGCATGCTGGGCCGCTGACGTCAGACAGTCGACATGGGAGTGATCGTGGTACACCGTCACGACAGCAGCGAAGCGCTGATCGACCCGGCCTACACCACGCGCCTGGGGTGCATACAGGTGCCGAAGAACAGGCTGCCCGATCAGGAGACGGCGCCCCAGGCGGCGTATCGCATGATCCACGACGAGCTCCTGCTGGACGGAAGTTCACGGCTGAACATGGCCACGTTCGTGACGACGTGGATGGACCCCGAGGCCGAGAAGCTCATGGCCGAGACGTTCGACAAGAACATGATCGACAAGGACGAGTACCCGCAGACCGCGGAGATCGAGCGCCGCTGCGTCAACATCGTCGCGAACCTCTTCCACGCGCCCTCCTCGGGCGACGCGATCGGCGTGTCGACCATAGGCTCCTCCGAGGCGGTCATGCTCGGCGGTCTCGCCATGAAGTGGAAGTGGCGCCAGCGCCGCCAGGCGGCCGGGCTCCCCGCGGACCGCCCGAACCTGGTGATGGGCTCCAACGTCCAGGTGGTGTGGGAGAAGTTCTGCCGCTACTGGGACGTCGAGCCCCGCTACGTGCCCATGGCCGCCGACCGGTTCACCGTCGACGCCGACGAGACCATGACGTACGTGGACGAGAACACCATCGGCGTCGTGCCGATCCTGGGCACCACCCACACCGGCGAGTTCGAGCCGATCAAGGACATCCACGACCGGGTCGTGGCCTACAACGCCGAGCACGACACGGACATCGCGATCCACGTCGACGCCGCGTCGGGCGGCTTCGTCGCCCCCTTCCTCCACCCCGACCTGGAATGGGACTTCCGGCTCCCGCAGGTGAAGTCGATCAACGTCTCCGGCCACAAGTACGGCCTCACCTACCCGGGCATAGGGTTCGTCGTGTGGCGCTCCGCCGAGGACCTGCCCGAGGACCTCGTCTTCCACGTGAACTACCTGGGCGGCGACATGCCGACCTTCACCCTCAACTTCTCCCGCCCCGGCAACCAGGTCGTCGGCCAGTACTACAACTTTGTACGCCTCGGCCGGGAGGGCTACACCAAGGTCATGGAAGGGCTGCGGGACACCGCGCACTTCCTCGCCGACGGCATCGCGAAGCTCGACGCCTTCGACGTGATCAGCGACGGCACCGACATCCCCGTCGTCTCCTTCAAACTCGGCGACCCGAGCAAGTTCACCGTCTTCCACGTCTCCGACGAACTGCGCCGCGACGGCTGGCAGGTGCCCGCGTACACCATGCCGCCCAACGCCGAGGAGATCGCCGTCCTGCGCATCGTGGTCCGCGAGGGCTTCAGCCGCGACCTGGCCGAATCCCTCCTGGCCACCCTCGCCAAGGCCATCGACCGCCTCACCACCACCCCGCCCGCCCACGAGGCCGGTTCCGGCTTCGCCCACATCTGACCGGCCACGGGTTCCCGCGGGGCACCCGGGCCGGTCCGCTCCCCACCGGCCGGCCCGGCAGCCTTGCGACCAAGGGCTGAGCGGCGTCGGTCGTCCGGCGGATGCGCCGACCGCCGTGGATTCGACAGTGTGGTGCGCCGGGTCGGCTCTCCGGCTCTCCGGCTCGGCGCTCGGCTCGGCTCGGCTCGCCGGGCGCTCCGCCCTCCGGGAAAGGCGTGATCGGTGTCCCCCATGGTGTTCGACGACGACGATGTCCGCGACCGGCTCGACGCGGCGACGACCGTCCGGGTCATGCGGTCGGCGCTGGTGGCCCACCATGACGGCGCCCTCCGCGCGCCGCCGCGGGTGCGCGCCGACCTCGGCGCGGGGGACCTGGTCTTCACCGCCGGGTGCCTGCCCGCCCAGGGGCTGTTCGGCTTCCGCGCGTACGACACGTTCGCCGGGGCCGAGCAGTTGGTCGCCGTGTGGGATGCCGCGGACGGCACGCTGCGCGCCCTCGTGCACGGCGCGGAACTCGGCGCGCGGCGGACCGGGGCGATCGGCGCCCTCGCGGTGGACGTGGCGGCCGGGCCCGGACCTGTTCGGGTCGGACTGGTCGGCACGGGCACGCAGGCGTGGGCGCAACTGTGGGCGGTCCGCGCGGTCCGTCCGCTCCAAGCCGTCACCGTGGCGGCCCGCGACCTGCGGCGCGCCGAGGAGTTCGCCCGCCGCGCCACCGCTGAACTCGGTGTCGCCGTCCGCGCGGTGGCCCGGGTCGAGGACGCGGTACGCGAGCGCGAGGTGGTGATCGTGGCGACCTCCAGCGCGGTGCCCGTGCTGGAGGCCGACTGGATCGCGCCGGGCACGCATGTGACCACGGTCGGCCCCAAGACCGTCTCCCGGCACGAACTGCCCGCGTCACTGGTGGACCGCGCCGAGGTGGTCCTCACGGACTCCCTTGCCCAGGCGGGCGGTTACGCCCAGGCGCACCTGTTTCCCGCCGACCGGATGGTGGCGCTCGGCGCGGTGCTGGCCCGCGCGGCGACCGGCCGTACCGGCCCGGACCAGATCACGGTCTTCTGCTCGGTCGGTCTGGCCGGCACGGAGGTCGCGCTCGCCGCGGCGCTGTGCGAGGCCCCCGCGCGGTAGGCGCCGCACAAGGGCAATGGAGCCGCACCCGGGCAATGGAAGCCGCGCGACCCCCGGCGATGAGCGCCGACGGCCCGCCCCGGGGGTATGGGGGCCCGGGACGGGCCTGAGGTGGTGCGGGCGGTGCGGGCAGTGCAATCGGTGCGGGCGGTGCCGCAGTCAGCTGGTCTGGAGGGTCAGACCGTACGCGGACAGGATCGGGTTGACCGGCTGGAACCAGGTCTCACCCCCGGAGGTGCAGTCGCCGTAGCCGCCGGAGGTCACCCCCTGGGCCTGGTCGCCGCTGATGAACGAGCCGCCGGAGTCGCCCGGTTCGGCGCAGACGTTGGTCTCGGTGAGCCCGTAGACGCTGCCCTCGCTGTAGTTGACCGTCTCGTTCGTGCCGAGGATCGTCCCGCAGTGCCAGTGCGTGGTGGAGCCCGAACGGCACACCGAGGAGCCGACCGGGGCCACGTTGGAGCCGTGCACCAGCACGTCGGAGACCGTGCCCCAGCCGAGCACGACGTTCACCGTCCACCAGCCGCTGCCGACGTTGACCCAGGAGTAGTCGTTGCCCGGGAAGGTGCCGGCCTGGAAGTTGCCGACGTAGGAGCCGTCCCAGCCGTAGACCGCCGCACCCTGCTGGGAGCAGTGGCCCGCGGTGACGAACCCGCCGATCACCGAGAAGCCGATCGAGCAGCGGATGCCGTGGCTGGTGAAGGGGTCGCCGCCGACCGTGCCCGCTGACAGCGTTGTCGGGGCCGCGGCGGCGGTGGTCCGTACCGTGACGGCCCGCGCGCTGTCGCCCCGCTCGGCCCTGGCGACGAACGCGCGCACCGCCGCGTCCTGCGCCTGGTCGGCGCGCACGTCGATCACGACCTGGTTGGACCGCAGGTCCACGCCCCAACTGCTCACCCCCGTCGGGGCCTTGTGCTGCCTGGCCAGCGTGTCGATCGCGGACTTCGCCGCGTCGAGCTGCTTGGCGGTGCGGGCGACGACCTTGGTGGTGGCGCCGGTCTTCGCGACGGCCGACGCCGCGTGCGCGTCGGTGACGGCGACCACGAGCTTCCCGTCGGCCTGGTCGAACCACGAACCGCCGTACGAACTCCCCGCGGCCTTCCGCGCCTTGGGGCTGAGGGTGGTCGCGGCGGCCTGCTGCCGCAGCCGCTGGTGGGCCTGGGCCGGGGTGAGGCCCAGGTCGTGGACCATCGCCGTCAGTACGGCGTCGGAGGCGTCCGCGCGGGCGCCGGCGGCCGGGGCGGCGTCGGCCGTCATGGCACCGGCGCCGGTGAGGGCGGTCGCGACGAGCAGGGCGGACAGGCCCACTATCGTGCCGATTCTGCGTCTCATGACACTTCTTCTTCCGTCCGGGGGGAGTGAGACCGAAGCGAGCGAGAGAGCGCTCTCGCGTGATGCGGGGTCATCGTAGGACCAAAAGAATGCCATGTACAGGTCAAGTCGATACCGGGCGGGAGCGGGCGCCCGGTTCGGGCCGCGGCTCCCGCGCCCGGTCGTCGGCGGTGCCTCTGACCTGCCCGAACGGGGCGCCCCCGCCGGTGTGGTGGGGGCGCCCCGTGCCCGTTGCGACGCGACGTGCGACGCGTGGCGTGGGGCGCGTGTGTGGGGCGCGTGGTGCGAACGGGTCGTCGCTCAGAGGCTGTTGAGCTCGATGGCGTCCGCCATGGCCTGGTAGCCCGCTCCGTTGGGGTGCAGATGGTCGCCGGAGTCGTACTGCGGGAGCATCGTCTCCGGGTCGGCCGGGTTGCGGACGGCGGCGTCGAAGTCGACCCACGCGTCGAAGGCGCCGTCGTTGTGGCGGATGAAGTCGTTGATGCCGTCGCGCGCCGCCGCCCGGCTCGGGGTGGTGCAGCCGCAGCCCCCGGTCGGCGTGAGGGTGCCGACCACGACCCGCAGCCCGTACGCGTGCAGCGTCGCGGCGACCTGCTTCAGGCCGGCGATCACGTCGGCGGCCGAGGCGTCGGAGTCGACGTCGTTGATGCCCTCCAGGACGACGACGGTGCGCACACCGGCCTGGCTGAGGACGTCGCGGTCGAGCCGGGCGGTCGCCTTGACGCCCCCGGTGCCGGTGTTCGGCAGGCCGTTGAACAGGTCGGTGAGCACCTTGTTGCCGCTGATCCCCTCGTCGGCGACGGCCGGTGCCTTCGGGCCGTCCTTGGCGAGCAGGCGCCGCGCGAGGTAGTTCGGCCAGCGCTGGTTGCCGTTGACCGCGGACGTGTAGCCGTCGGTGATCGAGTCGCCGAGGGCGACGACGGTGCGGTGCGAGGGGCCGGTGACCTCGATGCCGGACAGCACCGTCCAGAAGTCGAAGAGGTTGTGCACGGGGAAGTCGGCGCCGTCGGCCGCGTCGTCGGTGCCGCCGTCGTCGGTCGAGTACATGTCCTGCAGGCCCAGGCTGTGCGTCGGGGCGAACTGGACGGTGCCCGGCAGGTAGAGGCTGACCAGCAGGTCGCTGTCGGCGGGCACGGCGAAGGGCAGCGGGTCGCTGTACGCCTGCCCGCCGGCCGGCATCGTGACCGTCTGCCTGCCGCCGAAGGTGAGCGTGACGGGGGTGGCGGCCGGCACCGCGCCGGACGCGCGCACCGCGATCGTGGCGTGGCCCACCGTCAGCGGCTTGGGCCCGAAGGCGTTGTCGAGCCTGATCCGCACCCGGTTGCCGCCCACGCTGGTGTGCTCCACCATCCGCAGGGTGCGGTCGGTCCACACGTACGGCGCCAGGCCGTCGTCGACGGCCGCGGACCAGGTGGCGGTCCACCCGGCCGGCACCGGCCGCAACCCGAGCGCGAACACGTGCAGTTCGGGCGCCGCGGCGCCGTCCGCCCCCGCGACCGTAGGCAGCGTCACCGCGGCCGGCCGCTTGCGGGCGTCGAGCGGCACTGACACCGCGTAGAGCTTCACGTCCAACGCGGTCGGGCCCGCCGGGGTGTTGCGGCGCGAGGTGCGCACCGCCATGGCGTCGCTCGGCCCGCTGTACCAGTCCGGCGCGCTCAACCGGTAGCTCTGCCTGCTGCCGTCGGCGTAGCTGATCGTGCCGGCGCCGGCCGCGTCCGCGGCCGTGCCGGTGACCAGGAACGTCAGCGCCGATCCGGCGCCGTGCAGGGCGATGCGCTGACCGTCGGCGATGACGTTGTCGGGCCGGCCGGGGGCGGTGTCCGGCATGGTGAGCCGGGTCCCGCCGACGGTGACGGCGGCGCCGGGACCCCAGCCGGCCGCCGCCAGGTCCTCGGCGACGAAGCTGTTGCCCAGGCCGTCGAGATCCGCCGAGGCGGGCGCGGCGGCCGCGCTGATACCGGTGTTGTCGAACGCGGCGGCGAGACTCGCGTAGTGCGGGGCGCCGGCCGGACCGGCCGCCGCTGCCGGTGGTGCCATGACGGCGACCAGCGCGGCGACCGGGAGGACGACCGCTGACATGATCCTTTTCAACTCACGCTCCTGACGGGTGATCCGGTGGGGGGCGAGGTGCGAGGAGGTGCGGGTGCGGATATCGGTACGGGTACGGGTACGGGTACGGGCGAGGTGGGGCTGCGGGTGGCGGCGGTGGCGCGGGCTACTCGACGGCGATGTCGAAGACGTGCAGCCGGGTGCCGGCCTGGTCGCCGGTGACGGTGGCGGGCAAGGTGACGTAGGCGAGGGACTTGCCGGCGGCCAGCGGGACCTTCGTCGCGTAGACGCTCACCGCCGTGGCGGCCGGGTAGCCGCTGCCGGCCGGGCGGTTCCAGGTCGGCGCGGTGGCGACCAGGTCGTCACCGGGCAGCGGGGTGCTCGGCGTCCAGTTGGTCAGGCCCAGGGTGAACGGCGCGGTGCTGCCGTCGGTGTAGGTGAGCGTGCCGGTGCCCGAGCCGCTGCCGTTGTTCGCCGCGCCGAGGAACCACAGCTGCGTACCGCTCCCGCTCACCGCGATGTTCTGCCCGGCGGCGACCACGTTGTCGGGGTGGCCGGCCGCGGCGGACGGCCAGGTGAGGGCCGCCGTGCCGTGCGGGACCGGTTGCCCGGGGGTCAGGCCGGCACCGGCGAGCGACTGGGCGGAGTAGCTGTAGCCGGAGCCGTCGAAGTTCGCGGACTGCGGCGCGGCGTCGTCGCTGACCGCGGTGTTGTCGTAGGCGGCGGCGAGCGAGCCGAACAGCAGCGGCAGGTCGAGGGAGCCGCCCTGGAGCGGGTGGTCCTGCCCGGCCGCGGTGACCGTGCCGGTGAGGTCGATCGAGGCGGACGCCGCGTCGTTCCCCACGCTGACGGTCAGCTGCTTCGTCACCGACGCCCGGGGCGCGAGCACCACCGACGTCGTCGCCGGATCGACGCTCACCCCGGCCGGCGCATCGGTCCCCACGCTCACCGACACGCGCTGGTCGGCGGTGTTGCGCAGCGTCAGCGTGGCCGGGTAACTGCCGCCGATCCGGGCGAGTTTCGTCGTCGAGGAGAGCGTCGCCGCCACCAGCGGGCCGACCGTGACCTGCAGCCCGCCGCGCGCGCGGTAGCCGCCGTCCGCGGACGCCTCGGCGGTCAGCCGCCACAGCCGGTCCTGCGCGCCCGCCGCGGGGGTCACCAGCCACGACGTGGTGAGCCGGGTGCCGGGCTTCACGCTGCGGAACTCCGCGGTGGTGCGCGCCTTCGCGGTCCAGCCGGCCGGCACGTCGAGGCCGAGCCTGACGTGGCCGAGGGTCTGGGTGCCGCCGGCGGTGAGCGTGGTGGTCACCACGCCGCCGTGCGCCGGGTCGAGGGTCGCGGGAGCCTGCGCGGTCACCGCGCGGGCGCCGGTGGAGCGGCGCAGCGTGTAACTGCCGCTCAGCGGCAGGTCGCGGGAGGAGTCGCCCACGTACATCCGGTAGGTGCCGTCGTTCGTCTTCCACGCGTGCGTGGCGTCGTCCCAGGTGCGCAGGTCGGACGGGTCGATCGTGAAGGTGACCCGCTGGGACCGGCCGGGCCGCAGCGTCACCCGCTGGAAGCCCTTGAGCTGCTTGGGCGGTTCGCCGGCGCCGGCCGGGTCGCCGACGTAGAGCTGCGCCACCTCCGAGGCCGTACGGCTGCCGGTGTTCCGGACCGTCGCCGAGACCCTCACCGGCCCCGCCGCGTCGGCCGCGCCCGGCGAGACGCTGAGCCCGCCGAAGGAGAACGACGAGTACGTCAGGCCGTAGCCGAACGGGAAGAGCGGCGTCAGGTGGTGGGCGTCGTACCAGCGGTAGCCGACGTCCAGGCCCTCGCTGTAGTGGTAGTCGGTGGTGTTGGTCGCCACGTCGACGGTGCCCGGGTAGCGGGACGGGTCGGCGGTCGGCAGCTGGGACATGCTCGCCGGCCAGGTCTGCGGCAGCTTGCCTGACGGGTCGACGTCGCCGAACAGCACGGACGCCAGCGCCGCGCCGTTCTGCTGCCCGCCGTACCAGGACTCCAGCACGCCGTCGACCGAGCCGAGCCACGGCATCAGCACCGGGGCTCCGGTGTTCAGCACCACGACGGTGTGCGGGTTGGCGGCGGCGACCGCCGCGACCAGGTCGTCCTGCGCGCCAGGCAGCGTCAGGTTCTGCCGGTCGCCGTCCTCGCTCTCGTCGTCGCTCACGACCACCACCGCGACGCTGTCCTGCTTGGCGGCGGCCGCCGCGGCCGCGATCGCGGCGGTGTCGGGCACCTGCCAGCCGAGCGTGACGGAGCCGTTGCCGGGCGGTGTGGTCGGGGTGCCGGCCACCGGCCCGCTCGGGCCGTTCACCGGCTGGTAGTTCTCCACCGTGATCGGTGTCCGCACCCCGCCCTTGAGGTGGATCGCGGAGACCCCGGGACCGTACTGCGCCCAGTCCTGGAAGACCGGCTGGCCGCCGACGGTCATCCTGACCCCGCCGGTGTCGGACATCGAGAAGGTGTACGTGCCGGTGACCGGCGCGGTCAGGAAGCCGGTCCAACGCACCGAGAAACCGGCCGGGTTGACGCCCGGCCCCGGCGCGGCCGTGTAGTGGTCGTCGATGTCCGGCTCGACCCGGGTGAGCGCGGGGGCGCCGGAAAGGTCGAGGTTGTTGTAGTAGCTGGCGGTCAGGCCCTGCTGCCCGCCGGCGGTGCTGAAGCGCGCCGAGGGGACGGTCGGCAGCTTGTCGGTCACCCCCGGCACACGGACGCCCGAGCGCCCCACGGCGGTCTGCCCGCCGCTGCCGTCGGAGGTGTACGCGGTCAGCTCGGCGATCGACCACCAACTGCTCGCCGACCCGGTCTGCACGATCCTGACGTACCGCGCCTGCCGGGCGGCGAACGTCGCGGTGACCAGCCGGCCGGTGCCGGTCCCCTCGGCGACCGGGGCGCCCCAGTCCTTGCCGTCGGCGGAGAGGTAGACCTGGTAACCGCGGGCGTAGTCCGTGCCGTTGCCGGCGTCCATGGTGATCCGGTCGATCGGGTGCGAGCCGCCCATGTCGGCGCTGACCCACTGGCCGCCGGCCATCGGTGTGCCGCTGGACCAGCGGGTGCCGAGGTCGCCGTCGAACATGTTGGCCGGCTGGTCGGAGCCGCTGGCGGAGGAGGAGGCCGCCCCCGTCCAGGAGCCGATCGTGTCCACCCGGACCGAGGAGCCCGCCCGCGCCGCGATGCCGTCCGCGACGGTGACCACCGACGACGGGTCGACCGGCACGTGCGAGCTGCCGCC
Organism: Streptomyces sp. NPDC087270; assembly: GCF_044744625.1. Taxonomy (NCBI): domain Bacteria; kingdom Bacillati; phylum Actinomycetota; class Actinomycetes; order Kitasatosporales; family Streptomycetaceae; genus Streptomyces; species Streptomyces sp. NPDC087270. The sequence goes on from NZ_JBIUYR010000008.1 coordinate 62,155, forward strand.
GCCCCCGGTGATCGCGGAGTCCTTGGCGGCCGCTCCGATCACCGCGATCGACGGGGTGGCGGAGGTCTTCAGCGGCAGCAGCCCGCCCTTGTTCTTCATCAGTACGGTGCCCTCCGCCGCGATGTCCCGCGCGGTGGCGACGTGTGCGGGTGTCGTGGCGGTGGCACCGGGGGAGCCCGCGGTGGAGTCGAACAGGCCGTAGGCGAACTCCTCGGTGAGCAGCCGGGCCACCTTGTCGTTGAGCACGGCCATGCTGACCTGGCCGGAGCGGACGGCGTCCGACAGCGGCTGCCCGAAGTTGCCGGGGGCGGGCATGTTGAGGTCCAGCTCGGCGTTGGCGGCCTGCACGGTGCTGCGCGCGCCGTCCCAGTCGGTGACCACGAAACCGTCGAAGCCCCAGTCCTGCTTGGCGGTGTCCTTCAGCAAGGTGGCGTTCTCGTTGGCGTGCACGCCGTTGACCAGGCTGGTCGCGGCCATGATCGAGGCCGCGCCGCCCTCCTGCACGGCCTGCTCGAACGCCGGGTAGTAGATCTCGTGGAGCGTGCGCTCGTCGACGATCGCGTTGCCGTTGTTGCGGTTCTGCTCGGTGTCGTTGGCGACGAGGTGCTTGATGTCGGCCATCACGCCCTTGGACTGCACGCCCTTCACGTACTGCGTGGTCATCGCCCCGGACAGGTAGGGGTCCTCGCCCGCCATCTCGAAGACCCGCCCGCCGCGCGGATCGCGCTCCAGGTTGGTGTCGGGACCGAGGTCGACGCTGATGCCCTTGGTCTTCGCCTCGGCCCCGACCACCTGCCCGTACGACCGCTCCGCCGCCGGGTCCCAGCTGGCCGCGGCGGCCACCGGTGCCGGCAGCGCGGTGGTGCCGCCCATCACCACGCCGGCGCCGCCGTCGTTGAGGTTCAGGGCCGGCACGCACAGCCGCGGAACGGGGGCCACCACCCCCGCGTAGCCGGGCAGCCCGCTGCCGTGGGTCATCGACAGCTTCTCGTCGACCGTCATCCGCGCGAGCACCTGCGCGGCGCGCTGCGCGGGCGAGGCGCTCGAACCCACCCAGGGACAGCCGGCGCCGGCGCCGTCCGCCCCGCCCGCGGCGGCGGGGACCTGCCCCGCGGTCACGGTGAGCAGCAGCGCGGCCGCCACGCCCGCGACCCCGAGGGGCAGCCGTCGGCGGATCGGCGTCCGGCCCGGCCGGTGGTCGTGGGAACGGGGCATGCCTGGTCCTCCCGGGTGCTCCTCGCGCGACGCCAGCCACTGCCGGACTGTAACGTTTCAATGCGAACGCGCCACAACCTAGAGCCGTATACAGCGGCAGTCAAGACACGTGCGAGGGCCGGTGAACCCCGGCTGGTTGAAACGTCTTTGAAATCCGGACGGTCCGGCTCAACCCCGGCGGCCGCGGGCGGTGACGTGATCGGGGCCCGCGGCCGGCGACCCGGCGGTGCGGACGGTCAGCCCTGCCCGCCCGCGCCCTCGGTGTCCTCCGCGTCGCTCGCGGGCGCGGGGCCGACCGGGGTCAGGGCGATCACGGGGATCGTGCGGGTGGTGCGGTTCTGGTACTCGGTGAAGACCGGGTTGCGATCGGCCTGGCGGCGGTACTGCTCGTCGCGCTCGGCCCCGGCCAGTTCCTTCACCTCCACATCGAGCACCTGGTCGCCGACCTCGATCCGGGCGTGCGGCCGGGCGCGGAGGTTCCAGTACCAGTCGGGATGGCGGTCCGCGCCGGCCTTGGAGGCGAAGACCAGGTAGCGCTCGCCGTCGGCCAGGTACGTCATCGGGTTGACCCTGGGCCGGCCGCTGCGCGCGCCGACGGTGTGCAGAAGCAGCAGGGGCACGCCGGCGAAGTTCCCGCCGACCTGGCCGTCGTTGGCGCGGAACTCGGCGATGGTGTGGGCGTTGAAGTCGTCGGTGCCGGACATGGTCTCCCTGTCGGTCGGAGCGGACGCGCTCGTACGGGACGAACGTAGTGGGCGGCATCCGCCCGGCGCATGTCGCGAGCGGCGCGGGGGCCGGGGCCATGGCCGGGGGCCGGGCCGGGGCCGCTCCCGGTGGCGGCCGGGCGGGAGGGCTGTTTGGCTGGAGGTATCGGCTCTCGGCGCACGGAGCGAGGCGCGACATGAACGAGAACGGCCCGGCCAACGAGCGGCACGTCAGGGAAATGCGCGAGGAGGCGTTCGCGCTGGAGACGGACGCGGAGCGCAGCGGCGACCCGAAGGAGCGCAGGCGGCTCCAACAGCGGGTCAAGCAGATGGAGTTCGACTGCGAGCAGGAGAGCATGATGGCCGCGGGGGACATCTACCCGGCGCCGTGACGGGCCGTGCCCGACGGCGACCGCAGCGCCACCGCCGCCTACCCGCGCTCGCCGGACCCGCGCTCGCCCGAGCCGGACCCGCCGGACCCGCGTTCGCCCGAGCCGGACCCGCCGGGCCCGTGGCCGCGCCTGACCCGAGGCCCGTCCGCGGCCGGACCCTTCGCCTGACCCGCCGGGAGGCCCTACGCCGGCTTCCTGGCCGCCTCGCGCCGCTGCCGCTTGCCCAGGGGCGCCTGGGAGAGGTCCTCGGCCTGGGCGCGCAGCTTCGCGTAGCCGTAGCCGCGCTCGTCGAGCCAGGCGCGCGCGGCGGCCTCCGCGCGGGCGGTCGCCGCCACGATGTCCTCCTCGGCCTCCCCGGAATCCGCGAACCGGAAGGTGAACGCGGAGCGCGCCGCGAGGTCGTAGCTGAGGTGCCCTTCGGGGGTGAAGGCCGCGCGCAGGACGTCGTGCTCGGGTGCGTGCGCCAGCAACTCCGCGCGCTGCTCGGCGCTGAGCCCGTCGAAGACACCGCGGACGGTGATACGGAACGTACGAGTGGTCACCGCGTGACCGTAGCCGCAGCCGTCCCCGGTCCGCCACGGGGTTTCCCGGCCGGGAGTACCGCACGTTTCCCGGCCGGGGGTACGGTGCTCATGGCCGCGCCGTACCGAGCGGTGCCGCCCGCAGGGAAGGCACAGGCACCGATGACGCTCACACTCGACCTGCATCCGCTCTTCCGGAGCGACCGCGACATCGACCGGGCGGTACGGGAGATCATCTTCCGGGCCGCGGCCACGAAGGCGGACCGGGTGGAGATCATCGCGGGCAAGGGCTCGGGAAAGCTCAGGTCCCGGGTGCTGGCGACACTGCGGCAGCCCCATCTGAAGCGGCTTTACCGGAGTTTCGAGACCGACCCGTCCAACCAGGGCCGGATCGTGGTCCACTTCGGGTGAGCGGGACGCCGTTGCCGGATCTTCCGGGCAGAAGCGGGGCCGGTCAGGCGGGCGGGCGGTCCAGTTCCTCGTAGGTCGGCGGGGCGGCCCCGGGCCGGGAGCAGGTGATGCCGGCGGCCCGTACCGCGTACCGCAGCGCCCCGGCCACCTCGGGCGTCAGGGTGCCGGTGCCGGTGGCGTCGTGCAGCCGGGCGCGGGTCGCGGCGGTCGCGGACGGGCCGCCGGCGCCGAGCAGGTCCCGCTGCAGCAGGCCGCTGACCAGCGCGGACATGAACGAGTCACCCGCGCCGACGGTGTCCGTCACGCGGATCGGCGGCGCCGGGACGTCGAGGTGCCCGTGCCGCCACCAGGCGCGGGCACCTCGGGCGCCGCGGGTGAGCACCACCAGGGCGGGGCCGCGCCGGGCCCAGCCGGCGGCCGCGGTGTCGGGGTCCTGGTCCGGGTAGAGCCAGCCGAGGTCCTCGTCGCTGGCCTTCACCACGTCGCTCACCTCGACCAGGTGCTCCACCCGGGCGCGCTCGCGGGCGCGGTCGCCCAGCAGGGCCGGGCGGATGTTGGGGTCGTAGGAGACGGTGGCCCGCGCCCGGGACTGCTCGGCCGCGGCCAGCACCAGGTCGGCGCCCGGCGGCAGCGCGGCCGCGATCGAGCCGATGTGCAGGTGGGAGGGCGGACCGGCGCGCAGGGCCGCGACCGTCGCCGGCGCGAGGTCCCAGACCAGGTCGAACGCGTAGCCGACGCTGCCGTCCGCGCGCAGCCGGGCGGTGGCCGTCGACGTCGGGGCGTCGCCGACGGACCCGGGCAGCAGCTCGATGCCCCCGCGCTCCAGCCACTCCCGCAGCACCGTCCCGGTGCGGTCGCGCCCGATCCGGGTGGCGAGCCGCACCGGGTGGCCGAGCCGGCCCAGCCCGAGCGCGACGTTCGCCGGACTGCCGCCGGGATGTTCCCGCCGCTCCCCGCCCGCACCGGTCAGGACGTCGGTCAGCGCCTCACCGATCACCAGCGCCGGCACCGGGGGAGACGGCAGCGGCGGTGGCGGCGGTACGGGCGGCGGCCCGGGCAGGGGCACGGTCATGGGCGTTCCTCTTCCGGCGGCGGCCTGGCGACGCGGGCGTACGGGGGTGCGGGCATACGGCGACACGGGGATGCGGGGACACGGACGGCGACGGCGCTGCGGACACGCCTTACGAGGACACGCCCTACGCCGACACGCCCTACGGCAGGACCTGGATCTTGCGGCCCACGCCCGCCTGGAAGCGTTGCAGGGCCGCCGCGTAGTCCACCAGCGGCAGCCGGTCGCTGATGAACACCTCGGGGTCGAGCACCCCGCCGGCGAACAGTTCCGCGGCCCGCTCGTAGCTGTGCAGCACCGCCATGGAGCCGGTGATGGTGATCTCCTGGTTGTAGATCTTGTACGGCTCGATGGTGGCGCGGGCGGCGTAGTCGGCGACACCGAACTGGAGGAAGGTGCCGCCCTTGCCGACCCGGCCGAGGGCGTCCTGGATGGCGCCCGCGTTGCCGGTGGCGTCGATGACCACGTCCCAGCCGCGCGGCTGGTCGAGCTCGTCGGCGCTGGTGGCGGTCGCGGAGCAGCCGAGCTGCCGGGCGGTGCCCAGCCGCTCCTCGTTGACGTCGACCATGTCCACGCTCGCCGCGCCGGTGCGCTTGGCCAGCTCCATCATCATCAGGCCCATCGTGCCCGAGCCGTAGATCAGGACGTGGGTGGCGAGCTGGGAGCGCAGGATGTCGTAGCCGCGCACCGCGCAGGACAGCGGTTCGATCAGCGCGGCGTCGCGGGTGGCTATGTGCTCGGGGAGCTTGACGCAGTTCGCCGCCGGGGCGACCGCGAACTCCGCGGCGCCGCCGGGCTTGGTGACGCCGATCGCGTTCCACTGCTCGCACAGGTTGTTGCGGCCGATCCGGCAGTAGTGGCACTCGTGGCAGTACAGCGACGGGTCCACCGCGACCCGGTCGCCGGTGCGCAGGTCGCGCACCCCGGCGCCGACCGCGACGACCTCGCCGGCGAACTCGTGGCCCGGCACGATCGGCAGCGTCGGCGCGAACTCCCCCTGGAGGATGTGCAGATCGGTTCCGCACAGGCCGCAGGCCGCGACCTGGACGACGACCTCGGACGGCCCGGGCGCCGGGTCCTCCACGGTCTCGATGCCGACCTGGCCGGGAGAGCTGATGACGGCTGCTTTCACTTGACGGCTCCAAGAGAGAGGCCCTGGACGAGCTTGTCCTGGGCGGCGAACCCGGCGGCGAGTACCGGCAGGGAGATGCAGACGGCGGCGGCGCACACCTTCGCCAGGAACAGGCCCTGGCTGGTGACGAAGCTGGTCAGGAAGACGGGCGCGGTGCCCGCGGTGACGCCGGTGAGGACCCGCGCGAAGAGCAGCTCGTTCCAGCTGAAGATGAACGAGATCAGCGCGGTCGCCGCGATGCCGGGCGCCACGATCGGCGCGACGATCCTGGTCAGGATGGTGGGCAGCCCGGCGCCGTCGATGGACGCGGCCTCGATGATCGCGCCGGGCACGTCGGCGAGGAAGGACCGCATCATCCACACCGCGATCGGCAGGTTCATCGAGGTGTAGAGGATGACCAGCAGCCAGATGTTGTCGAGCATGCCGATGTTCTTCGCGATCAGGTAGACCGGCAGCAGGCCGGCGACCACGGGGAGCATCTTGGTGGACAGGAAGAAGAACATCGCGTCGGTCCACTTGCGCACCGGCTTGATGGACAGCGCGTACGCCGCCGGGGTGGCCAGCACCAGCACCAGCAGGGTCGAGACGACGCTGGCGGTGAGGGAGTTGATCAGCGGCGGCCACGGGCTGACCCCGGTGCCGGAGCCGAAGAACTCGCGGTAGCCGTGCAGGGTGAGCGGGGCGTCGATCTTCGGCGGGTTGGTGCCGGCGTCCTGCTCGCTGTGGAAGGAGGTCAGCACCATCCACGCGAACGGCAGGAAGAAGACGATCCCGCAGATCCAGGCGCCCAGCGCCAGCAGCCGGCGGGAGCGCCGTTCCTTCCGCTCGCGCGGCGCGATGCCGGCGACGGGCACGGCGGCCCGGGCGTCGAGGGTGGTGGCGGCCATCAGTGGGTCTCCTCCCTGAGCAGCGACGAGACCGAGCGCAGCGCGAAGGTCGCCACGATGATCGACAGGATCACCACGATCACGCCCTCGGCGGACGCCTGCCCGTAGTCATGGGCCTCGTAGAAGGTGCTGTAGACGGCGTAGGGGAGGTTGGCGGTGCCCAGGCCGCCGGAGGTGAGGGTGAAGACGGCGTCGAAGTTCTGCACCACGTACACGGTGCCGAGCAGCGCGGCCAGCTCCAGGTAGCGGCGCAGGTGCGGGAAGGTCAGGTAGCGGAAGATGTCCCAGCTGCCGGCGCCGTCCACCCGGGCCGCCTCGACCACGTCGGTGGGGCGGGACTGCAGGCCGGCCAGCAGGATCAGCATCATGAACGGGGTCCACTGCCAGATCAGCGACGCCTCGACGGCGAGCTTCGGCGACGTCGACAGCCAGTCGGGCTGCGGCGCGGAGTCGCTGCCGAACAGGCTCCACAGCCAGGTGAGCGAACCGTTGATGAAGCCGTAGGTGGCGTTGTACAGCGCGTGCTTCCACAACAGTGCGGAGGCGACCGGCACCACCAGGAACGGCGTGATCAGCAAGGTGCGCACCGCGCCCCGGCCGGGGAACTTCCGGTCCATCAGCAGCGCGAGGCCCAGTCCCAGCACCAGGCTGACCAGCACCACCGTGACGGTCAGCACGACCGTGGTGGTCAGCGCCGAGCGCAGTTGCGGGTCGGTGAACTCCTCCTTGTAGTTGTCGAGGCCGGTGAAGCCCTTGTCGCTCGGGTCCAGGGCGTTCCAGCGCATGAACGAGATCACCAGGGTGCCGACGAAGGGCAGTTGGGTGACCACGATCATGAAGACCAGCGCGGGCAGCAGCGGCGCCCGCCGGGCCCAGGCACCGCGCGGCCGGCGCGGTGCCCGGCCCGCGGCGGACCGGGAGACGACCGGCGGCGCGTGGCGGTGGCGGATGATCGACGGAGTACTCATCGTGTCGGATTCCCGCTCACTTGCCGGCGTACTTGCCGGCGACCTTCTCGGCGAGCTTCTGACTGGCCTTCAGCGCGCTGTCCACGCTGGTGCGGCCGGCGATGGCCGAGGAGAGCTGCTGGGAGACCTGGGTGCCCAGGTCGGTGAACTCCGGAATCCCGACGAACTGGATGCCGGGCGCGGGCCGCGGCTGCACCCCCGGGTTGGCCGGGTCGACGGCCTTCAGCGCGTTCAGCGTCGGCGTGGCGAAGGCACTGGACGCCTTGACATAGTCGGGGTTGGTGTACGTCGAGGCGCGCTTGCCGGCCGGCACCCGGGACCAGCCCAACTGCTTGCCGACCAGGTCCTCGTAGCCCTTGCCGGACGCCCAGGAGATGAACTTCCACGCGTCGGACTGGTGCTTGCTCGCCTTCTGCACGCCCCAGGCCCAGGTGTACAGCCAGCCGGAGTTCTTGGTCTGCTCCACCGGCGCGGGCACGTAGCCGATCTTTCCGGCGACGGGCGAGCCGGAGCCCTCCAGCGAGCCGGCCGCGGAGGTGGCGTCGTACCACATGGCGACCTTGCTCTGCTCCAGGTCGTTGAGGCACTCGGTGAACCCGGACTGCGCGGCGCCGGCCTCGCCGTGCTTGCGCACCAGGTCCACGTAGAACTGCGTCGCCTTGGTGAAGGCCGGGCTGTCCACCTGCGCCTTCCAGTCCTTGTCGAACCAGGTGCCGCCCATGGTGTTCACCACGGTGGTCAGCGGCGCGATCATCTCGCCCCAACCGGGCTGGCCGCGCAGGCAGATGCCCTTCATGCCCTTCTGCGCGCCGTCGGCCTTCGCCGCGAGGTCGGCGACCTGGGTCCAGGTCGGGTTGGCCGGCATGGTCAGGTGCTTCGCGGCGAAGACGTCCTTGCGGTACATCAGGAACGACGACTCGCCGTAGAACGGCTCGGCGTACAACTGGCCCTGGTAGGTGAGGGACTGCTGCATCGCGGGCAGGATGTCGCTCTGGTCGAAGGCGGTGTCGGCCTTCGCCTCGGACGTCAGCGGGGAGAGCCAGTTGTTCTTGGCGAAGATCGGCGCTTCGTAGTTGCTGATGGTGCCGACGTCGTACTGCCCGGCCTGGCTGGAGAAGTCCTGGGTGATCTTGTCGCGGACGTCGTCCTCGGGCAGCACCGTGAAGTTCACCTTGATTCCGGTGGACTTGGTGAAGTTCGCGGCGGTCAGCTTCTGCAGGTCGACCATCTGCGGGTTGTTGACCATCAGGACGTTGATGGAGTGCGAGCCGGAGCCGCCGCCGGCCCCGCCCGCCCCCGAACAGGCGGCCGCGAGCAGCATGCCCGACACCGCCAGAGCCAGCGGGGGCAGGGTACGGCGGCGCAGTCTGCGGGCGGCGCCGGTCGAGCCGGTGGAGGATGTCATGATTCGTCCCTTTCATGACTGGAGTCGGGGTGTGCGGGAGCATCCGGCGGGCCGATGGCGGCATGCCGGAACGGGCTGGTGGAACCGGGGGGTTGGGCCGAAGTCGAATCGGTGGGGGCGGGGTGGGGGGAGCGGTGGGGGAAGGCGGCGCGGGGAGGCGGCGCGGGGGAGGACGGGTGGTGGGGGACGGGGGAACGGCGAGCGGAACGGGGGCGGGCGGTGGAACGGGGGCGGCCGGCGGAACGGCGGGGTCGGTGGCGGCTGGTCGGGTCAGGGGCAGCGGGCGGACGGCGCCGCGGGTCAGGCCCGGAAGACGCGCGGGCCGAGCAGGGTGTAGCGGTGCGCCTCGGTGCTGGACAGGCCGGTGTCGGTCACGATCGCCTCGAAGTCGGCGACTTCGGCGAAGCGGCAGAAGCTGCTCGCGCCGAACTTGCTGTGGTGGCCCACGAACACCCGCCGGCGCGAGACCTCCAGCGCCTTGGCCTTGACGTCGGCGACGACCGGATCGGGTGTGGTCAGGCCCAGTTCACGGGAGATGCCGTTGGAGCCGACGAACGCCAGGTCGATGACGAAACCGGAGAGCATGGCGCAGGCCCACGAGCCGACGGTCGCCAGGGTCCTGGCCCGGACCCGGCCGCCGAGCAGCAGCACCGTGGTGTCCGCGGACTCCGCGACCGCCGCCGCGGTGGACAGCGACGCGGTGACCACCGTCAACGGACGGTCGCGCGGCAGCAGCGAGGCGAGCAACTGCGGTGTGTAGCCCTCGTCCACGAACACCGTCTCCGCCTCGCCGAGCAGCTTGACCCCCTCGGCGGCGATCCTGCGCTTGTCGGCGACGTGCAGGTTGACCCGCTCGGCGAGCGCGGTCTCGAATCCCGCGCCCTCGACCGGATACGCGCCACCGTAGGTGCGGCGCACCAGGCCGCGGCGCTCCAGCACTCCCAGGTCGCGCCGGATCGTCTCCGGGGCGACCGCGAGGTCGGAGGCGACCGCGGTGACCTCGACCTGGCCGTGGTGGCGGGCCAGGGTCAGGATGCGGTGCTGACGCTCCTCGGCTCTCATGCCCACCTCGCTTCTCGCTCCGGTCCGGGCACGGCCTGCCCGGTATCGCCCGTAGAAGATTTATACCGCTGGGCCTTTGCCCGTCCATGGCCCACAACGGACAACAAACGGTCCGGTTCGACCTGTTCGAATGAACAGTCGGCGCAGGTCGCGGAGGGGCGGTGCCCGAAGTCGCGGCGAAAAGCACCCAAAGTCGCGGCTCCGGCGCCCGGTTCGGGCGCTGCCCGGTACCGGGCGGATACATCTTCCCGGGTGTGCCCGGCGGCTCCTCCGGCCCGTTCGCGGCAGTGACGACGGCGGCAGTGACGGCCGCGGCGGGGGAGACCGCGGCCGTTTGCCGGTGGCGGTCGGGGCAAGGCGTCCGGGAGAAGCGGTGGACGGCGGTTGGAGGACCGTATGCGGACCGGGTTCGGTGTGCTGCTCGCCCTGTGGGGCGTCTTCTTCGTGGTCTTCAGCCGGCGGTTCGCCCGCGGGCAGTACCCGCACAGCCGGGTCGCCGCCCGGGAGGCCGCCGCGGGCGGCGTCGGCCCGCGGCGCGGCACCACCGCGCTCAACGTGCTGGCCGGCGCCGCCCTGGCCGTCTGCGGAGTGCTGCTGGCGGTCGGGGCGTTCTGAGCCCCGGGGCCGCCCGCGGGCACGAGGCCGACCCGGGGCCGCCACGGGCGGCGGTCCCCAGCGGCACGGGCGCGGAACCGTAAGCCGGTTCCGCGCCCGCAGCGCGTCATCGCGCCCGTACTCCGTCATGCTGCCCGTGGCGCGTCATCCACGCCCGGACCGGACCGGATGAGACGCGCCCGGACCAGACCGGACCAGACCCGACCGGGCCGAGCCGGTCAGCCGGTCCCGTCCGGCACCCGCATCAGCACGACCGCCGCCCGCGCCTCGACCTTGAGGGTGTCCCCGGCCGCGAACCGCACCGCGGGGTCGGCGTCGCCCGCGGAGCGCTCCGCGGTGTCCACCACCACGCTCCAGCCGTGCCCGAACTCGCCCGGCGGCAGCCGGAACGCCACATGCTCCCAGTGCGCGTTGAACAGCAGCAGGAACGAGTCGTCGGTGATCGCCTGCCCGTGCGCGTCCGGTTCGGAGATCGCGTCGCCGTTGAGGTGCACCGCGATCGCGTGCGCGTCCCGCCGCGCCCAGTCGCGCTCCGCCATCTCCCGGCCGTCCGGGCGCAGCCAGGTCAGGTCCCCGGGGCCGCCGTCGCCGCCGACGCCGCCACGGAAGAACCGGCGCCGGCGGAAGATCGGGTGACCGCGGCGCAGCGCGATCAACCGCCGGGTGAAGTCCAGCAGGTCGCGCTGCTCGGCATCCAACTCCCAGTCGGTCCAGGACAGTTCGTTGTCCTGGCAGTAGGCGTTGTTGTTGCCGCGCTGGGTGCGGCCCATCTCGTCGCCGTGCAGCAGCATCGGCACGCCCTGCGAGACCAGCAGCGTGGTCAGCAGGTTGCGCTGCTGCCGGGCCCGCAGCGTCAGCACGCCGCGGTCGTCGGTGTCGCCCTCGGCGCCGCAGTTCCAGGACCGGTTGTGGCTCTCGCCGTCCTGGTTGCCCTCGCCGTTGGCGTCGTTGTGCTTGTCGTTGTACGACACCAGGTCGCGCAGCGTGAAGCCGTCGTGCGCCGTCACGAAGTCCACCCCGGCGCGCGGCCTGCGGTGCTCGCCCGCGTACAGGTCGGAGGAGCCGGTCAGCCGGGAGGCGAACTCCGGCAGCACGCCGTCGCGGGCCCGCCAGAAGTCCCGCACCGTGTCCCGGTAGCGGCCGTTCCACTCGCTCCACAGCGGCGGGAAGTTGCCGACCTGGTAGCCGCCGTCGCCGACGTCCCACGGCTCGGCGATCAGCTTGACCCGCGACACCACCGGGTCCTGCTGCACCAGGTCGAAGAACGCGGAGAGCCGGTCCACCTCGTGGAACTGCCGGGCCAGCGTGGCCGCCAGGTCGAACCGGAACCCGTCGACGTGCATCTCGGTCACCCAGTAGCGCAGGCTGTCCATGATCAGCTGGAGCACGTGCGGGCTGCGCATCAGCAGGCTGTTGCCGGTGCCGGTGGTGTCGAAGTACGACGCCGGCTCGTCGTCCACCAGCCGGTAGTACGACGCGTTGTCGATCCCGCGGAAGGAGAGCGTCGGGCCCAGGTGGTTGCCCTCGGCGGTGTGGTTGTAGACCACGTCGAGGATCACCTCGATCCCGGCCGCGTGCAGCGCCTTGACCATCGACTTGAACTCGGTGACCTGCCCGCCGCAACCGCCCGCGGAGGAGTAGCCGTTGTGCGGGGCGAAGAAGCCGATGGTGTTGTAGCCCCAGTAGTTGGTCAGGCCGCGGCCGAGCAGATGGCCGTCCTGCACGTACTGGTGCACCGGCATCAGCTCCACCGCGGTGACGCCCAGCTTCGTCAGGTGCTCGATCACCGCCGGGTGGCCCAGGCCCGCGTAGGTGCCGCGGATCTCCGCGGGCAGGCCCGGGTGGGTCATGGTCAGCCCGCGCACGTGCGCCTCGTACATCACCGTCTCGTGGTACGGCCGCTTCGGCAGCCGGTCGTCGCCCCAGTCGAAGTACGGGTCGGCGACCACCGAGAGCATCGCGTGCGGCAGGCTGTCGGCGGTGTCGGGCGTGTCCGGGTCGCCGTCGCGGTATCCGAGCAGCGAGGGGTGGCCGTCGGCCTGGCCCTCGACCGCCTTGGCGTACGGGTCGAGCAGCAGCTTGGCGGGGTTGCAGCGGTGCCCGCGCGCCGGGTCGTACGGGCCGTGCACCCGGAAGCCGTAGCGCTGCCCGGGGCCGACGCCGGGCAGGTAGGCGTGCCGGATGACACCGTCGACCTCGGTCAGGGTCACCCGCGTCTCCTTGCGCGAGTCGTCGAGCAGACACAGCTCGACCTTCTCGGCGACCTCGGAGAAAAGCGCGAAATTGGTGCCGGTGCCGTCGAAGGTGGCGCCGAGCGGAAAGGGGTGGCCACTCCATTTGTGCATTTCCGAAACCTTACTGTCGGTACTGCCTCTCCCACTCGACATAGCGGCCCGACTCGCGGACGAGGCCCGTGACGAACCAAAGAACCACCGCCGAGTCATCCGTCCAGCCCAGCACCGGAATCACGTCCGGAATCGCGTCGATCGGTGAGAGCACGTACAGCGCGGCGAGCAGCGAGAACGCCGCCAGCCGGCGCCGGGACAGCCCCGGGTAGCGGCGGCCGAGCACCGCGGCGACCATCCGCGGCGTCGCGACCAGCCGCCGGGCCAGCCCCGGGGCCCCCGGGCGACGGGTCTCGCGGTACAGCCCCCAGGCCGAGCGGCCTGCGCTCAGGCGGGTGGGCGTCGTCGTGCGCGCGGACTTCGCCGTGCGGTCGGGCGTCGTCGTACCCGCCGGCGTGCGCACCGTCCTGGCCATGGCCGTCCTCCGTGTCCGTCATCCTTGGATTCCCCTCCGTCGTGGTGTGCCGTACCGGTCGTACGGGTCCTTCAGAGCGTTCCTGTCCGACTTCCGTGCATCCATCTACGCCGATCCGCGCAGATACCCGGGCGTCCCGGGTAGGAGAGCGTTGCAGCCGCTCATGCGGGGCAGTGGACGAGTGGTCATGGGGTGAAGGCCGTGGAGGACGTGCAAGCCCGCGGAACGGGTACCGACCGGGTGGACCTGGTGTGCCGGCCGGAAGCCGCCGCCGAGGCCAGAAGTGCGGCGAGAGCGTTCCTCGACGGACTGTCCCCCAGGGTGGGGGCCGCCGTCGCCGAGAACCTGCTGCTCATGGTCTCCGAACTCGTGACGAACGCGATCCGACACGCGGGAGGGGCACTCGAAGTCCGGTTCAGCAGCACCCCGGAGCGCCTGCACGTCGCCGTCGACGACGCCAGCCCGTCGATGCCCCGGCTGCGCCGTCCGGACTGGACCGGGCGCACCGGCGGCTTCGGCTGGTCCATGGTGCACAAGCTCGCCGACGGCCTGGCGATCCACCCGCGCGACGGCGGGGGGAAGACGGTGGCGGCGTTCCTGGCGCGGTAGCGGGGTGACCCGGTTCGGCGGCGCCGTTGCGGCGCCGCCGGCCGTAGCGCTGCTCGCCGTACCGCTGCTCGCCGTACCGCTGCCCGCCGTACCGCTGCTCGCCGTACCGCCGCCCGTCGGCGTCGCCCGGACCCGTACCGCTGCCCGTCGCCCGAACCCGTACCGGACGGCCGCACCGCCTCCGCACACGGCGACACGCCGCTCCGCGCGAGGGCGGGGCGGCGCGTGCTGCGCCGGCACCGGCCGTTACCGGTGGCTGTAGCCGCGCCGGTCCAGGGCGGAGATGCCCACGGCCGCCAGCCCGATCTGGATCAGCCACTCGATCCAGTCCACGCCGTGGGTATGGGCCACGCCCACCCAACTGGCGATCGCGGCGCCGACGAACGCGGCCACGATGCCGATCAGGATCGTCCACACCACCCCGATGTGCTGGCGGCCCGGCACGACCAGCCGCCCCAGCACGCCGATGATGATGCCGATCACGATGGCACTGATGATCCCCGAGATCTCCACGACAACCTCCGCATGTCACGTTCCGCCACGTTCTGTCATGTGCACTCTCAGGAGTCGCTTGCCCCCGCATCGGCCCCGCACACGGCCCGCCCCGCCGCGACGGCGAGTGCGCCGGCGCGTGCCCCGGGAGTATGCGGAAGGAGAGTGCCGCGGGATGTATTGACCCGTGCGGGACGGGGTATACGGCTCGCGTCGCGTACGACGAACGTACGGGGAACGGACAAGGGGCGCGGGGATGAACGACAGCACGACGGCCGAGCACGGCCGGGCCCCGGCGGCGACGCCCGACCTGTGGGTCGGCGCGGCGTACGACGGCGACACCGGCTCGATCGCGGTCGCCCGCGCCATGGCCGCGGCCTTCCTCGACCGCGCCCGCGACCGGCACGGCCTGCCCGTACCGGCCCAGGCGCACGCCGACGCCCAGCTCGTGGTGAGCGAGCTGGTCACCAACGCGGTGAAGTACGCCCCCGGGCCCTGCGTGCTCAACCTGGAGATCCGCGGCCCGGTGCTGGAGATCACCACCTGGGACACCGACGCCACGCTGCCGCTCGCCCGCGCCGCCGAGCCCGGCCGGATCGGCCAGCACGGCCTGGAGATCGTCTTCGCGCTCTGCGACGGCTTCGAGGTCCGCCGCGAACCGGTCGGCAAGCGGATCACGGTCCGCCTGGCGCTCGGCCCGATCGGCCCGTTCGACGTATAGGCCCGTTACGCCGCCGGCCCGGACCGGACCGGCCTGGCCCGAGCCCGGGCCCGAGCTCGGGCGAACCCCCTCGGCGTGCGGTGCGAACGGCGTTCAGCCGTCGCTCGTCCTGACCAGCGCTCCGTGCGCGTTGCGCTCGTACCTGCGCCGCTTGTTCTTCTCGATCTTCCGGGCGACCTCGGCGTCGAGGTCCAGCCCGTTCATCTGCGCCAGGGCGGTCAGATAGAGGAAGACGTCGGCCAACTCCTCCCCTAAGTCGGCATGCCCCTTGCGCCACGCGGTGAACGCCTCGCCCACCTCGGCGGTGAGCAGCCCGAACTCCAGGGCCACATCGTCGATGTTGAAGCCCTTGGCGAGCTTGTTCTCCCAGGCGAGCTGCTGGGCGGATGCGATGTCCACGGCTCCTCCGAAGCGGTGCGGCGCGTGCGGCCGCAGCCTAGCGGGCGCCCAGGTCCCGCCGTCTCGACCCACGCCCATCGCCGCCCGGCCGGCGGGAGTTCGCGGGTCGGCGTATCGGCGTACGCCCCGCCGCTATGATGCGGGCCATGGAGTGTTTTGCCACGTGGCGTACGCGCCGCTGAGGGACCGGCCCGACGCCGATGTCGTGGCCGGGAGCGGGCCGATGCCGTTGTTCGCTCGGTCACCACGCCTCACCGCGTCTCAGCACGCCCTCAGTCCGAAAGGCACACTCCCATGCGCATCCGTGCGTTCACCCCGCACGACCTGGCACCACTCACCGAACTGACCATCGCGACGTTCCGGCCGTTCTACGAGGACTCCTTCCGCCCGCTGGTAGGCGAGGCCGTCTTCGCCGTCCAACACGGGAACTGGCGTGAGGACTACCGCGAACAGATGGCCGAACTCCACGCGCCCGAACGGCACCGGTACGTCGCCCTCGCCGAAGACGAGGACGCCCTCGCGGGCTACGTGGCGTGGAGCGTCGACCCGACCCGCAAGAAGGGCGACGTCACGATCCTCGCCGTCTCGGCCCGGCACCGGCGGCACCGCGTGGGCACCGCCCTGTGCGAACACGCCTTTGCGCAGATGCGGACCCTCGGCGCCGAGGTCGTCGAGATCGGCACCGGGGGAGACGGGTTCCACGCACCGGCCCGGGCGCTCTACGAGGCGCTCGGGTGCACACCGGTTCCGCTCACCGTCTATTTCCGCCGGCTCTGACGCCTCCCGGACGGGCGCCTCCCCGCGCCCGTCCGGGTGCGGTACTGCCAGTGCCGGGTACGGCTCGCATCACGTCCCGGGACGCCCAGGCCGGTGTCCAGGCGGGCCACCACGGGGGGTGTCGTCGGCCGGGCAGAGCGCAGAGTCGCCGGGGTAGCCGGGGCAGCCGTCGAGGGTGTGTCGGGACTCCCGTGAGTTCTTTCTCCTCGGTCCGTCATCTTCTGACCTGCGGCGCTGCCCGTCGAAGTCGACACCCTCCGCGACATCCTCCACGACCAAGAGGTGCCCCGGGCCGCCCTGGCTGCCCTGGTCGTCTTCCACGCGCTCACCTCCGTGCAGCTGCGACGCCTGAAGACCACCGACCTGCGCGACGGACGCCTGTTCCTGCCGAACCGGACAGTCCTGCTCGCCGACCCCGTGCGTACCCGCGTGGCGGCCTACCTGGACTACCGAAACCACCGCTGGCCACGCACCGCCAACCCCCACCTGTTCGTCTCCCAGACCACCGGCTGCGGCGTCGAGCCGGTCAGCCACGTCTGGATCAACGACGTATTCGGCATGCCCACCAGTCGACTGCGGGAAGACCTCCTCCTCCACGAAGCCGAGGCCACCGGCGGCGACCCCCGCCGCATCTGCGACCTGTTCGGCCTGACCGTCGGAGCTGCCTTGCGCTACACCGGCACCACCGACCAACCCGGCATCGTCGAACACAGCCTCCGCACAGCGGGACCTGCACCGAGACCAGAGCCTGGGTAAAAGGCATGACCAGATGCGCCATAAACCCGCCCCGGTCTTGAACCTCGGATGGGCGCCCCCCGAATACGCGCTGGAGGGGCGCTGAGCGCAGTGTTCACGCCGCTCACAGCGCCGCCCTGGTCCATGCTGGGCCCCGTGAACATCGAAGACGTACGTGCGGCGCTCAGCGCGGGAGACCTTGCGGCACTGATAGGCCTCGACGAGTGCGGATGGATGGACGTGAAGTCTGCGCCCTACATGGTCGACAAGGGGCCCCACCACAAGGAAGAGCTCGTCAAGGACGTCGCCGGCTTTGCCAACACCGCGACCGGTGGGCTGCTCATCATCGGCTTCAAGGTGACCAAGGCCAACGGGGTGGAGACCGTCTCAAAAAGTCAACGCAGTGCCACGGACGCTGGTCGACACTGAGACGTACCGCAAGCTGATCGACGAGCGGGTCTACCCGCACATCGAGGGCCTGGAGCTGAGATGGGTCGAGTGCGGTGATGGCAAGGGAGTGTTGAGCATTGACGTCCCAGCTCAGCCCGCCAGCGCGCGCCCGTTCGTGATTCCGGCGCCTATCGGGACGGACTCGCAGTCAGTCACAGGTCTCGCTGTCCCCGTGCGACGGGGAGACCAGACTGTTTTCTGGAGCCGCCAGGAGGCTCACCGCCGGTTGTCCGCAGGGTGGATGGCCATCGGAGCCCCAACTGCTGACGACAGCGGCGTGCATCGGGCGACCGAGGAGTCCGTCGCACTCCACGGGAACACCGCGGACCGGTCCAAGACGCAGCGGATCCTCGCTGCGGTGCCCTTTGACGCGCCCTGGCTCCGCATGCTCCAAGGCCGGCCAACGATGCGCAGGGTCAGGGCGGACGTCACGCGAGCGATCGACACGGCCTGGGATGCCCTCATCACCGACAACGACATCAAATTCCTCGATCCTGAGCTGGCGAACGCGCACGCTACGTTCATGGACAGCCTCCGCCGACTGATCGACGAACTCGACGGCATGCACGACCCGGACAACGGCTCCAGCCCCCCGGCCTACGTAGAGGTCCCCCCGGAGTGGAAGCGCTCTGACCCCGAGCGGTACCAGCAGACGTTGGCCGACCTGTCTGGGGCTCGTGACGCCTTCCTTGAGGCGCGCACCGAACTCATGAACTCGCTGAACCGCAGGGGCCTCTTGAGCTGAGCGAGACCCAGTCCCAGTCCTGCTTCTGCAATGGACAGGGCACTTTCCCCGGCAGCGGGGCCCACGGGCGTCTGTCGGACCTGGATGGCAGAGTGACCGGTCATGGAAACGGAAGACTTCTGGCAGCTCATACAGGCCGCTCGCTCGCGCACCACGGCGGAAGGCTCCTTCGACCGGGCACTGGTCGAAACACTGACAGCACGTTCGAAGCGCGAGATCCTTGAGTACCAGGAGCGCTTCGACGCATTCCGTGGCGCCCTGTATCGCTGGGACGTCTGGGCAGCGGCATATCTGATCGGCGGCGGCTGCTCCGACGACAGCTTCACCGACTTCCGCGCCGGCGTCATTGCCGAAGGCCAGGCCTGGTATGAGCGCGTAGCCGCCAATCCCGACAGCCTGGCTGAGCACCCACTCATCGCCGCAGCAGCAGAGGCGGGCAAGGACCACGTCCTCTTCGACGAAGAAGTGAACTACGCCGCCGCCGATGCGTTCGGGCAACTGACCGGCGACAGGCACGACTTCTACGAGGCATGGGACCAGTACCGGAAGGCCCAACCTCATGAGCAGGCCGAGCAGGACATGGGCGAGGACTTCGACTTCGACGACGACGAACAGATGCACCGCCGACTGCCGCGCCTCGCTGCGCTCTACCTCCCGGGCAATTCTGTATGAGGATGGGAAACGAACACCCTGACGATCGGCCAGCTACCCGCTGATCAGCGGGTTCCGCCAGTGCCCCTCAGTTCGGCAGGCTCGGAGAAACCCAGGCCTGCTCCGGTGCCGTTCAAGAGGCACGATCCGTGAGTTCGGCTACGTGGCCCCTCCAGAAAACTTGAACCCACGGCCTTTGACCCGAACTCCCACGTGTTCGGACCCCGTCGCATGTGACTGATGGAAGGCCCTGCGGCCCCAGCAGCTGGTCTCCCCACTCCGTTCGGGTGTCCCTGGCGCTCAACAGCTCAGCTGTGTAATCCGCCGGTCGGCCGCGAGGAATCGTTACCGCCTCACCCGGCGGAGTGAGCGTGTGCGTGATCGGGCCTGGTTGTGGGCAGTGCTCGGGCTGAGAACACCGCCCCTCGAAAGGACTCGTGAGGCGTCTTCGCCATGCCGTGGCCGCCGGCCTCGGCGCGCTCACTCTCCTGGTTGCCGTGCCGTCCTCGGCCAGTGCGGCATCAGGAACGCTGACCTATCGCATCTTTGTGAATGATTCCCAAACGGTGGTCAAGGAGCTGACGGACCCAGCAACGCCGAAGGCCCCGGCGGGCGGCGCTGAGCGGAACGCGCGCAGCAGCTGACCGCGCTCGGCATCTGACCACAAGGCACGCACGAGGCAGGGCCCGGAGCCATCGGTAGTGGCTCCGGGCCCTTGGGATTCTCCAGCGCTCGGCTGAGGGGCCGCCCATCAGCCCAGCCCGGGGTCAGGCCGGTGTGGCGGTGCGGAGGGTGTTCATGGCGCGAGCGCACGGCTCTCAACCAGGGAGTGACCGTGCGGCGCGGCCAGGGCTACACCTTTCGCGCAGGGCGACGCCGGTTACCCGAATTGAGCCACCAGCCCTGGGTTCGACGGCCCGGATGAACCCAAGTCCACCCCGGTACCGCTCCGGACACAGCACCCGCGAGTTCGGTCACGAACCGCCTGGGGAAATCTCGAACCCACGGCCTTTCCCCGGAACGCGAAGAACCACCAGCCCCGCGGCGCCGTCGTGAGGGCCACCAGCAGTGCCGCGGCGCAGGCGCGCACCGGCGCCGGGGCGCGCCGGGCGAGGTGCAGGGTCGCGGCACACGTCGAGCCGCCGAGGACGACGCCGGCGTGCTGCCCCGCGGTTGCGGCAGCGCGAGGAGGCGCGGGTCGCGTACCGGCCGTTCCGCCGCCGGATACCGGGACAGCGTCTCAGTCGGCGTGCAGGACGAAGAACAGGAAGCACAGGAAGCGGGAGCGGGCGGCGACTTCGTCGGGGAACAGGTCGCGGGCGGCCGGATCGGGCGCCGGCTCGCTGATGGCCGTGATCCGGAAGCCGGCCGCCGTGAACGCGTCGGTCATCGCGTGCAGCGGCCGGTGCCAGCGGCTCACCGGGGCGCTCTGGTCGCCGAAGGTCCACTCCTCGACCCAGTTGGTGGTGTCGAAGTACCCGTACTCGTCCTGGCGGCCGGCCTCGCGGTGCATCAGGTTGATGGCGAAAGGGTGCTCCACGGCCGTGATCAGCCGGCCGCCGGGCTTGAGTACGCGCCGCAGCTCGGCCAGCGCCGGACCCCAGTCCTTCAGATAGTGCAGCACCAGGGCCGCTGTGACGTCGTCGAACGTGTCGTCGGCGTAGGGAAGGGGGCTGCCCAGGTCGGCCAACTGAAGGTCCGCGTCGTCGCCGAGACGCTGCCGGGCCAGCTCCAGCATCCGGGTGCTCGCGTCGAAACCGCTCACGACGGCGCCGCGGTCGCGCAGTTCGGCGATCAGAGGGCCGGAACCGCAGCCCGCGTCGAGAATCCGGCGCCCGGACACCTCTCCGGCGAGGGCCAGCATCGCGGGCCGCTGGTAGTAGGCATTGATGAGGCCGGCTTCGTTCGCGGCCGTGTACCCCTCGGCGAAGACGTCGTAGGGGTTCACTTCCGGCCTATCCACAGGCGCGGCGGAGGGCGAGGCAAGCCCGGCGGAGGGTGTGTTCACCTGTTGGTGGTCCGAAGTCATGGTGCGAGAGACGTGTGCCGGCGTCCCTTCGGTTCCTGGCCGCACACCGTCTCCTCCCCTCGGGTAGGACCGACTCGCCCTACGCCACCGGGAAGTTCTCGGCGCGCTGGGTCCTCACACGCTGGGCGGCCAGACGGGCGGCCACTGGTCGCCGTCCTCCTGGCAGAACCGTCGCCCGGACACGTGCATGGCCAGTTCCGGCCGCCACTCCTCGCGATAGTCCGGGTCATCGTGGAACGCCAGCGCCAGGCGCCGGACACGCAGGCAGGGCCACTGCTCCACATCGATCTCGACGTAACTGGAGAACTCCGAGCCCGGCTCGATCCGTGAGCACGTGACGCAGCCCGTGAACATCACCATCCTCGACTCGAACCGCCCTCCGCCCCGCTCCACGTACCAGGCGGGCATGCGCTTCGGCTCGTGGTCGAGGAGCGACGCGAACCCGTCCTCGTCGATCCGCGACAGCAGGAAGCCGAGCAGCGCCTCCGCGTACGGCTCGAAGCTGGACACAGCGGAGTCCTTCGGGGGAATGGTGGCATCAGCAGCCCTGACGGCGTGGTGTGAGGGTGGGGGCGGCTGGACCGCGAGGCGGGGAGAACGGTTCGGGTCGGTCCTGTTGGTGTGACGCCGTCCCTGGCTCGTGCGGTTCCCTCGCGTGGTATCCGCAGGGGCATCTCGCGCCGACTCAGCGCGCCCAGAGCGGAGTCGGCGCCCGGGCGGACTGCCCACTGAGGCGTTCTCGGCAACCTGACTGTTGCGTTGCGTGACGATCGTCGGGCGGGCAAGACTCGCGGCTGGCTGACACCGAAGGGAAGCTGCGCCCGCTTGGTCAGTTCTCGTCCTTTGCCGGTCAGCACGATGACCTTGATCCGGCGATCGGTCGGGTGCTGCTGGCGCACGGCGAGACCGCGTTGTTCGAGGGCGCCGACCAGCAAAGTCACGTAGGAGTTGTCGCATCCGAGTCGCTTGCGAGCTGCCGCATGGGGATCGGTTCGTCCAGGGGGAGGACGAGCAGTGCCCGCAGGGGTGGCGTGGCTTTCGTGTTCATCCCCAGCCAGGCGGCGTCGATGGCCACCATCACCAAGGCGCGGACGGGGCAGGCGTCCTCGATCTTCAACGCCGGCAAGCAGCTGGGAGGCGCCATCGGCGTCGCGCTGCTCAGCGCCGTACTCGCCGCCGTGGGCCCGACCCAGGAGGAGGCCGTCCATGTCGACGTCCACCTGACCGCCTACCACGACGCGTTCCTCGCCGCGGCCGCAGCAGCCACACTCGCCGTCGCGGTCGCTCTCGCCATCCATGATGCTGACGCCTCCACCACCATGACGCGTCGCCGAAACCCCCGTGCGGCCGAGCGCCAGGCCGAGGAGCCCGCGGTCGCCGCCAAAGACGGCTGAAAGCACACGCAATTCGGGGTCTTCTCGGCAACGTGACAATCACGGTGCGAGAGGGCCTGTCGGATGGCTGGTTGGTGACCTGGCATCAGATATGCGTGACAGGCACCACGGAGAGAACCCGCAGGTCATCTCCGCCCCGGACGGCTGGCCGCTGTGGGTCTCACCGGTCCGCCCGGGCCGCGAGCACGACACCGCCTGCGCCCGCGCGCACGGCCTGGTCGACGCCCTGAACCGGGTCGCCGACGCCCTCGGCATCCCCACCCTGACCGACCTCGGCTACGAGAACGCCGCAGATGGCTTCCGCCACCCGGTCAAGAAGCCCAAGCGCGGCGAACTTGCCAAGCCCGACAAGGCGTTCAACGCCGTGATGCGCGGCGTCCACGCCCTCGCCGAACGTGCCAACGCACTGCTGAAGGTCAGCTTCAAGGCCCTGCTCCGGGTCAGCCTCGACCCTGCGGCCATCACCCGGATCGCCCGCGCCGCACTCGTCCTGAGGTTGCTCCGATGCTGCTGACCAGACACGCAAGGGCCCGACCACGGGGCCCGTCCCGGTCCGCGCCGAAGATCCCTGCGCCGTGTCCAGGTCTGACAGCGAGACAACCCCCGGGCTGCCGTCGGACAGGAATTCCTCGATGACCGGTCCGAGATCCTCGGAGGGAACATAGGCGCCGCCGAACGGCAACTCATCCGGAAGCACCGATCCGGTCGAACACCGTAGCTGTCCGGCCATCTTGTCGTGCCACACGTAGAACGTCGCCGGCCCTGAAACCCCCATGCGGCGAACCCGTCCTCGCAGCGCCTCCGCAGTCGACTCGAAAGCAGCCGCCACCTCGGCGACGGACAAGGACTTCCTGTCCTCCGCGTTCGCCCCCAGCCACCAGGTATTGGTCTCCCGCTCCACCTGACGGTCGGTCGGTTCCTTGGACGAGGCGTCCAAGAAGGACATCGTCAGCCGCGTGGAGCAAGCCGTGACCCAGCGGGAGTGGGCAGGTTCGCCGGCGGAGGCGATCACACATCAAGACCAGTCCAGTGTTGACATTGACCGGGCGGTCAATAATATTGGCCACATGGTCAATAGCGATGCGACTCGCGCACCTCATCAACTCGGTGCAGTCAGCGTGCTGGTCGGGGTCTACGCCGCCGCCATGGTCGGAACGGTCGTGGCGCTGGCGGTCATGGCGTCCACGGCCCCGGAGAAGGCGACCAATGAGGCGTGGGGGCACGCCCTGATCGTCACGTTCTTCGCAGTCCTCCTTCTGGTGCGACTCCGGTCCGCCCGATTGGGCAGCACCACGGCAGTCCGGGCACTCGGCATCATCGCCGCGGCGATGCTCGTCGCGAACCTGGTGGAAGCCGCCCTGCCGGGTGCCTTCCCAGGGTGGATGCGGGTCGAGATGGTGGCGATCGCCCTGTGGATGTCGATACTGCTCACCCTGCTCCGTCGTTCGGCACGCCGCTGATTGGTGCCTCTCGCAAACTCCCCGCTAGGAATGATGGTGTGAAAACTCCCCACCGAGAGCCTCACCCCCATCCGCGCACTCGTCAGCGCCTCAGCGAGGAGGTACGTCGGACACAGATCATCAAGGCCACCATCGCGGTGGTTGCCGAACTCGGCTACGAGGGTGCCTCCCTGGCCCGGATCGCTGAGCGGGCGGACGTTTCCAAAGGCTTGATCTCGCACTACTTCACAGACAAGGATCGCCTCATGGAAACGGTTGCCAGGACCACTCTGGCGACCCTCAGGCAGACCATTGCCGACTCTCTCGTCCTGACCGACCCGGTTCCCGAGGTCATCCGTGCCGCGATTCGCCGGGTGGCCCGCTTGGGCGCAACGCACCAAGCCGAGCTGACCACGATGCGACAGATCAGCACCAACCTGCGTGAGGCCGACGGGACCCTACGGCTCGGCCTCACCGACTACGAGGAGACCTACCAAGGCCAGGAAGCCCTGTTCCGTCGCGGTCAGGAAGAGGGCAGCCTCCGCGACTTCGACACTCGGGTCATGTCGGTCACCTACCAGGGCGCCATCGACACGATGGTCACCTACCTCCATGAGCATCCCGAGGTCGATGCCCACCTCTACGCGGATGCACTCGCTGACCTCGTCGTCGCTGCTATCAGGCGCTGCTGAAGAGATGCCACGGAACTGAGTGCGTTGTGGCAAAGGGAGTCCGTGTTCGATGAGTAGGGGCTTCTTCGTGTGCGGGGCATGATCGCGGAGGGGTGGGGGGAGGCAGCGGGCGGCTTGTTGTTGATCGAGGGGGGTGCGATGCCGTCGGTGCTGGGGTTGATGGAACGGCGTGAGGCGCGGGGGAGGCAGGATCTGGAGTCTTGGACGGAGGATCTGGATCAGGCTCAGGCGAAGGTCGATGCCGCGCGGGAGCGAGTCGAGCGGGCTCGGGTGGGGCGCGAGGAGCTCGCGTCGGTGCTGGCTGAGGAGAACGCGGTTGATACGCCGGTTTCCGTGCCTTCGGGTGGTGGGGTGGTGACCGCTGTGGGATCGAGCGGCTTGGGCGCGGGGCATGGCGAGCGGCCGCCGGTGTGGCGGCCGGGCACGGGCGAGGAGGTGCTCAGCGGCCTGTATCGGGAGGTGTTCGCCGCAGTGGTGGCTGCTTCGGGGCCGGTGAACGGGGTGGAGTTGACGCGGGCGGTGGGCCGGGATGCGGACACGAAGAACGAGGTGGAGAAGATCCGGCATCGTGCCTACGTGCTGGAGAGGCGGGGCTGGCTGGTGCGGGCGAAGGACGGACGGTTCACGCCCGCGCCCGCGCCCGGGGCCGCCGGCCGGGGCGTTTCTCCGGCCAGCGCGGAGCGTCTCCGGCCAGGCGACGAGACAGCCTGATCACGGCGGCCCACCACACCATCTGGGCGTGTTGGTCGGGGCGTCGTTCGTGGTCGCGGTTGAGGCGGCGTGAGCGGGAGAGCCAGCTCAGCGTGCGCTCCACCACCCGCCTGCGGGCCAGTACGACAAATCCGCGTTGCCCGTCGGAGCGGCGCACGACCTCGACACGCACTCCGTGACGGGCGAACGCCGCTGCGAGCGTCGGGCCCTGATAGGACCTGTCGACCCACACCAGTTTCAGCAGCCGGCCCGGCTGCCCCCATGAACGTCTCCAGCAGCGCGGGGGCGGCCCTGGAGTCGTGCACATCAGCCGTGGTCACGATGACCTCCAAGAGCAGACCCTCGGTGGCGGTCAGGACGTGACGCTTGCGCCCGTCACGTGACTTGCCGCCGTCGTATCCGCGGCTGTCCTCACCGACGGTCTCGGAGGCGTCCACCGGCTGGCTGTCGATGGCTCCCGCGCTGGGCTCGGTGTTGCGGCCTGAGCGTTCCCTCGCCGTGCGGCGCAGGCGTTCGTGCAGTTCACACACGTAGCCGCAGGTCCGCCAGCGGCGGAAGAAGTCGTAGACCGCCTGCCAGTACGGGAAGTCGACGGGCAGGGCCATCCACTCCGCATCCGTTATGTCACTCGGATAGCACCGCACGCGCCGTCCTGGAGCGATCGAACCGAACCTGTGGACGTAGCAGTCACACCCAGGGGTGACCGTGGGGGACGCAGGCACAGCGATACTGCGCAACTGATCGGGCAACGGGCTTCCTTGGTCGTGCTGGTGTCGTAACCGCGTCACTACCAAGGGGCCCGTTCTTTCATGCCCACGGCCGCACCCGTATCTCCGTCCGGGTGACCACCCGCGCCGCACACCTCGAACGAAATCCGTTCTGCCACAACGCACCGAACCTCGCAATCTGACTGTCCGTCAGATCACGAAGTATCACTGGACTACCAGGACCGTCAAAAGCCTCTTTCCAAAGAGTCTTTCGATGCCTACAGTCACCCACATGGACGGATCAGAACGTAAGCTTCGCGACCCGCGGGAACTGCAAGCACTCGCCCACCCTGTCCGCATGCGTCTGTGCCAGGCCCTGTATGAACGCGGCACAGCGACGGCCACGGAACTCGCCGAGATGGTCGGAGAAAGTCAGGCGAACTGCTCCTGGCATCTGCGCCAGTTGGCCAAGTACGGCTTCGTCGAGGAGGCCGGCGGGGGCAAAGGCCGAAATCGTCCATGGCGACCGGTGCCGCATCCATTGTCGTGGGGCGACAGCGACGAGGCAGGGGAGGTGGCGGCCGCCAGTGACGCACTCAGCACCCAGTTCTTCGAGCAAGAGTTCGCAGGACTGCGTGACTGGCTGACATGGTGGCGCACCGACCCGCCCGGCTGGCAGGACGCCGCGAACTGGGTACAAAACATCGACTGGCTCACGATCGACGAGCTTAAGGAGCTCAACGAGGCGCTCAGCAAGATCATCATTCGCCGCCGCGAACGCCGGGACCCTGCGAACCGGCCCGCCGGGTCCCGTCAGATCCGGATCTTCGCCTGGGCGGTCCCTGCGGCCCCCTGCGGGGACGACTCATGCGTGCCGCACTGAAGATACCGGGGTTCCGGCTGCTCTTCGCCGGCTTGTCCGCGAGCATGCTCGGCGACGCCCTGCTCGTACTGGTCTTCGCGATCTGGGTCAAAAGCCTCACCGGATCGAACGGCTCGGCCGGGCTGGTCACACTTTTCATGGCGGTGCCATACACCCTGGCGCCGCTAAGCGGTTGGCTGGTCGATCGTTTCCGACATCGCCCCTTTCTGATGGTCGCCAACCTGGGCTCGGCGTTGATCCTCCTCCCACTGTTCGCCGTGCGAGATGCCGCAGAGGTCTGGATCATCTACGTAGTCGCCGCGCTCTACGGCTTCTCCTCAGTGACGATCGCGGCGTCGCTCAACGGGCTGATCAAGGAGATGCTCTCCGAGGAGCTGATCGCCGATGCGAACGGCATGCTCCAGACGGTTAAGGAAGGGACGCGGCTGGTCGGTCCGCTCGCTGGCGCCGCGCTCTTCGCGACCGTGGGCCCCATGGCCATCGCCGCGATCGACGCTGTCACGTTCCTGGTCGCCGCAACCGCGGTCGCCCGTATCCGGTTGCGAGAGGAGCCGCCTGCACGCTCAAGACTGCACTGGCAGAGCGAGCTGACCGCCGGCCTGGTTCATCTCAGGGCAGAAGCAGCCCTACGCCGCATGTCGATCGCCATGGCGACTAGCTATCTGGTTATAGGCATCAACGAGACGGCAATATTCGCAGTCGTCGACAGGGGTCTGCACCGAACGCCGGCGTTCGTTGGCGTGCTCGCATCTGCCCAAGGCGTCGGTGCTATCGCCGGAGGGCTGCTCGCTGGCCGGCTCATCGGGAGAGCCGGCGAGTTCACGGCCATCGCGATCGGCATGGCAGCGGTCGGACTCGGGAATGCCCTGTTCGCCCTGCCATGGCTGCCCGTCATCTTCGTGGGCATCGTCGTCAGCGGCCTAGGGCTGGCCACGGTGATCGTCGGGTACACCACCGCGATCCAACTCCACACGCCCAGGCCCCTCATCGGCCGCGTCTCCACGGCCGTCGAGTCACTCATCGGCGGGCCGCAGATGATCTCGATCGCGGCCGGGGCCGCGCTGGTGTCCCTTGTCGACTATCGGCTTCTACTCCTCGTCGTCACAGCGGGGACACTCACAAGCGCGTTCTATCTGTGGCCGGCACGCAGGTTGACTCCGGCACGTCCCCCGAAGGATCACCCTGTCAAAGGGACGCCCCTCTTCTAGTGCCGCATCAGGCAACGTTCGCCTTCCTGTGACCTGACGCGCCGCTCGGGTTCCGTCCTGGGCGGTGTTCGGCCGTCAGGCTGTGCGGGTGGCTGAACGAGTACGTGTCCGTGAGATTGATGACGATGAGGGCGGACGGTTGCTGCGGATCATTCGCCGTGGCACCGGGTCGGTGGTGACCTGGCGCCGGGCCCAGATGGTGCTGCTGTCTGCGCAGGGCATGGCCGTGGCGAAGATCGCCGAGGTCACGTTCACGAGCGCGGACCGGGTCCGGGACGTGATCCACAACTTCAACACCGACGGCTTCGACTCGCTCTACCCGAAGTACGAAGGTGGGCGGCCGAAGACGTTCACTCTGCCCGAGCGCCGGGAGATCAAGAAGATCGCCAAGTCCAAGCCGGCCGAGCATGGCCTGCCGTTCTCGACCTGGAGCTTGGTCAAGCTGGCGGACTTCCTGGTCGCCGAGGGGGTGGTCGACGACATCAGCCATGAGGGCCTGCGCATCCTCGCTCCGCGAGGAAGGCGTCTCCTTTCAACGCGTGAAGACCTGGAAGACCTCTCGCGATCCGGACTACGCGGCCAAAAAGCGCGAGTCGAGCACCTGTAGGCGATTGCCGACGGCGAGGTCATACCCGAGGACGGAGAGCCTGGGGTGGTCTCCTGCATGGACGAGTTCGGCCCGCTCAACCTCCAGCCCCACCCCGGACGCCAGTGGGCTGAACGCGGCGGCAAGCACAAAAACCCCGAGCGGGAACCCCGCCCCCGGCGGCGGGCGACCTACACCCGCCCGCACGGCGTCCGCCACCTGTTCGCCGCCTACGACCTGACCAAGGACAAGCTCTACGGGCACATCAAGAAGACCAAGAACCGGTCGAAGTTCCTGGAGTTCTGCCGCTACCTGCGCACCCTCTACCCGGCCACGGTCCGCCTCGCAATCGTCTGCGACAACTACTCCCCGCACCTGGCCACCAAGCGGTGCCGCCGGGTTGCAGACTGGGCCGAGGCCAACAACGTCGAGATCGCCTACACCCCGACCAACAGCTCGTGGCTGAACCGCATCGAAGCCCAGTTCACCGCCCTGCGCTACTTCACCCTCGACGGCACCGACCACGCCAGCCACAAAGAGCAGGGCAGCATGATCCGCCGCTACATCATCTGGCGAAACCGTCACGCCAACGACGAGCGCCTGCGACACGTCGTCGCCCGGGCGGACGTCGCTTGAAGTCAGCCACCTCAGCTCGTGGGCTCCGGCGAACGCTTGCAGATACAGAATGGGTGCCCAGCCGGGTCGAGCATCACCAGGAGCCCACTTGCGCGATTCGACTGGTACTCAGCCGTAGTGGCTCCGAACCCGATCAGTTCATGCTCCGCCACGCTGAGGTCGTCGACGTAGAACTCCATGTGGATCTGGAGCGGCACATCCGCCGAAGGCCAGGTCGGGGGCTGGTAGTTCTCGACCCGACGGAAGATCCACAGTGTCCCGGCGATCCTGACCCAGGCCGAGTCGGCCTCTGATCGAACGGTCTCGCCACCGGCGGCAGCCTGGTAGAAAGCAGCAATCGGGGCAGGGTCTGGGCAGTCAACCGTGATGGCCGCGAGTTCGACCGTTGCAGACATACGCACTCCTCCGCCGGAACATGAAATCGCCCTTATGTTCCCACGCAGAGCCTGCCTCCTCTCGGGAAACGGCCGGCATCAAGCAGCGTCCGGAAGATCTCCCCACCTGAGCGACGAACGTGAGGGGAAAAGCACCAACTACGGGGCGAACGTTGCCTGATGCGGCACTAGCCTCCGCTTTTCGGTTGGGGTTGGTTGCGCTGGGCTGATCGGCTCGGGCGGGAGCTGTCGTTGCTTGTCGGCGGGTGGTGTGGCTGGGGCCCGACGCTCGGGTCGGGTGCTCCTGGTTCCTCGGGTCGTGGGCGGACAGCGGCTGATCTTCAGGTCAGGTGGCTGGCCTGGGCAGGGCCGCGAGGCGGGTGAATGCCGTGATCAGCTGGTTGCGCCAGGGCCAGGTGGCGGAGATCCGCAGGTGGAGGCGTCGCCCGCCGCGAGTAAGGCGGGCGGCTGCGTGCAGCAGGCGGTAGCGGAGCTTCTTCGGCTCTGCGGTGGCCAACTCGGCGTCCAGCAGGAGAGTCTGGGCCCAGGCGAACAGATCGATAGCGGTCAGGGCCAGCTCCAGCCACGCGGTGTTGATCGCGAAGTGGCGGGAGGGAAACCGGCCGAAGCCAGTGGTTTCCCGCAGCGGATGCGGTCTTCGACGCGGGCGTGGCCGCGGCGGCGGACCTCCAGATGCTGCAGGGACCCTTCGCCGACGGGGTGTCGGTGAGGAACGCCTGGTGGCGCATGCCCTCGTCCAGGTCGAACACCGACAACTACGCTTCGGGGTACGGGCGTTCACGCCGGACGATGACCCGCGTGCCGTCGGGAGTCCGGTCAGGTCGACCATGCCGGTCAGTTCTGCGGCCTCGGCGCCGGCCCGCAGTGTTCCGTCCTGCTCCAGCGCCAGGTGCCAGAACTGGTCGGGCAGGGTCCGGATCGCCCGGCGGACCGGCTCGGTGATGGCG
This sequence comes from Streptomyces sp. NPDC087270, assembly GCF_044744625.1. Taxonomy (NCBI): domain Bacteria; kingdom Bacillati; phylum Actinomycetota; class Actinomycetes; order Kitasatosporales; family Streptomycetaceae; genus Streptomyces; species Streptomyces sp. NPDC087270. Next base: position 92,502 of record NZ_JBIUYR010000008.1, read on the forward strand.
TATCCGACGGAGAAGGACGTGTGGATGCCCCGCTGCCGAAGGGAACGCAGGTGGGCGAGGAAGTTTTTGGCGCCGCCGGCGCTGTCGGCGCGGACCAGGATGTGGGTGCCGTGGCGGTGCGCGTCGGGGATCTGGGCCAAGGCTCGGTCGAGGACGGTGATGTGGTCGGTTGCGGTGTTGGCGCCTGCGTTGCCAGGCCGTAGCACGCCGGCCAGTACCTCGCCGGTGTTCGAAGAACCCGAAGACGTCGAACCCCTGCGCCTCGCCTACGACCTGCTCCGCGACACCGCCCTCACGCCGACGGACACCCTGACTTTCCTCCGCACCACGCTGGACGAGCACGCCGCGCCCGGGGCAGGCGGCAGCGGGGACCAGGCGCCGTGAGCACGGCACGCCTCGTCCCCGCCGCCAAACGCAGGCGACCTACTTCGCGCCGGTCACCGAAAGGGACACCAGGCGGGCGGCGCCGTTCGGGGAACCGTGCGGAGCACCGTCCGGCACGGCGAGCGCGACGTAGCGCGCGGAGCCCTTCAGCCGCAGGGACGAGGTCGCGCGGGCGGGCAGCGTACCGGCCTGCTGGTAGGTCAGCCCGTCCCCGCTGGTCTCGACCCGCGCCGCGGGCACGCGCCCACCGGTCCAGCGAGCCGTGACCGTGCCGAGCGGGACGACCGCGCCGAGGTCGACGACCATGCGCCCGCCCGCCCCCGGCGTCCACGAGGTGTGCGGGTCGCCGTCCACCGCGGCGGCCGGGGAGGACATGCCCGGCGGCAGGGGCGACGTCGGGAAGGTGACGCGGCCGAGCGCGAGGTCGTCCAGCGGATACGGTGCGGCCCCCGGCAGAGCGACGGTGCGGGCGCGCCCCGAGCGGAGCGTGACGCGGACCGTACGGCCACCGGGAGCGGTGAGCTCCACCCGGCAGGACGGGCCGCGCAGGACCACGGTCGCGGCGTCGCGCACCTCGGCGGTCAGCCCCGCGGGAAGCCGCCCGGAGGCGGCCCGCAACACGGCCCTCGCGGGCGCCAACTCCGCACCCGCAGCGCCGAGTTCGGCCCGGAAGGACGTGCCGTGCGCGGTCACCGTCTGGCTGCCCGCGTACAAGGTGACCGCGCGGGTGTCCTGCGCCAGCGCCACCTGCGCGGTCACCGCCGAGCCGGAGAGGTTGAACAGGCTCAGGTGGCCGCCGGCCGTGGAGGCGCGCACCGCGTCGTGGTCGGTGCTCGGGGCCGGTCGCGCGGCCGCGGCCCGTACCGCCGCCGGGCTGCCGTCCGGCACGCCCTCGACCAGCAGCGGCTCGGCCGGCCCGTCCGAGAGGATCAGCGTGTCGCCGTACACGGACAGCGGGTTGGCCGCGCCGCGGACCACGAACCCGGCCCGGCCGTCGACGCTGATCCAGCCGCCCCGGCCGGTGAGGTCGGCGGGCGGGTAGGCGACCAGGTCCGTCCAGGTCGAGCCGTCCGTCGAGCCCTGCACGGTGTACGCCTGCCCGGCCGCGGCCTCCCAGCTCAGCGTGGCGCGGTCCACCGTGGCCGCCGCGCCGAGGTCCACCTCCAGCCAGCTGTCGCCGCGCGCGCGGTCCGCGACCGACACCGCCCAGCGGGTCGCCGGGTCGCCGTCCACCGCCAGCGCCGCGCCCTTGCCGCTGTCCGAGGAGGACGCGGTGGCGGTGCCGCCCCGCGCCAGGTCGGGACCGGAGGCACCGTCGCGGACCTCGAACGCGTAGACGGAGTAGCCGTATTGGGGGTTGCCACGCCGCCCCTGCATCCGCAGGTAGCGGTAACTGCCCGCGGTGAACGTCAGGTTGTCGGTACGCGGCCCGGACGTCGGGTGCCCGGACTTGCCGCTGTCGACCGCCGGCACGGTGACCGAACCGTCGGCGGTGGTGTACGTGCGGCTGCCGTCCAGGCCCGCGACGCCGGGCATGGTCAGGTTGAAGACCTCGACGTGGCCCTCGCCCGTGCCGGTACCCGCGGTGGCGTAGACGACCTCGCCGCCGGGCAGCGTGGTGAAGCCCGCGTACCCGCTGTCCAGGGCGAGCAGCACCGCGGACGCGTCGAGGCCGTCCCGCAGTTCGGTGTACGTGGCGACGTTGCGGCCGGTGACCTTGCCCGCCGTGCTCGGCAGGAACATCGGCGTGCTGCCGCTGAGCGAGAACAGCCAGTCGTCGTGGGCGGGTTGCCAGCAGAACTTCACGAAGCCCGGCTTGGTGACGGATGCGGCCCACGCGTTCGGCGTCTGGTGGGCGACCAGCCCCGGCCCGGTGCCGAAGTCGGTGACGCCGGAGGCCAGTCGGAAGAGTTCCTCCGCGGTGAGCGCGGTGACCGTCTCGCGCTGCGCGGCCCGCCACTCGTGCAGCAGGTAGCTGATCGCGACTTCGGCGCGCGCCTCGGGCTCGTACTTCGGTTCCCCGGAGAACTTGGTGATCCGGTCGGCCGGGGCGTACGCCTGATACGCCGTCAGCCGCTCGGCGAGCGCGGTCTCGGCGCGCGCGGCGGCCCGGTCGCCCAGCACCTGGGCGAGGAACGCGACGGGGATGACGTCCCGCCCGTACAGGTGCTCGCGGTCGTTGACCATTGGCATCAGCGGCTCGCCGGCGTCGCTCATCACCGTGAGCAGGGAGGCCCACAGCCGGTCGGCGTTCGGCTGGGCGGCGAGGACCTCGGGCATGGGGCGGCCGGCGGTCAGGAAGTGGGCGGTGTTGCGGCCGGAGGTGCGCCACAACTCGCACTGGTAGTGCGGGCCGAACGAGCCGTGGTTCTCGACGATGAAGGTGTCGTACAGGTTCTGCGCGGTGTTGGCGCTGATCGGGACGCCGTCCACGACCGTCGGGTTGGCGAGGTCGGCGGCCGGCAGGCCGGTCTCGTTGCGGCTCCACTTGCCGTACCACGACGCCCAGTCGGGGTAGCTCGCGTTGTCCGAGGCCCACGCCAGCGCGGGCGCCAGGGACTGCGCGTAGACGCCCATCTCCTCCAGCTTGGTGTCGCCGACGTGGTTGCCGAGCAGCCCGTCGGGCGTCCAGGACCCGGACAGCGGGTCGTTGCCGGTGCCCAACGACGTGGTGTACGCGGCCTGTTCGCGCACGATCGTGTCGACGTGCCCTTGCGTCACCGCGTCCAGCTGGTCCCACAGCAGGCGCGCGGCGAGCACGAAGTACAGCTGGAAGGTGGTGTCGAAGAAGAGCGTCTTGCCCCATTCGGTGCCGCCGGTCAGGCGGTTGGAGCCGGCGAAGTGCGAGATGGTGGCGAGGGTGCGCGAGCGCAGGGTGTCCTCGTCGATGCCGGTGACGGCGGCGTCGTAGCCGCCGCGGGTCAGCAGCAGCGCGTGGCCCAGCACCACGGCGAAGCCGAAGTCGGTGACCGTGTAGTGGCCGGCCTTGTCGTCCCACTGCGTTTCGGTCCACCGCGTGTGGCGCAGCAGCACCTGGTGGTACGTCGCCGCGATCGCGTCCGGCGGGGTGCTCGACGGCGTGATCCCACCCGCCGCCGGTTTCGCGTCCCCGGCCGCGGCCGACGCGGCCGACGCCGGCGCCGCCGCCACCGCCGTCGGTACGGCCGCCAACGCGGCGGTGATTCCTGCCAGTTGGGTGAACCTGCGCCGGCTCATGGGGGAGGTGCGGTGCTGCACGGGTGGCTCCATCCTCGGTGCGGGACGCCGTCGCGCGACTCGACAACGTTGTCAGGCGTGGGCCATTCTTCGCATCGCCGCGCGACGGCGTCAACCCCTGTGCGGGGGTGGGTGCCTGTACGGAGGTGGGTGGATGGGGGTGCCCGGCGAGGCGGGCGGCGGGTGGGACGGGGGACGCGGTGGGGTGTGGTGCGGCGCGGCCCGGTCCGGGAGACCGGCGAGAAGTTTTCCGGAAGGTGCGCATGAGGGCCGGAAGGCGGGGCAGGCGGAGGTCAGCCCTTGCAGGGGACTCGCAAGGGAGGGTCCGATCGGTGGTGCGTCAGCCGACCCGGCGGACCCACGACCGGCGGCGCAACCCCCCCGCGGCGCCGGTCCGCGCCCGGCCGCCGACTTGCCCCCCAGGATGGCGGCCGGGTGCCCCACCCGGCTACGGGCCGATGACCGTCCGGCTGCCGCACCGACGAGACGACACCGGGCAGAACGCCTGCTCGCCTTCACCGCGATCGCCATCATCGGATCACCGAGCGCACCGAGCCCACCAACTCACGGTTCGACGCCTTCCCGAGCGCCTTTCCTTCCCCCCACCGTGCCCTCGCGGCCGGTGGTGAGCCGGTGGTGAGCCGGCGGCGAACCGGCGGCGAACCGGCGGCGGAAGGGGGTCGGCGGGGGGGGGCTTGGGACTGGCTTGTTTCCGGGGGTGCGGGGAGCGGTGGGCGTCGTAGCGTGCGTGCCGGGCGCCCTGGAGCCGGGCTCGTGCCGCCGGTTCGGGGGTATCGCGTGCATCGGGCATGGAGGGGGAGAAGTGCGCGGATCATGGGGGATGACGGAGAGCGGCATGTGGCGGCTGGTGAGGGGAGCGCCGAGCCCTCGCCTGGGGGAGGGGGTGTCGGACTACCGGGGGTTCCATCTCGCCCTGGACCGCCCGCAGCGGCGGATCGAGTTTCCCAGCGGGATGATCACGATGGTGATCAACTTCGGTGACCGCATCCGTATCGGACCGGTGGCCACCGAGGAGACGTCAGGGAGCGGGCCCCGCCCTGAGCCGTACCGCTCGCTCGTCAACGGGCCGCGCAGTGACGCGACGATGGGGGAGCACGACGGCCGTCTCGAAGGCGTCGAAGTCCATCTCGCGCCGTGGATGGCGTACACGGTCCTGCGGGTCGACATGCACGAGTTGCGAGGTCGGATGGTGCCACTGGCCGACCTGCTCGGGCCGGAGGGCGACGAGTGGGAGGGCCGCCTCGCCCAGGCGGTGAGCTGGGCGGATCGTTTCGCCCTGCTGGACACGATGCTGCTGCGCAGGTGCGCACGCGGCCGGGCCGCCGCCCCGCAGGTGGTGTGGACCTGGAACCGGCTGGTCAGGTCGGAAGGAGCGGTTCCGGTCGGCCCGTTGGCGACCGCGGCCGGCTGGAGCGCGCGCCATCTCGAACTCCGGTTCCGCGAGCAGATCGGCATGTCGCCCAAGACGGTCGCCCGGGTGCTCCGGATGCAGCGCGCGCTGCGCATGCTGACCGCCGGCACCGCCCCGGCCCGGACGGCGGCGGCCTGCGGTTTCTACGACCAGGCGCACCTGCACCGCGACTTCAAGGTGATGACCGGCGTCACCCCCGGGACGTTCCTCCTGCACCGCGGCGGCGCCGGGCGCCCGGTGGACCGCATGCCGGGAAAGGTCACCAGCACCCTCCTGCGGTGAACCGGTCATCTCGCGGGGGTTGCGGTTTTTTCCAATACCCCGCCACCGGCCGGCTGTGAGCATGGCGTCCCTCGATCGGAACTTCCCTTCGGAAACGGAGATTCCCATGCGGATCAGGAAGAACGCCGTGACCCTGCTGGCGGCGACCGCGCTGCTGACCGGTCTCGGGGCCGTGGTCGGCACCACGAGCGCCTCCGCCGCGTCGCCGTGCGACTCCTACGGCTACACCAACAACTCCAGCGGCTACGGGCACATGCTCGGCACGTACCACCTCAAGTCCGAGCCCGCGGCGGCCTGTTCCAACACCGGCACGGCCACCAACGGCAGCGGCTTCTACATGTGGTGCTACGTGTACAACTACTACGGCAACGTGTGGGTCTACGGCCGGGTCCAGGGCACGGAGACCAAGGGCTGGATGTCGGGCGACAACGTCACCTGGGAGAGCGGCAGCCTCAACTACTGCTGAGGTCGAGGCCGAAGCCACGGGCCCGGCCGCGCCGCGCGGGTCCGGCCGCTTGCGGGTCGGGTTCGGGAACGGGGGCGGGCGCGGGTTCGGGGGCGGGCTGGTGGCCTGATCGGTCCGTGCGTCTTGATCACCGCCGAGGGCGCTGATTGGCTTGCGGGTATGACCGAACTCGGACCAGTCCCCTGGCCACCCGCTCCGATCAGGACCGAGCGGCTCGTGCTCCGTGCGCCCGAGGCCCGGGACCGTACGGCCTTCATCGAGCTGCTCGCCTCGCCCGAGGTGCACACCTACCTGGGAGGCCCCCGGCCGCGTGACGAGCTGGAGCGGGAGATGCCCGAGGTGCCCGAGCGGTGGCGGGGGAGTTTCGTCGTCGAGCGCGACGGGGCGATGATCGGGCAGATCCTGCTCAGGAGAGCATCGGAGCAGCATCGTCCGGCTGCCGCGGGGAAGGCCGATCTCGGCTATCTGTTCCTGCCGCGCGCGTGGGGGTTCGGGTACGCCGCCGAGGCGTGCGCGGCGGCACTCGACTGGTTCGACGGCGTCCTTCCGGGCGAGCCGGTGGTGCTCGCCACCCAGACCGCCAACGCCGGGTCGCTGCGCCTCGCGGCGAAGCTGGGGTTCACCGAGGTGGAGCGGTTCCGGGCCTGGGACGCCGAGCAGTGGCTCGGCATGCGCTCCCCGGTCACGCCGCGCGATTGAGCTCGTACGCGTCACCGCGTCACCGCGTCACCGCGTCACCGTGGACCATCGAATCGGGGGAGCCCACGGCGGCGGCGCCGACCGACCCCGCTGAGGTGAGCGCCAGCCCGCCTCGTCACCCACCGCGAAGGCCGGGGACCGGAAGCTCCTGGTCCCCGGCCTACGCCGGTCGCGGGTCAGCACATCACGCGGCGCACCCGACAGTGCGGCTCGCGCCGTCGCACCGGTCGCGCGGCTCCGGTCCCAGCCGACCGGGTCGGTCAGCTCGGCCCGTCGCGCGTCCCAGCCGACCGGGTCGGTCGGCTCGCGCCGTCGCGCCGCTCAGCTCGCGCCGCTCAGCCGACCGCGTCGGTCAGCTCCGCGAACTCCGCGTCGGTCAGCTCCAGTCCGGCCGCCGCGATGTTGTCGTCCAGGTGCGCCACCGAGGACGTGCCCGGGATCGGCAGCATCACGGGGGAGCGGCGCAGCAGCCAGGCGAGGGCGAGCTGGGAGGGGCTCGCGCCGTGCCGCTCGGCCAGTTCGGCGAGCGGCCCGCCGGGCTTGGCCAGCTCGCCGGTGGCCAGCGGGAACCACGGGATGAAGGCGATGCCCTGCGCCTCGGCGTGGTCGAGCAGCTTCTCCGCGGAGCGGTTGGCCAGGTTGTACAGGTTCTGCACCGACGCGATCTCGGCGACCGCCCGGGCCGCCTCCAACTGGTCCACATCGACCTCGGAGAGCCCGATGTGCGCGATCTTGCCCTCCTCCTGGAGCAGCTTCAGCTCGCCCACCTGCTCCTCCAGCGGCACCTTCGGGTCGATCCGGTGCAACTGGAAGAGGGGTATACGGTCCAGGCCCAGGTGCCGCAGGCTCATCTCGGCCTGCTGCCGCAGGTATTCCGGCCGCCCGACCGGCCGCCAGTCGTTCGGCCCGGAACGGGTCAGCCCGGCCTTCGTGGCGATCACCAGGTCCGCCGGATACGGGTGCAGCGCCTTGCGGATCAGCGGCTCGGCCACCACCGGCCCGTACGAGTCGGCCGTGTCGATGAAGTCGACGCCGGACTCGACGGCCCGCCGCAGCACGCGCACCGCCTCGTCGGGGTCCTTCGGGTCACCCCACACCCCGGGTCCGGTCAACTGCATCGAACCGAACCCCAGGCGGGTGACCGGCAGCTCCCCGGAGAGGGAGAAGGTCCCGGACGCCTTGGCGGGCTGGGTCTGGGTGCTCACGATGACATGCTCCTTCCGCGGTTGCCCGGCCTGGCCCGGTGCGCACCGCTGGGATGGTCCGTGCGACCGGGTCCGCCCGGTCACGCCTGCGGAACAACCGCGTACCGGGTGCCCGCTATTCCGGACGCCGACATTCCGCAAGACGGGATTCCGCATGCCGGACCAGGCGGTTCCGCGACCCTGACCTCCGTCTGGTTGCATGGGCAGCGGTATCCACGAAACCGATGGCACACACACGTACGGACAGCACGTACGGATACACCGAGGAGGCGGCCTCATGCGCTTTACGCGACTGGGCGCGACCGGTCTTGAAGTGTCGGCGATCAGCCTGGGCTGCATGAGCTTCGGCGAGCCGGACCGCGGCAACCACGAGTGGACCCTCGGGGAGGACCCGAGCCGGGACCTCATCAAGCGGGCCCTCGACGCCGGGGTGAACTTCTTCGACACCGCGAACGTCTACTCCGCCGGCAGCAGCGAGGAGATCACCGGCCGCGCGCTGCGCGACCTCACCGACCGCGACGAGGTGGTGATCGCCACCAAGGTGCACGGCCGGACCCGGCCGGGACCCAACGGCGGCGGGCTCTCCCGCAAGGCGATCATGACCGAGATCGACCACAGCCTGCGCCGGCTCGGCACGGACTACGTGGACCTCTACCAGATCCACCGCTGGGACTACGACACGCCGATCGAGGAGACCATGGAGGCGCTGCACGACGTGGTGAAGGCCGGCAAGGCCCGCTACATCGGCGCCTCCTCGATGCACGCCTGGCAGTTCTCGAAGGCGCAGTACACTGCGGACCTGCACGGCTGGACCCGGTTCTGCTCGATGCAGAACCACTACAACCTGCTCTACCGCGAGGAGGAGCGCGAGATGCTGCCGCTCTGCGCGGACCAGGGCGTCGGCGTCATCCCGTGGAGCCCGCTGGCCCGCGGCCGGCTCACCCGCCCGTGGGACGAGACCACCGCCCGCGCCGAGACCGACGAGTTCGGCCGCACCCTCTACCACTCCGCCGACCGCGTCGTGGTGGAGCGGGTCGCCGAGGTCGCCGCGGCGCGCGGCATCCCCGCCGCGCAGGTCGCGCTCGCCTGGATGCACCGCAACCCGGTGGTCACCGCCCCCATCGTCGGCGTCACCAAGGCGCACCACCTGGACGACGCGGTGGCGTCGCTGGAGGTCGAGCTGACCGACGAGGAGGTGGCCCGGCTGGAGGAGCCGTACGCGCCGCACGCGGTGGCCGGCTTCCACTGACCGGTCGGCGGTTGTCGGTCTGACCGGTTCGCCCCGGCCGAGGTCGACCGGCCGCGCCCGGAAGCGGCGCGGCCGGTCAACTCCGGCCGGACCGGCGGCTGCCAGGGGTGAACGCGGCGGTCGCGGGCAGACGGCCACGGGAGACCGAGGAGGCCATCATGCCCGTGACGTTCCGCAAGTCCTTCCACATCTTCCCCGGAGTGCGGCTCAACGTGAACCGCAAGTCGCTCTCCCTGACGCTGGGCCGCAAGGGCGCGCACCGCACCTGGTCCACCACCGGCCGCCGCACCACCTCCGCCGACCTGCCCGGCCCCTTCGGCTACCGCCACACCGAACGCTGAGGCGCGCCGCGGCCGGAACGGCAGGCGGCTACTCCTTGCCGCCGTGCCAGGACGACCAGAGCGCGGCGTAGGCGCCCCGGGCCGCGACCAGCTCCTCGTGGGTGCCGAGTTCGGTGAGCCGGCCGCCCTCCATCACGGCCACCCGGTCCGCGTCGTGGGCCGTGTGCAACCGGTGCGCGATGGCGATCACGGTACGGCCGCGCAGCACGCTCGCCAGCGCGCGCTCGGTGTGGCGTGCGGTGCTCGGGTCGAGCAGCGCGGTCGCCTCGTCGAGGATCAGCGTGTGCGGATCGGCCAGCACGACCCGTGCCAGGGCGAGTTGCTGGGCCTGCGAACCGTCGGTGCGGTGGCCGCCGTCACCCACGGCGGTGTCCAGGCCGTCCGGCAGGTCGCCGACCCAGTCCGCCCCCACGGCCGCCAGCGCCGCGAGCAGTTCGTCGTCCCGCGCGGCGGGCGCGGCGATCAGCAGGTTGTCCCGGATCGTGCCGAGGAACACGTGGTGCTCCTGGGTGACCAGCACGACATGGCGGCGCAACTGCTCGGGGTCCAGGTCGGCGACCGGGACCCGGCCCACGGTCACCGACCCCGCGTGCGGCGCGTCGATCCCCGCCAGCAGCCGGCTCAGCGTGGTCTTGCCGGCACCCGAGGGGCCGACGAGCGCCAGCCGCTCGCCGGGACGCACGGTCAGATCGACACCGCGCACCACCTCGGCCCCGCCGGCGTAGGAGTAGCGGGCGCCGACGACGTCGATCCGGTCGTCGACGGGGGAGGGGGCCGCCTGCGGCGCGACCTGCGCGGCCCCGCCCAGGCCCTCGACCCGGGCGAAGGACGCGCTGCTGCTCTGCAACTGCTCGACCCACATCATGATCGAGTCCAGCGGCTCGGACAGCTGCCGCAGATACAGCGCCGCGCTGACCACCGCGCCCAGGCTCATCACGCCGTGCGCGTGCAGCAGCCCGCCGACCATCAGCACCGCGACGACCGGGACGATGTACGAGATGTCCACCGCGGGGAAGAACACCGTGCGCAGGTTGAGCGTACGGGTCCGGGCCCGGCGGGAGACCTCGATCGCGTCCCGGCTCGCCGCGACGCGCCGCTCCTGCAGCCCGAACGCCTCGACCGTCCGCGCGCCGGTGACCGTGGCGGCGAGGATCTCGGTGACCGCCGAGTTGGCCGCGCCCTCCGCGAGGTAGGCGGCACGCGCCCGGCGCAGGTACCAGCGCAGCGCGAACCAGATCCCGCCCAGGCCGAGCAGGCCGCAGCAGCCGAGCAGCGGATCGAGCACGAAGACCGCGCCGAGGATGAACAGCGCCTGGACCAGGGCGATCAGCACCTCCGGCGCCGCGTCGCGAAGCGTGGTGCCGACCATGGCCACGTCCGTGGTGCCGCGCGCGGTCAGGTCGCCGCTGCCGGCGCGTTCCACCACCGAGGCCGGCAGGGTCAGCGCGCGGTCGACGAACTGCTCGCGGACCCGGGCGAGGGTGCGCTCGCCGAAGCGGTGGCCGAGGTAGCGGGCGTAGCGCGCGAGCAGGAACTGCGCCACCGCGAAGAGCAGGATGACCAGCGCCAGCCGGTCCACGGCACGCACCTCGCCGCCCTTCTGCACCTCGTCCACGATCCGGCCGACCAGCCACGGCCCGACGAGCCCGGCCGCGGCGGCCAGCGCGTTGAGGGCGAGTACGGCGGCGAAGGCCCGGCCGTCGGACCGGATCAGCCGCCCCGCCGCCCGCCCCACGGCCGACGGCTCGGCGACCGGCAGGTGCCCGCTCATCAGACCACCTCCCCGGACCCGGACCGGTGCGCGTCGCCCGCGTCGCCGGTGCCGTGCTCGTCCCGGCTATCCCGGTTGCCGTCGGTGCCGCGTGCGCCGGGCCGTCCGGCCGCCGCGGGTGGCCCGTCGCCTGGCGGTTGCCCGCCGGTCGCGGGGTCCGCGCCGGGCCGGTGGTCGCCGGCCGCCTCGCGTGCTGGGGACCTGTTGTCCCCGCCCGGACCTCGTCCGCCGGTCCGGTCCACGCCCACGCGCGCGCCCGTCCCGCCGCCGTCCGCGCCGCCGTCGGCAACCCCGGCTGCGGCCGGCACGGACGCGGTACCGCCCGGGGCCTGGTCCGTACGGCCCGGATCGTCCCCGTCCGCGGGTGAGAGCTGCGCCGGGACCTGCGGGGCGTCGGCCTCGGCCGCGCTGCGGTCGACCAGCGACCGGTAGCCGGGCTCGCGGCGCAGCAGGTCGCGGTGGCTGCCGGAGGCGACGACCTTGCCGTCGACGAGGTAGTGCACGGTGTCGGCCTGGTCGAGCAGGACCGGCGAGGTGCCGGTGACCACGGTGGTGCGGCCGGTGCGCGCCGTGCGCAGCCGGGCCGCGACGGCCGCCTCGGTGTGCGCGTCGAGCGCGGAGGTCGGCTCGACCGCCATCAGCACCTCGGGTTCGGCCAGCAGCGCCCGGACCAGGCGGATGCGCTGGCGCTGGCCGCCGGAGAGGTTGCGGGCCTGCGCGTCCATGGCGGTGCCGAGCCCGTCGGGCAGCCCCTCGACGATGTCCTGCGCGACGGCGGCGTGCACCGCGCGGGCGACCGCCTCGTCGTCGTGGTGGCGGCGGCCGGAGACCATCTCGCGCAGCGGACCGGCGAACAGGTCCGCCTCGTTGTCGGCGACGAGGATACGGTCGCGGACCTGCGCCGCCGCGACCTCGTCGAGCCGGACCGGCCCCCAGGTCACGGCGCCGGGCGTGAACCCGCAGAGCCGGTCCACCACCTCGGCGGACTCGGCGGGCCGTCCGCTGACCAGCGCGGTGAGCGTGCCCGGCGCCACCTCGACGCCCGAGCCCGGGTCGCGCAGCGCGGACGGCGCGGCGGGCGGGTCCGTACGGGCCTGGCGCAGGGCGGAGTCGGGCACCAGGGACAGGAAGCCCACCACCCGTTTGGCGGCCACCAGCCCGCGCGTGACGTCGTACCCGCACTCGATGAAGAACGCGACCGGCACCACGAGCACCGCGACGTATCCGTAGACCCCGACGAACTCGCCCACCGAGATGGACCCTTCGACGGCGAGGCGGGCCGCGAGCCAGGTGACGAGTGCGAGGAAGACCATCGGCAGCCCGACGCCGAGCGCCTGCACCCAGCTCGTCACCGCCCCGACCCGGTAGCCCTGGCCGGTCAGCTCGCCGGAGTCCCGGCGGAAGGAGTCGGCGAACAGCTGCTTCCCGCCGAGGCCGTTGAGGACCCGCAGCCCACCGGACAGGTCGCCGATCCGGGCGGTCAGACCGCCCTGCTGCTCGCGGTAGACCGCCTCCGCCCCGCGCAGCCGCCCCAGCAGCGGGCCGACCAGCACCGCGATGACCGGCACCCCGAGCAGCACCACCAGCGCGAGCGACACGGAGACCGACAGCAGCAGGCCGGCCACCACGAGGTAGGCGATCACCGAGCCGAAGCCCGGGCCGGTCATCGTAAGGGACTGGCTGATCTGCTGGACGTCGGTGACGCCGATCGTGACGACCTCGCCGGCCCTCGCCTGCCGCGGCAGCGCCGCACCCAGCCGGGTGGCCTGGCCCACCACCGACTTGACGGTGCGGAAGGTCGCGTCCATCCGCAGCCGGGTCATCGTGCGGTGCCGCATGATGCTCACCCAGGCGTTGACCACGCCCAGGCCGAGCAGGACCCCGCTCCACGCGGTGAGCGCGCCCATCCGGCCCGGTTCCAGGCCGTCGTCGATCGCGCGGGACAGGACGTAGGGCGTCAGGGTGATGAGGACCATCCAGACGGTGCCGAGCAGGGCGCCCCCGGCCGTACGGCCGCGCTGGCTCATGAGCAGCCACCACAGGTAGCGGCCCGCGCTGCGGTGGTCGGGGGTTCCGGGGTCCGCGTACGAGTCGATCACCGGCGGCATCCGCGGGTCTCGCGGTACGACCGGGGCGGGGGCGGCTGCTGGGGTGGGTGCATGGCCGCCACCTTCGCAGAGCACCCCGCCGGCGGGCCAACGTATATCTCGCCTTTTCGGGCGCGGCGGGGGCTCCGTCCGGGGGCTGGTCGGCGCTTCGGCCGGGGGTTGCCACCGCTCCTTTCGAGTGCCACCGCCCCGGCCGCGTGGCGCGTAAGTCCCGTCCGCGTCGCGGGTACGTCCCGGCGCCGTAACAACCCTCCATCCGGCGGGTCTTGCGGTGTGTCCGGCGAATCGCGGGGCATATGGCCAGCATGGGACTCATCGGTTGGATCATTCTGGGACTGCTCGCCGGGGCGATCGCCAAGCTCCTGCTGCCCGGGCGTGACCCGGGTGGGGTGCTGGGCACCATCGTCATCGGCATCGTCGGGGCCTTCCTCGGCGGCTGGCTGTCGGCCAAGCTGCTGGACAAGCCCGTGCCGCACCACTTCTTCGACGGCCATACCTGGCTCGCCGCGATCGGCGGCTCGCTGGTGCTGCTGATCGCCTACCGCCTGCTGTTCGGGGACTCCCGAGATCGCCGAAGCCGACGCTGAGCGGCCCGGCCGGGCCCGACCCGGCCGCCCCGCTCCTCACGGCCCGGCCAGGCCCGCCCAGCAGCCTCGGCCGGGCCGCGCCGTACCCCCGAACGGCCCCGGTGCGCGGGCCGGCCGGCCGCCGGACGAGCACAATGACCGGAGCGGCATCCACGGCCCCCGCAGCGGCACCAGGAGCGGAACATGAGCGCAACCGCCGACATCGGCGTGACCGGACTCGCCGTCATGGGCAGCAATCTCGCCCGGAACTTCGCCCGCCACGGGTTCACCGTGGCACTGCACAACCGCACCACCGCCAAGACCACCGCCCTCGTCGACGAGCACGGCGACGAGGGCGCCTTCGTGGCCACCCGCACCCCCGAGGAGTTCGTGGCCGCCCTCGAACGCCCCCGCCGGCTGATCATCATGGTCAAGGCGGGCGACCCCACCGACGCGGTGATCCGCGAGTTCGCCCCGCTGCTCGAAGAGGGCGACGTGATCATCGACGGCGGCAACGCGCACTTCGAGGACACCCGGCGCCGCGAGCGGGAACTGCGCGCGCAGGGCATCCACTTCGTCGGCACCGGCATCTCCGGCGGCGAGGAGGGCGCGCTGAACGGCCCGTCCATCATGCCCGGCGGCTCCGCGCAGTCCTACGAGTCGCTCGGCCCGCTGCTGGAGCGGATCGCCGCGAAGGCCAAGGACGGCACGCCCTGCACCACCCACATCGGCCCGGACGGCGCCGGCCACTTCGTGAAGATGGTGCACAACGGCATCGAGTACGCCGACATGCAGCTCATCGCCGAGGCGTACGACTTGCTGCGCGCCATCGGCGGCTACACGCCGGCCCAGATCGCCGACATCTTCCGCACCTGGAACACCGGGCGGCTCGACTCGTACCTGATCGAGATCACCGCCGAGGTGCTGGCCCACACCGACGCCGCGACCGGCCGCCCCTTCGTGGACATCGTCGCCGACCAGGCCGAGCAGAAGGGCACCGGCCGCTGGACCGTGCAGACCGCGCTCGACCTCGGCGTGCCCGTCTCCGGGATCGCCGAGGCGGTCTTCGCCCGTTCGCTCTCCGGCCACGCCGACCTGCGCGCCGCCTCCCGCGGCCTGCCGGGCCCGCAGGCGAAGGCCCTGTCCGGCCAGGCCGCGGCCGACTTCGCCGACCAGGTCGAACAGGCCCTGTACGCGTCGAAGATCGTCTCCTACACCCAGGGCTTCCACCAGATCCAGGCCGGCAGCGACGCCTACGACTGGGACATCGACCTGGGCCGGATCGCGGCCATCTGGCGCGGCGGCTGCATCATCAGGGCCGCGTTCCTGGACCGGATCACCGCGGCCTACGACGGCCGCCCCGACCTGCCCAGCCTGCTGTCCGACCAGCGGTTCGCCGACGAGATCGGCGCCGCGCAGGACGACTGGCGGGCCGTGGTGGCCGCGGCCGCGGCGGGCGGCGTGCCCGCCCCCGGCTTCTCGGCCGCGCTCGCCTACTACGACGCGCTGCGCGCCGAGCGGCTGCCCGCCGCCCTCACCCAGGGCCAGCGCGACTTCTTCGGCGCCCACACCTACCGGCGGATCGACCGCGAGGGCGTGTTCCACACGCTGTGGGGCGGCGACCGCGACGAGGTCGACGCCGGCTGAGCGTAATGCCCCGGAACGGGGGAATGCGACCACGCACAGGGCACCGGGCGTGCCCCGGCGAAAGGTAGGTTGGGGAATGATCGAGTCCGCTGATCTGCGCGAGTGGCGCGACCACGACGTGGTCGACGAGGACAGCCACAAGATCGGCGCCCTGGAGGCGGTCTACGTGGACACCACCACGGACCTGCCCGCGGTGGCAACGGTCCGGGTCGGACTGCCCACCCGGCACCGGCTGGTGTTCGTGCCCGTCGCGGAGGCTGTGATCGGCCCGGGCTACGTACGGGTCCCCTACGCCAAGGCGCTGGTGAAGTCGGCCCCCTCGATCGGGACGGACGACGTCCTTCCGGTCGAGGACGAGGAGGCGATCTACCAGCACTACGGGCTCCCGTACGAGCCGGGGGCGAAGGGCACCCGGCTGCTCGCCCGTCGCTGACCGAGCCCCCGTACCGGCGACGGGAGCCACCGGTCCGGCCGGCATCCGGCGGCGTTCCGGTCGCGACCGGAACGGGACCGCCGGCCCGGTCGCCCTCCGCCCCGAAAGGACATCGGACCATGAGCCTGTTCCTCTTCCTGATCATCGTGGCGATCGTCCTCGGCCTGATCGGCGCGGCCGCCGGGGGCCTCGGCTTCCTGCTCGCGATCGGCATCGTGGTGTTCGTCGCCGACCTGGCGTGGGGCTTGTGGCGGCTGCTGCGCCGCAAGCGGCCGCGGCCGGTCCGCTGAGGCGGCCGGCGGCCGTATGAACTCCATCACCGACTGGCTCTCGCGTTCCTCGGGCACCGCCGTCTACGCGATCGTCGGCGCCCTCGTCTTCTGCGAGGACGCCCTCTTCTTCGGCTTCGTGCTGCCCGGCGAGACCGCGGCGGTGCTCGGCGGGGTCGTCGCCAGCCAGGGCCGGGTGTCGGTGTTCTGGCTGTGCGTGGTGGTGGTGCTCGCCGCGGTGGCCGGCGACAGCGTGGGCTACGAGGTCGGCAAGCGGTTGGGGCCGCGCATCCTGGAGACCCGCGCGCTGCGCGGGCACCGCGAACGCATCGGCCACGCCGAGGAGTTGATTCGCCGGCGCGGGCCGGCCGCGGTCTTCCTCGGCCGCTTCATCGCCTTCTTCCGTGCCCTGATGCCCGCGCTCGCGGGCATCTCCCGCATGCCCTACCGGGTCTTCCTCGCCTTCAACGCCGCCGGCGGCCTCATCTGGGGGGTCGGCTTCACACTGCTCGGCTACTACGCCGGCGACGCCTACAAGCGGGTCGAGCACACCGCGGGCACGGCCGTCGCGATCGTCGTCGCGGTGGTCGTGGTCGCGGCCCTCGTCTACTGGCACTTCAGGCGCAGGCGGCAGGAGGCGGGGGAGGAGCAGGCGGGGCAGGAGCGGGCGGAGGAGGCCGAGCGGTCGGACCCGGACAGCGGGACCGACGGGACCGACCGGACCGATCGGGCGGACGGCGGGACCGATCGGGCGGACGGCGGCGGGTCCACCCGGGCCGACGACCCCGACGACCCCGACGACCCCGACCGCTGACCCGTCCACGGCGGAACGCCCGCCCCGCGCCGTACGAGAGCGCCGCCTGGTGACGACCGTGCCGACCCGGACGGCGGGCGCCGTGGGAGCGGCGCCCGCCGTACCGCGGGCCGTCATTCGCTGTGCAGCACCTGCGAGATCGTCAGCCGAGCCGCCTGGCGGGCCGGTACGAGCGCGCCGAGCGCGGCGATCACCACCCCGGCCAGGGCCAGCCCCGCCAGTTGAGGCGCGTGCCACACGTCCCGCATCGACGCGGGGAAGGCGATCATCGGGACGTGGTCGAGCACCGTCCGGTGCGCGAGGATGCCCAGCGGGATGCCGAGCAGCCCGCCGACCAGGCCGAGCCCTGCCACCGACGTCACCGTCATCACCACCACCTGGCGCGGTGTCATCCCGATCGACTTGAGCATCCCCAGGTCCCGGCGCCGCTCCCGCGTGGTCAGCAGCACCGTGTTGAACACGCCCAGCGCGGTGACGGCGGACAGCAGCACCGTGAAGATCGTCGAGAAGCCGACGACGGTGATGACCGGCGCCCCCGCGCTCTGCCGGCTGAGCGTGGGGCGCAGCTGCGGGTCGATGCGCTTGGCCGCGGAGACGTACGCGGCACCGTCGGCGTCCGGCGCGAGGCCGACCGTGTACTGCATCGCGCGGGTGCCGGGTGCGAGGACCGCCATGGTGGCCCAGTCGGAGTCCACCGAATTGGAGTTGCCCTCCAACAGCTCGCCGACGATCCGCACCGGCACCGTACGGCCGTCGGCGTCCAGGCTGGTGCGGTCGCCGACGGAGAGCCCGTGCCGGTCGAGGAAGACCGGGCCTGCGGCGATCTCGCCGGGACCGCTCGGCCGGCGGCCCTTGACGATCTCGTCGGTGGAGCCGCCCACCGCGCCCCGGTAGAAGTTCACGAAGGAGGCGCTGGTGTCGCCGGCCACCCGCGCCCGGCCGAGCGCCCGCACGGCGACCCACTTCGCGCCGGGCAGCGACCCCAGCCGCTGTTCGACCTGGAGGTCGGCGAGTTTCGTGCCCGCGCCGCTGAGGCTGTGCTGTCCCGGCCCGCCGACCTCGATGTCGACCCGCCGGCCCCCGTAGTTGTCCGAGGGGTGCCCGAGCCGGGTCATGGTGCTGGTCAGGCCGGTCGCCAGCGTCACCGTGGTGACCCCGAGCAGGATCGCCGCCATCGTCATCAGCGAGCGGCCCGGCCGGGCGAAGGGCAGGCCGAGGCCGAGGCTGACCGAGCGCGGCAGCCGGGTGCCGCCGAGCGCCCGCTGCACGCGCAGCCCGCGCCCGGTCCGCGGCGCGCTGCCCGCGCTGATCGCCCGGGCCGCGGACAGCCGGTGCGCCCGCAGCGCCGGGACCAGGGCGGCCACCACCGCGATCAGCGGCACGCCGAGCAGTCCGAGCAGCACCGGCCACAGGTCGACCCGAAGGTTCGCGGTCCCGGTCAGCACCCCGCTGAACGCGACCCGCAGGATCGGTCGGGCCAGCGCCCGCCCGGCCAGGGTGCCGACGGCCGCACCGATCACGGCGGGCAGCGACACCATCACCAGGTACACCGCGACGACCTGGTTGGGGGTGAACCCGAGCGCCTTGAGCACGCCGATGTGCCGGTTGCCCGAGACCACCGCGCCGCTCACCACGTTGCCGACGATCAGCACCGACACCAGCAGGCCCAGCACACCGAAGAGCGTCATGAAGAAGGAGTAGCTGTCGGCCTGCGCGGAGAACGTGCGCCGCAGCGAGGCCGCGGACTGCGAGCCGGTCAGCGCGCCCGCGGGCAGCCCCGCCGTGGCCTGCGCCAGGTGCGCGCGCGACCGGGACTGCGAGAACGGCGACGACGTGAACCGGTAGAGCATCTGACGGGCGACCGGGTGCAGCGCGGCGATCTGGCTCGGCGCGACCCAGGAGTCCGCCGACCTGCTCATGCTCACCGCGAGGCCGACCACCGTGAGGGTCGGCCGGCCTGGCACCGTCAGGCGGGTACCGAGCCAGTGCGGGCCGGGTGCACCGTTGCCCGAGTAGTTCACCACGATCTGGCCCGGCCCGGTGGCCCAGTGGCCGGACAGCAGTTTGATGTCGTCCACGGGCCCGCCCGGGTCGGCCCGGCCCACCACGGTGATCGCGCCCGGCGGCATCCACAGCCAGTCCTTCGGAATCCGCAGCACCGCCTGCTCGAACGGGCCGGCCGCCGCCCGCACCCCGGACCGGCCGGCCGTGGCCGCGAGTTGCGGGTCCGACACCTTCGCCGGGTCGAAGCTCGCCACCTCGTGCGCGCCGCGCTGCCGTGCGAACGCCCTGTCGAACGGCCCCGACGCGGCGTCGAGCACCACCAGCGCGAGCACCGTGGTCAGCGTGGAGCACATGACGACGAGCCCGATGATCACCGTCTGGAGCCTGCGCCGCCGTACCGCGGCGCGCGCCGCCCGCCACACCGCGCTCACGAGCGCGGCTCCATCGTGCGCTCCCCGGCCACCCGGCCGTCGGCGACCTCGACCAGGCGGCTGGCGCAGCGGGTGGCCAGGCGCGCGTCATGGGTGACGATCAGCAGGGTCTGGCCGATCTGGTTGAGGTCGATCAGCAGGTCCATGACCTGCTCGCCGGAGCGGCTGTCGAGGGCACCGGTCGGCTCGTCGGCCAGCAGCAGGGCCGGACGGTTCATCAACGCCCTCGCGACGGCGACCCGTTGGCGCTCGCCACCGCTGAGCGCGGCCGGGTAGTTGTTCCGCCGGTCGGCGACACCGAGTTCGTCCAGCAGTTCCAGCGCGCGGCGGCGGGCCTGCCGGGCCGGGCTGCCGGTGAGCTGCGCGGCCAGTGCCACGTTGTCGAGCGCGGGCAGGTCGTCGATGAGGTTGAAGAACTGGAAGATCATCCCGACCTGGTGGCGCCGGAAGAGCGCGAGCGCGGTCTCGCCGAGCCCGCGCAGGTCCTGGCCGTTCACCTCGACCAGCCCGGAGGTGGGGCGGTCGAGCCCGGCCACCATGTTGAGCAGCGTCGACTTTCCGCAGCCGGACGGCCCCATGACGGCGACCGCGTCGCCCTGGCGGACTTCGAGGTCGAGGCCGTCCAGGGCCTTGGCGTCGCCGTATTCCTTGTGCACGCGGTCCAGTCGTACGACGATCCGCCGCGTGCCGTCTTGGTCTGTGGTCACGGCCTCACCGTAGGAGCGGGCCCGGACCGGCCGCGTCCGTCCCCGGAGGTAACCGCGGCCGGGCGTCAACCCGGTGATGTACGTGGCCCGTCCTGGGGGATGATGCCGGGCGCGGGACCTGGTGGGAGGGTGTGACGGTGGCGGTTTCAGGGGTGGACGTGCTGGTCGGCGCGCTGGTGGCGGTGTGCGTCGCCGCGGCGTGGCTGGCGGCGGCGCTGGTGCGGGCCCGGCGGGCGCACCGCCGGGCGGTGGGGGAGCGCGGCTGGCTGCTGGAGCGCGAGCGGGAGAGCGCGGCGCGGGCCGCGGTGTCCGCCGAGCGCGCCCGGATCGCGGCCGAGCTGCACGACGTCGTGAGCCACACCGTCAGCGTCATGGTGATCCAGGCCGGCGCCGCCCGCGAGGTGCTCGCCACGATGCCGGACGAGGCGGCGGCCGCGATGGCGGCGGTGGAGACGGCCGGGCGTGGCGCGATGACCGAACTGCGGCACCTGCTCGGCCTGCTGGCACCTGACCAGGACGGCGCCGACGGGCCGTACGGCGGCGGGGAGCCGTACGGCGGCGGTACGCGCGGCGGCGCGGGCGGCGGGCCGGAGCGCGGGGAGCGGTCGGAGCCGGAGGGCGACGGGCTCGCGCCGGCCCCGGGTCTGGACCGGCTCGGCTCGCTGGTCGACCGGATCGCCTTCGCCGGACTGCCGGTCGAGGTGCGGATCTCGGGTACGCCGCGGCCGCTGCCGGCGGGGATCGACGTCACCGCGTACCGCATCATCCAGGAGGCGTTGACGAACGCGCTGCGGCACGGCGGCGGGGCGAAGACGGAGGTGACAGTGCGATACGCCGACCACTGGCTGCGGGTGGAGGTGCTCAACGGCGGGCCGAGCGTGCTCACCGGGGTGCCGGGGGTGCCGGAGGACGCAGGGCTGGGGACGGGCGCGGTCGGTCAGGCCGGTGCGCTCGCGAAGCGGCGGCGGCCGGGCGGCACCGGACGGGGGCTGCTCGGCCTGCGCGAGCGCGTCGCGGTCTACGGCGGGGACTTCGACGCCCGGCGCAGGCTCGGCGGCGGTTTCCGGGTCCGGGCCCGCATCCCCTTGGACCGGCCGTGACCGGGACGGGGCTGCCCGGCGTACCGGACCCTGACGGGGCGGCCACGGACCGGGCGGACGCTGACGGCGCGGGCGCGGCCGGGGTCCCCGCGGGGGGCCCGGCGCCCCGGGTGGTGATCGCCGACGACCAGGAACTCGTGCGTACCGGCTTCCGGCTGATCCTGACCGCGCGCGGCATCGACGTGGTCGGCGAGGCCGGGGACGGCGCCGAGGCGGTGGACGCGGTGCGGCGGCTGCGGCCCGACGTGGCCCTGCTGGACGTCCGGATGCCCGTCATGGACGGCCTCGAAGCCGCCCGCCTGGTGCTCGCGCACGTCCCCGAGTGCCGGGTGATCATGCTGACCACCTTCGACCTCGACCGCTACGTCTACGCGGCCCTCGCCGCAGGCGCCGGCGGCTTCCTCCTCAAGGACGTCACCCCCGCGCACCTGGCCGCCGCCGTGCACCTGGTCCGTACCGGGGACGCCCTGCTCGCGCCCTCCATCACCCGCCGCCTGGTGGAGCGCTTCGCCACGGGCGCCGCGCAACCCGCCGAGCCCGCGCCCGCTTCGGCCGCCGCCCGTGATCTCGCCGCCCTCACACCGCGCGAGCGTGAGGTCCTCGCCCTCGTCGGCCGCGGTCTGTCCAACGCGGAACTCGCCCGCCACCTCACACTCAGCGAGGCCACCGTGAAGACCCACGTCACCCGCATCTTCACCAAGCTCGCCCTGCGCGACCGCGCCCAAGCCGTCGTCGTCGCCTACGAGACCGGGCTCGTCGCGCCGGGCGACCCGGCGCCGTGACGCGTTGACCCGTGACGCGTTGACCCGCGCTCGGCGAAGGGGCGCGGCGGGCGGGGGACTCACGCGGAGCCGGCGTCACCGGAGTGCGGCTTGGCCAGTTTGAGCCCCACGATGCAGCCGATGATGCCGGTGAGGAAGAGCAGCTTCAGGCCGCTGACGGTCTCGTGGCCGGTGGCCATGGACCAGAGGACGGTGCCGGCGGCGCCGGACCCGCTCCAGACCGCGTAGGTGACGCTGATCGGGATGTGCTTCACCACGTAGGACAGGGCGGTCAGGCTGATGGCCAGGGTGGCGAAGAAGACCAGGGTCGGCAGGGCCTCGGTGAAGCCGTCGCTGGCGCCCAGCGCCGTGGCCCAGACGGCCTCCAGCAGCGAGCTGCAGAACAGGACGAGCCAGGGCACTCAGCTCACCGCCCTCAGTCCGACGACGCAGCCGATCAGGCCGGCCAGCAGTGCCGCCCGCAGGGAGGTGAGCCGGTCCTGGCCGCGGGCGGCGGCCACCAGGGCGGTCAGCACGGCACCGATGCCGACCCAGACGGAATAGGCGGTGCCGACGGGCAGCGTCTTCATGGCGAAGGCCAGCCCGCCCATGCTGAGGGCCATCGCGGCCACGACCACGATGGTCGGCCAAAGGCGCCGGAACCCTTGCGTCGCGCCGAGTGCGCTGGCCCAGACGGCCTCCATCACCCCCGACGCGATCAGGACGATCCACGTCACGTCGCTCCTCGCAATCGTTCGCGCAGTCGTTCTCGTACGACTGTACTGAAACCAGGTATAGCACATTTCCCGTACGGCTGTGCGACCATGGCGCCATGCCCCGCGTGCTCGACGCCGAAGAACGCAACCGCCTGGTCTCCGAGGCGGCCTGGCGCGTCCTGGTGCGCGACGGCATCCAGGCGCTGTCGGTGCGCAGGATCGCCGCGGAGGCCGGGCTGCCGCCCAGCTCGCTGCGCTACACCTTCCCGACCCAGGCGAGCGTGCGGATCGGCGCGTACGAGATGGTCGCGGAGCGCCTGATGGCCCGCGTCGCGGCGATCTCCCCCGACGACGACCGGTGGGCCAGGCTGGTGCTGCTGGAACTCCTGCCGCTGGACGCGCAGCGCCGGCTGGAGATGGAGGTCTGCCTCGCGTTCGGCACCGCGGCGATGACGGACCCGGAGTTGCGCCACACCTTCCGGAGCGTGCACCGGGACGAACGCGCGCTGTGCGAGCGGGTGGTGCGGTCCGTGCGGGTGGCCGCCGCCGACGTCCCCGTCGAGGCCGAGCGGCTGCACGCGCTGGTCGACGGTCTGGCGCTGCACCTCGTCCGGCAGGACCCGGAGGAGGACACCGGTTGGGCGGTGCGGGTCCTCGACGCTCACCTGGCGCGGCTCGACTGACCGTCCGGCGTCCGGCGTCCGGGGGGCCGTTCACGCGGCCGCTCGCGTGACCGTTCTCCGGGGCGGGGCCGCGGGTCGGGTCGCGGGAGGGTCAGGACGTACTGCGGCTGATGCGCACCAGATCGGCGGTGCTGACGGCGGGCCTGTCGCTCGGCGGGCCGGCGGACCTCAGCCCGGCCAGGTGAATGTCCAGGTGGCGCTTCCAGGCGTGCGGAGTCACCGACCCGGTCGTCTCGATGATGCCCCGGAGCGCCCAGGCGGTCGCCAGGACGTCGCCGAGGCTGATGTCGGGGCCGATGTGCCCGTGTTCCTGCGCCTGCCGGCGGAGTTCGTCGATCAGCCGGCGCAACCGGTCGGCGCCGCGCTCGATGCCGGCGCGGCCGACGAGTTCGCGGGCGTAGCCGCGGTGGTCGCTGTAGGACTGCCCGAGCACGCGCAGGAAGTGCTCCAGCCCGGTGCCGTCGCCGCGTGCCAGCGCCTTCGTGGCGGCCTCGTCGAGTTCGCCGAGGATGAGGTGCACCAACTCGTCGACGAGCGCTTCCTTGTTGGGGAAGCGGCGGTACACCGTGCCGACGCCGACTCCGGCACGCGACGCGATGAGTTCCATGGTCGCGTCCGTACCGAACTCGGAGAGGACCTCGCGGGCGGCCTCGACGATCAACTGGTGGTTGCGCGCGGCGTCCCGGCGCATCGGCCGGCCGGTGTCGTCCCGTACCGCCATGCTCACCACTTCCTTCACGGGTCCACGCGCCCGGGCCGAAGCCTACGGCGCCGGGCTGTGGGCCGGGCCCGGACGGGGACGACCGACGGCCGCCCCGATCCGGACCCGCCGGACCCGCCGGCGTCGCCGGGCCCGCGCTCCATGAGGTCCGGTCACTCCGACTTGTCGCCGACGACCGTCCCGCCCGCCACCATGGCCAACTCGCCGTGCTCCGGCTCGTCGTTCGCGCCCGCGCGGCGCCGCGCGGAGGGGATGAGGGTCGCCGCGAGCGTCGCGATGACCAGGGCGCCGGCCAGCATGGCGAACCCGTGGGTGTAGCCGGCCTCCTTGGGCAGGCCGCCGGCACCGGTGTCGGCGGTGACGATGCTGGCCATCAAGGCGGCGCCGATCGAGCCGCCGATGGTGCGGATGTTGGCGTTCATGCCACTGGCGACGCCGGTCTGCTCCGGCGGCACCGCGTTGACGATCAGGCTGGACATGGCCGCGAAGGCCAGGCCGAAGCCGATGCCCATGACGCCGGTGGCGACGAAGATCTCCCACCTGTCCTGGTGGGCGAAGGCGAGGATGGCCATCGAGGCGACGCCGACCAGGCAGCCGATCACGACGACGGCCTTGCCGCCGATCAGCCGGGCGAGCCGGCCGGACCACATGCCGACGAAGAACATCGTGACGGTCGAGGGGAGCAGCATCAGACCCGACGCGGTGATGCTCGCGCCGAATCCGTAGCCGGCGCTCGACGGGGTCTGGACGAACTCCGGCAGGAACGCGAAGACCGCGTACATCCCGACGCCGATCAGCAGGGCGACCAGGTTGTTGGTCCACACCGCGGTACGCCGCATCATGCCCATGTCGATCAGCGGCGAGGCCGAGCGCTGCTCCACCATGACCCAGGCGACCGCGAGCACGGCGGCGGCGACGATCAGCCCGATCACCTTGGCCGAGCCCCAGCCCCAGTCCGGTGCCTCGCTGAGCGCGACCAGCAGGGCCACCAGCCACGCCGACAGCAGGATGCCGGGCAGCCAGCTGATCCTGCCTTCCGTGCGCACCGGCGACTCCGGCACGAAGAAGTGGGCCGCCACCGCCGCGGCGACGGTGAGGATCATCGGCAGCCAGAACAGCCAGTGGTAGTCAAGGGCGTTGACGATCGGGCCGGCCAGCACGATGCCCAGGCCCGCGCCGACCGCGCTGAGCGAGGCGATCGCCCCGACCGCGCCGTTCAGCTTCTCCTTGGGGAACTCGTCGCGGATGATCCCGAACGCCAGCGGGAGCACGCCGCCGCCGATGCCCTGGATGACCCGGGCGATGATCATCACCGTCACGTTGGTGGCGAGCGCGGCCAGCAGCGATCCCACGGACAGGGCGACCAGGGTCGCCACGAACACGCGCTCCTTGCCGATCATGTCGCCGATGCGGCCCATGATCGGCGTGAATATCGACGCCGAGAGCAGATACGCCGTCAGCACCCAGGTGACGGTGTTCTGGCTCGTGTGCAGGTCCACCGCGATCACGCCCAGCACCGGTGTCACCAGCGACTGGAGCAGCGCGTACGCGGCGACGGCCGCCGCCAGCACCGCGAATGTGACCTGATGATGTGTACGCCGCTCCGTCGTGGCCATAGAGCTCCCTCGGTTCCCGTTCCGTAAGCGGAATACTCATTCCGATCCTAGGAGGGTAGCGGATGAGGAATGGAGATTCCGCTTCGGGGTGGGGGTGTGGAGGCGCAACGGGATGAGAGGTGCGTCACAACGGAGCGGACTCGGGCGCAGCAGACGAAGAGCGCCTGGAGGTTGCCCTCCAGACGCTGCGTCGGCACGACCGGGCGCGGAGCACGCGCCCGCGGCTTTCAGTCCTCGGTGGTCCACCCCGGGATGGTGGGCAGCACCTTCTGCGCGACGCTCAGCAGCGCCGCGTCGTCCGCCGCCCCGCCGTCCGTGCGCCACAGGGTGAACTCGAACGAGCCGCCGCTGTCCCTCGCGTCCAGGGCCACGGCGAGGGAACGCGCCGGGACGCCCGGGCGGCTGTCGGAGTCGCTCCCGTCGAGCCGGAAGCTGATGCTGAGGGTGCGGTCCGCGTACAGGACCGCGGTGCGGCCCAGCACCGTCTGCCGCCGCGCGTCGTCGCCGGCCCCGAGCAGGGACGCGTACTCGGTCACCGGCATACGGTCGTAACTGGCCGCCAGGTTCACGGTGTAGGTGCCGAACTCCACGCGGGCCGAGGGCGTGGCGGTCTTGTGGCCGCCGGGAGACGTGAAGGCGCCGTCGCTGCCGCTCGCGGACTTCGCCGTCTCGCCCGGAGTGCCCAGGAGGTCGGCGAGGTCGGGACGGTTCAGCGCCTCGCACAGTTGCAGCCCGGATGCCTGCCGCGGCCCCTTCGCCGCCTTCTTCGCGCCACCGTTCGCGCTGCCCTTCGCGCCGTCCTTGGCGCGGTCCGTGGCGCCCTCCTCCGCGGCCCCCGTCGACGCCGTTGCGGACCGCCCACCCGAGCAGGTGGCCGGCGGCGACGCGCTCTCGCCGTGCGACGACGACGTCCTCTGAACGGTCCACAGACCGACCGCGAGCACCCCCACCAGTACCACGGCCGTCACGGCCTGCCCCCACGCACTCGCGCCCTTCGCGGGCGCGCCCTTCTCGTCCGTCATATCCCCCACCTGCGATGATCTCCCCATACGTGCTCGGGGACCCTACTTCGCGATCATCGGGCGCACAAGGCGCGGTACTCGCTGGGCGACATTCCCGTGGCGGCGCGGAAGGCGCGGGTGAAGTCGGAGGGCCGCGGGTATCCCCAGCGTGCCCCGATCGCGCCGATGGGGACCGCGCGTTGGGCGGGGTCGGCCAGATCCCGGCGGCAGCGGGCGAGGCGCTGCCGACGGATGACGTCGCCGACGGTGCTGCCGTGCAACTGGAAGATGCGGTGCAGATAGCGCGTGGAGATGAAGTGCGCCGCGGCGAGGGCGCCCGGCGTGAGCCCCGGATCGTGCAGGTGGGCGGTGATGAAGTCGCTGATCCGCTCGAACAGTTCGCGCTGCCGCGACTCGGCCGGAAGCAGCGCCGGCCGGTCCGCGTGGTGGGCCAGCAGGGCCGCTGTGAGATCGAGCGCGGTGCTGCCGAGCCGCGCGCCGTCCGGATACGTGAGATCGGCGTGCGCGTCGGCGAGCCCGGTCAGCATCTGGCAGAGCAGCCGCCCGACGCCCGTTCGCCCCGGAAGCGCGTGTCCGCACAGCGGCGCGACGGCCCGCTCCGGCAGCGGCAGAAGGCGCCGGGGGAACTGCAGCAGCAGCACCCTGGCCCCCGTCGGGTCCGGGCCCGCGGTGGCGCTGAACGGACGTGAACTGTCGTACAGCAGCAGGTCGTCGGGGCCGAGCGCGGCGTACGCCCGGGCCTGTTCGATGCTCTGCTGTCCGGCGAGGGTCAGCGCGAGCTGGTACTGCTCGGGGTCGCACTGCCGGATGAGCCGAGGTGTGCGCCGGGAGTTCAGCGGCGAGTACGACATCACCGACAGTTGCACCGGTCCGAGGGCCATGGTCCGGATGCGGGCGCTGATCCGGTCGGGCGAGAGGAAGTCGATACGGGTGGCCATGAGGGCCTGTTGCGTGGTCTCCACCCAGGCCGCCGCCCGGTCGGAGGGTGGGAGGTGGGTGGTGTCCAGCACGGTGGTGAGCATGACGTTCCCTGGGTGGTGCCGTCTGATCGCGCCGATGTGACGGAGGGTCGCCCGTCCACCGGCCACGTATCCGATCATCGCCGGTGGGTGGCGGCCCCGAAAAGTGCGGAGTGCGCCAAGTCGCGTGCGCCGCAGGCTCACGCGCTTCCCGGTCCGGCGGACCGTTAACCACTTGCCGGGGGCCGGGGGAGCGGTTAGGTTCGCCCGGCCGTTCATGTCGTTCCGGGGTCTTCCGGGGCCCTTCCGGACCGGCACCGTCGTGACCAGGAGGTGTGGAGCCCATGCGCAGGAGTGACCAGCAGGTGAGTCCGCGTACCGACCGTTCCCACCTCCTCACACTCACGACGGAGACACCTTGTCGTTTCACATCACCGCACTGACCGACCCCGCGCAGGGGTCGCACAGCCGACGTCTCGCCTGGCTGGCGTCCGACGCCGACTCCATCCCGGTCGGCACGGCCTTCCTGCGGCTGTTCACCGATCCCGGGCAGCAGCACCTGGCCGAACTGACCCTCGGCGTCCACCCCGTGGAGCGGCGCGCGGGCGTCGGTTCGCGGCTCCTGGAGACCGCCGTGGCCGCCGCCCGGGACGACGCCAGACGCTGCGTGATCGCGCAGGCCGAGGCCGGGTCACCCGGCGAGCGCTTCCTGCCGGCCCGCGGCTTCCGCAAGGTCCTGACCCTGCGCTTCGCCCGGCTGCCGCTGGCCGACGTGGACGACGCCGCCCTCGCCGCGGTCGTCGCGCACCCGCACCCCGGCTACCGGCTGGTGTCATGGCACGGCACCGTCCCCGACCACCTCGCCCCGACCTTCGCCGCCTCACGCCGGGCCATGGACGACATGCCCATGGACGACACCGACTACGGCACCATGACCTGGGACGTGGACCGGGTGCGGGCCGTGGCGAAGGCCGTCGCGGACCGCGGCGACCACCTGCACACGGTCGTCGCCCTCGACACCCGCGACGACTCGATCGCCGGCTTCACCGAACTCGTCGTCCCCGGCGGCGGATCGGGTGACGGGCAGCACTACGGCACCGCGGTGCTGCCCGAGCACCGCGGGCACGGCCTCGGCCGCTGGATGAAGGCCGAGTCGATCCGCCAGGCCCGCGCGGAACACCCCGGCCTCGGCGGCCTCCTGACCGACACCGCCGACAGCAACACCCCCATGAGACGCGTCAACGACAGCCTCGGCTACACGCCCACCCACACGACCCTCCAGTACCAGCTCGACCTGTAGGAAGCCCCCTGCAACAACCGGCCGGCCCGGACGAGCCCCCTCGTCCGGGCCGGCCGCCCGCCGCCGCGACGGCCCTCAACTCCGCCGACGGGGGCCGTACACCCGGCCGGAGAGCCGAGCCACCGGCGGACGACTACGACGGTGCCTGCGAGATCGCCGTGTCAGTGGTGCCTCGTACGCTGCGCTGGTGAGCATGAATGGTGAGTACCTGCGTGTGACACCGGCCGAGCTGGCCAGGGCGGTCACGGACCCGGACTGGGCGTTCGAGTACGCCATGGAGATCATGGAGATCATGGAGACCGACGGCAGCAGTGCCGTCGCTCCCTCGGACGCGCGGCAGCTGACCACCCACAAGGCGTTCGCCGCCATCGCATTCCTCCTCCAACGCGCGAGCTTTCCCGTCGACATCGTTCATGGAGAACAGGCACTCACCAGCGAGGACTGGGGCTACGGGCCGGCCAGGTACCTGGACGCGGACCGGGTCAAGCTCGCGGCCGGCGCCCTGGCCGACCTGTCCTTCGAGGACTTGAGCCGGGACGTTGACCCCGAGCAGATGACGGCCGCGCAGATCTACCCGCTCCTCTGGGATGAGCCCGGTGCCCTGGAATGGGTGCGCGGGTGGTTCGACCCGCTGGCCCCGTTCTTCGGCGCCGCTGCCCAAGCAGGCGAGGCCATGCTGGTCTGGCTCGACTGAGTTCCCGCAGCTCCGCCTCGGCAGAGGTCCCTGCCGGCCGCAGGTCGGCCTGATGGACCTGCTCTTCCTTGCTCCGCGTGAGGTGTGCAAACTGTCCCGACGTGAGCGGGAAATAGCGCGCCACATTGACGCGCACAGCAGGGTCGGCAAGGCAACGCTCCCTCCACTCGGGCGGGACGCCGGGCCGCCGGTGCTGGGTGGCGGCCGGACGGACCTGCGGATCGGCTGCCGTCGCCATACGTCAGCAGAGCCTCGACAACAGCGTCCTCCAGCCGCCCGCGACGCAGCGATATCCCGTGTCGACCGGCCTCGTGTGCGGCCAGTCGTACCAGCACGTCCTGAGGGGCCGTTGGGTTCCGCCCCAACCCGGACAACTGGGGGTGATCGAGGCTTGCCATGCGCTCAACCTGGTCGGGCTGCCGCGCGCCGGCCTTCGGGAAAAGCCGCAGCCGGTCGCGGTCGATGGGGAAAAGCTGCGGAGCGGGTGGACGGTCGGGTCGGCGGGTACGCCCGTGCGGCTGGCCGTCTGGTTCGACAACTGACGTCGCACGGACGGGGGGCGGGGTTCGAACGGGGCGTACAGGATGTGCGGATACGGCAACAATTCGGGGCGGCGGTGATTCGAAGGGGCGCGGGGCGAGAACCGGGTAGGTATGCGTACCACGTCATCGCAGAGCCGAAGGAAGGCCGCCGGACGGCACCCCCTGGCGCGTACGGCCCCGTTCGCCGCGGCGGCCGTCGCGATGCTGGCGCTCGGCGCGGCCGGGTGCGGCAACAGCGGCAAGGTGTCGGACACGTCCGCGCGGTCGACGTCGCCGGCGGCGAGCCCGGCGGGCGGTTCCGGTGCCGCGGCCCCGAGCGGCAGCGCGGCGCCCGGGTCGACCGCGACGGCGGGGACGGTCGTACCGCGGTCCGCCGTACCGGGGTCGTCCGCGCCGCAGTCCACGGCCGCGCGGCCCGAGGCGGCCGGCAGCCGATGCACCGTCACCGACCTGACGATGCGGCTCGGCCGCAGCGACCCGGGTGCGGGCCAGATGTACTATCCCCTGCGATTCACAAACACCTCTTCGCGCACCTGCGTCCTCGACGGCTTCCCGGGGGTGTCGCTGATCCGCGGCGACGGCAGCACGATAGGGAAGCCCGCTGGCCGGGAGGGGCCGCGGGGCGCCGCGGTCGGCCTCAAGCCGGGCGCGAGTGTCGAGGCGGACCTGCACACGCTCAACCAGGGGGTCAACGGTGACAGTTGCTGGCGCAGACCGACCCTGCTCAAGGCGTACCCGCCCGGGTCGAAGGACGCCATGACCCTGGCCACGGGTGATCCCGTGGTCTGCGGCGGCACGTTCGACGTGGGGAGCGTCCACTGAGCCGGAGCACCGGGTAAACCGCCCGCACCCACCCGTAACCCGCACCCACCCGTACCCGTGACCCTACGAGAACCCACGGACGAACCACCGCACAGCACCACGTGAGTGAAAGGCCGCCCATGACCGTCAAGGGCATCGACGTCGCGTCCTACCAGTCCAGCACCTACAGCACCTCCGGCCTCGGCTTCGTCATGGTCAAGGCCACCGAGGGCACCAGCTACGTCAACCCCAAGCACGCCGCGCAGGTCGCCCACGCCCGGGCCGCGGGCGTGGCCGTCGGCCACTACCACTTCGCCCGGCCCGGCAGCATGGCCACGCAGGTCACCTACTTCCTCCAGCACGCCGGGGTGAAGGCCGGTGACATCCTCGCCATGGACTGGGAGGACACGGGCGTGTCGGGAGCGGACAAGGACGCCTTCATCAAGGCGCTGCAGAAGGCGTCGGCCGCCCACCGGGTGCTGCTCTACTGCAACCTCGACTTCTGGCTGCACCGCGACACCACCTCCTTCTGCGGCGACGGCCTGTGGATCGCCGACCCCGGCGCGGCCGCCGGCCACCCGCGGGTGGAGCACGCCTGGACCATCCACCAGTACAGCTCGACCGACGGCATGGACCGCAACGTCGCCCACTTCGCCGACGCCGCCGCGCTCACCACCTGGGCCGCGAAGAGCACGTCGGGCGGCGCCCCGAGCTACGAGGCGTTCCCGGGCGCGGCCTGGTTCACCGCCGGCCGCAAGTCCCCGATCGTGGCCGCGATGCACGCCCGCCTGGTCGCGGTCGGCTGCGACCACTACAAGAGCACCGCGAACAAGGACGTCATCGGCTCCGGCGACGTCGCCTCCTACGAGGCATGGCAGCGCAAGTACAGCACCGACCACCACAAGGGCTGGACCGGAGCCGCCCTCAAGTGGCCTCCCGGCAAGGAGAGTTGGGACGCCCTGCACGTACCGAAGGCGTGACCCGCACCCCGGCGCTGCCCGCCCGGCCGATACGGGCCCGCGCCACGGCAGAGGTACGGGCGCCCGGCAGAGGTACGGGCGCCGCGGCCGAGCGGGTGACGCCCACCCGCTCGGCCGTTAGCCGCGGCGCCGGACGGGAACAGCGCCACCATGGAGCCCATCGAGGCACTCGACCGGATCGCCTTCCTGCTGGAACGCGCCCTCGCACCCGCCTACCGGGTCCGGGCGTTCCGCAACGCCGCCGACGTCGTCGCCGCACTCCCGCCCGCCGAGGTCCACCAGCGCGCCCGCACCGGCCGGCTCACCGACCTCAAGGGCATCGGCAAGACCACCGCCACGGTCATCGCCGAGGCATGCGCCGGCCGCACCCCCGCCTACCTCGCCGACCTCGAACGCGACCAGCCCGCGCCCCCCGCCGACGGCGCCGGCCGGTCACTGCGCGCCGCGCTGCGCGGCGACTGCCACGTGCACTCCGACTGGTCCGACGGCGGCAGCCCGATCGAGGCGATGGCCCGCACCGCCCGCGACCTCGGCCACTCCTGGATGGTGCTCACCGACCACAGCCCCCGCCTCAAGGTCGCCCGCGGCCTCACCGCCGACCGGCTGCTCCGGCAACTCGACGTCGTCGCCGAGATCAACGAACGCCTCGCGCCCTTCCGGCTGCTGACCGGCATCGAGTGCGACATCCTCTCCGACGGCGGCCTCGACCAGCGCGACGACCTCCTCGACCGCCTCGACCTGGTCGTCGCCTCCGCCCACTCCGAACTCCGCATGCCCGCACCCCTCTTCACCCGCCGCCTGATCGCCGCGGTGACCAACCCCCTCGTCGACGTCCTCGGCCACTGCACCAACCGGCTGATCGGCGAGGCCAAACAACGCCCCGAGTCCACCTTCGACGCCGAAGCCGTCTTCGCCGCCTGCGCCCAGTCCGGCACCGCCGTCGAGATCAACAGCAGCCCCCACCGCCTCGACCCGCCCCCCCACCTCCTCACCCTCGCCCGCGACCTCGGCACCCTCTTCTCCATCGACAGCGACGCCCACGCCCCCGGCCAGCTCGACTGGCAGATCAACGGCTGCGCCCGCGCCGAATCCGCCGCCATCCCCCCACCCCGCATCCTCACCACCTGGACCGCCCCCCAACTCCTCACCTGGACCACCACCCGCACACCCCCCACGGCCCCCTGACCCCAGGCCCCCCTCCGCACAAACCACCCCCAGGCCACCCACCGCCCAGACCACCCCCCAAGCCGCCCACCGCCCAGACCACCCCGGCCCGGGGCCCCACCCTGCCGAACCCCCGCCCCCCCACCCCCACCCCCGGCCCCCTCACCCCGGTGCGCCACCCTGGAGCCGCGGGAGAGACGGAAGCCGGGGCGCAGGGGGCGGGGTTCGAGACGTTCGTATATTTGTGGCGCGAGGAAGAAGGATCAGGCAACGAAACCCCCCGCAGGCGCCGTAAATATGCAGTCTCGAACCCCGCCACCGGAGCCCCGGCGAACCTCACCGCCCACCGTCGCCGAACCTCACCGCGCCGCCCCCGCCACCTCCTCAAGCGCAGCCCGCACCAGCGCCCCATTACCCTCCGCCACCCTCCCATCCGGCAACACCAACGTGTCCTCCACCCCGATCCGCACATCCAGCCCCCTCCCCGCCGCCACCCTCAACACCGGCCACGCCCCACCCTCCTCCCCATGCAGCAACAGCACCCCCCTCCCCACCCGATCCAGCCCACCCAACCCCGCCAACTCCCGCAGCAACTCCTCCGCCACCCCCACCGCCCGCTCCGGATCACGCTCGACCACCTCCCCCAGAACCCGCACCACCCGCCCCACCCCCGGCCACCCCCGCAACCTGACCGCCGCATCCGTCCCGGAGTACACCCCCGCCTCCACCCCGATCCCCACCGACAGCAACGCGTCAGCGACGACCTCCGCCCCCTCCTCGTGCCAGTTCACCGACGCGTGATCCGGCAGCACCGACCAGGACCGCACCAGCGCGGCCCGCCGCTCGGGGTCCGGCTCGGTCCACTCCCCGGTGGTGACGCCGATCGGAACGCCGGGCGCCGACGCCCGCACCGCCGCGACCGCGGCGTCCACACTCACCGCCGCCATCGTGTCCGCCCCCTTCTCGTCCTTGGGATGGATATGGATCGAGCGGGCGCCGAGGGAGACGGCCTCCGCGGCTGCGTCGCCGAGCTGCTGGGGCGTCACCGGCAGCCACTCGCACTCGGATCGGTCTCTGGCGCCGTTCAGGCATACCTGGAGCATGGCGTGATCATCCCAGACGCTCGGCCGCGCCGGCCGGATGCCGCACGGCACCACATGACGGCGGCTCAGGTGGTCGTGCAGACCGTGCCGTTCAAGGTGAAGACGGTAGGCGGCGGATACGCGCCGCTGTTCGCCCCGGTGAACCCGAAGTCCGCCGAGTTGCCGCCGTTCGCGGCGAGCGTGGCGTTCCAGTCCACCGGTGTGGCCACCACCGTACGCCCGGACTGGCTCAGCTCGGCGTTCCAGAACCCGGTGACCGACTCGTCCGCGCCACTCGGGAAGGTGAACGCCAGCGTCCACCCGGTGATCGGTACGGGTCCGGTGTTCGTGACGTTGACGTCCGCGTTGAAGCCGTTGCCCCAGCCGCCGGTGAGCCGGTACGACACCCGGCAGGTCGAGTCCGCCGGGGTCCCGGTGCGCACCGTCACCGGGTCCGAGGGCCGCGAGAGCCGCCCGGCGGCGTCCCGGGCGAGCACGTTCCAGGTGGAGGTGGTGCCGGGCGTCAGGTTGGCCACGGTGGCGGAGGTGCCGGTGGAGGTGGCCAGGAGCTCGCTGGTGGTGCCGTCGGAGCGGTAGACCTCGTACCGGTCGGCGGTCCCGCCCGCCGAGGGGGTCCAGGAGACGGTGGCCGTGGTGGAGCCGGCCGCCGTCACCTTCGGGGCGCCCGGTGCGGACAGCGCCGACGCGCTGCCGGCGGCGGCGCGCAGCGTCAGCGTGGTGACCGAATACGGCGGCAGCGTCGCGGAGTTCGGGTCGCCGGTGGTCGAGGTGTCGATGGAGTCGGCCTCGTCGCGGTAGAGCGCGACGCTCGCGGACGCCGGGTCCGGGGTGAACCCGGCGTAGTGGAGGGCGACGTGCTGGGAGTTCGACGGGTCCTTGTTGATGAGCAGCACGCTCAGCGAGCCGTCCGCGCGGTGCACGGCGTGCGCGGACACCAGCGCGCTCGTGGTGCCCGCGCCCACCAACTGGTCGCCGGGCCGCCCGAGTTCGCTGAGCATCTTGATCGCGTAGTAGGTCGGGAACGGCGTGTTGAGCGCGGGCTCGCACACGTCTCCGACGCAGGTGCCGCTGGACAGGATGCCGTAGTCGTCGAAGTCCGTCGCGCCGTCGGGCGCGGTGCTGATCGCCTGCGGGCCGTTGTGGGTGTCCCACCAGTCCACCGTGAACACCCCGCTCTCCAGGGCGGTCAGATAGGTGTCGGCGCCGAACAGGGCGTCCGGCTGGGTGTCCTCGTCGACGTCGGAGTTCACCTCGGTCAGCGCGATCGGCAGTGCGCCCGCCCCGGCCTGGTCCAACTGGTCCTTCAGCTGGGCCAGTTCACCGGTCAGCTGGGTCGGTTCGCCGAGCATCGTGGCGGCGTCGGAACCGCCCGGGTACCAGTGCACGATCACGAAGTCGGCGTGGCCGGCGATGAGCGGGATCACCGTGTGGTTCCAGTCCGCGCTCTCCCCGGCGGCCATCACGCCGTCCGGCCAGTTGCCCGGCAGCGTCAGCACCGCGCCGACCTTCACCGACGGGTCCACCGCCTTCATCGCCGACGCGTACTGGGCCACGCTGTTCGCGTACGCCGTCGGGGAGGTGTCGGCGTGGTCGTCGGTCTCCCAGCCGGAGCCGTAGTGCCCGTTGCCATAGACCTCGTTGCCGACCTCCCAGTACTTGTCGCCGTATCCCTTGGTGACGTTGGCGTACTTCACCCAGTCCGCCGCCTCCTGCGGGGTGCCCGAGCCGTAGTTCGCGATCAGCATCGGCTGCGCGCCGATCTTCTTCACGGTGCCCATGAACGCGTCGAAGTCCGTGCCCGGCGCCACGTATCCGCCCGGCGCGGAGTTGTCCTGCCAGTGGTACATGTCGCCGTAGGAGCCGCCGGGATAGCGCAGCATCCCGACGTTCGCGGCCTGGAGCAGGTCCTGCACCTGGGGGACGTTCATCTGGTCGTCCCACACCGCGCTGTTGAGCCCATACGCGGTGCCGGGGATGGTGCCGAACCCTTCGTCGGCGTTCACGGTCACGTCGACGGGGGAGGAGGCTGCGGGGTCGGGGGAGCCGGCCGTGCCGGTGGCGGCGGCGGTGGCGGCACCGGCCGTGGCGCCGCCGGCCAGGAGCGCGGCGCCGAGCGCGGTGGCCGACGCCATCGCGGCGAGCCGGCGCCGCCAGGGCGCGGTGGACAGGTGTCTGCGGACGAGGACGGGCACGGGGTTCTCACCTTCGGGAGGCGGGACGTGGGGGGCGTGCGGGTCTGCCGGTAGGGCGTGTGGGAGCGCTCCCATATTTGGCCCGATGCGCCGCCCGTGTCAATGCTCACGACGTCCGCGCGGGTCAACTGCGTTGTGCGCAGGGTGGATTGGCGGAGGGCCGCGCGGGTGGTGGGGCGGCGCGGCTTCGCCTCAGGGGCAGTGGCTGCCGCTGTAGCAGGGCGGTACGCCGTTGCCGGTCGGCGGCCGGTACGGAGGGGTGGTGGGGACGGTCTCGGCGATGTAGGCGGAAGTGATCGAGAAGGCGACGACGTAGTGGTGGCTGACGTACGCGGACCGGGCCACCGCGTCGGTGGAGAGCGGATGCCAGGCCCGGTAGACGGTGCCTTCGCTCGCCAGCCGCGTCGGCGGTCCGTCCAGCGCCTGGTTGTCGCCGGTGCTGGCGAAGGGCGAGTAGGGGCGTCCGGCGACGCCCACCTGGAGGCGCGGCTGGGCGCGTTGGGCGGCGGTGTCGAGCGTGCCGTTCGACCCGCGGTCGTACCGCACGAACAGGGCGATCTGCTTCGGCGCGGAGGCCGACGGGCTCGGCGTCGCGGTCCCCGACGGCGGGTCGCCGCCGACCTGTCCCATCCAGGTGGCCATCGCCGTCAGCGTGCCGGGCGGCCCTCCCGACGAGGTGCCGGCCCAGCCCTGCGTGTCGATCGCGGTGTCCAACTGGCGCAGACGGGTGTGGAGTTCGCCGTCGAACGCGGCGTACAGCACGGTGGACCGGGTGCAGGAGATCGGCGACCAGCGGTCCCCGCCGAACGAACCCTGGTTGACCGACGTGCACGAGTCCGCCACCGACGTGCCGAGCGGGACCGCCCAGGGTACGGCCGAACTCAGCTTCTTCAGCAGCGCGTTGTCGGCCCGCGCCGCGCTCGCGCCCGCCGTCCGGGTGGCGTCGGCCCGGGCGAAGGCGGCGACGTCGGGCGGCGGCCGGTGGAAGCGGTGGTCGAAATCCCACCACATGTAGCCGAGCAGCGCGCACACCAGTCCCAACGCGACCACGAAGGTGGTCGCACATCCGCGGCCCGGAGCACGTGCGCCCGGGACCGCCCCCGCCGGATGACCCATACGTGCATGGTCGTCCGCCCAGAGGGCGGCAGCGCAACGTTTCGGTCTCCATCCCGTCTCGCTCCCCGGGCGGTCCGCGGCACTCGCGGCCGACCTCGCGCTGACCTTCCGCCGAAGTCCGTTGCCCCGCCGCCCTGGTGCTACACCACGGGACCGTACGGGGTGAACCGCGCGTGGTCGTAGATCGCACGGAGTCCGGGCCGGCGGACCGCGGGCAGCCGGGCCAGCGTGTGGAGGAACACCCTCCGGTCCGGCTCGAAGAGGCGGTGCGGATGGAGCGGCGGCGGGTCGTCGCGGAGGACTCCGGCCGGCAGCCCACCGGTGACCGGGACGGCCAGCCGCTCGCGGGGGAAGGCCAGTTGGGCCCACACGTCGGCTTCCAGCGGCACGGCGGTCACCGGTTCCGGCGGCTGCCAGGTCCTGCCCGTGTGCGGGTGGCGCGGCACCAGCGCGAGGGAGTCGCCGCGCTCGGGTGGTGGCAGTTCCGGTCCTGCCACCACCACCCGCCGGGGCGCGGCCGGGCCCGGTGGCCGGGGCGGCGCCGCGGCGAGCAACCGGTCGAGGGTCGGGCCGAACAGGTCCGTGACCAGGCCGCGGGGGAGCACCAGCGGCGCGCCGGCCGACGCCGCGAGCAGGTGGGCGAGTGCCGCGCCGGCCGCCGCCTCCCAGTGCGGGCTCCACGCGCCGAGCTGGTCGACCGGCGGGGTGTCGCGCCCCTCGTCGCGCCGCCTGTCCGTCACCACGCTCCAGTCCGCGGGTAGTTGAGCCGGGCCGCCGGCGGGCAGGCGGTGCACCGCGCGCGGGGAGAGCCACACGGTCTGCCAGCACGCGCAGTCGTCGACGCGGGTGGCCACGAAGCTCCCGCAGCGGGCGCAGGCCAGGTTGAGACCGTCCCGACCGTCGATCCCCAGGCAGTAGCCGTCCAACCGTCCGGGGATGAACACGGTGCCCCGGGTGTCGCCCGGCGCCAGCACGATTTCCCCGGGCGGGCCGTAGGACAGGGCGTGCACCGGTGCGTAGACGCCGCGGGCCTCGGCCGCCTCCGCGCCGATCTCCTCCCACCGCCGCCAGGGCAGTCCGGAGGGCTCCGGGTCCACCGCGTACGTTCCCGGCTCCATCAGCGCCGGGAGCATGTCGTGGCCGTAGGTCTGATGGGCCCGGACGGGAAGGGCGACCTCTGCCACGGGCGCGGTCAGTACGGCGTCGCAGCGCCCGCACGCGAACACGTCCATGTCGTCCCCCCCGGCCGTGGTGCCCGGCGCGGCGCCTTCCGTCCCCCGGCCAGGTGGATTATCCGGAGCGGGCGGCCGGCCGCCAACTCCTTTTGCGTGCCGGGCGGTTCGTCCTCGTCGCGAGCCGTCCCGCACCCGGTTGCCGTGTCACCTGCCGGACAGGACGTCGTAGCCGACGAAGGTGAACATCCGCTCGCCCGTGGGGAGTTCGCGGGGCTCGCCGGTGAAGTGGTGCACGCCGACGCCTTGCCGGACGTCCGGCGCGGAGGTCCAGGTCCGTTCGAAGCCGCGCTGCTCCAGCCAGTCGCAGACGCGGGGGAAGAGGTCGGGCTCCCTGCGGTTGCGGGTCCAGATGACGGAGCCGCCGGGGGCGCAGAGGCCGTCGAGGAAGCCGGTGGTGCGCTCGATGTCGGCGGCGGTGATGTTGCCGAACACGCCGACGAGGAGGACGAGTCGGGCGGGCACGGCGCCGGCGTAGGAGCCGGTGAGGGAGGCGTCGCCGGTGACCACCTCGATGTCGTGCAGGCCGAGTGCGGCGGCGGCCTCCCGTGCGGCGGCGGTGTTGCGCGGGTCGAGTTCGACCAGCCGGGCCGAGACGTCGGCGCGGCGCGGGTGGTCCGCGAGGGCGCCGAGGAGGTCCAGGCCCTGCCCGGCGCACACGCTCACCACCCGGAACGGGCCCGGCGGAGCGGCGTCCAGGGCGGCCCTGATCCGCTCGGTGACGGTGCGCAGCCGCGCGGTCAGGGCGGAGTCGGGGGACGTGTAGGCGTCGTGCCAGGCGTGCCAGTCCATGCCCGCACCCTATGAAGCGGCCTGGCGCGGCCGCACCCGGTTATTCCGGGCGCAGCCGCCTAGCAAACGGCCGGCGGGCGGTGGGGCGGTCGGCGGCTCAGTCGCCCAGCCGGTCGATCTGCCGGATCTTGTTGGTGACGTCGAGCGCCGCGACCTTGTAACTCTCAGCAAGTGTCGGGTAATTGAAGACAGCGTCCACCAGGTAGTCGACGGTGCCGCCGCAGCCCATCACCGCGCTGCCGATGTGGATGAGTTCGGTGGCGCCGGTGCCGAAGCAGTGCACGCCCAGGAGCTTGCGGTCGGTGGGGGAGACCAGCAGCTTCAGCATGCCGTGCGCGTCGCCGATGATCTGGCCCCGGGCCAGCTCGCGGTAGCGGGACACCCCGACCTCGAACGGGACGGCCGCGTCGGTGAGTTGGTCCTCGGTACGGCCGATGAAGCTGATCTCGGGAATGGTGTAGATGCCGATCGGCTGGAGGTCGGGCATGCCGTGCACCGGCTCGTCGAAGGCGTGGTAGGCGGCGGTGCGGCCCTGTTCCATCGAGGTCGCGGCGAGCGCCGGGAAGCCGATCACGTCGCCGACGGCGTAGATGTGCGGCACCGCGGTCCGGTAGTGCTCGTCCACCGAGATCCGGCCGCGCTTGTCCGCGCTCAACCCGGCCCGCTCCAGGCCGAGTCCGTCGGTCAGGCCCTGCCGGCCCGCGGAGTACATCACCGCGTCCGCGGCGATCTTCTTGCCGCTGGCGAGCACCGTGAGCGTGCCGTGCTCGTGCCGCTCCACGGCCGCGACGGTCTCGCCGAAACGGAAGGTCACCGCGAGGTCCCGCAGGTGGTACTTGAGCGCCTCGACCACCTCGGCGTCGCAGAAGTCCAGCATGCCGTCGCGCTGTTCGACCACCGTGACCTTGCTGCCGAGGGCGGCGAACATCGAGGCGTACTCCATGCCGATCACCCCGGCGCCCACGATCACCATCGAGCGCGGCACCCGCTCCATGCTCAGCACGCTGTCGGAGTCCAGCACGGTGCGGTCGTCGAACTCCACGCTCGCCGGGCGGGCCGGGCGGGTGCCGGTGGCGACCACCACGAAGTCCGCGGTCACCGCCCGCTCGCGGCCGGCGGCGTCGGTGACGGCGACGGTGTGCTCGTCGAGGAAGCGGCCGGTGCCGGGCAGCAGCGGCACCTGGTTGCGGCTGAGCTGGCTGCGGATCACGTCGACCTCGCGGCCGACCACGTGCTCGGTCCTGGAGGTCAGGTCGCCGATGGTGATGTCGTCCTTGAGCCGGTAGCTCTGCCCGTACATGTCCCGCTGGTTGAGGCCGGTGAGGTAGAGCACCGCCTCGCGGAGCGTCTTGGACGGGATGGTGCCGGTGTGCAGGGACACCCCGCCCAGCGTCTGCGGGCGGTCCACGATCGCCGCCCGTCTGCCGAGTTTGGCCGCGGCGATCGCCGCCTTCTGCCCGCCGGGACCGGAACCTATGACCAGTATGTCGTAGTCGCGCACCCGCAGAGTCTGTCATCGCCGCCACGGCACCGGAAGGCGTGGGAGACGGCGGTTCGGTGACGTTCCGACGCGCGCGGCCCGCGGGTGCGGCCCACCGGAGACGCGCACGGGCGCCCCTCACCGGCAAGGTCCGCCCGCGGGGCCCGCCACCGCCCGCCGCCGCCCGCCATGAAAGCGCCGCCGCCGGGCACACGACCGGCACACGGAGCGTGGCGTGGCGGAAGGAGCACTGTGGCGAGAAGCAGGGGCACGGCCGGGCGGGCCGGGCCGACCGAGCGGGCGGCCGAGCCGGAGACCGGGCGACCCGGGCGGGGCACGCGCGCCAAGCGGCCCAAGCCGTCCAAGCCGTCCAAGCGGTCCGCGCCGTCCGCGACGGCGGCACCCCGCGCCGGCCTGCGCCGCACCCGCGCCGTGTGGAGGTTCGGCCGCACCCTGGTCCGGGCGCTGGCCGCCTCATGGGACAAGGACGTCACCGAGCGCGCCGCGGCCCTGACCTACTACGCGGTGCTCGCGCTCTTCCCCGCGCTGCTGATGACGGTGTCGCTGCTGGGCATGGCCGGCGGGCCCTCGGAGAGCAGCCTGGCCGCGGGCGTCACCACGCTGCTGCCCGCCGAGTCGCGGCCCGTGGTGGCGTCGGCGCTCCAGGACATGGCGCACGACCACCGCGCGACCCTGTCGCTGGCGATAGGAGGCGGCCTGGGCGCCATGTGGTCGGCGTCCAGCTACGCGGCGGTCTTCCGGCGCGCCCTGCACACCATGTACGGCTCCGACGAGCGGCGGCCGGCCTGGCGCACCGGCCCCCGGGTCGTGCTGACCTCCCTGACGCTGCTGGTGCTGCTGGTGGCGAGCGCGGTCTGCCTGGTGGTCACCGGCGCGATCGCGCACCGTACCGGCTCGGTGCTGCACATGAGCGGGCCCGCGCAGGCGGCGTGGCGCGGCATGCGCTGGCCGCTGCTGCTGGCGGTGGCCGCCGCGCTGGTCCTGGTGCTCTTCCGCACCGGCCCGCGCGGCACCCGGTCGCTGCGCGCGATGGCGCCCGGCGGCGCACTCGCGGTGGGGCTGTGGCTGTCCGGCTCGGCCGGATTCGCCGCCTACACCGCGCACATGGGGACGTACAACCGCCTCTACGGGCCGCTGGCCGGCACGGTGATCTTCCTGGTCTGGCTGTGGTTCTCCAACCTGGCGCTGATGATCGGCGCCCACTTCAACGTCGAGCACGCGCGGGCCAGGGCGGCCCGGGCCGCCGCCGCGAAGACGTCCGCAGGCGGCGGCACGGACGGCACGGATGGCACGGGCACCGCGGACGGCACGGACGGCGAGGCCGCGGCGGACACCGGCCCAGGCTCGCGCGACGGGAGCGGCGCGGTCGCCCTTCCCGGGACGGTGGCCCGCCCGCACCCGCCCGGCGGCACCGCCGTCGCGGCCACCGACCGGTGAGCGTCCACGGCGACGGGCCCCGGCCGACCGCCCCCACGGCAGCGTGGCGCCCCGCCCCCACGGCAGCGCGGCACTCGCCGACCGGCCCGTGGGTGATAGATCCGCGGGTCGCCGAGGAAGGAATGTGCACGTGATCGTCGACTGCGCCATCTACCAGGACGGCCGCCGCACCCATACCCCGGACGACC
This sequence comes from Streptomyces sp. NPDC087270, assembly GCF_044744625.1. Classification (NCBI taxonomy): domain Bacteria; kingdom Bacillati; phylum Actinomycetota; class Actinomycetes; order Kitasatosporales; family Streptomycetaceae; genus Streptomyces; species Streptomyces sp. NPDC087270. The sequence continues at coordinate 135,146 of NZ_JBIUYR010000008.1, forward strand.
TGTCCGACGCGCTGGACCAGGCCCGCGCGCAGGGCGACTCCTTCGTGTGGGTCGGCGTGCACGACCCGACCGAGGCCGAGTTCGCCGGCATCGCCGCGGAGTTCGGGCTGCACCCGCTGGCGGTCGAGGACGTGCTCAAGGCCCATCAGCGGCCCAAGCTGGAGATCTACCCCGACGCGCTGTTCGCCGTGGTGCGGCCGCTGCGCTACCACGACGACAGCGGCACGGTCAGCGCCGGCGAGCTGATGGTCTTCATCGGCGACGCGTTCGTGGTGACCATCCGGCACGGCGAGGCCGCCACGGCCGCCGAGGTGCGCGCCGGGCTGGAGGACAGGCCGTCGGTGCTCAAGCACGGCCCGGTCGCGGTGCTCTACGCGATCTGCGACAGCGTCGTGGACGACTACCTCGAGGTCGCCGTGGAGCTCCAGGTGGACCTGGAGGAGCTGGAGGAGAAGGTGTTCGCGCCGATCGGCGGCGACTCGGCACACATCGCCGCGACGATCTACGAGTTCAAGCGGCAGGTGATGGAGTTCCGGCGGGCCAGCGGCCCGCTCGCCGAGCCGATGGCGCGGATGGCCGCCGGCGGGATGCCGTACACCCCCCGGCGCACCCAGCCGTTCTTCCGCGACGTCGCCGACCACCTCACCCGGGTCGCCGACGCCGGGGAGTCCCTGGACCGGCTGCTGTCCGACATCCTCGCCGCGCACCTCACCCAGGTCGGCGTGCGGCAGAACGACGACATGCGCAAGATCTCCGCCTGGGCGGCCATGGCCGCGGTGCCCACGATGATCGCCGGGATCTACGGGATGAACTTCCACCACATGCCGGAACTGCGCCAGGTCTGGGGTTATCCGGCGGTGCTCGCGCTGATGGTCACGGTCGTCCTGGTGCTCTACCGGCTCTTCAAGCGGCGCGGCTGGCTGTGACAGCGGGGGGGACCGGGTATGCCCGGCCCCCACCCTTGCCCGCCGAGGCCGCCACGTCAGCGGTCAGCGGCCCCGGCACCTGCTGGCGGCCCCTATTTCTGCGGCCCCGGCGCCTGCTTGCGGCGCCTCGGCGCGCGCCCCGGCGGCTGCCTCGGCGGCTCGCGGTGGGTGATCCCCGGCAGGTCCTGCACCACTGGCCGCTCGGTGGTGAGCGTGAACGGCTTCTCGTAGTGCAGGATCTCGATCGGCGCGCCGTCGGCGAGGCAGTACGTCGCCGAGGTCCGCTTCACCTCCACCCGCAGCCGCCGGCCGCGGAAGTCCAGCCGGAAGGCGATCCTGCTGAGCGCGTCCGGCAGCCGCGGCGCGAACCGGATCGAGTCCCCGTTGAAGAGCCGCATCCCGCCGAACCCGGCCACCAGCGCCGTCCAGGTGCCCGCCAGCGCCGCGATGTGCAGGCCGTCGCGGGCGTTGTTCTCCAGGTCCTCCAGGTCCATCATCGCCGACTCGCCCAGGTAGTCGTAGGCGAGCTGGAGGTGCCCGACCTCCGCCGCGATCACCGACTGGCAGTACGCCGACAGCGACGAGTCCCGTACCGTCAGCGGCTCGTAGTAGGCGAAGCCGCGCGCCTTCTCCTCGGCGGTGAAGGCGTCTCCGCGCAGGTACATCGCCAGCACCAGGTCGGCCTGCTTGACCACCTGCTTGCGGTACAGGTCGAAGTACGGGTAATGCAGCAGCAGCGGGTAGCGATCGGGGTCGGCGCTCTCGAAGTCCCAGCGCTGGTGCCGGGTGAAGCCGGCGGACTGCTCGTGCACCCGCAGGTCCTCGTCGAAGGGTACCGTCATCGCCGAGGCCGCGTCCCGCCAAGCGGCGGTCTCCTCGTCGGTGATCTCCAGCGCGGCGGCGTGCCGCGGATGGCGCTCGGCGGCGTCGGCGGCGGCCACCAGGTTCGCCTGCGCCATCAGGTTGGTGTACACGTTGTCGTCGCAGACCGCGCTGTACTCGTCGGGCCCGGTCACGCCGTCGATGTGGAAGGCGCCCGAGTGGTCGTGGTGGCCGAGCGACCGCCACAGCCGGGCGGTCTCCGTGAGGATTTCCAGCCCGGTCTCGGCCTCGAACTCGTCGTCGCCGGTGGTGGCGACGTAGCGCACCACCGCGTCGGCGATGTCCGCGTTCACATGGAAGGCGGCGGTGCCGGCCGGCCAGTAGCTGGACGCCTCGTCGCCGTTGATGGTGCGCCAGGGGAACGTGGCGCCGGCCAGGCCGAGTTGGGCGGCCCGCTCGCGCGCGGCGGGCAGCGTGTTGTGCCGCCACCGCAGCACCTCGGAGGCGGCCTGCGGCGCGGTGAACGTCAGCAGCGGCAGCACGAACGTCTCCGCGTCCCAGAACGTGTGCCCGTCGTAGCCGGAGCCGGTCAGGCCCTTGGCGGGGATCGCCCGCTGCTCGGCGCGGGCGGCGGTCTGCAACACGTGGAACAGCGCGAAGCGGACCGCCTGCTGGATCTCGGTGTCGCCGTCGACCTCGACGTCGGCCCGCTCCCAGAAGTCGTCCAGGTACTCGCGCTGCTGGTCCAGCAGGCCCTGCCAGCCGGTGTCGCGCGCGCCCACCAGCGCCGCGTCGGCCTGGTCGCGCAGCGCGGGCAGCGAACGCGTCGCCGACCAGCCGTAGGCGACGAACTTCTCCAGCCGCAGCCGCTCGCCCTTCTCCAGCACGGCGGTGACGGTCAGCCGGCTGATGTCGTCCCCGGACTCCGAGGAGATCTGGGTGGTGGCCCGCGGCCCGTCCACCCGGTGGTCGGCGGCCGCCGCGACCCGCAGCTCGCTGCGGGTGGTGGAGTGGATCAGCCCCAGCCGGGTGCCGCCGGCGAAGTGCTCCTCGGAGACCAGCGGCGACTCCAGCGCCGCCGCCACCCGCGGGTCGCCGGTGGCCCGCGGGATCTCCTCGTTGGCCGCCAGCTCCGACTGCACCACCACCCGCACCTGCTCGTCCAGCGGCTCCACTTCGTAGGAGATCGCCGCCACCGCGCGCTGCCGGAAGGAGATCATCCGCACCGAGCGCACCCGCACCGCGCGCCCGGCCGGCGACACCCACACGCACTCGCGGCGCAGCACCCCGGCCCGCATGTCCAGCTCGCGCACGTGCGCGCGGGTGGTGCCGTACCGCAGGTCGAACGGCTCGTCGTCCACCAGCAGCCGGATCAGCTTGCCGTTGGTGACGTTGATGACGGTCTGGCCGGACTCCGGGTAGCCGAAGCCGGCCTCCGCGTACGGCAGCGGGTGCAGCTCGTGCAGGCCGTTGAGGTACGACCCCGGCAGGCCGTTCGGCTCGCCCTCGTCGAGGTTGCCGCGCCAGCCGATGTGGCCGTTGGACAGGGCGAAGACCGACTCGCTCTGCGGCAGCAGTTCCAGGTTCAGTTCGCACTCGCGCAGCGACCACGGCGCGACCTCGTAGGCGGGATCGGTGATCACGCACTCCTCCCGATCAGGTCGGCCAGATCCTTCACCACGGTGTCGGCGCCGTGCTTGCGCAGCTCGTCGGCCTGTCCGACCCGGTCCACGCCGACCACGTACCCGAAGCGGCCCTCCCGCCCGGCGTCCATCCCGACCAGCGCGTCCTCGAAGACCGCCGCCTGACCGGGGTCGAAGCCGAGCTGCTTGGCCGCGGCCAGGTAGGTGTCGGGCTTCGGCTTGCCGCGCAGCCCCTGGTCCTTGGCGGTCACGCCGTCCACCCGCACGTCCATCAGGTGCTCGATGCCCGCGGAGACCAGCACGTCGCGGGTGTTCGCGCTGGAGGACACCACCGCGGTGCGCAGCCCCGCCGCGCGTACCGCCGTCACGTAGCGCACCGAACCCTCGTACGCGGTCACGCCGTCGGTGCGGATCTTCTCCAGCACCAGGTCGTTCTTGCGGTTGCCGAGGCCGTGCACGGTGAGCGCCGACGGCGGGTCGTCGTCGTCGCCCTCGGGCAGCTCGATGTCGCGCGAGGCGAGGAAGGTCCGCACCCCGTCCGCGCGGGGCCGGCCGTCGACGTAGGTGTCGTAGTCCGTGGTGCTGTCGAACGGCCGGAAACCGTCGCCGTCCCGGTCGTGCAGGAAGGCGTCGAACATCTCCTTCCAGGCCGCGGCATGCACCAGCGCCGTCGGCGTCAGCACACCGTCGAGGTCGAAGAGGCAGGCACGTACTCTGCTCGGAAGGCCGATCTGCGTCATGCGCACCATGTGCCCCCATCCGGCGGTCGGCATGCCCGCTCCGGGCGAAGTCCCCCCGGCTCGCCGAACGGCCCGCGGCCCTGGGCCCGGGCGCGCCGAAACCGCTCGGAGCGGCAGGTCAGCCGCCGAGCCGGTTGATCTCCGGGCTGTGCAGCACGTGCGGCCCCTGCCCGTCGAGCCGCGCCACCGCCAGCATCGCCCGGCCGAGCGCCTGCGTGGTCGTCACGTGCTTCGGCGCCACCCGGCGCAGCACCGGGTACAGCCACGACGTCGCCTTGTACATCACCCGGTACCAGCCGGTGCGGGACCGCTCGCCGTGCAGCGGCTGAATCCAGCCGGGCCGGAACATGTACGCCCGCATGTCCATCGCCAGCAGCGCGTTCTCGGTGCGCCCCTTGACCAGCGCCCAGCCCGAGCGGCCCTGCTCGGTGCTGTCGGTGCCCTCGCCGGAGACGTAGGTGAAGGTCAGCTCCGGGCGGCCGGCCGCGACCGTACGGGCGGCGGCGAGCGTGCAGTCGTAGGTGATCCGGGTGTAGTCCTGCTGGCTGTGCCCGGCCGCCGACACGCCCAGGCAGTAGAAGCAGGCGTCCGCGCCCGACAGTTCCCCGGCGACCGCCGAGAAGTCGGTGAAGTCGTCGTGGAAGACCTGCCGCAGCTTCGGGTCGGCGCGCTTCAGCGGGCTGCGGGCCACCGCGACCACCTCCGTCACGTCCGGGTCGAGCAGGCACTCCCGCAGGACGCCCTGCCCGACCATCCCCGAGGCACCGAAGAGGATCACCTTCATCGCCGGCCGTCGCCGCCTTCCGTCCGTCCCGCACCGCCGTCGGCGACCGCGCGGATCGCGGGGCGCCACCGGACAGTGTGCCGCACTCCGCGACGCGCCGATCTTGCCGCTCCGTCAGGCGCCCTCCGTGGTCCGCCTTCGGGTTAACCCCCGGGCGAGGTACCGGCCTGCCGGATGGGGCGGCGGCGATCACCGCGCGAAGCTGGGGGAGGAGCCGCGCCGCGGGCAGGACCCGCGCCGACCCGTAGGACCCGCACCGATCTGTACGTGCCCGCACCCATCTGTACGACCCGCACCGATCTGTACGACCCGCACGCGCACAACAGCCGTACGACATCAGGGAGTCACCGTGCCCACTCGCCGCGCCACCGTTCTGTCGGCCGCCGCCGTCCTGCTCGCCGTCCCCGCGCGGGCGGTGGCGGCGCCGGGGCCCCGAACCGAGCCGGGCACCGCGGGTGCGGGCGGATCGGCCGACGAGAGCGCGACCGACGGCCGGCTGCGGCTGAAGCTGCCCGCGCCGAGCGGTCCCCACCCGGTCGGCACCCTGGCGCTGCGGCTGGTCGACACCTCACGCCCGGACCCGTGGACCGGCGGCCCGCACCGCGAGCTGATGGTGAGCGTCCGTTACCCGGCGCGCGCGATCCGCGGGTTCGCCGCCGCCCCGCAGATGCTGCCCGGGGAGGCGGCCGGCTGGACCGAGCTGAACAGCCTCGCCGACATCCCCGCGGACCGGGTGGACTGGGCCGCCACCCGCACCCACGCGCACCAGGGCGCGCCGGCCGGGGCAGGGCCGTACCCGGTCGTGCTCTACTCGCCGGGCGCCGGCGACCCCCGCTCGCTGGGCAGCGTGCTGTGCGACGACCTCGCCTCGCGCGGCCACGTCGTCGTCATGGTCGACCACACCTACGACGCCTCCGCCGTCGAGTTCCCCGGCGGCCGGGTCGAACGCACGCTGCTGCCAGCGGAGTTCGCCAAGGCCGTACCCGACCCCGAGCACCCCGACCCGGTGAAGATCGCGGCGCTGCTGGAGAAGGTCGTCATGGTGCGCGTCTCGGACGTCCGCTTCGTCCTCGACGCGCTGCCCGGCGCGCTGCCGGCGCCGCTGCGCGCGGTGGCGGACTTCGCCCGGGTCGGGGCCTTCGGCCAGTCTGCGGGCGGCTTCACCGCGCTCCAGGCCATGCACGACGACCGGCGTATCCACGCGGCCGCCGACTTCGACGGCGTCACCTCCTACGTCCAGGACGACGACCAGGACGGCTTCCCCTCCACCCTCACCACCGACGGGCTGGACCGGCCCTTCCTGCTGGTCGGCAAGGACGGCAACACCCCGGGCACGGTGCCCTGCTGGGGCGAGCTGGTCCGGCACAGCCACGGCTGGCACCGCGCGCTGACACTGCACGGCGCCGCGCACGGCACGTACACCGACGCGGTCGTCCTGGTGCCGCAGATCACCCGCCGGCTCGACCTGCCGCGCGCCACCCTCACCGAGAACGTCGGCACGATCGCCACCCGGCGCGCCGTCACCGCCGACCGGACGCTGCTCGCCGCGTTCTTCGGCCGCTTCCTGAGCGACCGTGCTGACCACGGCCTGCTCGACGGCCCCTCGCCGCGCCTGCCCGAGGTCCGCTTCGCCTCCTGACCGCGGGCCGAACGGACCGAACGGGCCTGAACGGGCCGGCCCGCCGCGCGGGTTGGTGTGCGCGGCGGGCCGGAACCCTGGCGTCCGCCGGCCGGTTCCCGCCAGGATGGCGTCATGTTCTTCACGGTTCTCGCCACGGCGGGCCTCGTCGTCGGAATCGGCGCCGCCGTCAAGGCGGTCAAAGACGAGGCCGCCTTCCTCCGGGTCCGCCGCCGGGGCGTGGAAATCCAGGCCGACGTCGTGGACAACGACGCGAGCCCCGTCGGCAACCGGAACACGTACTTCCTCACCCCGGTCGTCCGCTACCGCCTCAACGGCCGCTCCTACACGGCCGCGTTGTGCAACCCCAACGGCGCACCCGGCGGTGTCGGCGCGGGCATGACCATCCTGGTCCACCCCGACCATCCGTACGCGCCCTACGACCGCTACGGCGGGATGGGCACCCAGTCCCGCAACCTGCTGCTGCTCTTCGCCCTCACGGTCGCGGACTTCGCGATGATGCTCGCCCTCCGCTGAAGCCCGGGCGGGGCGGGTCCTTGGAGTGGAGGCGAGAGGCCGGGGCCTTCAGGGACGGGACGGCGACTTGGACTCGATGCGGCCCAACGGGCTCGCGCCGTCGGCCAGTTCCTCGCGGACCGCGGTCCAGCCGGAGTCGTCGAGGCCGAGGGTGTGGCGGAGGTAGGCGGTGGTGGCGCGCTGGATCAGGGCGAGCCGGCCCGGGTGCTCGTCCGTGGTCTCCCTGGCCTCGTAGCCGGGGATGCCGCCGAGCGAGTGCTCCGCGCCGAACAGGGTGAGCAGGCTCTTGTCGCCCGGGCTCAGGACGTACGGGTCGGCGAGCCAGTCCGGTCCGCGGACGGTCATCGGGGAGTCGTCCCGGTCCCCGGCGACGACGAGAGCCGGGGCCGCCATGTGCGTGAAGTCCGCGTTCATGAAGGGGTAGTTCTCGGCGGCGAACGCCGACAGGTCGGCGCCGCCCCGTCCGGCCGTGGCGAGCAGCACGCCCGCCCGCACCCGCGGGTCCGACAGGTCCTCGCCGGTGCCGCTGTCCGGATCGAGGACGCGCAGCCCCAGCAGGTTCCCCGCGGTCTGGCCGCCGAAGGAGTGCCCGGCCGCGGCGACACGGCTCCGGTCGACCCGCCCGCCGAGCCCGGGAACGGCGGCTTCCAGCAGGTCGAGCCGGTCGAGGACGCGCTTCACGTCGGCCACCCGGTGCCGCCATATCCGCGGGGTACGGGGATCGTCGGCGGGAAGGCCCACGGTCCGCGAGTCGGGGTGGGTGGGTTGCACCACCACGAAGCCGTGCGCGGCCCAGTAGTCGGTCAGCGGGCCGTAGCCGTCCGCCGACGAGCCGAAACCGTGTGAGAAGACGATGACCGGCAGGTCCCGCCCGGACACCGGCGCGGTCACCCGCACCCGCAGGTCCTCGCCGCGGTCCGGCGCGTCCAGCGCGATCGGCTTCACCGAGACGATCCGCGGGGTGCGCGCGCCGCCGACTGCCCCGGTGGGCGCCGGGTGGGTGAGGTCGCTGCGTGTCGGGTCAGCGTGCGGCGGGTCAGCGTGCGTCGGGTCGGATTTCGTCCGGTCGGTCTTCGTCCGGTCGGTCTTCGTCCGGTCGGGATCGGAGTGCGTCATGGCGGGGTTCCTCTCGGAATGCGGTGGACGCCGGCGGGGTCCGCGGGAGGCGGGGTGCCTCGGGTCGGCAGGTCGGCGGGGTCGGGTCGTACGGGCGAGCGGCGGCCGCGCGGTGTCGGGGCGCGCGGGTGCCCCGCCCGGTCCGGCACGTACGCCGTACGTGCGGTCGGTGGCGCGCCCGGGTTGGTCGCCGGCGCCCGGATCTGCCATCATGAATAAACGGGACGCCGTCCCGATTGACGATACGGGACGCTGTCTCGGTTAGCAAACCCCGTAAGCGGAGAGAGGGTGAGCGCGATGGGCGAGGGCGACCAGGGCGAGGGCGCGGGGCGCGCGGCGGCCCGGCCCAAGCGGGCGGACGCGCGGCGCAACGAGGAGAACCTGCTCGACGCGGCCGCCGCGGTCTTCGTCACCTCGGGCGTCGAGGCGCCGCTGCGCGACATCGCGGCGAAGGCCGGCGTCGGCACGGCCACGATCTACCGCCACTTCCCGACCCGGGCGGACCTCATCGTCGCCGTGTACCGGCACCAGGTCGAGGCCCTCGCGGACGCGGGCCCGGCCCTGCTGGAGTCCGCCGCGACCCCGCACGCCGCGCTGGGCCGATGGATCGACCTCTTCGTCGACTTCCTGGTCACCAAGCTCGGACTCGCCGCCGTGCTCCAGTCTGACGACCCCTGCTTCGACCCGCTGCACGCCTACTTCCTCGACCGGCTCCTGCCGGTGTGCACCGAGATGCTCGACGCCGCGGCCGCCGCCGGCGAGATCCGCCCCGACGTGGACTCCTACGAGTTGCTGCGCGGCGTCGCGAGCCTGTGCGTGGGCGCCGGCGGTCCCCGCTACGACACCCGCCGGCTGGTCGAGTTCCTCATCGCGGGGCTGCGCCGGCCGAGCTGAACGCCGGGAGGGCGCGGCGCGGTTGGCGCGCTGCGGGGGTGTTCGCGGTTCCGGGGATGCGCCGTCCGGCGGTTCGGCTTCCGGGGCTGTGCCGTACGCGGGCTGGCCGTGTGCAAGCTGAGCCGTACGCGCTGCGCCCTACGCGGGTCGAGCCGTGCGCGGGTCGGCTGTACGCGAGCTGAGCCGTATGTGCTGAGCTTGCGCGGCGGGCGGCGCGACGGTCAGGGTCGGACCGCCGTCGGGCGGCGGATCTCCTCCACGGCGGTGACCAGCGGCGCGAGCTGCGGGTCGGCCGCGGCATGGTCGAGCGCTTCGCGCAGGGCCGCGTTGTTGGTGGGGCGGGCCGCCGCGAGCAGGTCGCGGCCGGCCGGGGTGACGTCGGTGTAGATGCCGCGCCGGTCGGTCGGGCACAGGTAGCGGGAGAGCAGCCCGCGCTCCTCCAGCCGCGTCACCAGGCGGGTGGTCGCGGACTGGCTGAGCACCACCGCGTCGGCGACCTGCTTCATCTGGAGGTGGCCGCCGTCGCCGTCGTGCTGCCGGCTGAGCACGTCGAGCAGCGAGAACTCGCGCACGCTCAGGCCGTGGCCGGACTGCAGGGCGCGCTCGATGTGCGCCTCGATACGGCCGTGCAGCAAGGACAGCGCGCACCAGCTGTCGGCCAGGGCGGTCAGTGCCGGGTCGGTGGCGGTCATGTCCACCATCATAGCGCGCTTGCAGATAACCAGCGCGTGCAAGTATTGTGGGCGCCTGATAACCGCGCATGCCTGCTAGTCGGCGGGGCGTGCCGCCCTGCCTCCCCTTCGAAAGGCCCTTCCATGCCCCTCGCGCTCCTGGCCCTCGCCATCGGGGCCTTCGGCATCGGCACCACCGAGTTCGTCGTCGTCGGCCTGCTCCCGCAGATCGCCGGCGACTACGGCGTCTCCGTGCCCACCGCGGGCCTGCTCGTCACCGGGTACGCGCTCGGTGTCGTCGCGGGCGCCCCGCTGATGACCGCGCTCGGCACGAAGGTCTCCCGCAAACGGATGCTGATCCTGCTGATGGGGCTGTTCGTGGTCGGCAACCTGGTCTCCGCGGTCGCGCCGGTGCTCGCGGTGATGCTCGTCGGCCGGGTGATCGCCTCCCTCGCGCACGGCGCGTTCTTCGGCATCGGCTCGGTGGTGGCCTCGGAACTGGTCGCCCCGCACAAGCGGGCCGGCGCGATCGCCATGATGTTCACCGGGCTGACGGTCGCCAACGTCGTCGGGGTGCCGCTCGGCACCTTCGTCGGGCAGAGCGCGGGCTGGCGGATCACGTTCGTGCTGGTCGCCGGGCTCGGCGTGCTCGGGCTGCTCGGCGTGGTGAGACTCGTCCCCGACCTGCCCAGGCCCGAGGGGGTGCGGCTGCGGCACGAGGTCGCGGTGCTGCGCAAGCCGCAGGTGCTGCTCGCCATGGCGATGACGGTGCTCGGCTTCGGCGGGGTGTTCGCCGCCATCACCTACCTCGCGCCGATGATGACCGACGTCACCGGGTACGCCGACGGCTCGGTGACCTGGCTGCTGGTGCTGTTCGGGCTCGGCATGGTCGCGGGCAACCTGGTCGGCGGCCGGTTCGCCGACCGGCACCTGATGCCGATGCTGTTCACGGCGCTCGGCGCGCTCGGCGTCGTACTGGCCGCGTTCACCGTCACCGCGCACGACAAGACCGCCGCCGCGGTGACCGTCTTCCTGATCGGCGCGCTCGGCTTCGCCACGGTGCCGCCGTTGCAGAAACGGGTGCTGGACCAGGCGTCCGGCGCGCCCACCCTCGCCTCGGCGCTCAACATCGGCGCCTTCAACCTCGGCAACGCGCTCGCCGCGTGGCTGGGCGGCCTGGTCATCTCGGCCGGCCACTCCTACACCGCCGCGAACTGGGTCGGCGCGGCGCTCACCGCCGGGGCGCTGGTCCTGGCGCTGATCTCCGCCGCACTGGAGCGCGGGCAGCGCACCACGGCCGGACGGAGCCGTAGGGTGACCGGCCGCAGGGTGGCGGGGTCCGAGGCCGCGCCGGAGTCCGTGGCGGCGAAGGAATCCGTGGCGGTACGGCCGGGGGCGGACGCCGGTCAGGCCCCGGCACGGCCGGAGACGTCGAGCGACAGCGCCGTGGAGTGGGCCGCGAACCCCAACTCCCGGTAGAGGTGCTCGGCTTCGGGCGTGGCGTGCAGGTCCACCCGCGTCACGCCGTTCGCCGTGAACCAGTCGAGCAGCGCCTCGGTCACCGCCCGGGCGTAGCCGCGCCCGCGGTACTCCGGATCGGTGCACACGTTGAAGATGAAGCCGAACCGGCCGGCGGGCGACGACGGCGAGGGCAGCCGCTGCTCGACGGTGCCCACCGCGCACGCGGCCAGCCCGGCACCCTGGTCGGCGTCCACCACGAACACCCCGGTCGCCGGGTCCGGGACGGCCAGTTGCCCGGCCAGCAGCCGTCGCGCCTCGGCCTCCCACGGCCCGGGCGCGTCGGTCCCGGTCATCGCCGCGAACATCACCCGCCGCAGCCGCACCACCTCGGCCACGTCTCCGCGGCCCCCGTTCCGTACCGCCATAGGGACGGCCTCGCATGTCGTACGCGCCCCCGCGGCGGGGGCCGGCTCACCAGTCACACCGCGAATCTAGCGCCGTGGCCGGGAGCCCCGGTCCGTGGAGGGGGGCGCCGATGGTGCGGGCGCGAGCCCTCGTCCCCGGCAGGGGAACCCCGTTTCCGGAGGGGCGCCCTGATTCCGGGGGAGTGGCGGGGCGGGCGGGCCGCTCAGTCGCGGCGGTCCTCGGTCCCGTAGCCCAGGGCCTGCACGACGGCCTGGACGTTCGGGTAGACCTCGTCCGGGGGAAGGCCGGCCACCCGGTCGACGAGCGTGTCCGGTGCCTGGTGGCGGTGGAGCGCGCCGAGCAGGGCGCCGCGGCGGGCCGGGTAGACGCTGCGGTCGAGATGCCTGGCCAGGTCGCTGCGCACGTAGACGCCCTGCGGCGTCATCCCGGCCGGTGCGGCGCCAGCGCGGGCGGGCGCGGTGAGAGTCGGGTCCTGGTCGGAGGGCTGGGGCTCGGCGAGTTCCTCGCCGGCCTGCACTGCCCGGTTCGCCTTCAGCGCGACCTGCGTCTCCCTCTTCAGTTCGTCGTCACGGGCGAAGCCGGCCTTGTTGGTTCCCTGGTCCGTCATGCGGTGATGGCCTCCCTTGTCGATCGCCGGGCCGCGCGGCACGTCCACCACGCCCCCGGCCGGGGCTTGGCTTCATCGGGTACCCGACCGTTACGTCCCGAAACCACCCCCTGCCGCATCAGCCCCAGGGGCCACCCGCCCCCGCCGTCGCCCGCCCCTGCCGCCACTCGGCCCGGCGCCACTCGGCCCCGCCCGGGGCAGGTCCGGGCGGGGCCGAGGGGGTCAGCCGGCCGCCGTCCTCACGGATGCGGCCCTACGACGTCGCGGTCAGCTGTGCTTCCAGGTCACCGTGAAGTTCTCGCTCGACGACAGCGCCGAGGTGGTCGCCTTCGTGGTGCTGCCCGAGGCCATGTTGATCTGGTCGGGCGAGAAGCTGCCTATCGGCTGGCCGTTGGCGGTGGCGTTGGTGAACGACGCCGTGCCGAAGTTCGCCAGCGGGAGCACGCCGGTGGAGCTGGACGGCGCCTCGGCGATGATCTCGGCGGACGCGTTGGACAGGCCGCTCTGCGACTTGGTGGTGGTCTTCGTCCACCCCTGGGTGGTGTCGGAGAGCGTGAGCGTGTACTTGGTCCCGCTGACGCTGACCGTCGAGGTGAAGTGGTCGCCCGCCTTCACGGTGTTGCTGTAGTTCACCGGGTACGCCGGGTACATCTCGTACCAGGCGTAGTACTGGGGGCTGCCGCCCGAGCAGTCGCCCTCGCTGCCGGTCTGCTCCACCGAGTTGCTGCCGTCGCCGTCCAGGCCGATCCAGAACGACGAGTAGGCCGTCGAGCCGGAGCAGCTGACCGCCGGCTGCACCCAGCTGGACGAGACACTGGTGAAGGTCCGTCCGGTGGCCGCGTAGCCGGCCCAGTTGGAGCTGGTGCTGTGCTCGATGCGGCCGTCGGGGCCGATGACACGGTGGCTGCCGACCGGCGCCTGGAATACCGTGGGGGCGGCGCTCGCCACGGCCGGGGCGGTGGCCAGGGCGGACAGGACCGCCGCGCTGACGGCTGTTGCGGCGGTGAAGCGCTTGGTTGCCGACATGCTGCTCCTTCTCGCGGATCTCGCGGTGCAGGCGTGTAACCGGCGGCGGTCAGTGGGGTTAGCGTGCCGCCAGTGATTGACAGTGTGCAGACAATCACTGATGCGGAGGCACCCGTTCGTGCCAACGATCGGCAAAGACCGCGCCAAGTGCGCCTCGGGAAAAGGGGTGTTCGTCTTCATGTCGGGGCAATTCGCCTCGTCCGGCGGGGAGGTGGCGACCCGGAAACGGACGGCCTGCCTCCGCTCCGGCCGCCCCCTACGGGGACCCCACCGCCGCAGTGCGCGAGCGTCCCGTGGAGGGGGTCTCGATCGGCTTGATCGGTAGGGTGGTTGCTGTGATGGCGAGGGTGGAACGGCCGGCCCTGGACGGGTGGCGGCCAGAGGAGGGGGCCTTCACGTTGTCCACCGAAGAGGACCCGGTCCTGGAGCAGGTGACGCCTCTGCTCGAACGCTTCAGGTCCGATGTCGAAGCAGTGGTGCCCCTGGTCGCCCTCTGGGCGCACGGATCGCTGGCCCTGGGGGACTACCAGGTGGGACGCAGCGATCTCGATCTGGTGGCGCTGGTCGGCGCGGCGCCCACCGACGCGCAGCAGGAGGAACTGCGGTCCGTCCATGGACGTTTGATCGCCGAGGTCCCCCTTGCCCGGACCCTGCACTGCACCTACGTGCCCAGGGGAGCGGAGTCCGATCCGGCGCGGGCGCATCCGACCTGGGCTCAGGGCGAGTGGTTCGAGCGTCCGGTCACCCCTGTGAGCCGACGCGAACTGGCCCTGGGGGCAGCGGTCTTGAGTGGACCGCCGCCGGGCGGCCTGCTGCCCGAGGTGAGCGACCAGGAGCTGGCCGGCTTCGTCCGTGCCGAGTTGGCGGACTACTGGCTGCGTGTGACGGGCGACGCCAAGGCCGCGCTGTGGCTCCAGGACATCTGGGTGGATCTGGGGATGCTGACCTTCGCGAGGGCATCGGTGACCCTGCGCGACGGCCGGTTGATCACCAAGCGCGAAGCCCTCGAAGAACTGCGCTCCCTGGGAGCGCCGGCGGAGGTCGTCGACGACATCCGTCGACGCCGGTACCGGACGGACCTCCTGGTGGACCCGTCCGGGTCCGCCGGCTGGCCGGCCCGACGCGCGGAACTGGCCCGGGAGTTCGTCCGCACCGGGATCACCCGCCTCCTGGCGTACCAGGGAGGCTTGCCACCGGAAGCGTCCGCGGACACGGGTCCTGCGCGTTGATCCCGCCGGCCGGGCGAAGAGCGGGCGTGTCCGCTGGGAGCGTGAACGCGTCCGGCTGACGGAGGCGGGCCGGGCGCGTGCTGCCGGAGGATCGGGGCCATCCGACCCGCGGCCGTCGCCGCCTTGCCAAGGAGGTCCCCGTGTTCATCGCGATCCTCGACTTCAGGACCGCCGCCACCGACCGGCCCGCTGTCCTCGCCCGATTCGACGGGGAGGCTCATCGGGTACGCGCCATGCCGGGCAACATCGCCTTCCGGGTCTACGCCGCGCGTGAGGACGACGTCGCAGTCGCCGTGGTCCACGAGTGGGACGACGAGGCGTCGTTCGCCGACTACCTGAGGTCGGACTCCTTCGCTCGCCTGAGCGAGGCGATTCGGCCGATGATGACCGGAGCGCCGGTGAGCCGGCGCTTTCGTGCCGACTTGCTGGAGACGGTGGCGTGACCGGCGGCGCGACGGACTCCTGGGATCGGGCTGTGCGGGGCTGTCGATGACCCGGAGGGCGTACGCCTTCGTCCGCACGTTCGCGCCGGAGTTCGCTCGCGACCTGTGTGCGGACCGCCATTACCTGCTCTGCGCCTCCGCCGGAACCCTCCGGCTGGAGGCGCAGGGCCGGGCATGGCTGCTGCCGCCGGCGCGGGCCGCCCTGATCGAGGCGGGCCGGCGTATCCGGGTGAGCATCCCGCGGTCGGTCACGACCGCGTCGGTCCTGTTCGACACCCGATTCACTCCGGCCCCGCCGGCGCCCTTGACCGTGTTCGACCTCAACCCGCTGGCCCGCGCCCTGCTGACCGAGTGCCGCACGTGGGGCGAGTGCGACGAGCCCCTCACGGTGTACGCGGAGACGCTGTTCGCCGCGCTCGCCGCGGTGACCTGGCGGCTCGCCGAGCAGCCGAGCCAGGTCGCCGTTCCGGCGGGCCGATCACCGGAGCTTCGCCGGGCCCTCGAACTGACCGGGCGGCGGCTCGGCGGTGAGCTCCGTTTCGAGGACGTGGCAGACGAGGTCGGCCTCGCGCCGCGGTCGCTGGCGCGGCGCTTCGAGGAGGAGACCGGCATGACCTGGCGGGCTGTCCTGCGCCGGATGCGGGTCCTGAGCGCGATCGAGGAACTCGCCGCGGGTGACACTCCGGTGACCGAGATCGCATTCATGGTCGGATACACCTCGCTGTCGGCGTTCAACGCCGCATTCAGGGAGCTGACCGGCCGCACGCCGACGGAGTACCGGGCCAGCTTTCGGCCCTGACCGGACGAGGGTCTGTCGATCGAGCGGGAGTGGGAGCGGGAGCCGGGGCACGCCGGGCTCCCGCTCTTCGCGTCCGGCGAGCCGATGCGGCCGGGCGCCGCTCGTACGGCGGCATCGACCTCGGCGGTGTCGACCTCGGTGGTATCGACCTCGATGGGGGAGGCCCGGGTGGCCGCGCCGGGGGACGGGCGTCGCGGGGTGGCTGCCGATGCGGCCGGGCGCGGCCCCTGCTCGGTCAACTCGCTTGTGTGCGGGCCGAGTCGTGGGTTGCCGGCGGGCCGGGTCGCTGACCTGGGGAAATCGCGTTACCCTAATCGAACGAACGTGCGAACAAGGGTTTCGGCCGGGTCGGCCGGAGCGCGCTGAGAGGGGTGGAGTGATGGAGGTGCGCGGTGGTGGGCTTCGCCCATCTGCACGTCGCGTCCGGTTACTCGCCCCGGTACGGCGCCTCGCACCCCGAGCAGCTGGTGGCGCGGGCGGCGGAGCGCGGGATGGACACCCTCGCGGTGACCGACCGGGACACCGTGACCGGCGTGGTGCGGTTCGCCCAGGCGTGCGCGGCGAGCGGGGTGCGCCCGGTGTTCGGCGTGGACGTGGCCGTGGAACCGCTGGTGCCGCCTGCCCCCGGGCGGCGCGGTCCGGCGCCGGCGCGCGGCGGCGCGCACGTGGTCGAGCCGGGGCTGCGGGTCGTGCTGCTGGCGCAGGACCGGGCCGGCTGGGCGCGGCTGTGCCGGCTGGTGTCGGCCGCGCACGCCGCCGTGCCGCGCGGCGGGAACCCGGTGGTGCCGTGGGAGGCGCTGCGTACGTACGGCGGGCCGGGGCTGGTCGTACTGCTGGGGCCGGTCTCGGAGCCGGTGCGGGCGCTGTCGGCGGGGCGGGAGGACGTGGCGGTGCGGTTGCTGGGGCCGTGGCGGGAGGTGTTCGGGCCGGGGGTGCGGATGGAGGCGGTCTGGCACGGGCGGGGCGGTACGGGCCCGGGGTCGTTGCGGCTGGCCGCCCGTACGGTGGCGCTCGCCGACCGCACCGGGACCACCGCCGTCCTGACCAATGCGGTCCGGTACGCCGACCCGGGACAGCACCGGCTGGCCGATGTCCTGGACGCGGCGCGGCTGCTGCGGCCGATCGACCGGCGGCGGCTGGATTCGGGGGAGCGGTGGCTGAAGGACCCGGCCGCGATGTCCCACGCCGCGCGCGAGATCGCCCGGTGCGCGGGCGGCGACGGGCGGCGTGCCGAGCTGCTGCTGGCGGACACGGCCGCGACCGCGGACTCCTGCCGGATCGACCCGGTGGCGGACCTGGGCCTGGGCGTGGCGCACTTCCCCGAGGCGCGGGTGGTGGGCGCCGGCGACGGGCCGGGGGGCGCGGCGGCCGCGCTGCGGGAGCGGTGCGAGGCCGGCCTGGCCGACCGCGGCCTGGACCGCGACCACACGGCCCGGGCGCGGCTGGAGCAGGAACTGGAGGTCATCGGCCGGCTCGGCTACGACGCGTACTTCCTCGCGGTCGGCCAGGCCGTCGCCGACATCCGGGCCCTGGGCATCCGGGTGGCGGCCCGCGGCTCGGGCGCCGGTTCGCTGGTCTGCCACGCGCTGCGGATCGCCACCGCCAACCCGCTCCAGCACCGGCTGCTGTTCGAGCGGTTCCTGTCGGTACGGCGGGCCGGGCTGCCGGACATCGACATCGACGTGGAGAGCGCGCGACGGCTGGAGGCGTACGACGCGATCATCGACCGGTTCGGGACCGAGCGGGTCGCGGTCACCGCGATGCCCGAGACGTACCGGGCCCGGCACGCGCTTCGGGACACCGGTCTCGCCCTGGGCATCGCACCCGGCGAGGTGGACCGGATCGCGAAGTCGTTCCCGCACCTGAGGGCGGGTGACGTCACCGGCGCGCTCGCCGAGCTGCCCGAGTTGCGGGCGCTGGCGGCGCAGGCGGCGACGGGACGGTTCGGGCCGCTGTTCGAGCTGGCCGAGGGGCTGGACGCGCTGGTGCGGGGCATGGCGATGCACCCGTGCGGGGTCATCATCAGCGACGGCACCCTGCTGGACCGGCTGCCGGTGCAGCCCACCCCGGCCGACCGGTACCCGATGGTGCAGGCCGCCAAGGAGGAGGTGGAGGCGCTCGGGCTGATCAAGCTGGACGTGCTGGGGGTGCGGATGCAGTCCGCGATGGCGCACGCCGTGCAGGAGGTGGCGCGCGTCACGG
This sequence comes from Streptomyces sp. NPDC087270, assembly GCF_044744625.1. Taxonomy (NCBI): domain Bacteria; kingdom Bacillati; phylum Actinomycetota; class Actinomycetes; order Kitasatosporales; family Streptomycetaceae; genus Streptomyces; species Streptomyces sp. NPDC087270. The sequence continues at coordinate 153,090 of NZ_JBIUYR010000008.1, forward strand.
GCGAGCACATCGACCTCGACGACGGCGCGCAGGTCCCGCTGGACGACTTCTTCGCCTTCAAGCTCATCCAGAACAGCGACACCCTCGGCATGTTCCAGCTCGAATCACCGGGCCAGCAGGACCTGTTGTCGCGTCTGCAGCCGCGCGACCCGCAGGACGTCATCGCCGACATCTCGCTGTTCCGCCCCGGGCCGGTGGCCGGCGGGATGCCCGAGCGGTACATCGCCGCCCGCCACGGCGGCGATCCCGCCTACCCGCACCCGGACCTCGAACCGGTCCTGGCCGACACCTACGGCGTGACGATCTGGCACGAGCAGATCATCATGACGCTCGCGGTCATGACCGGCTGCGACTACGCGCTCGCCGAGATCGCCCGCCGCGCGCTGGCCGACCGGGCGCGGCTGCCGAAGCTCCGGACCTGGTTCCACCAGCGGGCCGCCGCCCGTGGCTACACCCAGCCCGTACGCGACACGGTCTGGCAGACCGTGGAGGCGTTCGGCGCGTACGGGTTCTGCCGCGCGCACGCCGTCGCCTTCGCCGTACCGGCCCTGCAGTCGGCGTGGCTGAAGGCCCACCACCCGGCCGCGCTGTACGCGGGGCTGCTGGAGCACGACCCGGGCATGTGGCCCAAACGCGTCATCGTGTCCGACGCCCGCCGGCATGACGTGCCGGTGCTGCCCGTCGACGTCAACCGCTCCCGGCTCCGGCACACCGTCGAGCCGGTCGAGCCGGTCGAACCCGTCGAACCCGTCGAGCCGGTCGAACCCGTCGAGCAAGGTGTACGGACCGCGCCCGTCGCTCCGGCCGGGCCGGGCCGCTTCGGCGTGCGGCTCGCGCTGAGCGCGGTACGCGGCATCACCGAAGCGGAGACCGAGCGGATCACGGCGGGCCAGCCGTACACCTCCCTGTCCGACTTCTGGCAGCGCGCCCGCCCGTCCCGGCCGCTGGCCGAACACCTCGCCGAGATCGGCGCGTTGGACGCTCTGCACGACGGGCGGCTGACCCGCAGGGACCTGCTGCTGCAGATCACCGAACTGCACCGCCAGACCCGCAACCGCACCACCAGCGACGGCCAGGTCCCGCTCACCGCCGATCCGGTGGGCGGCGCCGAACCCAGCGGGCTGCGCGAGATGACCGGTCGGGAAGCCCTCGGCGCGGAGCTTCACGTCCTGGGCATCGACGTGTCCCAGCACCTCATGGAGTACCACCACCGGCTGCTGCGCGAGATCGGCGCCGTCGATGCCGCGCACCTCGCCCACGTACGGCCCGGCCGTCAGGTCCTGGTCGCGGGCGTCAAAGCCTCCACGCAGACCCCGCCCATCGCCTCGGGCAAGCGCATCATCTTCGCCACCCTCGAAGACGGCACCGGCCTGGTCGACCTCGCGTTCTTCGAGGACTCCCACGAAGCCTGCGCCCACACCGTCTTCCACTCCGCGCTGCTCCTGGTCCGCGGCACCGTCCAGGTCCGCGGCGGGCGCCGCACCATCGTCGGCACCATGGCCTGGGACCTGGACCACCTCGCCGCCACCCGTCGCGACCACGGCCCCAAGGCCGCCCTGGACCTCCTCGGCGCCGGTCCCCACCCCACACCGACCCCGCCCACCGGGCCCGCACCGGCCGGCGAACCCGCCGACGGCCGGACGCTGACCAACGGCACCGCGGGCGCGCGCCTGCACCCCTACGCCGACCTCCAACCCGCCGGCACCCGCTCCGCCGACCTGCGCCGCCTCGGCCACCGCAGCCCCGGCAGCGCCGGATGACCCCCGACAGCGCCCGACGGCGCCCGATGACGACACCGCCCCGCCCCACGTACATCGTCCACCTGCACCTGCACGCCACCCTCACCGACGACCAGTACGCCGAGATCCTCGACGCCCTGGCCGGCATCACCCCGCGCCTCCAGCCCTTCCCGCCCGACGCCGCCCAGCTCGACATCACCGGAGCCCTGCGCTACTTCGGCAAGACCGCCGACGACATGGTCCACATGATCGCCATGCGGCTGGCGGGCCTCTTCGGCGTCCGGACCAGCGCCGGGCTCGCCCCCAACCGCATGCTCGCCGCCATGGCCGCGGCCGCCGGCCCACCCGGACACACCACCCGCGTCCCCCACGACCCCCAGGGCATCACCACCTGGCTGCACCCCCACCCGGTCACCGCCCTGCCCGGCATCGGCCGCGCCACCGCCGACACCCTGCACCGCTACGGCCTCACCACCATCGGTGACGTCGCCGACCTGCCCCCCGCCACCCTCCAACGCCTCCTCGGCGCCGCCCCCGCCCGTCTGCTCGCCGAACGCGCCCACGGCCACGACCCTCGCCCCGTCACCCCCCGACCCGCCGCCCTGCACCTGACCGCCCACCACCTCGCCGAACACGACACCCTCGACCCCGACCAGCACCGCCGCGCCGTCCTCCGCCTCACCGAAGAACTCGGCACCAGCCTGCGCGACGCCGCCCACACCACCGACCACCTCACCCTCACCCTCCGCTACGCCGACCGCTCCACCACCACCCGGACCCGCACCCTGCCCGAACCCACCGCCCACACCCCCGACCTCGCCACCGCCGCCCTGATCCTCCTGCACTCCCTCGGCCTGCAACGCGCCCGCGTCCGCGGCTACACCCTGCGCGCCGACCGGCTCCGCCCCGCCACCGACGCCCACCACCAGCTCTCCCTCGACGCCGCCGACCACCGCGCCCGAGCCGCCGAACAGGCCGCGGACCGCGCCCGCCACCGCTTCGGCCCGCACGCGGTCCGCCCCGCCGTCCTCGCCGACCCCGGACCCCGCCACCCCACGGGCGCCCCACCCCGGCCACGTCCCTGATGTCACAGGCGCGGGGGCTGTCTCGTCATGAGGGGTGAGAGTCGGCCGACGGAAGGAACGGGTGATCGTCATGCGGGTGTTCGTGGCGGGTGGGACCGGGGTGCTGGGGCGGCGGCTGGTGCCGCGACTGGTGGACCGCGGTCATGAGGTGACGGCCACGACCACGAGCGCGGCCAAGGTGGAGGCGCTGGAGCGGCTGGGCGCGACGGGTGTCGTCATGGACGGCCTGGACGCGGCCTCGGTCGGCCGGGCGGTGGCGGCCGCCCGGCCGGACGTGATCGTGCACCAGATGACCGGGATCTCCCTGGCGCACGCCGGCAAGGCCGACCTGAAGCACTTCGACCGGTGGGCGCTGCCCACCATCCGGCTGCGCACCGCGGGGACCGACCACCTGCTGGAGGCCGCCGAGGCGAACGGCGTCTCCCACGTGGTCGCCCAGGGCTACGCCAACTGGAACGGCCTTCGCGAGGGCGGCTGGGTCAAGACCGAGGCCGACCCGTTGGACCTGTACGAGGGGACCGCGGCGCACACGTCGATGGCGGCGCTGCGCCATGTCGAGACCGCGGTCGGCGCGGCCGGCGGCGCGGTCCTGCGGTACGGCGCGTTCTACGGGCCGGGCGCCACCGACGACCAGATCGAGCTGGTGCGCAAGCGGCAGTTCCCGCTGGTCGGTTCGGGCGGCGGCTACGCCTCGTGGGTGCACCTGGACGACGCGGCGAGCGCCACCGTGCTGGCCGTGGAGCAGAAGGCGGCGGGCGTGTTCAACATCGTCGACGACGAACCGGCCCCGGCCGCCGAGTGGTTGCCGCACCTGGCGGCGTGCGCGGGGGCGAAGAAGCCGCTGCGGATTCCCGTCTGGCTGGCCCGGTTGCTGGCCGGTGAGGTGGTGGTGGCGATGATGACCGAGGGGCGCGGCTTCTCCAACGCCAAGGCCAAGCGGGAGCTGGGCTGGCAGCCGGAGCATCCGTCGTGGCGGCAGGGCTTCGCGGAGTCGACGGCGTGACGCGGGCGGAGGACTTCGAGGAACTGCGGCCGCTGCTCTTCTCGATCGCCTACCGGATCACCGGCAGCGTGAGCGAGGCCGAGGACGCGGTGCAGGAGACCTGGCTGCGCTACGAACTCTCCCCGACCCGGCCCGCGTCGGTCCGGTCGTTCCTGTCGGCCGTGGTCACCCGGGTGGCGATCGACGTGCTGCGCTCGGCCCGCGTCCGGCGGGAGGAGTACGTCGGGCCGTGGTTCCCCGAGCCGCTGCTCGCCGACCCGTACCAGGACCCGGAGCGCTCGGCGGAGCTGGCCGACTCGGTGTCGATGGCGGCCCTGTTGCTGCTGGAGCGGCTCAGCCCGCTGGAGCGCGCGGTGTTCGTGCTGCGGGAGGTGTTCGCCTTCGACTTCCCGGAGATCGCCTCGGCCGTGGGCCGGTCGGAGGCGGCGTGCCGCCAGCTCGCGGTGCGGGCGCGCGGTCACATGGACGACGGTCGGCCCCGGTTCGAGGCCGACCGCAAGGAGCGCGAGGAACTCGCCGCCCGCTTCTTCGACGCGCTGCGCGAAGGCGACCTCGACGGTCTTCGGGAACTGCTGGCCGCCGACGTCCGGATGGTCGGCGACGGCGGCGGCAAGGCACCGCAGTGGGCGCCGGAGTTCTTCGGCGCGGAGAAGGTGGGCCGGCTGCTCGCCTCGCTCCTGCCGCCGTTCGCCCGGATCGGCGGTGCGATGCGGCGGCAGGAGGTGAACGGGCAGCCGGGCGCGGTCCTGCGCGACCGCGACGGCAAGGTGGTCAACATCCTCGTGCTGGAGATCGTCGAGCGGCGGGTCCGGACGATCCGTGCCGTGATCAACCCCGACAAGCTCGGGCACATGGGCCCGGTGGCCGACGCGTGGGAGGTGCTGCGCGAGACCCTGCGGGCGGGCCGGGACCCGGACTGACCGGCCTGCCGTCAGACGATGTCGTCGAGCGGGCGCAGCTCGTCCGCGTACGACACCGACGTGCGCCGCAGGATTCCGGTGCGGCTGACGGCGTACTGGCCCATCCGCCACAGCGGCGGCGAGTACGCGTGGATCGACACGCTTCCGGCGTCCCGGCCGGTGAGGCGGTGGATGTGGTCCGGGCCGAAGCAGTAGACCTGGCCGGCCGGGACGGGGGTGGCCAGGCTCGGCATGCCCACCGCGAGGTTGTGCTCGACCAGGGTGCCCTGGGTCACGGCGACCGCGCCGGAGGATATGTCGTGGTCGTGCCAGCCGGTGTCGTTGCTCGGCGTCCAGCACAGCACCCAGACGTCCACGTGGGCGTCGCGGTGCAGCGAGACGTAGTGGCGGCGGTCGTCGGCGAAGAGCACGTGGCGGCGCCAGAGCGAGGGGTCCGCGGCGACGGAGCAGGCGAGTTCGAGCAGCTCGCGCTTGTCGAGGTCGCGTCCGGGCAGCGCGTCGAGGCTGAGGGAGGACGGCACGCCGAGCCAGGGCTCGGCGCGCTGCACCGGAGCGGTGTGGTCCTCGGGCGGCAGGGACGACGGCGGAGCGGTCACGGGCTGATCCCTTCGAGTAGGTGGAGCGGATTGCCGACGCGGACGGCGAACCGCGCCGCCGCGCCCAGATGGGGGTCGGTCGGGGTCGCGTACGGGCGGTCGCTGCCCAGCACGAGGGCGTCGATGCCCAGCACGCGCACCACGGCGTCCAGCGCCTGCCGGCCGTAGGAGGAGGTGTCCACGAACACGCCCGGGTCGAGCCGCAACGGGCCGCCGCCGCGCATGGCCGCCCGCTCGTGGTGGACCGGGGCGAGCCCGGCCGCCGCGGCGAAGCAGATCCGCAGCCGCGGCAGCAGGGCGCGCCCGGCGGTCTGCCAGGCCCACCACGCCGCCTGGAGCTGGCCGGTGTAGCCGACCACGGCCGGCCACCAGGCGGGCAACCGCTCGGCCGACGGCGGCTGCGGCCCCGGGTGGACCAGCACGGGTCTGCCCGCCGCCTCGGCCACCGCGAGCACCGGCGCCAGCCGCTCCAGCGCCTGCGGGGTGGCCATCGCGACCGCCGGAACCTGGAGGCCGACCAGACCGCGGGGCGCCGCACCGGAGTTCAGGAGCAGGGCCAGCGACTCCGGTTCCGGCGAGGTCAGTTGGGCCGACGCCCAGCCCTCGAACGGTGCCGGCAGCGCGAGCACGCCCGCGTGCCAGGCGTCCAGCAGCGGCGCCGCCTCGTCGGGCGGCAGCAGTTCGATGCCCAGCGGGCTGGACAGGGATACGGCGATGCGGCGCAGATCCGGGTCGAGGCGTGCGCGCAGCGCCGGGTCGTGGTCCTCGGGCCGCACCTCGTAGGGCGGCTCACCGGCCAGATGCAGGGTCCAGCCGTCGAGCCGCGGCGGCCGGGTGCGGGCGCGCAACCGCTCGATGAGAGCGGCGGGCCACAGGTGCTGGTGGACATCGGTGGGGACAGCGGGGGCGGTGGTGCCGTCGGTGATGTGACCGTAGTCGGACATACCCTCCTCACGTGTACTGATGCGCTTCAGTTAAGCGCTTCAGTGAAGCGCTTAAACCCGGCCGCCGTCAAGGGCGCCCCTACACTGTCCCCGTGCCGCAACGACCAGCGAGGGTCACCCAGCGCGATCTCGCCGAGGAGACCGGGCTCTCCACCGCCACGGTGTCCTACGCGCTGCGCGGGATGCAGGTGCCCCCGGAGACGCAGCAGCGGGTGCGCGAGGCGGCCGAACGGCTCGGCTACCAGGCCGACCCCATCGCCCGCGCCCTCGCCTCCGGCCGCACCGGCTACATCGGCGTGCTCTGCCGCTCCCTCACCGACGTGTGGCAGCAGGCCACGGCCGCCGCGCTCGGCCGGCGGCTGCTCGGCGACGGCCGGCACGCGCTGATCGTGGACGCCTCCAACGACCCGGTCCTGGAGGCCACCCTCGCCTCCCAACTCGCCGACCAGCGGGTGGACGCGCTCATCGTGCTGCCGGTGGACCCCGCCGCCGCGCACTGGGCCGCGGTCGCCGAGCGAACCGTGCTGATCTCCATCGGCGACGGGCTGCCGGGCGGCGCGGCCCACGCCGAGGTCGTCTTCGACAACGAGGCCGGGATCACCGACGCGCTGCACGGCCTGGCCGCCGCCGGCCACCGCAGGATCGCGGTCATGACGCCCGGCGGCATGACCACGCCGGACCGCCCCGCCGAGACGGTCGCCGAGCAGGTGGCCCGCCGGCTCGGCCTGCACGTCACGCTGCACCGCTCGCCGCACGACCTGGACGGCGCCGCCGCGATCGCCCGCGCGGTGCTCACCGGGCAGGACCCGCCGACCGCGTTCCTGTGCATGGCCGACTCGATGGCGTACGGCGTGTACGCGGGCGCCCGCGAGCTGGGCATGGAGGTGCCCGGCGACGTCTCCGTGGTCGGCTACGACGACCACCCGCTGTCCCGCCTGCTGACACCGCCGCTGTCCACCTACCGGTGGCCGGTGGAACTCCTGGTGGACCTGGTGGTGGAGCGCACGGTCAAGGCGATCACCTCGGGCCGGCGCAGCCGGCGCCGGGTGCTGCCGCCGGTCGCCCAGCCGCGCGGCTCGGTCGGCCCGCCCAACTCGCCCCGGGCCGAGCCGAAGTGACGGTGCCGCGGCGACCGCGCCGGTGCGGCGCTCCCGAATTCGTCGCGCCCTCGGACCCGCGCCGGCCCTGACGACGGCTCAGGGCCCGCCCCGCGCCCCCCGGGCGGGGGAGTGCGGGACGGGCCCTCGCGCTGCCCGCCCGGCTCGGCCGGACCGGGCGGCCGCCCGACCCGTCAGCTCACCCGGCCGGCACCGTGACCGTCGCCGTCCCGGTCACCCCGCCCGCCGTGACGCTGATCCGCGCCGTACCCGGAGCCCGTCCGGTCACCTCGCCGGTGGCCGCGTCGACGGTCGCGACGCGCGGGTCGGAGCTGGTCCAGCGGCGGGAGACCGGGTCCCGCACCGGTACCTGAAGTGCCGTCAGGTCGTCGCCCGCGATGGACGTGCCGGTCGCCGTCAACCGCTCCTTCCCGCCGCGCGCCAGCGACGGCGCGGGCGCGGTCACCGCGACCGAGGCGAGCAGCGGCTGCACCGCGAACTGCACGGTGCCGTCGGGCAGGATGTGGAACAGGCCGTAGTTGAAGAACCCGCCCTGGTCGGGGGTGGCGTACGGCGGCGTGCCCAGGTCGGCGACCACGAAGTTCGGGATGCCGCCGGGCGCGTCGGTGCCGTCCGGCTCGCGCAGGTCCTCGGCGAAGCCGCGCGCGTGCCCGAACATCATGAGCACGTGCACCCCGGGATGGGTGCGCTGGTACCGCTGCACCAGCGCCTCGTACATCCGCGCTTCCCACCGGTCGGTGAACTGGCTGTCCGCGCGCGGATGCGGGTCGTACGCGGGGGTGTGGGTGATCACGACCGCGACCTTCCTGGTGTTCGCGCTGAGTTGCCCGGCCAGCCACAGGTACTGCGACTCGCCCTCGTCCGGCACCTGGAAGGCGTCCGACGCGGTGATGCCGATGTGCCCGCTGTCGGTCACGATCATCCGCGCCGCGCCCGCGTCGTACGCGTAGTGCGTCGGCCCGAAGACGCTGGTGAAGTCGCCGTTCTCCGGGGCGGCGCCCTGGGTGATCTCGTGGTTGCCGACCGCGTCCCGGTACGGCACGCCGAGGCCGTCCATCAGGGTGCGCAGGTTCGCCAGGTCACCGGTCGTCCCGTTGTCGGACATGTCGCCGAGCGCCTGCACCTGTCGCGGGCGGGCGGCGGGCGGCAGCGCGCCGAACACGCCGGGCAGCGACTTCAGGGCAACCGTGCCGGTCGCGCCCGGCGTGGCCGCCGTGGTGTGCGCGTCGTCGAACGCGGCGACGGTGGTGCCGCCGGGCCGGAAGGAGGACGCGTCGGTGAACCGGAGCCAGGACGGGTTCTTCGGGATCGCGGTGTACGTCGCGGGCTGGGGCGGGCGCGGCGAGTACAGCGCCTCCAGGTCCGCGAGGTGGATGTCGCCGGTGAGGTCGGGGCCCGGCTTGATGGTCACCAGGCCCAGGTAGTTGATCCGCAGCGGGTACTGCAGGCCCGCCGGCAGTTTCGCGACGACGTACTGCCAGCCGTCGAAGGTGATGCCGGTCGGGTAGAAGCTGGTCGGCTGATTACTGGCCTGCCAGATGCCGACGTTGAGGGTCACGATGCCCGGCGCGAGCCCGTCGCCCGGCCGCGAGGCGAGGTCGGCGTTGCCCTTCACCCACACGCCGAGCCCGATCGGCGCCTGGTCGCCGCCCAGCAGCGGGATCTGCTCGCTGTCCGGGTCGTTGAGGTAGACGCTCAGGTCGTAGGTGCCGGTCTGGTTCGGGTAGGTGTAGTGCACGTCCATCGAGCCGGTGTCCCCGGATCTGGCCGTGGTCGACGGGTCCGGCGCGATGCTGCCGTTGGTGGTGGAGTGCGGGCCAGGACTGGGCACCTTGCGCGGGTAGACGTTCATGTAGTCGCTGGTCACCGACCACTTCGACAGGTCCGTCAGCGGGTCCACCGGGACCGTGGTGGAGCCGACGGCCAGCGACACGGTGGCCTTGGCGCCGCCCGCGGCGGCCGTCACCGTGACCATGCCGGTGCCGGTGGCCGCGGCGGTGAACGTGCCGTCGGCGGCGACCGTTCCCAACTCCGGCTTGTCCACGGACCACTTCACCGCGGACGGCGGCAGGCTGACCGTGGCGCCGCCGCTCGCGGTCGCGGTCACCGAAAGCGCCTGGGTCGCGCCGTTGCCGAGATCGGCCTGCGAGGGGGTGGCGGTGAGCGTGCGCACCCCGCTCACCACCGACAGCGGGACGGTGGCGGACGCGTGGCCGGACCGGACGTGCAGGGTGCCGTGGCCGGGCCGGCCGGCGAAGGTCAGCGTGGTGCCGTGCACCGCGGCGAGCCCCGGCGGGCTCACGCTCAGCGTGACCGGGTCCGCCGCCGGGTTGTCCGCCCGGTCCAGGGCGTAGGCCGGCACGTCGACCGAGGTGCCGGCCAGCGCGGTCAGCGGCTTGCCGTCGTTCGCCACCGCGCGGGTCGCGGCGCCGGGCGCCGCCTGCCGGCTGTAGAGGAACAGGCCGTTGGCGACCGGCCGTTCGTGCCCGTCCGACGGCGTGTTGAGCACCGACGCCTGGGTCTGCCCCGGCAGCCGGCCCACCATCTGGGTCGAGCCGCCGCCGTCGAACAGGATCGCGTCGTACGCGCCGTGCTCCAGCATCCAGCCCGCCAGCTGCGGCCGGGTCAGCCCCTGCGCGACGCCCTCGGCCTGGTGGCCGTCGAAGGCAGCGAAGACCGCGTGCCTGCCGTCCTTGGTCACGCCGACCGCGGTCACCGGGTTGTCGATGTTGTTGTCGCCGCCGCCCTGCAACGGCACCGCGCGCTGCCCGTCCTTGACCAGGATCGCGCCGCCGCTGAGCGCCTGGACGACGTCGCTGTCCGGCCCCAGGTGGTCGGTGGTGGAGACCTGGTCGCCGGCGTGCACGTGTGCGGCCAGCCAGTCGCCGTACCCGGCCGAGCCGACCAGGTCCTCCTGGCCGTCGGCCAGTTGCGGCAGCTCGGTGACGCCGGTGCGCACCGAGTCCACGGTCAGCGCGGCCCCGTCGGCGCCCAGGTGCCCGGTGACCACCGTGGCCGCCGCGATGGAGGTCGGCCCCAGGTCGGCGGTGACCCGCAGCAGCGCGCCCGCGCCGAGGTCGTCCACCGCGTTGACGCCGGTCAGCGTGGTGCTCGCCGCGTTCGTCAGGTCCGTCAGGGTGCCGGTGTACGTCTCGGTGCCGATGCCGATGGTCCCGTCGCGGTGCACCACGAAGTCCGCCGGCCGGCTCGGCTCGGGGCTCTTCAGCAGCCGCCCGTCGCGCACCACCATGCCCTCGGGCCGCCCGCTGGCGTTGATCTCGAAGAAGTCGCCGTTGATCCCCGCGACCGCGCCGGTGCGGTGCGCCATCGAGGAGGGCACCTCGTCGGCCGGGTCGGTGAGGCGGTCGTGCGACTCCACGACGCCGAGCTTCACGTTCCGGTCGGTCAGGGACACGTCGAGGACCTGCGCGCGCTGCGCCCCGCCCACGGTCTGCAGCGTGTCGGAGTAGTTGCTGACGCCGTGGGTCAGGGTGCGCGGCGTGGTCGTCTTCTCGTCGACCACCAGCGGCCACTGGTCGGGGGTGGTCGGCAGCCAGGACGACCGGGCACCGGTCGCCGGGCGGTCGGGTGCGGCGCTCGCCGGTGTGCCGCCGGCCGCCAGCAGCGCGGCGCAGACGGCGGTCGCCACGAGTACGGCCGGCGCCCGGGCCGGGAGCCGCAGGCGGCTTGGGCGGCTTGGGCGGCTCGGGTGACGTGGGTGAGGTGGGCGGGTGACGAACTGGGCCATGGGTCCTCCGGCCGGTCCTGCCGCCGGCGCGCCGGACCGGGGCGGCCCGGCCGTCCCGGCCGTCGCGGCCTGTCGTACGGGAACGGTGCGGTGGTGCGCCATGCGGGGTGTACGGCTCCGAACCACCCTCGGCCGTCGCCGAGTTGACGAGCTGCCGCGCAGCAGGAGCCGGAGCCCGCCGCAGCCGGCGAACCCGGGCACATTATGGCCCGGCGAACGCAAAGATTGTCGGTCCACGGCCAACCATGCGGAAGTCAGGGCGGCCGAACACCGGTAATGGGCGCAAATCTTCCTGTTTGACGAGCCGTCGGCGCCCGGCGCGTCGCCGCAGGGGTGTGCCGCCGGACCGGCGGGGGCGCGGGCTGCGGGCGGGGGCCTTCCAGGGGGTTCGCCCGGAGAATCGGAGTGCGGCCGGGTGGCGCGGGCGGGCAACATGACGGGGTGCCGGACCTGCTGTGTGACGACGTCAGGAACCTCTTCGACCCCGACCTGATGGGGGCTCTGCCGGATGTGAGCGTGGCGGGCGCCTCGGACGGGGACTGGCAGGCGGTGTTCGACCTGGTCCGGTCGAGCGGATGGGCGTGGGAGTACTCCGCGGGTGGCGTGGTCGGGCCGCTGCCGTCCGCCGCCGAGGTGCTGTCGCGGCCCGCCGACGCGGAGACCGTCGATCTGCGGGTCCGGCCGGTCCCCGAGGTGCTGGTGGTCTTCCGCCCGATGTCGGCCGAGTACGTCGACTTCGACGTCGACCTTCGCGAACTGCGGGGCCAGGAAGGCGTGGACGTCCTGTGCGCGTTCATCGCCGCCGTGGGCCGCAGGCTGGGCAAGCCGGTGGTCATGTCGGCCGAGGGCGACCGCGCGAACCCGGTGCTCGGGTTCGATCCCGCGGTCGGCCGCGTGGTGCTGATGGCGGACCCGCGGCTCGGCTGACCGCCTCGGCCGGCCGGGACCCGTACCGATCCAGTGCCATTTGGCTGCCGGGCCCACCGCCGGCGCGGCTGCGCCGGCCGCGGTGGCGCGGTGAAGGTTTCGCCCCGGCCGCGGGCGTCGCCGCAGCTCCGGACCGGCGCCTGTGGCGTAGGCCATTGGCGGTGGACAGCGCCCCTTCCACCGCGTGGTGGGCGGGGCGTACGGTCCGAGGCGTGTCATGGACGCGGCAATAGCGTCCACGCGACAACGTCCACCCCTTCACGCACGGGAAGAGGCCCCCCATGGACGCACCACGCAGCCGGCCCGTCCGCCGCCGTACGGTCCTGACCGCCGCGGGCGCCGTCGCGGCCTCCGTCACCGCCGCGCGCGCCTCGGCCGCCGAGCGGCCCCGTACCGGACCCGCCGCGCTGACCGCCCGCCAGACCGCGGGCCAGCGGGTCATCTACTCCTACCCCGGGCTCACCGTGCCCTCCGCGCTGCTGACGACGATCAGCGCGGGCGAGGCGGCCGGTGTCATCTTCTTCGGCGAGAACATCTCCAGCGAGAGCCAGATCACCTCGGTGATCAAGCAGTTGGTGCAGGCCAACGCGTCCAGCCCGGTGCGGGCGCCGCTGCTGCTGATGACCGACCAGGAGGGCGGCGAGGTGCGCCGGCTGCCCGGCGCGCCCACGCTGTCGGAGAAGCAGGTCGGCGAGGCGTCGCAGCCGCAGACCGCCGCCGCCCAGGCCGGCACCGGCGCCGGCCAGAACCTCGGCGGCGTCGGGATGAACGTCAACCTCGCCCCCGTGCTCGACGTCTACTACACGGCGGGCAACTTCATCGACGAGTACCAGCGCTCCTTCAGCAACGCCCCGAGCACCGTCTCCAGCCTCGGCCAGGCGTTCATCACCGCCCAGCAGGGCACCGGGGTCGCCGCCACCGCCAAGCACTTCCCCGGCCTCGGTGCCGCCACCGCCTCGCAGGACACCGACGCGGGCCCGGTCACGCTCACCCAGAGCCTGTCGAAGCTGCGGAGCGTCGACGAGGCCCCGTACCAGGCGGCGATCGCCGCGGGCGTCCAACTGGTCATGGTCTCCTGGGCCGTCTACCCCGCGCTCGACGCGTCCGCGCCGGCCGGCCTGTCCGCCACCGTCGTGCAGCAGGAACTGCGCGGCCGGCTCGGCTACACCGGCGTGACGGTCACCGACGCCCTGGAGGCCGGCGCGATCAGCTCCTCCTACAGCACCGCGCAGCGCGCCGTCCTCGCGGCCGGCGCCGGCATGGACCTGCTGCTGTGCTCGGCCCGCGCCACCTCCCAGGGCGACGCCGCCGCGCAGGCCCTCGCCGCCGCCTACACCAGCGGCCAGCTCCCGGCCGCCGACTTCGACGCGGCGGTCCAGCGCGTCACCGCGCTGCGCACGTCCCTGTCCTGAACCCGGTCGCGTGGCGGCCCCTTCGGGGTCCGGCACGAGCGAGGCGGCGGCCCGCCGTCGAACCGCTGCTGTCCCGGCTGCCGGCCGCCTTCTGGCGCGTCCCCTGCGTCGGCGCCCGCTTCCCGGGGCCGGCGGCCGCAGCCGACCGGCCCGGCTCGCGCCGACCACCGGTTGTTCGCCTACGCGGTGCGCGGCCACGTCGGCCCCGCCCGCGCTGCGCTCCGCCGAGCTGTGGGACGGCGTACGGACCACCCGTGCGGGTCCCGGTCGCCCGCCCCCTCGACCTGCTCCTCTTCAACGCCGTGGCCGACGCGTACGGCGCCCGCCTCGGCGTCGGGACCGATGACGGCCGGGTCCTCCACCTCTGCGCCGAGGCCGGGCTGCCCGCCGTGTGGAGCCCGGCCGACTTCGCCGCGCGCGAGCGCTACCGATGCCCGGCCGGCGTCAAGCGGGTCCTCCCGGCCGGCGGGCGCGGAAGCGGACCCGGCTGCCGCGGGCGTCCTGCCGCACCTCCACGTCGGTGAACCCGGCGGCGGCGAGCCGGGCCGGCAGCCGGTCGGGGACCAGCGTGTTCATGGTGTCGCCGATGTGCAACAGCCGGAAGCGCAGGCCGAGTTGGCTGTCGCTGCCGGCGAACACCCCGCCGGGCCGCAGCACCCGGAGGGCCTCGGCGAAGATCCGGTCCTGGAGCGCCGGGGTCGGCACGTGGTGCAGCATCGTGAAGCAGACCACCGCCGAGAACGCCCGGTCCGGCAGCGGCAACTCCGACGCGTCGGCGTGCACGATCCGCGCCCGCTCGCCGTAGTCCCGCTCCAGCAGCCGCGCGGTGGAGTCGTCGATCTCGACCGCCGTCAGGCGGGGCACGCGCTCCACCAGCACCCGCAGGTTGGCCCCGTAGCCGGGCCCCAGCTCCAGCACGTCGGTGCCCAACTCGACGTCCTCCAGGGCCCAGGGCAGGATCTGCTCCTCGGTGGTCCGCGCCCACTTCCGCGAACTGCACAGTCTCCGGTGCGCTGCGTTCATCGGCATACCCCGACGGTAGACCGGCCCCCCGCCGTCCTGCTGCCTGCGAACCGCCAATCCATGCCGCGAACAGGACAATCCGACACCGCCCGCGATCCGCGGCCTCGGACATCCGGTACGCGGTACGCGGCGCACGGCACGCATGACGCGGCATCCGGCAGAGGGCATCCGGCGCGCCGTGTTCGCTGTTCGCGGACGAGTCCGGGTGCGCCGGCGGCGCGCGCCATCATGGTCCGATGAGCGACGACACGGCGGTCCGCCGCCTCGACCTCGGCTACATCGTCCGGCCCGCCGTCGAGACCGGCGGCACGCAGCCGCGGGTCGAACCCGTGCTCGCGTACCTGGTCCGGCACGAGGCGGGGCTGCTGCTGTTCGACACCGGTATCGGTGCCGCCGACCCCGAGACCGAGGCCCACTACCGGCCCCGGCGGCGGGAGTTGGCGGACGCGCTCGCGGACGCGGGGGTCCGCCTCGCGGGCATCGCGCTGGTCGCCAACTGCCACCTGCACTTCGACCACTGCGGCGGCAACCGGCTGCTGGGCGGCACCCCGGTCCTCGTGCAGCGGACGGAGCTGGCCGCCGCCCGCCAGGAGGGCTACACCTTCGGCGAGCTGGTCGACTTCCCCGGCGCCCGCTACGAGGAGTTCACCGGCGAGGCCGAGATCTGGCCCGGGGTGCGGATCGTGCCGACCCCCGGCCACACCGAGGGGCACCAGTCCCTGGTGGTCCAGCGCCGCGACGGCACCGTGATCCTGGCCGGCCAGGCCCACGACTTCGCCACGGACTTCACCGCCGACCACCTGGCCCGGCAGGCCGGACTCGACGGTGTGGAAGCGCCGTTGCCCGGCTATCGCCCCTGGCTGGACCGGCTCGCCGACTTCGACCCGCGCCGGGTGCTGTTCGCGCACGACTGCGCGGTGTGGGAACCGGGACGCACCCCGGGCGACATCACCCGCTGACCGCGGCGGGGTGCCCGCCCGGCGGCTCCTCCGCTCACGGCGACCCCGGCCCGTCCTTCCCGGCACCCGGCTCGTGCGGCCCCCGCGCCGTACCGCCCGAGGAGCCGCCACCCGGTGTCGTACGGCCCGGAGCCGTATCGCCGCCCGAGCCCACGCCGTCCGAGGAGCCGCCGCCCGAGCCCTCGCCGCCCGGCGTCGTACCGCCCGAAGCCGTATCACCGCCCGCGTCGCCGCCCTGCGCGTCGTCGCCCGAGCCCGGGCCGTCCGAGCCCCCGCTGTCCGGGGGCGTGCCGGCGGCGTCGCCCTCGTCGACCTCCTGGACGCCGCGCTGGAGCCCCAGCCACGCCGCGAGCGCCGCCGCGGCCATGATCCCGGCCATCACGTAGAAGACCGTCCTGGTGGAGTACGCGAAGTCGAGGCGGACGAAGTGCGGGATGGTCGAGTTGCCCTGGGTGGAGCGGTGGGCCTGGGAGAGGTGGTGCGCCTCGGAGTTCGCCTGCGCGGCGGGCACCCCCTGGCCCACCAGCGAGGAACGCAGATGGGACTCGAAGCGGGCCACCGAGATCGTGCCGAGCACCGCCAGGCCCAGGCTCGCGGAGTAGTTCCGCACGGTCTGGGTGATGCCGGTGGCCTCGCCGTAGGACAGCCGGGAGGCCCGGTTCACCGCGTCGGTGCTCGCCGGGGTGAGCATGAGGCCCATCCCGGCGCCGGCGATCACGATGTACCACTCCTGGTTGCCGAAATCGAGGTCGGTGACCTTGCCCGCGAGCAGGTAGAAGCCCACCGCGCACAGCGCGCAGCCCAGCACCACCGGGCGCTTGGCGCCGCCGCGGTCCAGCATCCGCCCGCCGAACTGCGAGGCGATCACGAAGCCGATGAAGAAGTAGAGCAGGTACAGCCCGGCGCCGGACGCGGACTTGCCGAGCGAGATCTGCGCGTACTCGCTGGCGAAGAAGAAGTACGGGATGAACACCAGCATCGCGATGCCGAGCACCAGGTTCTCCACCGCGAAGGCCCGGTTGGCGAAGATCCGTACCTGGATCAGCGGGGAGGAGGTGCGCAGCTCCAGCCGGTGGAAGACCACCAGCAGCGCCACTCCGACCACGATGCACACCCAGATGCCCGGGTTGGACCAGTGCCAGATCTGGGACTGCTGGAAACCGAAGACGCTCAGCCCGATACCGGTCACGATCAGCGCCAGCCCGCGGTAGTCCATCGGGGCGGGCCGGTGCTCGGTGACCGGCTTCGACAGCGAGATCAGCACCAGCGCGATCACCGCGACCGGGATGTTCACCCAGAAGATGGACCGCCAGGTCCACTCGGTCAGCCAGCCGCCGAGGATCGGGCCGACCGCCGTCAGCCCGCCCGCGATGCCGAAGAACAGCGCCAGCGCCTTCCCGCGCTCGCGCAGCGCGAACGTCTGCACCACGATGCCCAGCGCCGCCGGGAACATCAGCGCGCCGCCGAAGCCCTGCACCGCCCGGAACGCCACGATCCAGGTCTGCGCCACGGCGCCCTTCGGGGTGAGCCCGCACAGCAGCGACGAGGTGGCGAAGACCAGCACACCCATCACCACCACCCGCCGGTGCCCGAGGGTGTCGGCGAGCCGCCCGCCGTAGGCGAAGAACGCCGCCAGCGACAGCAGGTAGGCGTTGACCGCCCACTGCACACCGGTGCTGGACAGCTTCAGCTCGTTCTGGATCTCCGGGACGGCGATCGACACGATCGTCTGGTCGATGAAGGTCATCGCGACGGCGAAGATCATCGCGGCCAGCACGAGGTTCTTCGATCGCCCGCCGCTGTGGGCCGTGACCGCCATCAGCTCTCCTCACCCGCTCCTGGGAGGACCGTTCCGCTCCACCTTGTGGCACGGCGGCAGGTCCCGCCAGCGACGGGAGACCGGACGTGATCGTCCGAAAGGGGACGGAAAGCGGGCGCCCGGGCCGCCCCCTGTGCCGGGGCGCGCGGCGGAGATGTCAGGATGGAGCCCATGGACAACAAGGACAACGTCTACTTCGACATCTCCATCGACGGTGCGCCCGCCGGGCGGATCGTCTTCCGCCTGTTCGACGACGTCGTGCCGAAGACCGCCCGCAACTTCCGTGAGCTGGCCACCGGCGAGCAGGGCTTCGGATACGCGGGCTCCGCCTTCCACCGTGTCATCCCGGAGTTCATGCTCCAGGGCGGCGACTTCACCAGCGGTGACGGCCGCGGCGGCAAGAGCATCTACGGCAACAAGTTCGAGGACGAGAACTTCCAGCTCCGCCACGACCGCCCGTTTCTGCTGTCCATGGCCAACGCCGGCCCGAACAGCAACGGCTCGCAGTTCTTCGTCACCACCGTGGTGACGTCGTGGCTGGACGGCAAGCACGTCGTGTTCGGCGAGGTCGTCGAGGGCCAGGACCTGGTCAAGCAGATCGAGGGCAAGGGCTCGCGCAGCGGCACCCCCAGCGCGAAGGTCGTCATCACCGAGTCCGGCACGGTCAAGACCCTCCAGTGAGCCACCCGCGCTCATCTGTACGGCCTTCCGCCTGACCCATACAGGCGTACGGCGCCCCCGCAGCGGAACACCCGCGGCGGGGGCGCCTTACGTTCGGGGGCCGGCCGGCCGCCTGGCGCTCGCCCCGCCTACCGCCCGGGCTCGGCACGCAGGGACGTGACCAGGTCGCGGGGCAGCCCGTGCGTGTCGTGCAGGTAGGCGTAGTCGTCCTCGCCGAGCGGCCCGGCGAAGCGGCGCTGGGACAGCACCCGCCGGCCCCGCTCCAGCTGGGAGGCGAACCGCCGCTCCTCGGCGAGCAGCACCTCGCGCACCCCGGGGCCCTGCTGCGGGCCCTGCGGGCGCAGGCCGAAGTGACGCAGCGCGACCTCGACCGGCTCCGGCGGCAGGTCGCCGAGGGTACGCTCCGGGTCGTCGCGCCACAGCAGCGTCAGCACCCGGCGGACCAGCCGCCGCAGGACGTACCCGTGCCCGGTGGCGGCCGGCCGTACCCCGTCGGCCACCAGCACGGCGGCCGAGCGCAGGTGATCGGCGACGACCCGGTGCGTGGCCAGGTCGCCGGGCCACAGTCCGGGCAGCACCTCGCGCCAGGCGTCGAAGACGTCCGAGTGGTAGACCGACGGCTTGCCCTGAAGGATCGTCACCAGGCGTTCCAGGCCCATGCCGGTGTCCACGCTGCCGCGCGGCAGCGGACGCAGGGTGCCGTCGCCCTCGCGCTGCCAGCGCATCGAGACGTGGTTCCAGATCTCCACCCAGCGCGGATCGGTGCCGGGGGTGCCGGCCGGTTCACCGTCGCCGGTCCAGACGAAGATCTCCGAGTCGGGACCGCACGGGCCGGTCGGGCCGTTGGTCCACCAGTTGTCCGGGCCGAGGCGCTCCACCGGCACCCCCAGCTCGCCCCAGGCGCGCTCGGCCCCGGTGTCCGGACCGAGCCCGTCGCCGGGGTGGCCGGTGTCGCCGCCGAAGACGGTGGCGTGCAGCCGGGCGGGCGGGATGCCGTAGCCGTCGACCAGCAGCTCGTGGGCCCAGGCGATGCTGCGGGCGCTGTCGTAGTCGCCCAGGGACCAGGAGCCGAGCATCTGGAAGGCGGTCAGGTGGGTGGCGTCGCCGACCTCGTCCAGGTCGGTGGTGCGCAGGCAGCGCTGCACGTCGGCCAGGCGCACCCCGGCCGGGTGCGGGCGGCCGGTGAGATACGGGGTGAGCGGGTGCATGCCCGAGGTCGTGAACAGCACCGGGTCGCCGGGCGGCCGCACCAGCGAGGCGCCGGGCAGCACATGGTGGCCGCGGTCACGGAAGAAGTCGAGGAAGGTACGGACGGTCTGCTCGCTGTCCATGGCGGGAGCCTTTCCGGTGCGGGCGAGCGGAAAGCGGCCGCCGGAGGGCTGCGAGCGGGAAGGAGCGCGAGCCACGCGCACCCGGCGGACCGTTTCCGGTCGCCGGGGGAGTGGGGTGAGGTCAGGCGGCGGCAACCGGCGAGCTGGTCGCTCGCGCGGTCGCGGAGGTGGTGCGTGGCGTGACCTTCATGCCTCGACCGTAACAGCACCGGCCCGGCCGGCGCCGCCGAATTTCACCGGCGTGCACAAACCTGGCATTTACCATCATTCGCCAACTATGGGACAGTGAAGTGCAGCGTGTGGTTTCGGCGTGTGCACCTCAGCGAGGGGAGCCGAGGACGATGACCGCTCACGGCGCCCTGGACGGCGGCGACCCCGAGCCGGACAGCCCGTTCGGCCGCTCCTCCGCCGTGTTCGCACAGTTCGACGGCCCCGACCACACCCTGCGCGGCGCCAACCCCGCTTTCCACGACGTGCTCGGCACCGACGCCGCCGCCCTCGGCCGCCCGCTCGCCGACAGCGTGCCCGAGCTCGCCGACCAGGCCCTGACCGCACTCCTGGACGAGGTCTACCGCACCGGCCGCCCCTACTCCGGCCAGGACATCCTGCTCCGCCTCGACATCGGCGGCCACCGCCACGAGGCGTACTTCGACCTCACCGTCGAGCCCCGCCACGCGAGCTCCGGGCAGGTCCGCGGGGTGCGGCTGCTCGGCGTCGACATCACCCCGGTCAAGCACGCCCAGGCGCTCGCCGCCGAGCAGCGCGCGCTGCTGGAGCAGATCGCCCGGCACGCGCCGGTGCGCGAGGTCCTGGAGGGCATGACCCGGGTCATCGAGGAGCTGTCGCCCGGGGTGATCGCCTCCGTGCTGCTCGCCGACCCCGACGGCCTGCACCTGCGGCACGGCGCCGCGCCCAGCCTGCCGGACTTCTACAACGAGGCCATCGACGGCCTCGCCACCGGGGAGGGCATGGGCTCGTGCGGCACCGCCGCGCACCGGCGCCGGCCCGTCGTCGTCACCGAGATCGCCACCGACCCCTCCTGGGAGGGCTACCGCGAGCTGGCCGCCCGCGCCGGGCTCGCCGCGTGCTGGTCCACCCCGATCTTCTCCGCCGGCGGCCAGCTGCTGGGCACCTTCGCGATGTACCACCGCGCCCCTCGCGCCCCGCGGGCATCCGACCGCGCGCTCAGCGCCGCCTTCGCCCGGATCGCCGCCCTCGCCGTCGAGCGCCACCGCGCCGAGGAGGCCAGAGCCGTCGCCGAGGCCAAGGAGAAGGCCGCCCGGGAGGACCTGGCGTTCCTGCTGGAGGCCGGCACCGCGCTCGGCCACGACCTGGACTACGAACAGACCCTCCAGCACCTCGCCCGGCTGTGCGTGCCCGACCTCGCCCCGGTGTGCGTGATCGACGCGGTCTCCGACGGGCGGATGCGCAGGGTCGCCGCGCACGCCGAGGAGCCGCGCCAGCAGCAACTGCTCGCCGCGCACGTCGACGGCGCCGACCTGCCCGGCGCCCCCGACACCACCCGGATCGCCCGCGGCGCCCCCGACACCCCCGGCCCCTGGGACGCGCTCGACGTCACCGGCCACGTACGCATCCCGCTGCGCGAGCGCGGCAGCGGCTACGGCACCCTGACCCTGCTCACCACCGGCGACCACCCGCTCGACTGGCGCCGGGTCGCCCTCGCCGAGGAACTGGCCCACCGCGCCTCCACCGTCGCCCGCAACGCCCGCCAGTACCACGACCGGGCCCGGCTCGCGCACGACCTCCAGGCCGGCCTGCTGCTGGCCGACATGCCCGAACTGCCCGGCGGCGAACTGGCGGCCTACTACCGTCCGGCCGGCGAGGGCCTCGACATCGGCGGCGACTTCTACGACGTGTTCCCGCTGCCCGGCGACCGCTGGGCCTTCATGATCGGCGACGTGTGCGGGCGCGGCGCGCCGGCCGCCACCATCACCGCGCTCGTCCGGCACACCGCGCGCGCCGTCGCCCCGCTGCTCGCCGACCCCGTCGCCGTGGCCGGCGCGATCAACACCGCGCTGCTCGAACGGGTCCCCGGCACCGGCGGCGACTTCGTCACCCTCGTCTACGGCCATCTGCTGCCGCGCGGCGACCGGCTCGACATCGACCTGGTCAGGGCCGGGCACCTCATGCCGGTGCACCACCGGCCCGGCCGCCTGCCCGCGACCGTCAGCAGCGAGGGGATGCTGCTCGGCGCGTTCGCCGAGGCCGTGCCCGAGGCGGCCACGCTGCGGCTGCACACCGGCGAGTCCCTGGTGCTGAGCACCGACGGCATCACCGAGTCCCGCGACTCGACCGGGCGGCAGTTCGGCGAGGCCGGCATCACCCGCGCGCTGGCCCGCGGCCGGCCGGTCGCCGCGCACGAGGTCCTCGGCAGCGTGATCAGCGCCGTCACCCAGCACACCGCCGGCGTCCCCACGGACGACGACCAGGCCCTCCTGGTCCTCACCGCCCGGTGACAGGGGGTGCCCCTGAACGGTCGGGGCGGCGCCCGGGAGGGGGCCGGGGCGGGCCCGAGCGGGGGCCGGAGGACGGCTCGAACCGTTTCCCGGAGGGAAGGGGCAGGCCGTATCGACGCTGTTCGGACGAGAAGTGCGCGGGCCCCGGAGTTAGGTTGGTGACATGGAATCGAGCGGCGCCGACGGGCAGCCGGTCGGTTGGCGGTCGCTCAAGTCGCCACCGATCCTGTTCGCCCTGGCGGTGGCGGCGCTGGTGCTCCTGCTCGCTGTCGACCTCGCGGGGGGTCGCGACATCCGCCTGGCCGGCTTGATGGTCGCCGTGCCGGCGCTCTCCGCGGTGTTCCTCGGCCCGGTGGCGGTCCTGGTGATCGCCGTCCTGACGATCGGCGGGATCACCTGGGCCTCCGACGACAACGCGGCCATCACCACCGCCAACTTCCCCGTGGTGATGGCGACCGTCCTCCTCGTCGGCGTCGCCTCCGTGCTCGCCGCCCGGACCCGCCAGCGCCGCGAGCGCCAGCTCGCCCAGGCCAGAAAGGTCGCGGAGGTCAGCCAGCGGGCCGTGCTGCGCCCGCTGCCGGACCGGCTCGGCCCGGTGACGATCTCCTCGATGTACCTCGCCGCCGACGAGGAGGCGGCGATCGGCGGCGACCTGTACGCGGCGGGGGTGAGCGACCGCGGCGGCACCCGGGTGCTCGTCGGCGACGTGCAGGGCAAGGGCCTGGCCGCCGTCGAGGTCGCGGGCCTGCTGCTGAGCGCGTTCCGCCGGTCGGTACGCGCCCGCGTATCGCTGCCGGCGCTGCCCGGTTTCCTCGACCGGGGGCTGCGCGCCGACCTGATCGACCTGGAGGACGACACCGACCTGTGCGCACCGGACACCCGGCCGCACCTGCCCGGCGAGTCCGACTACCTGGAGCGGTTCGTCACCGCGGTCGTCGTCGACATCGCCGCGGACGGCTCCGGCCTGCGGATCGCGAACTGCGGGCACCCGCCGCCGCTGCTCATCCACAGCGGCACCGTGCACCAGCTCTTCCCCGAGTTGCCCGACCTGCCGCTCGGGCTGGGCGACCTGGCCCGGCCCGACCAGCACATCGACACCCACGACCTGGCGCTCGGCGACATCCTGCTGCTCTACACCGACGGCGTCATCGAGGCCCGCGACGCCGACGGCGCCTTCTACCCCCTCGCGGACCGCCTGGCCGACTGGACCCGCGACACCCCCGAGGCGCTGCTGGAGGACATCCGCGCCGACCTGCTGCGGTACTCCGCGTCCGGGCTCGGCGACGACATCGCGATGGTCGCGCTCCAGCGGGTGACGTAGCGCCGCCGCGAGCCCGGCCGCTGTGCCCGGCGGCAGGGCGATCAGCGGGAACGCCCTGCCAGGCGTCGACACCCCTGCGGGGCGGCCCCTGTCGACGGTCCGGCCGACACCGGACCGCGTGCGGCGCGAGCCTTTCGGGCGGGTTACGCCCCCGCGCCTCCGCCGGCACTTCCGCCCGCGCCGCCGGACCGTTCGGTCGGGTACGGCCAGGGCTCGTGCGGGGGCGCGGTGCCGAGCCGGCCGGGTTCGGGCTCCGGGTGCGGTTCGGGCTCGGGGCGCGGGGGCGGCGGGAGGAGTTCGCGGACCAGGAGCGTCGCCCCCGCCACCGCGCCGGGCATCAGGACCACCGCGACGAACGGCACCAGGAAGACCACCGCCAGCGGCACCCCGAAGCCGAGCACCAGCGGCAGACGGCGCCGCAGCAGGCGCGTGCGCGCGGTGAGATCGACATCGCGCCGCTCGCACGCCACCGTGCACAGCTCCAGGGCGAGGAAGAAGCCGGAGACGCAGAAGCCGACCGCCGGCACCGCCGTCTGCCCGGCCACCGGGATGAACCCGGCCGCGAACAGCACGACCCCGAAGCCCACCGCCCACAGCAGCACCCGGACACCGTCGCGCACGGCGACCCACACCTCGCGCCACAGCGGCCGCTCGGGAGCCTCGGGGCAGTCGCCCTCGCTCCGCTCCACGCGCGCCGACAGCGCCTCGTAGAAGGGGTCGCCGACCAGCAGCGTCACCGCGGTGAAGGAGATCACCGACAGCAGCAGGCCGCCCCCGAAGAGCATCGCGGTCAGCACCCCGCGGAACGCGCCGGACCACGGCGACGCCCAGTGGTCGGCGAACGGCGTCGCCCAGTCCACCAGGTCCCCGGCCCACAGCACGAGCGCGACCAGCGCGACGACGTACCCGACCAGCGTGATCAGCGCCGGGATCATGCCGAACCGCCAGTCACGGCGGTGCCGCAGCACCCACCGCTGGCCGTCGACGAGCAGCCGTACGCCCTTGATCACGTCACCCATGCGGGGGATCGTACGGTACCGGCACGCCGTGCGGGGCAAGGGAATCGGGCCCGCGGCGCCGGTCCCGGTTCAGCCGGTGGCGCCCTCGCCGGTTCCCCCGGGGAGGATCACCGTCATGCCCGTGGGCGAACCGTCGCTCATCGCCGCCAGCGCCCCGGGCGCCTCCGGCAGCCCGATCTCCGAGCGGACCAGCAGGTCGGGCCGCAGCACCCCCGCCGACACCTGCCGCAGCATCTCCGGGTAGGCGTGCGCGGCCATCCCGTGGCTGCCCAGCAACTCCAGCTCCAAGGCGAGCACCCGGCCCATCGGCACCTCCACGGCGCCCGCCGCCAGCAGCCCCACCTGCACATGGCGGCCGCGGGCCCGCAGCCCGGCCACCGAGGCGGCACACGTCATCGCGGAACCGAGCGCGTCCAGCGACACGTGCGCGCCGCCGCCGGTCACCTCCCGGACCGCGGCCGCGGTGGCGTCCGCGGTCGGCTCGGGCGCCAGGCACACCGCCGCACCGATCGACCCGGCCAGCCACAGCGCCTCCGGCGACGGGTCGACCGCCACCACCCGCGCCCCGCCCGCCACCGCCACCATGACCGCGGACAGCCCCAACCCGCCGCAGCCGTGCACGGCCACCCACTCGCCCGGCCGCACCCGGCCCTGCGCCACCACCGCCCGGTACGCGGTCGCGAACCGGCAGCCGAGCGCCGCCGCGGTGGTGTACGGCAACCCCTCCGGCAACTCCACGAGGTTCACCTCCGCGCGCCGCACCACCACCAGGTCCGCGTACGAGCCCCAGTAGGTGAAGCCGGGCTGCTCCTGCCGCTCGCACACCTGCTGGTCGCCGCGTGCGCAGGCCGCGCACCGGCCGCACGCGTGGACGAACGGCGCCGTCACCCGCGCCCCGGCGCGCACGCCCCGCACCCCGGCGCCGACCGCGACCACCTCGCCGGCGAACTCGTGGCCCGGCACGTGCGGCAGCGTCACCGAGTCGTCGTGGCCCTGCCACGCGTGCCAGTCGCTGCGGCACAGCCCGGTCGCCGCCACGCGCACCACCGCACCGCCCGGCGGCGGTTCCGGGTCGGCCACCTCCCGGACCTCGGCGAGCCGCCCGAACTCCTCGAACACCACAGCCCGCACGGGCCGCACCGCCTTCCTCTCCCGCCGCCCCGTCGCGGGCGGTCCGGCCGCCAGCATCCCAGCCGGCCGCGCCGGGACCGCGCCGACCCGGCCGTACGGCGCGGCAGGGCGCTGTGTGCCACGGGGCCGGGCGGCACCGACGACCGTCCGGCGCCGTACTACCGTAGGAAAGGACGAACATGGCGATACGCTCGCATACGTGACGATCCCTCACCGAAGCCGCCGGTCCCGGGCGCCCGGGAGCCGGCGGCGCGGCCTCGCCCAGTGGTCGCCGCTGCTGCTGACCGTCGTCATCGGGGTGCTCGCGGTGGCCACGCCGAAGGCTTTCGCGGTCAGCCGGCTGCTGCCCGCCGCGCCCGCGCTGGCCGCGTCGATGTGGACGGTCACCGCCACCGTACTGCTCGGCGTGCTGACGCTGGCCGCGATGCTCGCCATCCAACTCGCCTTCGACGAGCCCGCGACCACCTTCACCGCGGTCGCGATCGCCGGCGTCACCGCCGCTGCCGCGTACGCCGCCCATGTGCGGTTGCAGCGCGAGCGCACGCTGACCCAGGTCCGCTCGGTCGCCGACGCGGCCCAGGCCGTGGTGCTGCGGCCGGTGCCGCGCCTGCTCGGCGGCGTCGGCATCGAGACGCTGTACCTGGCCGCCGCCGAGGAGGCCCGGATCGGCGGGGACTTCTTCGCGGCCGTCGACAGCCCGCACGGCGTACGGGTCCTGCTCGGGGACGTGCGCGGCAAGGGCCTGTCGGCGGTCGGGGTGGCCAGCGCCATCGCCAACGGCTTCCGCGAGGCCGCCTACGACGAACCCGACCTGGCCCGGCTCGCCCGCCGGCTGGAGAGGAGCGTCAACCGCTACAGCGACACCATCACCGCACCCGACGCGGGCGAGGGGTTCGCCACCGCGATCTTCGCCGAGGTCCGGCCGGCCCGGCGCGAGGTCACGCTGCTCAACTGCGGCCATCCGGCACCGTTGTTGCTGAGCGGCGGCAGCGGCTCCGGGGGTCCGGACGGCGGCTCCATCCGCGTGCTCCACCCGTCGGCGCCGTCCCCGCCGCTGAACATGGCCGCGCTGATCGGCGGGGAGTACACCCTCGACACCGTCGCGCTCGCTCCCGGCGACCGGCTGCTGTTCTACACCGACGGCGTCACCGAGACCCGTGACCGGGACGGCCGGTTCTTCCCGTTGACCGAGTGGATCGCCCAGCAGCCCGCGGTGTCGCCGCCGCACCTGCTCGCCCTGCTGCACCGGCAGCTCCTGAGCTTCAGCGAGGGAGCGCTGGACGACGACATCGCCGCCCTGGTGGTGCGGTGCGACGGCGCCACCGACCACCGGGCCGCGGCGCCGTCCGGTGCGTCGCCGGCCTCCGACCGCTGAAATCCGGCGGCGGCGCCGCCCAACCCTGTGCGAGGATCGCCCCTTTGACGTGGCGACGGCGCAACGCACGGGCGGAGGGCGGACGATGACGGTGACGGGATCGGCGGCGCGGGCGGACGACGGGCGCGGAAGCGGGGACGAGCCGGAGCGGCAGGTGCAGCACAGGCTGCGGGTGGCCGCGTACGGGGTGTGCGTGCGCGACGAGCAGCTTCTGCTGTCGCACGCGGTCGCGTTCGGACGGTACCCGGCGGGCTGGACGATGCCGGGCGGCGGCCTCGAACACGGCGAGGACCCGCTCGACGCGGTCGTCCGCGAGATCGAGGAGGAGACCGGCTACCAGGTCGCCGTCGACCGGCTGCTCGGCATCGACTCCTTCCGCGGCAGCCGCGTCCTCGACTCGGGCGTCGTCGACGACTTCCAGGGGATGCGGATCATCTACCGCGTCCATGTCATCGGCGGCGAGCTGCGGGACGAGGTGGGCGGCTCCACCGACCACGCGGCCTGGGTGCCGCTCGCGGACGTGCCCGCCCTCGACACGGTCGAGCTGGTCGGCGTGGCCCTGCGGCTGCACCGCGAGCAGCCCCCCGCCGGCCGGCTCACCCCGCAGGACCTCTGACCGGCGCCGATGGCCTGCCGCGGGCGAGCGGCGCCCGTATGGGGCGGTGACGCGGGCCGCGCACCGGGCCGATCCCGCGCTCGGGCCGGCAGGGGTGGGCCTGTTGGTGATGCCGGGGGGCGGCGGGTCTCGGAGCGGAGCTGGGGCTGGGCTGGGGCGGTTGCGGTCCTGCGGTTGGGCCGGGCGCCCCGAACTGCTTCCCGGCCAAGGAAGCGCCGGCCTTCGACGGGGACGACGAGTCGGAGCGCTCGCTGGTCGGGGCCGTGACCGGACGCGCGCCGGACCTGGCTGTTCCGGAGTCGTTGCGGCGCTGCGCGCGGGCGCGGGTCGGCACGCCCGACCGGTTCATCAACCTCTCGCCGGACACGCCCGCGCTGAGGGACCGCCGGCGCACGATCCGGCCGCGACACGTGCAGGCGCTCGCGGAGGCCGTCGCCGCGGAGCGCGGCCGGCCCGCCGACGACCTGGCCCGCACTGCCCCGGTCCACCTCGTCCCGGACGGCTTCTCCCTTGCGGTCCAGTCCGCCGACCCCGCACGGATGATCGGCGCGGCGTTCGCCGTCGTCGAGCCCGGTCGGCTCCCGATCGCCCGCTCCCCGCCCGCCTCCCGGCCGCCTGCCCCCCGGTCGGGCGGCCAGGGACCGACCCCCGGCCGCGCGGCGGGGAAGGTGACCCGGTCCGGTGCCGCCGCTCAGGGCGCGTTCAGGCTGCCGTCCGGGTGGCGGACGCCGGTCGCCCAGCGCTCGTGCAGGAACTTCGTCGGCGGGAAGCGGACCGCGGCCTTCTCGTCGAGGTCGACGCCCCAGCCCGGCGCGTCGGAGGGCGCGAGGTGGCCCTCGCGCACCACCGGGGTGCCCGGGAAGACCTCGTGGGTGGCGTCGTTGTAGGTGTGCGACTCCTGGTAGCCGAAGGCCGGGGTGGAGATGTCGACCGCGAGGTTCGCCGCCACGCCGACCGGGGAGATGTCGCCGGGGGAGTGGAACGCGGTGCGCACGCCGAGCAGTTCGGCCAGTGCGACGAGTTTGCGGGTCGGGGTCAGGCCGCCGACCGCGGAGGTGTGCAGCCGCAGCAGGTCGATCCCGCCGTCCTTGATCAGCCGTGCCGCGTCCGTGACGTTGCCGATCTGCTCGCCGACCGCGATCGGCACCGGCGACGCGGCGCGCACCTCCGGCAGCCGGTCATAGTACTCCGGCGCGATCACGTCCTCCAGGAACGACAGCCGGTACGGCTCCAGTTCGCGGGCGAGGACCACCGCCTGCTTCGGGGTCAGCCGGCTGTGCACGTCGTGCATCAGGCTCACCTCCGCGCCCAGCCGCTCCCGCGCCGCCGCGAAGAGCTCCGGCGTGGCCCGCAGGTACTGCGCGACGTCCCAGCCGTCCGGGTGCGGCGAGCGCGGATAGCCGCCGCGGGTGCCGGGCGCGCCGTACGTCCCCAGCCCCGGGCCGCCGACCTGGAGCCGCACATGGCGGTAGCCCCGCGCCAGCAGCTCCTCGGCCTCGGCGAGCGTCTCCTCGACGGTGCCGCCCGCCGCGTGCGAGTACACCTCGACGGCGGATCGGCTGCGCCCGCCGAGCAGTTCGTACACCGGCATCCCGGCGCGCTTGCCCGCGATGTCCCACAGCGCCTGGTCCACGCCGGACAGCGCGTTGCCCAGCACCGGGCCGCCGCGCCAGTACGACGAGTAGTGGATCATGCGGGTGATGTCCTCGATGTCGGCCGGGTGCCGCCCGACCACGAGCGGGCCGACGTGCTCCTCGACGGCGGCGACGACCGCGGCGTACCGCTGGGTGAAGGTCGCGCAGCCCAGCCCGTACAGGCCCGGCTCCGAGGTGTCGACGCGGACGACGACCAGCGGCATGCCCTCCGGCGCCGTGACGATCGCGCGGACCGCGGTGACCCGCAGCCGGTCCCGGCCCGGCCAGGGCGGCGCGGCCTGCGGGAGCGCGCCGGAGTCGTCGAGCAGGCGGTCGGGGCCTGAACCGGTCATGGGGATTCCCCTGTTCGCGGATAGAGCGAGCGGACGGGGTCATGTTACGTTTCCCGCACGGCAACGTCATATTGCTTTTGTCATCGCGCAAGAACGCAACATTCGTCCGGTCCGCGGGCGGTGTGACCGTCGGCGCCACCGAGAGGAAGAAGCCACCGTGAAGGTTCTGGTCACCGGCGCGGGCGGCCTGCTCGGCCGCGAAGTCGTCACGCACCTGCGGGAGTCGGGGCACACCGTACGGGCCCACGACCGCACCGCCCCGGGCCCCGCGACCGCCGACGAGGTCGCCGGCGGGGACCTGCTCGACCCCACCCGGCTGACCGGACTCCTCGACGGCGTCGACGCCGTCGTGCACGCCGCCGCGCTGCCCTCACCGGAAGCCGCGCCCCACGACGAGGTCTTCGGCAACAACGTCCGGGCCGCCTACCTGGTTCTGGACGCCGCCGGCCGCGCGGGTGTCCGCCGCGCCGTCAACATCTCCAGCCTGTCCGCGCTGGGGCTGGCGTTCTCCGCGCACGACGCGGCACCCCGCTTCGTGCCCGTCACCGAGGACCACCCCTACGTCGGCGACGACGTGTACGGCCTGTCGAAGTACGTCAGCGAGACCATCGCCGCCACCACCGCCCGCCGCTACGGCGGCACCGTCGTCTCGCTGCGCTTCCCCTTCCTCGGCACCGGCGAGCGGCTGCGCACCCACCTGGCCGCGGTGCACCGCGACCCCGGCTTCGACCGCGGCTCGCTGTGGGGGTGGCTGGACACCCGCGACGCCGCCCGCGCGATCGGTGCCGCGCTCACCGCACCGGTCGAGGGGCACCCGGTGATCAACGTCGCCGCGCCCGACACCACCGCCCTGGAACCGACCGCGGAACTGCTGCGCCGCTACCACCCCACCGCCCGCGTCGACACGCCCCTCGACGGTTTCGCCGTCCCCTTCGCCCTGGCCCGCAGCCGCGAACTGCTCGGGTTCACCCCGCGGTACACCTGGCGCCCGTAGCCGCCTCGGCTCTGCCGTGGCTGCCCGGAGCCCTGTTCGCGGCCCGGCCGGGACGGCGGGCGGTCAGACGGGCGCGGGCACCGGCTCCTCGGGGACCGGCTGCTGGAGCGGGAAGTGGCAGGCCGCGGTGTGGCCGGGGCCGAAGGAGCGCAGCGCGGGCTCCTCGGCCGCGCACAGATCGGTGGCCAGCGGGCACCGGGTGCGGAAGCGGCAGCCGGACGGCGGGGCGGCGGGGCTGGGCAGTTCGCCGGTGATCGCGGCGCCGCGCTTGGCGCGCTCGGCCGCCGGGTCCGGCACCGGGACGGCCTCCAGCAGGCCCGCGGTGTAGGGGTGGGCGGCGCGCAGGTGGATGTCGTCGGCGCTGCCGACCTCCACCAGCCGGCCGAGGTACATCACGCCGATCCGGTCCGCGAGGTAGCGGACCACGGCGAGGTCGTGCGAGATGACCACGTACGACAGGCCGTGCGACGCCTGGAGCCGCTTCATCAGGTTGAGCACCTGGGCCCGCACCGAGACGTCCAGCGCGGAGACCGGCTCGTCGGCGACGATCAGTCGCGGGTTGAGCGCCAACGCCCGTGCCAGGCCGACCCGTTGGCGCTGGCCGCCGGAGAACTCGTGCGGGAAGAGGTCCAGGCCGCGCTCGGGCAGGCCCACTTCGGCGAGCAGTTCGGCGACCCGGGCCTTCTGCTCGCGCGCGGTGCCGATGCCCTGGATGCGGAGCGGCTCGCGCAGGATGCCGCCGACCCGCATGCGCGGGTCCAGCGAGGAGAACGGGTCCTGGAAGACCATCTGCAGGTCCCGGCGGCGCCGGCGCAGCTCGCGGCCGCGTACCTTCGCGAAGTCGGTGCCGTCCAGGGTGACCGTGCCGGCGTCGGGCCGGTCCAGGCCGACCAGCAGGCGGCCGAGCGTGGTCTTTCCGCAGCCGGACTCGCCGACCAGGCCGAAGGTCTCGCCGTGTCCGAGCGTGAAGGAGACACCGGACACGGCGTGCACCACCCGCCGGCCGTGCCCGGGCAGCCGGGCCCCGCGCACCGGGAACTCCCTCACCAGGCCGTGCGCTTCGAGCAGCGGCCGGTCCGGGTCGGCCGGCTTCGTCTCGGGGGCGGCGGTCCTGGCCTCGGGCGCGGCGGGGCGCGGCACCACGGCGGTGGCGCCGGCCGGCCGGGGCCCGTCGGTGGGGTGCCAGCAGGCGTACCGGTGCTCGGCGGTACCGATGAGCACCGGCTCGTCGGTGCGGCACTGATCGGTGGCATACGCGCAGCGGTCGGCGAAGCGGCAGCCGGCCGGCGGGTCGGTGAGGTCCGGCGGCAGGCCGGGGATGGTGGGCAGTTGCCGGGCCGGGTCCTGGTCCAGCCGCGGCACCGAGGCCAGCAGGCTCTGGGTGTAGGGGTGGCGCATGCCGCGGAAGAGCCGTTCGGTGCGGGTGCTCTCGGCGATCCGGCCGGCGTACATCACGTTGACCCGGTCGGCGTGCCCGGCCGTGACCCCCATGTCGTGGGTGATGAGGATCATCGCCATGCCGAGCCGGGAGCGCAGGTCGGCGAGCAGGGTGAGGATCTGCGCCTGGATGGTGACGTCGAGCGCGGTGGTGGGCTCGTCGGCGATGAGCACCCGGGGCTCGTTGGCCAGCGCCATGGCGATCAGCACGCGCTGGCGCAGGCCGCCGGAGAGCTGGTGCGGGTAGTCGTCGAGGCGTTCGCGCGGGTGCGGCAGCCCGACCAGGCCGAGGACCTCGGCGGCGCGGTCGGCGGCCTCGGCCCGGGTGCAGCCGCGGTGCAGCAGGACGGGTTCGGCGACCTGGTGGCCGATGGTCTTGGTGGGGTCCAGGGAGGTCATCGGGTCCTGGAAGACCATCGCGATGTCGTTGCCGCGCACCCGGCGCAGCTCGTGGTCGGGCAGCCCGACCAGCTCGCGGCCGTCCAGCCGTACCGACGAGCCGTCCAGCAGCCGGCCGCCGGGCGGCAGCAGGCCCATCAGGGACAGGCCGGTCATGGACTTGCCGCAGCCGGACTCGCCGACCAGGCCCAGCGTCTCGCCGGCCTCCAGGTGGAAGGAGACGTCCTCCACCGCCCGTACGACACCGCGACTGGTGCGGATGTGGGTGGTGAGGTTCTGGACGTCGAGCAGGGGAGGCATGCCGTTCCTCGATTCGTCGCCGGCCCCGGCCGCCGGCCCGGGAGCGGGCGCGGCGGCGGAGCGGTCACGTGCGTTGCAGGCGGACGTCCAGCGCGTCGTGGAAGGCGTCGCCGATCAGGTTGAAGGCCACGACGGTGATGATGAGGACCACCGCGGGCGGGTACACCAGCCACCAGTACCCGTCGTACAGGTAGTCGAGGCCGCCGGTGAGCATCGTGCCCCAGTCGGCGTGCGGCGGCGGCAGTCCGAGCCCGAGGAAGCTCAGGGTCGACAGGGTGAGGATGGAGTCGGCGATGGTGAAGGTGGCGCTGACGATGATGACGCCGGCCGCGTTCGGCACCAGGTGGCGCAGCACGATCCGCCGGCCGGTGCCGCCCATCATCCGCGCCGCCTGGACGAACTCCCGGGTGCGCAGGGTCAGTACCTCGCCCCTGACCAGCCGGGCCGCGGCGAGCCAGGACAGCAGCGACATCACCACGATGATCAGCCACAGCGACGGCGTGAACATGCTGACCACGATCAGCAGCAGCACCAGGCCGGGGATGGCGAGGAAGGTGTCGACGGCCCGCATCATCACCGCGTCCACCACCCCGCCGAAGTACCCGGCGAAGGCGCCGTACAGGGTGCCGATGACGGTGGTGGCCAGCGCGACCGCGAAGCCGAGTTCCAGCGAGGAGCGGCCGCCGGCCATCAGCCGGCCGAGCACGTCGTAACCGGAGGCGTCGGTGCCGAGCGGGTGGCCGCCCCCGGGCGGCAGTTCGGCGAGGTCGAGGTGGACGGTGACCTGGTCGGTCCGGTACAGCAGGGGTCCGATGAAGCAGAAGGCGGCGACCACCGCGACGATGCACAGCCCGGTCAGGGCCCGGGGGTTGCGCAGGAACGCGGCGGCCGACAGCCGCCCGGAGCCGCGCCGGACGGTCAGGGCGCCGGCCTCGGGCGCGCCGGCCTCCTTCGCACCGGTCTCCGTCGCACCGGCTCGGGGCGCGCCGGTCCCCTTCGCATCGGCCTGCGGCGCACCTGCCCCCTTCGCACCGCCTCCCGGTGGGTCCGCCTCCGGTGAGCCGGCCGCGGCCGGCCCGGTGTCATGAGTGGTCATAGCGAATCCGAGGGTCGAGGAGGCTGTAGGCGATGTCCGCGAGCAGGCTGCCGACGACGGTGGCCACGCCGACCACCAGCGTCGAGCCGAGCAGCACCGGATAGTCCTTGCCGGTGGCGGCCTGGTAGAACAGCAGCCCCATGCCCGGGTAGTTGAAGACGGACTCGGCGATCACCGCGCCGGTGACGATGGCCGGCGCCGACAGGCCCAGCACGGTGATCACCGGCAGCAGGGAGTTGCGCAGCACGTGCCGGCTCAGCACCAGCCGGCCCGGCAGCCCCTTGGCGCGCGCCACCAGGATGTAGTCCTGGGCGAGCGTGCTGATGGCTGACGAGCGCATGTACCGGCTGAACCCGGCCACGGTGACCAGCGAGAGCGTCACCACCGGCAGCACCAGGCCGCGCGGGTCGGACAGGATGCCGGCGACCGACTCGGCCTGCGGCGCCTGGGAGGGCAGCACGTGCAGCTGCACCGAGAAGAGGGCGACCAGCAGCAGCGCGAAGAAGAAGTCCGGCATCGAGTACAGCACGAACGACACCACGGTGAGCACGTGGTCCACCGCGCGGTCCCGCCGTACGGCCTGGTAGATGCCCATCGGCAGCGCGACGGCCAGGGCGACCACGGTGGACAGCCCGAGCAGCACCGCGTCGCGCGGCAGCCGCTGCGCGATCAGCGTGGACACCGGCTGGTGCAGCGAGTACGACGTGCCGAAGTTCCCCTGGGCCGCCTGCTTGACGAAGTCCACGAACTGCACCGCCAACGGCCGGTCCAGGCCGTTGGCGGCGTTGAAGACCGCGATCCGCTCGGAGTTGGCCCGCATGCCGAGCGTGGCCCGCGCGGCGCTGCCCGGTTCGAGGTGGATCAGCGCGAAGGTCACCACCATCACGCCGATCACCACCACGACCGCCTGACCGGTCCGGCGCAGGAGGTAGGCCGTCACCGGGCGCCCGTCACGAGGTCCCCGCCCGTCACGAGGTGTACGCCCGTCACGAGGTGTACGCCCAGTCCTCGTAGGCGACCGTGCCGGAGAACGGGTTGAGCGGCACCACGCCCTGGAGCTTGCTCCGGTACACCAGCAGGCTGCTGCGCAACGGCACCCACAGCCACGGCAGTTGCTTGGCGGCGTAGTCCTCGTAGGTGGAGAACGCCTGCGAGGAGGCGCCGTACTCGGTGGCCTTGATCAGCTTGTCCATGGTCGGGTCGGAGTAGCCGCCGAGGTTGCCGGAGCCGCCGGTGTCGAAGAAGCCGGTGCCGTTGGGGTAGAGCGGGTACGGCTCGTAGCCGAAGTCCGACAGCTGCCAGCTGCAGCCGGACGCCGGGTGGGACTGCGCGGTGCAGGCGCCCATGGTGCCGAGCAGCGTGTTGAACGGCTCCGCCTTGAGGTTGAGGGTGATGCCCGCCTGCGCCTCGGAGGACTTGATGGCGGCTTCCTGCTCGTCGGTGGTGGCGCGGCCGGAGGAGTAGACCATCTGGAAGGTCAGCGGCTGGCCCGCCTTGATCCCCGCGCCGCACTGGGAGGCGCCGGTGCCGGGGCTCTGGCAGGTCGTGGTGCCGCCCGGCACCACCTTCCAACCGTGCGCCTGGAGCAGGGACTTCGCCTTGTCCGGCGAGTACGGGTACGGTCCGCCGGACTTCTCCAGCGGGGTCGCCCAGGTCTCGGTGGCCTTGACCGGCACCGGTCCGTTGCCCGGGTCCGCGTAGCCGTTGTAGACCTTGGAGACGATCTGCGGGCCGTTGATCAGGTACTGCATGGCCTGGCGGACGTAGAGCTGCCGCAGCACCGCGCCGACCTTGGCGTTGTACAGGTTCGGCAGGATGCCGGCGACGCCGGGGATGGGCACGCTGGCGATCGAGTAGCCGCTGGAGCGCAGCGCCTGCGCCTGCTTGACGTCGTTGAGCGGCAGTCCGGCCACGTCGAGGGAGCTGCCGGAGCGCAGCGCGTTGAGCTCCGGGGTGTCGGTGGTGAACGGCTGCATCACGAGCTTGTCGACCGACGGCTTCGCGGAACCGGAGTACGCCGGGTTGGGCACGTAGCTGTAGTAGCCGTTGCTGCGGAACTCCTTGAGCTTCCAGGGCCCGTCGACCACCTGCCACAGCGGGTTGGTGGCGAAGCTGCCGATCTTCGCCCCCTCCTTCTGCAGGTAGGAGTAGACCGCCTTCGCGCCCGCGGTGGTCGTGTCGTGGTCGCCGACCGCGCCGCCGGCGGAGGTCTTGTCCCAGGCGTGCTGGGGGAGCAGCGGGATCGTGCTGAGCACGTCGTCGGTGTAGAAGTCCGGGTTGTACGACCGGGTGAGGTCGAGCACCACCGTATGGGCGTCGGGGGTGGCCACCTTCGCCACGTCGTCCGGGAAGAGCCCGGGCAGGTGCGCGGCCCAGTTCTTGGAGTTCGCCTTGAGGAGGTTGTAGACGAAAGTGAAGTCCCGGCTGGTGAGGGGCTTTCCGTCCGACCAGTTCCAGTCCTTGAGGTGGATGGTCAGCCGCTTGTCGCCGTTCGAGTAGTCGAGCGAGGTGAACAGGCTCTTCTCCTTGTTCACCTCCGCCTTGGCGCCGTCGCCGGGGTAGACGAGGTACGGCCACAGCGCCTCGGTGAGGTTGGCGTTCCAGCCGTTCTGGTTGGTCGCCGGGACCAGCGGGAAGATGAAGTCGGGTACCGCCGCCACCTCCGCGACCGTGAGGGTGCCGCCCTTCTTCACCGGGCGCTTCGTCGCGGTCGCGTGCTGGCCATCGGAGATCGAGCCGTGGTCGCCCCCGCCCCCGCCGCCGGTGCACGCCACGGCGGCCATCGCCAAGGCCGCCGCCACCGCGACACCTCTGGTACGTCGGATCACGCGCATGCGTGTCATCGCCCTCCCCACTCGTGCGGCACCACATCGGGACCGATGAAGACGTGGCATACGGCAGGTGCACGACAAGCATCGGCTTGAAAGATCTACCCGGGCCCGCGTGGGCTGAAGCGCCACGAACGTCGATGTCCCGAACTCCCGCCGCTGCGGGAGGGCGCTCGTTGATCAACGACCAGCATGGTGGGCGAATGTTGCGGGAGTACTGCGACAGTGTGTCACTGTCCCGTCCACCTCGACCTGCTCGTGCGGCACGCGGGTCCCGGCGCTCTCGGCATTCCCGGGGGTTCCCGACATTCCCGGGGTTCCCGGCGCCCCCGGGGTTCCCGTCGGGCGCGGCACGGTCGGGAATCCCGCGCGGCGCCGAGCCGTTGGCCTGCTGACGACGCGTGACCTGTCGCCCGCTCGGCGGAAGTTACGGGCGCGGGCGCCGGCGGCGGGGTCGTAGGGCGGCTGCCGCCTCCAGCCGACGGAACGAGGGCGCGCGGGCGGTGAGGAGTCAGGCGATCGGCGGCGCGAGGTATTCGAGCGCGTAGCCGGCGGCGCCGTCGCGGGTCACGCGTCCCACGCCGGGCGAGTCCAGGTGGGCGCCGGCCACGAACTGTGCGGGTGCGGCCAGTTGGTCGAGGAGAGCGTGTCGCGACGCGCGTGCCTGCGCCTGGTCCTTGTCGAACTCCCATGACACGTCCGGCCGGGCGAACTGCAAGGAGGGCACGTGAACGGTGTCGCCCCACACGAGCAGCCGACCGGCGTCGCTCCTTGCCTCGTAGACGGTGTGACCGGGTGTGTGCCCGGGAGCCGGAACGGCCGTGACGTGGTCGGTGACGGCGGCCGGGTGGGTGACGGGGACGGCGCGGTCGCGGAACGGTTCGAGCCGCCCGGTGAAGACGGAGGTGTCGCCCGCGCCGATCCACACGCGCCGGAGCTCGGGGAACGCTTCCGCGCCGTCGGGGGCGACGAGGCCGCCCACATGGTCTTCGTGGCGGTGGGTGATCGCCACGTCCGTGATGCCGTCCCGGTCGACTCCGGCTTCGTCCAGGGCGTCGAAGAGCGATCCCATGGTGGAGTGCCAGGTGTCGGACGCGCCGGTGTCGATGAGGACGGAGGTGGGTCCGTCGCTGACGAGGAAGGCGTTGACCGACAGCCGCAGGTTGCCGTCGACCAGCGGGACCGTGTCCGGCAGCGTGTCGAACGGGCCCCCGCTCTCGTCGCGAAGCAGGGTCGGCGGCATGTCGAGGTGGCCGTCCCGCAGGGAGATGACCCGGAGGTCGCCGAACTCGAAGGTGGCGTGGAGGGGACCGCTCGAAGTGAGGCGCATGAGATCTCCGTCAGGTAGTCGTGGCCGCTCGGTACGCGGGGGGCAGCCCGCCCGGGCAGCAGGGTTGCGGCGAGGGGCGCGACAGCGGTCGTTCCCGCGCCGGTGAGGAGGGGAAGCCGCCGTGTGAGGTGCCGCTCGACGATCTTCCTCTCTCCCGGCCGCGTCGCGCGGCCGTACGGGTGAACCGGGGGCGGCGCGGGCCGCCGGTCGCCGCCGGAGGCGGTCGGGGCGCGGAGAGTTGGGGGAGTGCGACCGGGCGGCGCCGTAGCGGCGCGCGGCAGGCGCACGCACACCGCATCACTGTCGAGCGGGCGGAGAAACGCACGTGGCTGTCCGAGTTGCCGTCATCTACTACAGCGCCACCGGGAACGTCCATCAGCTGGCCCAGGCCGTCGCCAAGGGGGCCGAGAGCCGGGACGCCGAGGTGCGTCTGCGCAGGGTCCCCGAACTCGCGCCCGACTCGGCCATCGACGCCAACCCGGCCTGGCGCGCGCACGTGGACGCCACGAAGGACGCGGTGCCCGAGGCGACCCTCACCGATCTGGAGTGGGCCACCGCGTACGCCTTCGGCACGCCGACCCGCTTCGGCAACGTCACCGCCCAGCTCAAGCAGTTCATCGACCAGACCGGCGTGCAGTGGCAGGCGGGCGTCTTCCACAACAAGCCCGCCACGAGCTTCACTTCGGCGATGAACGCGCACGGCGGTCTGGAGTCCACGCTGCTGTCGCTGAACAACGTGTTCTACCACTGGGGTTGCATCATCGTGCCGCCCGGCTACACCGACCCGGTGCTCTTCGCGGCCGGCGGCAACCCGTACGGCACGAGCTGGGCGAGCGGGGGCGGCCAGGGGCCGGACCAGGCGACGTTGGACGCGGCGCACTACCAGGGCAGGCATCTGGCGGACATCGCGGGGCGGTTGGAGGGCTGAGTGTCCGTGCGTGCGAGCTCCCGGGCCGGGCGGTCCGGGAGTTCGCGCGGTCCGGGAGTTCGGGCGGTTCGGGCGGTTCGGCCGGTTCGCGCGGGGGATTGGCCGAGAGTTGATGTGGACATGGCGAATCACCGACGCTAGCGTGCGAGTTGGTCTAGACCTGACCTGGACCGTACCCCCACCTCTGGAGTCCACCATGCGCAAGAAGATCGCCACCGCGGTGGTCGGCGTCGGCGTCGCCTCCGCGTTCGCGCTGAGCACCGGCAGCGCCAGCAGCCACGGCTACATCAGCACCCCGCCCAGCCGCGCCGCGCTCTGCGCCGCCGGCACCGTGACGAACTGCGGCGACATCCAGTACGAACCGCAGAGCGTCGAAGGCCCCAAGGGCTTCCCGGCCGCCGGCCCCGCCGACGGCAGCATCTGCAGCGGCGGCAACGCGCGCTTCTCCCAGCTCGACGACCCCCGCGGCGGCGCGTGGCCCGCCACCCACGTGACCGGCGGCCAGAGCTACACCTTCACGTGGACGCTCACCGCCGAGCACTCCACCACGGACTTCTCCTACTACCTGACCAACAGCAGCTACGACCCCACCAAGCCGCTGACCCGCTCCGAGATCAACACCACCCCGTTCCTGACCGTGCCCTACAACGGCGCCCAGCCGCCCGCCACCGTGGTCCACCAGGGCACGATCCCCACCGGCCACACCGGCAAGCAGCTCATCATCGGCGTGTGGACCATCGCCGACACCGGCAACGCCTTCTACTCCTGCGCGGACGTCCAGTTCTGACCCGCCGGGCCGCCCGCGCGACGGCCTCGCCCGGGTCGCGGGCCTTCGCGGGGTCGGCCGGCCTGCCTGCGGGTGGGCCGCCCGACCCCGCTCGCCCACGGCTGCCTGCCCACCGCCCCGGCAACCGGCTGCGCGCCACCGGGTACTACCCGCTGGAGCGCTACGGCATCGACGCCGTCGTGGTCTTCCCCCGGCTGCGCCCCTTCCTGCCGGCCGACGCCGTCGCCCGCGTCACCTCCGCCCGCACCGCCTTCGACGGGACGGTCGGCGGGCTCGGCCCGTCCGCCGCCTTCGGCACCGCCTGGCCGATCGCGCTGCTCGCCTTCGGCCCGCCCCTGGCTCGCGGTCCGGGCGCTCGCGGCCTGGCCGGTGGCCTGGGTCGCCCACCGCGCCGCCCTCCAGGCCGCGGTCGCCTACGGCCAGGAGGCGCGCGTCGTCCTCGACCTGCACCGGGGCGCCCTGCTGCACCACCTCGGGCTCGAGGTGCCGGGCGGGGCCGGCGCCGAACGCCGCGTGTGGGACGACCTGTCGCAGTTCTACCTGCGCAACCTGCCGCTCACCGCGTACGTTCCCGCGCCGGCCGCGCACCCGCCGTCGTAGCCGAGGGGCACGGCCGGCGTGCCCTCACCC
This sequence comes from Streptomyces sp. NPDC087270, assembly GCF_044744625.1. Lineage (NCBI taxonomy): Bacteria > Bacillati > Actinomycetota > Actinomycetes > Kitasatosporales > Streptomycetaceae > Streptomyces > Streptomyces sp. NPDC087270. Next base: position 193,050 of record NZ_JBIUYR010000008.1, read on the forward strand.
CGCCGCGGCGTCCGCCTCCGCCCCCTCGTCCCACAGCCGCGCGCCGTGACCGCCGACCACCGCGGCGACCCGCGCCGCCAGCTCAGGACCGGGCAGCGGCGCGGGCCGCCGACCGTCCCGCAACCGCACCGCGACCAGCCCGGCCGCGGCCTCCCGGGCGCCGATCACCGCCTGGTACGGCACCAGGCGCGCCTGCCGCACCCGGGCGCCGAGGCTGCCCTGGTGCGGGTGGGACACCTCGGCCCGCAGCCCGAGTGCCGCACAGCGCGCGGCGAACGCCTCCGCGTCCGCCGCCTGCTCCGCCCCGACCGGCAGCACCGCCACCTGCACCGGCGCCAGCCACGCCGGGAACGCGCCGCCGTGCACCTCGACCAGGTGCGCCACCGCGCGCTCCACGCTGCCGACGACGCTGCGGTGCACCATCACCGGCCGGTGCTTCGCCCCGTCCGCGCCGACGTAGCGCAGCCCGAACCGCTCCGGCTGGTGGAAGTCGACCTGCACGGTGGACAGGGTCGACTCCCGCCCGGCGTGGTCGGCGACCTGCACGTCGATCTTCGGGCCGTAGAACGCCGCCTCGCCCTGCTCCGCCTCGTACGGCAGGCCCAGCCGCTCCAGCACGCCGACCAGCGCCTCGGTGGCCCGCTGCCACGCCTCGGGCGCGGCCGCGTACTTGCCGCCGGGGCCCGGCAGCGACAGCCGGTAGCGGGCCGCGCGGATGCCCATCGCGGCGTAGGCGCGCCCGATCAGCTCCAGCGCGCCCGCGGCTTCCTGCTCGACCTGCCCGGGGGTGCAGAAGATGTGCGCGTCGTTGAGCTGGATGGCCCGCACCCGGGTCAACCCGCCCAGCACCCCCGACAGTTCGGCGCGGAACATGCCGCCCAACTCCGCCATGCGCAAGGGTAGTTCGCGGTAGCTGCGGGACTGCGAGCGGTAGAGCACCGCGTGGTGCGGGCACAGGCTCGGGCGCAGCACCATCTGCTCGCCGCCGACCTCCATGGGCGGGAACATGTCCTCGCGGTAGTGCGCCCAGTGCCCGGAGATCTCGTACAGCTCGCGCTTGCCGAGCACCGGGGAGTACACGTGCCGGTAGCCGGCCGCGCGTTCCTCGCCGCGGATGTACTCCTCCAGCGCGTGCCGCACCGCCGCGCCGTCGGGCAGCCAGTACGGCAGGCCCGCGCCGATCAGCGGATCGGTGCCGAACAGGCCCAGCTCGCGGCCGAGTTCGCGGTGGTCGTGCACGGCGTCGGGTGCGGCCGCGTCGTGGTGGTCGTTCCTGGGGACGTCGTTCATGGTGTCGCCTCTCCGCGGTGGTGGGGCGGCCCGCGGCAGCACGAAGCCCCGGGGCGATCGCCCCGGGGCTTCGGACTCAAGACATCGGTCAGCGCGCCGGGACACTCTCCGGCGTCGTCGTCATCGCGATCATCGCGGCGCGCTTCATGCGGAGGACCGTAACAGGGTCCCGGTGCGGTACGCCAACGGTTTCCGCCACCGTTCCCACCACGGTTTCCGCGCCGGATTCCGCGCCGGGGCCGTCCCGACACGGGCGGGGACGCCGTACCGTGGGAGCGGCACGGGAGCGGCGTACGGGGGTCGGGTGGGGACAGTGGCGGGTGAGGCGCAGCCGGGCCAACTGGTCGGCGGGCGTTACCGGTTGGTGCGGAGGCTGGGGGCCGGGGGGTTCGGGCGGGTCTGGCAGGCGCACGACGAGTCGCTGCGCGTCGAGGTCGCGGTCAAGGAGGTCTGGCTGCCGCCGGCGATGAACGGCGCGGAGCGGGCCGAGCGGGTCGTACGCGCCGAGCGGGAGTCCCGCAACGCCGCCAGGCTGCGCAACCATCCGAACATCGTCACGGTGCACGACGTGGTCGTCGAGAACGGGGTGCCCTGGACGGTCATGCAACTGGTCGACGGGACCTCGCTGGCCGATCACGGTACGGCGCGGGGGCCGCTGCCGGTGGCGGAGGCCGTGAACGTCGCGGCGGCGCTCCTGTCGGCGCTCGGCGCCGCCCACGACGCCGGGATCGTGCATCGGGACGTCAAGCCGGACAACGTGATGCTGGCCGACGACGGCCAGGTGCTGCTCACCGACTTCGGTATCTCGGTCCACCAGGCCGACACCGCGCTGACCGCGGCCGGCGGGTTCATCGGCTCGATCGAGTACATCGCGCCCGAACGGGCCCGAGGCGCGGACGAGCAGGCGGCGAGCGACCTCTTCTCGCTGGGGGTGACGCTGTACCAGGCGCTGGAGGGCGTATCGCCGTTCCGCCGGGGCACCCCGGCCGCGACGCTCGCCGCGGTGCTGCTGGACGAGCCGCCGGCGCCAGGCCGAGCCGGTGAACTGGCGCCGCTGATCGCGCAGTTGATGGCGAAGGACCCGGAGCTGCGGCCCACTGTCGCGGCGGCGCAGGCCATGCTGGAGGGCATGCCGCGCGGCAGCGGCCTGACCGCCGTGGGCACGGTGCCTGATCTCGCGGCGCCTGCCCCTGCGGCGCCGGATCTCGCGGCGACGGATCTCGCGGTGGCGGCGCCGGACACCGGGTCGGCCACGGTCCGGGACCCTGCCGTGGCGGCTGATCCCGCGGGGGACCCTGCGGTCGCCACCGTGGTGGAGACCGCGTCTGGGACCACACCCGCACCCGAGCCCGGAACCTCACCCGAGCCCGGAACCTCACCCGAGCCCGGAACCTCACCCGAGAGCGGGGACGCACCACGTCAGGAGTCCCGCCGGCCGAAACCGGGCCGGATCGCGGCCATCGCCGTGGGAGGCATCGTGGTGGTCGCCGCCGTCGTGGTCCCACTCGTGCTGTGGGCACCGGGGCACCATGCCGCCGACCCGCTGAGCGGCCTGCGTGACCCTTGCGCGGCAGTGCCGCACTATTACTTCGAACAACTCGGGTTGCCCGAGCCTCCGACCCGCCACACGGACGACGTTCGTGGGCGCTCCCGGTGGTGCGAGTGGGGGGCGGGCCAGGACCGGGACCTCACGGTCGGCTACGACACCGAGAGCATGGCGGACACGCGGGCCGGCGACCCCGCGGCGAAACCGTACGCGGGCATCAAGGGCGCCTATGAGGTCTATCGCGCCGACCAGGGCATGTGCGTGGTCACATGGCCGACGTCATTCGGGACAGCGGACCTGACCTACGCGCCCGGTCAGCAGCAATCCGACTGCTCGATCGCCGAGGGGTTGGCCCGCGTGGCCTATCCGAACCTCTCCCGCTGACCGTGCCGGCGTCGGCGTCAGCACGTTCGTCGCGGCGCGCTTCCTACGGGGGACCCCGGCGGGGGCGCATCGCGGAGGTGGCGCGCGACGAAGTCCCGCCAGTACGCGACGGCTTCGGGCTCGGTCTCCGTGTGGGCGCCCGCGTAGCCGAGCAGTTGCTTGTCGGGCGATCCGAGTTCCTCGAAGAGCGCCAACTGGCCCTCCCTGGGGAAGATCTCGTCGTACCACTGGAGGTGGAAGAGGGCCGGCGCGGTGATCCGCCGCGCGTCCGCCACGACGCGCCGGGGGACGTTCAGGCCGGCGGGCATGCCAGGTGCCTGCCGGAGGCCGAACTTGCCGAGGACGACGCAGCGCATGCGGTCGTCCAGCGCGGCCGCCAACGGAAGGCCGAAGCGTGTCCCCATCGACAGGCCCAGGTAGCCGAGGCGTGCGGTGTCCACGAGGCCCAGGGCCCCGAGGGCATCCACCACCGCCAGCCAGTCGCCCGTCATCCGGTCGAGAACGGCGTCGATCCCCTCTTCGACGATGCGGGGCTGGTACTCCTCGGCCGGCAGCGAGGGGGACCCGGTCGCCGTGATACGGCCCGTCGACGGCGAGCGCGGCGATTCCCACCTGCGAAGCGAACCAGCAGGCCAGGCCGGTGACCCGCGCGCTCCTCTTGTGCCCGCTGCCGCCGTGTCCCAGCAGGACCAGAGCGGGGGGTGCGGAGGACGGGGTGGGCGGCAGCCAGAGCACACCCGGCACGGTGCTCCCGTTGCGGGGCAGACGGAACACCGCCTCCCGGACACCGCCCTCCAGCACGCGACGACCGACCCACGCCACTGTGCCATCCACCTCGTCCACGCAGCCATTGAACCAGCGGCCCCGTAGCCGTCGCGTGGAAGTGACGCTCCGTCAGTTCGCTGCGCGTACCGGCACGTCGGCGCCGAGCGCGTCGAGGACGGCCAGGGGGGCGAGACAGTCGCGCCAGTGCGTGATCCCGTGGTCCCGGATGGTGATCGCCGACGCGAAGTGGTTGCTGTACCGCTTTCCGGTGCTGCCCTGAGCGGCGCCACCCTGAGGGGACCGGACGGTTCGGGACCGGCGCTCGCACTGGGCGACCATCCGACCACGCACGGCGGTACCGTTGGGACGGGGGCAGGAGTTAAGAGCGTTAAGCGGTCAGAGCTGGGCGAGGCGGTCGACCAGGAGGGCCACTCGCGGTTCGGCGTCCTGCGGGAGGAGGCGGCCTGACCGGGTCAGCGTCGCCAGGCCGTGCAGGGAGGCCCAGAAGACCTCGGTGAACAGCCCTGGGTGGACGCCGTCCCCGGCGACCTCGCCCAGGCTCTCCAGCAGTGCGGCGAAGGCGTCCTTGAGTGGCTCGGGGGTCTCCTCCTGGGCGAACGCCAGGCCGCCGTCGAGCTGGAAGATGGCGTCGTAGACCGCCGGGTTCTGCTCGGCGAAGTCGAGGTAGGCGCGGGCGAGGGCGGTGACCCGCTCGCGCGGGCCGTTCGCCCTGGCGGCCGCGGCCCGCACCGCCGCCGCCAGCTCGGCGGCGCCCTCCAGGGCGACGGCGCCGATGATCTCCCGTTTGCCGCGGAAGTGGCTGTAGAGGACCGGCTGGCTGTACTCGATGCGCTCGGCGAGCCGGCGGGTGGTGACGGCGTCCCAGCCCTGCTGCTCGGCGAGTTCGCGGGCCGTCGCCAAGATCAGGCGCTCGCGGGCCGCCCGTTCGCGCTCCTTGCGTTCCTTTACCGACATGATCCGATCCTAGCAGTGCTAGACAAGCAAGCTCTAGTAGTACTAGCGTTGACTCATCACCTAGCAACACTAGATTCTCAGGGGGTCGTCATGGTCAATGCGCTCGAGGTGCTCACCACCGTGGTCGTCGGCGTGATGGTGGGGGTGGAGTTCTCCGTCGCCTTCGTCATGAATCCGATCCTCAACGCGCTCCCCGAGGACAGCAGGCAACAAGGCCACGCGCACGGGGGCCGGATGCTCGGCGCCGTGATGCCGGTCTGGTACATCACCTCGCTCGTCCTCACCGCCGTCTGGGCCGTCGTCAGGTGGCACCACCACCACACCGGGCTCGTCGTCACGGCCGGCGCGCTGCTGATCGTCAGCGTGGTCATGTCGATCCTGCTGCTCGTCCCGATCAACAACCGGAACAAGAACTGGACCCCCGACAACCGGCCCGCCGACTGGAAGGAGCAGATGGACCGCTGGCTCCTTCTCCACTACGTCCGCGTCGCCGTCATCATCGCCGCCTTCACCCTGCTGGTCGCGGCCCTCGTCTGAACCGCCGCCGCGACCTCGTGGGGGACGGACCGTGCTCACCGAGCGGCGGACGCCGCTCGGTACGCGCGTCCTGGATGCTGGTTCGCGCGCACGTGGGCGTCGACCGCGGCGAGGTGGGCGGCGATGCGGTGGGGGTCGTCGAAGGAGGCGCGGAAGCTGTTGCGGGCCAGGTCCGCCAGCGCGGGCCGGTCCAGGCCGAGGTCGGTGTGCACGGCCTGGTAGTTGTCGTTGACGTAGCCGCCGAGGTAGGGCGGATCATCGGAGTTGACCGTGACCAGCAGGCCGGCCGCCATCATCGCGGGCAGCGGATGCGCTGCCATGGACGGCACGACGCGCAAGGCGACGTTCGACAGCGGGCAGACGGTCAGCGGGACCGCCTCGTCGCGGAGGCGGGCCATCAGGTCCGGGTCGGCCGAGGCGGCGACGCCGTGGTCGATCCGGTCGGCGCGGCAGATGTCCAGCGCCTCGCGGACGTACTCGGGCGGGCCGTCCTCGCCCGCGTGGATCGTGGTGCGGTAGCCGCGGGCGCGGGCGGTCGCGTAGTAGTCGGCGAACTTGGCGGGCGGGTTGCCGCGCTCGGCCGCGCCGAGCCCGATGCCGAGGAGCCGGTCGCGCCACGGCTCGATCAGCTCCAGCACCTCCAGCGCGGCGGCCTGGGTGCGGTGGCGCTGGCTGGTGACGATCAGCGCGCCGTCGATGCCGAGGTCGGTGCGCGCGTCGGAGATCGCGGCCAGGACCGCGTCGAGCTGGTCGCCGATCGGGGTGCCCGCGTCGAGGAACGTCTGCACCCCGAGGAACATCTCGGCCCGCCGGACCCCGTCGGCCGCCGCGCGGGTCAGGTAGGACCGGGCGAGGTCGTAGAAGTCCTGGCGGGTACGCAGCACCGAGGCGGCCCGGAACAGCAACGGCAGGAAGTGTTCCAAGCCGGTGAACGTGTAGGCGGCGCGCGCCTGTTCGACGTCCGGCCAGGGCAGTTCCACGTGGTTGCGCGCGGCGAGCGCGAAGAGCATCTCCGGTTCGAGCGTGCCTTCCAGGTGGACGTGCAGCTCGGCCTTGGGCAGTGCCGCGACGAACGCGTCGGTCATGGTGGGACTCCGTACAGTTCCGTGCGAGGACCAGCTCCCGCGGCAGCACAGGCAGGCGGGCCCGCTCGCCAGGGCCACCGGCCACCGGCCGAGCATAGTCGGGGGCGGCTGAAAGGCACCGTCGGGGACGGCACCGCGCTCAGCCGCGCTGCCGGGCCTCCATCGTCACCGCCAGGGCGAAGAGCAACTGCCGGTCGACGGAGTCCTCGTGCACGGTCAGGCGGTACCAGTCGTCGAACACCTTGGGCTTGTCGATGCTGAACACCGGCTCGCCGTCCCGTGTGAAGTCGAAGTGGTACTTCACCAGGGCGCCGGCGATCTCCCCGGCCGTGTCGAGCAGCGTCAGCAGCCGCCGGGCCCGCGCGGTGGTGGCGCTGCGCTCGGTGCCGGTGAGCCTGCCGAGGCCGGGCTGCTCGAACTCCCAGGTGGTGCGGTCGACCGACTTCCTCGGCAGCACCCCGAACGAGCCGAGCAGCCGGTCCTCGGGGTCGAACGCCTCGTATCCGGTCAGGGCGGCGAGCCAGCCCTTCGAGCTCTCCCGGACGGCCACCAGCTTCTCGCCGCGCCGCTCGTCCGTGTAGATGTCCAGCGCGTCGGACATCTTCAGCTGCTTCTCGGCGTAACCGAGCTGCTTCCCCGGTTTCCCGGTCCCGTCGTCCGCGGAGATCCGGTACTTGCGCTTCAGCCCGAGGGAGGTCTTGCGTACGTGGTAGGTCGAGGTCGGCACGCTCCCCAGGGTAGGCAGGTCGGGGCGGAGCGCGGGCCGAACCGCCCGGGGGCGGCGGCGCCGTGGCGGCGCCGCCCCCGAACCGGTCAGCCGCCTGCCCGCGGGCGCAGGCGGACCGCCGTGCTGCCCAGGCGCGGGATCTCCACGTGCACGTCGGCGCCGTCGCGGGTGGCCTCGCCCGCGTGGTCGCCGAGGTAGGTGGCGCGTTCGGCGTGCGCGACGGGGAAGCCGCAGCGCAGCCGGACGGTACGGGGCTCGTCGGCGTAGGACTGGAGGCGGACCAGGAGGTCGGCCGGCTCGGAGCCGCCCTCGTCCGCCTCGCGCCCCTCGCCCTGACCCTCGCCCCGCGCCGGGACCGGCGCCGCGTCGACGACCCGCACGTACGGATCGTCGAGGGCGAGCAGCGCCCGCTCGCCCGGGTCGTCCGCGGCGGGCTCGCCGTGCGCGGCGACGCCCACCAGCGGGTGGTCGATCTCCTGGGCGGTGCGCAGGCCCAGCGCCTCGGCGGCGATGGTCTCGCCGCTCCGGCGGACGCCGACCGCGTAGCGGAAGGTGGTGTCGAACGCCTGCTGGGCCGGGAAGTTGGTGTCCCAGAGGTTGTTGTGGACCCACGAGTAGAGGGTGCCCGGCTGCCGGGGCGCCGTGGAGTCGGGGAACGGCGCGTACGGCAGCGGGATGGTCTCCGGCTCGACCAGGGGCGCGTCGCGCGTCACCCACGCGACCGGCCCGCCGGCGTCCCCGAGCGCGACGAACGACCGTACGGCGCGCATGTGCTGGGGAGCGCCGGGGACGTGGGCGAGGCCGGTGCCGGTCAGGGCGCCGGTGATCTCGTAGCGGACGGCGGGGTCGGTGAGGGCGAACGGGAAGGCCAGGTAGGCGCTCTCTTTCGCCATGGTCGCGGGCTTGTCGAAGCGGTTGTCGAGGACCACGTGGGCGTCGTCGCGGCCCAGGCTGACCGTGGTGCGGGCGAGGTGGACCCCGTCGGCCGCGTACTCGTAGGTCAGACGCGCGCCGAGGGCGTCGTCGACGCGTTCGAGCAGGACGGCGGGCCGGGCCAGCGAGCGCGAACCGAGGAGTTCCAGCTCGTCGGACGTGGTCGTCTTGTTGGCCTGGTGGTTGTAGCCGGGCGCCGAGGTGTAGGTGTCGTAGACGTAGCCGTTGAAGCCCACGACGGCGTCCTGGTCGACGAGTTCGCGGCCGGTGGCCTTCTCGGTGATCGAGGCGACGCAGGCGCGGGCCAGGTCGACCCGCACCGTGAGGTGGTCGTTCTCCAGCACCAGGTCCTCCGCGGTCGGCAGCGGGACCCGGCGGTCGCTGTCCTCGGCGTGGCCGTCGGTGCGCGGGGCGACCGCGGTGCCCGGCTCGCCCGCCGTGAGGTCCAGCCGGACCAGCCCGAGCGGCGGGACGTCGGGCACCTCGACGTGCACCCACCGGCCCGCGTCCCGGTGCACCGGGTTGACCTGCGGCGTCACGACGGTGGGCAGCGGCTTGCCGGTACGGCCGTCGGTCACCGCCAGCGCCCGGTCCAGCGGGACGCGGCTCTCGCGTACGAACAGCGCGACGACCGAAGTGCGCCGCGCCGACGTGGTGTTGACCGCCCAGAAGGTGGCGTCGGCGCCGGCCGCGGTCGGCAGCGCCGCGCCCAGCGCGGCCGACGCGTGGTCGCGGAAGGTGTCGGCGTCGTTGTCGCCGTGCAGGGCGTAGCCGTACTTCCAGTGCCACTGCTGGTCGCCGGAGGACATCCCCTCGTCGCCGTGGGTCCAGGGGTCGGCCGCGCCCCACGTGTGCTCGTTGAACAGGGAGATCGACCGGTAGACGCCGGCGGCGCCGACCCGGGCGTCGGCGGCGTGCGCGGGGGCGGGGCCGGCGGGTTCGGCAGAGTCGACGGGTTCGGCGGAGGGGGCGGTTCCGGCCCGGCCGGCGAGGTCGGTGAGCGCGGCCATGCCGTACAGCGTGGTCGCGTCGGCCACCTTCGCCTGCGCGCGGCGGACCATCGCCTGCGGCCGGGCGCCGGAGCCGACGCCCTCGACCCACCAGTCGCCCCAGTCGCCCTCGAAGACGGGGACGGCGTCGCCCAGCCGCTGTTCGGCGTCGGTGAAGAAGTCCGTGTTGGTGGACAGCCGCAGGGTCGGCGCGGCCCAGGTCTCGTTCCAGCGGCGCACCGTCTCCGCGAGGATCAGCCGCGGCGGCGCGTTGTCCCCGAAGTGGCCCTGGACCCGCAGGTGCAGCAGGTCCCACGGGTACGGGTCGCGGTGGCCCGCGGTCGGCCCCGGCGAGCCGAACAGCTCGGGCGGGATGGGGTAGGGGTTGGTGGCGAGCGCGGTCAGGTACGCGGGCAGCAGGTCGTCGACCATCTCGTAGGAGGTGTCGAAGCCGAGCACCGGGCCCTCCATGTAGGCCAGGCCGTGCGGGCTGTCGGTCATCCAGGTCAGCAGCTCGTTCCCGGACGGGGCGCGCCAGCGGAACAGCCGGGGGAGTTGCGCGCCGCCGTTCATGTTGGGCACCGAGCGGCCGGCCCAGTTGTGCGCCACCGACAGGTAGCGCACGCCGAGCGGGGTCAGGGCGTCGGGCAGCCCGGCGACGGTGCCGGGCACGTCGGTCTGCATGGCGCTGCGGAAGTCGATGCCGTGGGTCTGCTTGACGCCGCGGGCCAGCCGCAGCAGTTCGTGCAGCTCGTCCGTGGAGCAGGTGTCGGTGTGCAGGTTGTACGGCATGGCGGTCAGCTCGATCTGGCCGGCCTTCACCCGCTGGATGAACTCCGCGACCCGTGCCGCCGGCCGGGCGGCCGCCCACTGCTCGAACGACCACAGCGACTCCACCGCCCAGCGGAACTTGGCGTTGTCCGGCCAGTCGTCGGTGGCCCGGGTCAGGTCGAGGCAGGAGTCCAGGAACGCGACGTGCTCGCCGAGCACCGTGCCCTGCGGGTCGGTGTACCCGATGTCGAGGTGCGAGTGGTGCACCAGGTGGATCGTCCACTCGCGCGGCGGCTGGAGGACGAAGGCGAGCACCGCGGAGGTGCCGTGGCCGGTGGCGGTGATCCGCAGGTCACGCGGGGCGCTCTCCAGGGGCAGCAGCAGCCGCTGCCCGCCGGGTGCGGGCACGGCCTGCACGGGTATCGACCCGCCGCCGGCGGCCTCGGCGGTGAAGGTCCACCCGCTGTGGTCGGACCGGTCGCCGTCGATCAGTATCCGTACGCAGCGCAGCGCGCCGGACGGGGAACGCCGGACCAGGTGTTCCGGCATGGCGCGGAGCCGGGTGCCGCCGGCCTGGGCGGTGGCGGCGACCGCGAGGCCGACCATGCTCGTCCGGGCCTTGTCGGTCGACCATCGGCGGTCGCGTACGAGGGCACGCGTCGTCATGAGCTGTCTCTCCCAAGGTGGTTCGGTCAGGACGTCGGTGGTGCGGTCCGCGGGTGCCGGCGTCGGGACGCCGGTGGTGCGGTCCGGAGGTGCTGACGTCAGGACGTCAGGCGCAGGCTGTTGACGAAGAAGCGCTGGAAGACGAAGAAGAGCACCACGGTGGGCACCGACGCGACCAGCGCGCCGGCCAGCACGACGGGCGGGCCCACCGTGGAGTAGTTGCCGCTCAGGTCCGCCAGGGTGGCCATCACCGGCCGCACGTTGGGGCTGAGCGAGAGCGTGATGCCGAACAGCAGGTCGTTCCAGATCCAGGTGAACTGGAAGATGAACGCGGCCAGCAGGGCGTTCCTGGCCAGCGGCAGGTGGATGGAGAGGAACATCCGCAGCCAGTTGACGCCGTCGAGCTGGGCGGCCTCGGAGATCTCCCGCGGCACGGTCATCATGAAGTTGCGGTTGACGAAGAACGCGAAGGGCACGGTGAGCGCCACGTAGATCAGCACCATGCCGTACTGGGTGTCGTACAGGCCGGTGCGGGCGTACCCGGTGAACAGCGGGGACAGGAAGGTCTGCAACGGCAGCACGGTGCCGATGAAGATGGCCCAGAACCAGATCGCCGGGCGGCGGACCGGCATGACCGTGACCGCGAAGGAGGCCAGCGCCGCGATCACCACCGCGATCGCCGCGCCCACGACGGCGTACAGGAAGGTGTTCAGCAGGCCCCGCCCGACGTCGGCGCTGGAGAACGCGGCGCGGATGTTCCGGGTCAGGCCCCAGGAGCCGAACCACCACCGCGGCGAGCCGGTGTACTGCTTCGACGGGGTGAACGCGTTGACGACCACCAGCCAGGTCGGCAGCAGCCACAGCACCGAGACCAGGGCGACCAGGACATGGCGTACGGCCCGGCCGGTCATGCCACGCCTCCCCGCTGCGGCTGGACCTGCCGGCGCAGGTAGAGCCAGGACGCCGCGACGACCACCGCGGTCAGCACGACGGACACGGCGGCGCCGTAGCCGTACCGGTTGAGGGTGAAGGTCTGCCGGTACATCGTCAGGGCCAGCGTCTCGGACGCGGTGCCGGGGCCGCCCTGCGTCAGCAGCCACACGATGTCGAAGGTCTTGAGGCTGTTGACGATGGACATCCCCACCACGACCACGGTCATGGGCCGCAGTTGGGGCACGATCACCTTCAGGAACAGCTGCAGGCCCTGCGCGCCGTCGATCTTCGCGGCCTCGATGGTCTCGGTCGGGATGGTCTGCAACCCGATCAGGAACAGCAGCAGGGCGGCGCCGGTGGACTGCCAGGTCGTCGCCACGATCATCACGATCGTGTTCAGCGGCCAGTGCAGCAGCCAGTCGTGCTGCCAGCCGCCGAGCCCGATGGCGTGCAGCGTCTGATTGACGGCGCCGTCGGACTTCAGCAGGTACGTCCACAGCAGGGCCGTCGCGGAGCCGGACAGGGCGTAGGGGATGACCACGGCGGTGCGGGCCACCACGCCCCAGCGCACCGAGTGGGTCAGTACCGCGAGCACCAGGCCGAGCAGCACCGGCAGGACCAGCGTGCCGACCACCCACATGACCGTGTTGAGCAGCGACCGGCCGAAGTCGGGGTCGGTGAGCAGCGCACGGTAGTTGGCCAGGCCCACGAAGTGGGCGGTGATGCCGTTGTCGTCGAACAGGCTGCGGTAGGAGGTGACCGCGAACGGCACCACCAGCAGCGCCGCGACGAGCGCCACGGCGGGCGCGAGGAACGCACCCACCCATGCGGCGCGCCGGACGCCGCCGTGCCGGGGCACGCGGGCCGGGTTCCCGGATCGGCGGGCCGTCGTGCGGGGGACCGTCTTGGCTCCAGAGGTCAGGACTTCCACGCCTTCCACTCCTTTTCGGCTCGGCGCTGCATGCTCGCCAGGGTCCGCGCGGCCCGGGCGGCCGTGGGGTCGATCATGAAGGCGCTGAGATCCTGCACGTTTCCCTCGATCAGCACCGGTGGGGACGCCTCCCAGTAGCGGATGGCCTGCGCCGGCCGCTGCGTACGGACCTGCGCGGCGACCTCGCGCACCGCTCCCACGTCCGGCACCACCGACGGGTCCGCGGAGGTGTCGCGCAGGAAACCGGTCCACGCCCGCTGCACGGCCGGGTCGAACCAGGTGCGGGCGGTGTCCAGGGCGCCCTGGCGCTTGTGGGCCTTGGCCGACACCGCCAGCACGCCGCTCTCCACCACCACCGAACTCGTCCCGCCGGGCGGCGGGGGCAGCAGGAACGCGCCGAGGTCCGCGTTCTTGATGCCGGCGGTGAGGAACGCGCCGGTGTTCCAGGTGCCGTGCAGGCACATCGCGGTGGTGCCCTGCGCGAAGCGTCCCGGCAGGTCGGAGACGGACGCGTCGGGCGAGGAGAACGCGCCGCGCCGGTACAGGTCGCTCCACACCCCCATCGCCTGGCGGCACTCGGCGTCGGTGTACGACCGCTTGCCGGCGGCGAGGTCGAGGTAGAACCGGTGGTCCAGCCCGTTGACGAGCTGCTGGAACCAGATCGACGACTCCCAACTGGTCGCGCCGCCCGACGAGATGGGCGTGATGTGCCGCGCGTGCGCGGTGTCCACCACGTGCAGGAACTCCTGCCAGGTGGTGGGCACCCCGACGCCGAGCCGGGCGAAGACCGGTTTGCTGTAGAAGACGGCGTAGTACGACTTGTACAGGGGCACGCCGTACTGCCGGCCGTCGGCGGTGAACGTCTCGCGCAGCGCCGGGTCGTCGCACCAGCCGCGGCTCTTCGCCTCGTCCCACGCGCCGGTGACGTCGGCGAGGATGCCGGCGCGGGCGACGTCCCGCAGCCGGTAGCCGTTCCACCACTTGACGAGGTCGGCGGTGGAGTCCGTCTGCGCGGACATCCGCACGATCTGCTGGTAGTTGCTGACGTTGGGCACGGCCTGCGGTGCCAGCCGGTAGCCGCCGAGCCGGCGCAACTCGGTTCCGGCGGCGTGGTATCCGGGCGTCCAGCTCGGGTTGTCGTTGAAGAGCGAGAGCGTGTCGGCCGGTGCGGGCTTGGTGAGTGTGCCGCGCTCACAGGCACTGAGCGCGAGGGCGGCGGCCCCGGCGAACGACGCGGCCAGCGCCGTGCGCCGGCTTACCGTCCGGGTCGTGTCGATCATCCCCATGGGACCCCCTCGTCACGGGTTCAGCGGCCTGCTAAGTTATCGGTAACGTACAGGTGTGCTCAGGGTTTGAGAAGACTTAACGTTGACGTTATCTCGATAAGGTTGGTGACATGGTCGACCGTCCACAGGCCACAGTGCAGGCGTCGCAGTACGACCCCCGGCCGCGCTACCCCGTGAGCGACGGCACCGTCATGGTGGGATGGGCCGACGCGGCGGACGCCCTGGGCACAACCGTCCGGCTGCTCGCGGTCGATGGGCCCGCGGCCGTCGAATGGGAGTCCGTCGCACGCGAGTTGACGGCGGCCCTCGCCGCCACCCGCCCCCGCGTCACCGTCGCGGACGTCCGCGACGCGGCGCGCGACTGGGCCGACATCCGCCGCCTCACCGAGTCCGAAACGCTGCGCGACGACCCGGACTTCGCGAGACTCGCAGGTGGCAGCCTGTCCGACCTGTTGGACCCGGGCGCGCTGGCGGCGCTGGCGTCGCCGGCGTCCGGGCCGGAGAACGGCGGGCCGGAGGGCGGCACGGGCGGCGGGAGCGGCGGCGCGCTCCGCGTCCTGGTCGGTCCCGGCGCCGCGTCGGCGCCCGGCGTGGACGCGGTGTGGTGGGCCGACGTCCCCAAGCGGTACGCCGAAGCGGCCGTCGGGCGCGGCGCCGGCCGCAACCTCGGCGCACCGGCCGGCCAACTCCCCAGCCTGCGGCGGCTGTTCTACATCGACTGGCCGCTCCAGGACCGGCACCGCGACGCGACGGCCGACCGGATCGACCGCTGGTTCGACGTTACCGATACCTCAACGCCGGCCTCGATCAGCGGGCACGCGCTGCGGGCCTCCTGCCGCCGTCTCGCCCGGCAGCCCTTCCGCACCCTGCCGACCTTCAACTCCACGCCGTGGGGCGGGCATTGGGGTCAGGAGGAGCTGGGCCACAATCCCGGCGCCGCCAACACCGCACTCGGCTACGAACTCATCGCGCCGGAGAGTGGTGTGCTGCTCGGCGACGACAGTTCCGGCACCAGCTCCGGCACTGACTCCGGCACCGGCACCAGCTCCGGCCCCGGCACCAGTTCCGGCACCGGCCCCGGCACCAGCTCCGGCCCCGGCACCGGCCCCGGCACTGACTCCGGGACCAGCTCCGGCACCGGCCGCAGCGTGGAGGTGCCCTTCCAACTCGTCGTCGCCCTCGCCCCCGTGGACATGCTCGGCGCCGACGTGCACGAGACCTTCGGCACCTCCTTCCCCATCCGCTTCGACTACCTGGACACCGTCGGCGGCGGCAACCTCTCGGTGCACTGCCACCCGCGCGGCGACGAGATGCGGACCGTCTTCGGCTGGCCCTACACCCAGCACGAGAGCTACTACCTGATGCGGACCAGCGCGCACAGCAAGGTCTTCCTCGGGCTGCGCCAGGACGCCGACGTCGACGCCTTCCACGCCCGCGCGCACGCCGCCGACGCGCACGGCGAGGAGTTCGACATCGAGAGCTACGTCCAGACCTTCCCCGCCGAGGACGGCCAGCTCTACCTCGTGCCGGCCGGCACCCCGCACGGCAGCGGCGAGGGCAACGTCGTCCTCGAAGTCAGCGCCACGCCGTACCTGTACTCCCTGCGCTTCTACGACTGGCTGCGCAGGGACGCCGCCGACCGGCAGCGCGCCGTCCACGTCGAGCACGCCTTCCGCAACCTGGACCCGCGCCGTTCCGGCGAGGCCGTGCCCCGCGACCTGGTCCAGCGGCCCCGCACCCTGCACCGGGGCGACGGCTGGCGCGAGGAACTCCTCGGCGCGCTGCCCGACATGTTCTTCGAGGTGCGCCGGCTCGTGATCGACCCGGAAGGCACCGCGGAGCAGGACACCGCCGGGCGCTTCCACGTGCTGACCGTCGTCGACGGGCAGGGCGTGCTCGTGACGACCGCCGCGGGGGACCGGCACTTCGTACACTATGCGGAGACTCTCGCGGTTCCGGCCTCCGTCACCGCATACCGTGTGCAGAACCAGGGGCCGGACCTGGCTCGCCTGGTCAAGGCGCAGGTGGCATGAGTACCGAACCCGATCCCGTGACGTCCCTGACCATGCGGGACGTCGCCGAACGGCTCGGCGTCAGCACGATGACGGTCTCCCGCGCCCTGCGCGGGCAGCGCGGCATCGGCGAGGCCACCCGCCAGCGGGTGCTCGCCGAGGTGGCCGCGCTCGGCTACCGCCCGAACAAGCTCGCCAGGGGGCTGCGCTCCGGCGGCCCGAACGAGCTGATCGGCCTGGTGGTCACCAACCTCGCCAACCCCTTCTACTCCCAACTCGCCGTCGGCGTCGAGGAGGTGTGCGTCCGCTACGGGGCGCGCGTCATGCTCGGCAGCACCAGCGAGGACCCCGACGTCGAACGCGACGTCGTCACCGACCTGCTGGACCGCGGGGTGGACGGCCTGGTGGTCGTGCCCGCCAGCCACGACCACAGCCACCTCGGCGGCGAACGGCTCCGCGACACCCCCGTGGTGCTCGCGGCCAGCCCGCCGATGGACGTCGACGTGGACTGCGTGCTCGTCGACGACTTCGGCGGCACCCGCGCCGCGTGCCGCCGGCTGATCGAGCGCGGCCACCGGCGGATCGGCTTCCTCGGCCTGCCCCCCTCGCTGTGGACCGGCTCCGAGCGCTTCCGCGGCTACGCCCTGGCGCTGGAGGAGGCCGGCATCGCGGTGGACGAGCGCTACGTCAGCCGGCACCGCGGCGACAGCGCGCTCGCCCAGGAGGCGGCCCG
Organism: Streptomyces sp. NPDC087270; assembly: GCF_044744625.1. Taxonomy (NCBI): domain Bacteria; kingdom Bacillati; phylum Actinomycetota; class Actinomycetes; order Kitasatosporales; family Streptomycetaceae; genus Streptomyces; species Streptomyces sp. NPDC087270. The sequence goes on from NZ_JBIUYR010000008.1 coordinate 209,613, forward strand.
CGCCATGCTCGCCCTGCCCGACCCGCCGACCGCGCTGCTCACGGCGAACAACCGGAACACCGTCGGCGCGCTGCTGGCCCTGCGAGACCGGCCCGCCGACCAGGAGCCGGTGGCCCTCGCCGGCTTCGACGACATCGAACTCGCCGACCTGCTGCACCTGCCGCTGACCGTGGTGTCCTACGACCCGGCCGAGGTCGGCAGGGCGGCCGCGACGCTGCTCTTCGAACGCCAGCGCAGCACCGTGCCCCTGCACCCGCGGCGGGTGACCATCTCGACCACGCTCATCGACCACCCGGTACCCCGGTAGGCCGCCGTGACCTCCACCCAGGCGCCCGGCGCCATACCCGTGCTCGAAGTCGGCGGATCGCACGTCACGGCCGCCGCCGTCGACCCCGACCGGGCCGGTGTCCTCGACGGCACCCGGCAGCGCCTGGCGCTGCGGCCCGACACCGGCGCGGAGGACTTCCTCGCCGCGCTCGCCGACGCGGCCAACCGCGTACTGGCCGCGCCCGCCCTGCGCGGCCGGACGGTCGGCGGCACGTGGGGTGTCGCCGTGCCCGGCCCGTTCGACTACGCCACCGGGACCGCCCGCTACCGGGACGTCGGGAAGTTCGCCGCCCTGGACGGCCTGCCCGTCGCGGACCGCCTCGCCCCACGGCTGGGGTGCGGGCCGGCGCGGCTGCGCTTCCTCAACGACGCCCACGCGTTCGGCCTCGGCGCGTGGCGCGGCACCGGCGGGCGGGGGCGTCGGCTGGTCGCCATCACCCTCGGCACCGGTGTCGGCTCGGCGTTCCTCGACCGCGGCACCCCGGTGGTGGCGGGGCCCAGCGTCCCGCCCGAAGGCCGCGCCGACCTGCTGGCCATCGGCGGCCGGCCGCTGGAGGACGCCGTCTCGACCCGGGCGCTCGCCGCCCGCTACACCGCGCTCACCGGCGCGCCGGTGGACGGGCTGCGCGGGCTGTCCGCCCGGGCCGCGGACGGCGAGGCGGTCGCCCAGGTCGTCATCGACGACGCCTTGCACGCTTTGGGCGGCGCCCTGGCACCCTGGCTGGCGGCCTTCGAGGCGGACACGCTGGTGGTCGGCGGCTCCGCCACCGCGGCGTGGGACCGGCTCGGCCCGCCCTTCACCGCCGGCCTGACGGCCCGCCACCCCGCCCTGGCCGCACTGCGGTTGGCGGTGCGCCGGGACGGGGAGGACCTGGCGCTGCTCGGCGCGGCGGAACACGCGGTGCGGGCGTGAGCGGGCAGGCGCGTCGGCGGGCCGGTCGGACGTGCGAGGGTGGCGGCATGTTGATCGCGATGGCGGGGCTGCCCGGTGCGGGGAAGAGCACGGTCGCGCGGGCGTTGGGACGGGAACTGGCCGCTCCGGTCGTGTCGGTCGACCCGATCGAAGCGGCGATGTGGCGTGCGGGGGTCTCCCGCGGCCAGCCCACCGGCCTGGCGGCGTACGTCGTGGCCGAAACCGTGGCCGGCGATGCGCTGGCCCTGGGCCAGACGGTGATCGTGGACGCGGTCAACGCGGTGGACGCGGCGCGGGGGCAGTGGCGGTCCCTGGCCGAGCGGCACGGCGTGCGGGCGGCGTTCATCGAGGTGGTCTGCTCGGACCGGGCGGTGCATCGCCGGCGCCTGGAAGCCCGATCCCGCGGGATCGAGGGTTTCGCCGAGCCGACATGGGAGGCGGTGGAGCGGCTGCGGGAGGAGTACGCCCCGTGGACCGACCACCGCTTGGTGCTGGACGCGATGACGGCCCTGCCGTCCAACCTCGCGACGGCCCTGGCGTTCCTGGCCGCGGCCACCTGATCCGCGGGCTACGGCGCCGCGCACCTGACGTACGGGGCTGGTGGTCGGACTGGGGCAAGGAGCGCTTCCGGGGCGACGATCGGCGCGGTGAGCGTGACGTCGAGCGACTGTAGGGCCGCCAGCCGACGGCGCGCGGCCGTCAGGATGGCGTCCACGGCGCTCTCGGGGACCTCGCCGACGAAGCCGATGTCCTGCATGGTGAGGTGCAGTCAGCGGTCGGGGACGAGGTCGAGTCCGTTCAACCGGGCGAGGACCGACCGGTATTCGGCGGCCAACCGCTTGACGTCGGCCATGCCGCTGAAGGTGGGGTGCGAGGTGTGGAAGGACCGGGCGTGGCGCCAACCGGGCCGTCACCAGCAGGGGTTGGTCAGTGCTCGGTGTCCGTGGCCACGGGGACGAATCCTGTCAGGCGCCTTCCGTGCCTGACGACAGCGCGAGTCTGCGCGGGGGCTGATCCAGACACCGGTCCGCCACGCTGTACTCCGACGGACTCAACCGGCTGTGCGATCAACTCACACGCGCCGCGGCTCGGTTCGCGGCTCGTCACGAACCAGGCGGCCGGTGAATCCGCGGTCGCACAACCGGCCGTAGGCAGCGTGGATTTCGGCCGGGACATGTTGGTCGATGATGAGTCCTCGCTCGGGGTAGATGATGATCCGCTGTGTAGCGCCGACCATCATGGCGACGACCAGGTCTTCGTCGCCGATGGCGGAGACGTAGTCGTCGTAGGTCATGGGCGCCGATGCGCAGACGGCGTCCACGGACGGCCAGAGCTTCCGCAGCGTCGCGTAGGCCCGTCGTTCCTCGTACGGCTTGCTGACCAGGAGGAGTGACGTAACCTCGACGCCGGTGGATTCCAGGAGCGCCCGGGATTTCGTGATGTTCTCCCCGGTGTTCCTCGCCTCCGACTCCAGCAGGACCGCTGACTCCGGTACGCCCAGCTCGAGTGCCCGCCTGCGGTAGTGCACAGCCTCGCCAAGTGGCATGCGAGCAGCGGACGTTGGACTGGTGGCTCCGGTCATCACCACGAGAGGTGCCATGCCGCGCGAGTAGAGATCCGCCGTGGTGTCCGCCACGGTGAGGTCGTGACTGCCCAGTGCGATGGCGACCGAGCACGGGCGCGGCGCGTGGTGCATCCGCAGGTAGTCCCACAGCAGCAGGGCATCCGCGTGCGCGGTCGGTGAGAGGGTCACGCACGCTCCCCGTCCTGCGCCGAGTCCGGCACATCGAATTCGTACTCCCACGCGAACCGGGATGCGGCGTGGAGCCCGAGCGCGAACTCCACAACCGTGCCGTCGGCGGTGTAGGTAGTCCTGTGCAGTTCCACAACGGGCTCACTCGCGGGAAGTTTCAGCAGCTCTGCTTCCTCGGCCGTCGGCATGCGAGCGAAGAGTTGCTCCCGCATGTGGTCGATCTCGTACCCCGCGTCGTAGAGGACACGGAACCCACCGCCACGGCCGGCCGGCCCGGGACTGGGATCGACAATGCGCGTGCCCTCGACATGCTCGGGGCGGTAATAGCTGGTCAGAGTGTGCGTCGGCTGGTGGCCCTCCTTGACGAGCCGGGCGCGGGCGTACACGTCCGCTCCGTCCGAGAGCCCCAGCGCGCTGGTGACCAGGTGGCTTCCCTTCACCAGGCCCACGGTCTGCGTTTGCTCGCCGCGGTTGTACGGACGGCCCGATGCGACTCGGTCGGCAATGAACGCAACCTCGTCCCCGTCCCGCCACTTCGCCTTGTCATATCGCGCGATGCCGAGCCGCTTGAGCGGTGTCCGGTGCCGCACCACCGTGCCATGGCCGCGCGACGACGTGACCAGTCCCTCCGCTTCCAGCGCCTTGTACGCCATGTGGACGGTGGACTTGGAGCCCTCACCTGCCTCCACCAGCGCGCGGATATGCGGCAACGGCTGGCCCGGTCCGTACTTGCCGTTCCGGATCTGCTCCGCGAGACGATCCGCGAGTTCCCGCCACTTCGACGCCATCGTGCCTCCTCTCAAGGGGTCCAGTGAAACACAGTCCTAGGACTGTTGACAGTCCTGGGACTGTAGCGCCATTCTCTTCTCAAGCGTTTGCAGTCCCAGGACTGATGACGGGCTCACGGAGGTCGCCCTCGCCCCCGCCCACTCCCTCACCCCCCTCCACGCCCCCCGCGTCATTCCACCGCCCCCTGAACAACCCGGGGACGGTGCAGCCCTCCACAACACACCCCACGGACAAGGACCGAAACATCAGCCATTCCGTTGCCCGCCCGCCCACAAGAGGAGAGCACCCTGTGAAGACCATCGCCGAACAGCCCACCGCGCCCTGGGGCTCCCGCCGACTCGCGCCGTACCCCACCACCATCCGCCGCCCGCACTCCACGGTCGCTCTCGACCCCGCCACGCAACTCGGCGTGTTCCGCGACCGGACCGGCCAGGTCGTCGAGATGGGCGCGCACGGCACCAGCAAGGGCACCGAGACCTCGACAATCACGAACTCGGACTCGAAGAACGATCAGGGCCACGACCAGGACTCGCAGCAGGACTGACGACGTGACCGAGGACCGGCCGGTGTTGGTGGTCACCGAGGCGGACGACCTGACCGCCGACATGGTGATCACCGAACTCAATCGGCGGAACGTACCCGTGGTCAGGTTCAACCCCGCCGACATCGGCGCCGACCTGACGGTCTCGGCTCGGTTCAGCACCCGCCCGGCCGCCATGACCGGGCGGGTGCGCACCCCGTCGAGGAGCGCTGATCTGACCCGTGTCCGTGCGGTGTACTGGCGCCGCCCCCAGTGGCCCGCCTTCGCCCACCTGCAACCGGACGACGCCCGCTTCGCGGCCACCCAGGTCCGCTTCGGACTCGGCGGCATCCTCTACGCCATGGACCGCCCGCTGTGGGTGAACCACCCCCTTCAGGTCGCCGCCGCCGACTACAAGCCCGCCCAGCTCGCCCTCGCACAAAGCCTCGCACTATCCGTCCCGCCCACACTCATCACCAACGACCCGGACGAGGCACGCGAGTTCATCACCAGCACCCCAGGCGACGTGCTGTTCAAAACGCTGCGCTGGACCCCGTACACGCGGGACGGCGTACCGGTCACCGGTTGGGCCGAACCCGTGTCCGCCGGCGAGATCGACGAGAGCATTCGCGTCGCCCCGCACCTGTTCCAGGCCCGCGTGGACAAGATGGCCGACATCCGCGTCCTGGTCGTCGGCCGGCGGACCTTCGCCGTGCGGATCAACTCCACCCTCCTGGACTGGCGCAGGGACTACAGCGCCCTCACCTACACCGTCGAGCACATCCCCGACCGGGTGACCACAGCCCTGCACGCCTATCTGGAAGTCCAGGGTCTGGTGTCGGGGAGCTTCGACCTCGCAGTGGACCGGGCGGGCGACTACTGGTGGCTGGAGCTGAACCCGAACGGCCAGTGGGGGTGGTTGGAGACAGAGACCGGCTTGCCGATGTCCGCGGCCTTCGCCGACCTGCTCACCGAAGCCCGAGGAGAACGCCGATGACCGACTCGACACGCCAACGCCGCCGCCTGGCCGAGCGGCTCGCGGCCGACGGGGTACTCGTATCACCCTTACTGCGGGCGGCCGTTGAGGCCGTACCGCGCGAACTGTTCCTCCACCCCGGCGTGTTCCTCGACGAAGGCCCCGTGTGGAGGCCCGTCACGGCCTCCGGTGCCGCCCCGGCCGCATGGCTGGAGTGCGCGTACCGCTACGACACCCTCACCACCCAACTCGACGGCCACCTCACCGCCGACCAGATCATCGAACCCGTGGCGGGGGTGCCCACCTCCTCCTCCACCGCCCCGGCCACCGTGATCCGCATGATGGAGAGCCTGGACCTGCAACCGGGCCACCGGGTACTGGAGATCGGCACCGGCACCGGCTATTCGGCCGCCCTGATGTGCCACTACCTCGGTGCGGGCAACGTCACCACCGTCGAAGTCGACCCGCGGGTAGCGCAGCGCGCGGACACCGCCCTGGAAACGCTCGGCTACTCCGCCTGGACCGTCACCGGCGACGGCCTCCTCGGCCACCCCCGCAACGCCCCCTACGACCGTGTGATCGCCACCTGCGCCGTCCGCCGCATCCCGCACACCTGGGTCCGCCAGACCAAGCCCGGCGGCACCATCCTCGCCACCATCGGTTCCTGGCCGTACGGAACCGGCCTGGCCAAGGTCACCGTCGACGACGACGGCAACGCCGAAGGCCGCATCATCGCCCGTTCCTCCTTCATGCAGGCCCGCGCCCAAACCGTGGTGCCGATCGCCGGCGACCTGTCCGCCCGGACGGCCTACGTCGACAGCGAGCGGAAGACGACGGTGCCGCCGACCCTGCTCGACGACTGGATGCCCGCGTATGTCGCCCAACTCGCTGCCCCCGGTGCCCAACTCGTCCGCGCTGCTCGCAGTGACGGGACCAAGCTGCTGTACCTCTTCGACCCGGAGCGCGAGTGCTTCGCCGAGTTCACCGCCGACGGCAACAACTGGACGGCCCGGCAGGGCGGCCCTTTGCCCCTCTGGGACACGATCGAACAGGCGCTCCTCGCCTGGCAGGCCGCAGGCCACCCCGAGATCGACTCGGTTCGCCTCCGCGTCACGCAGGCGGCGCACCGCTACTGGATCGACGGAGCCCCGGACCTGCGCTGGGAGCACCGCCTCGACTGAGACGAGAAGGGCCTTCTACGGAGGCACTACCCTCGTGCGTGAGTAGCCGTCGCATCATGGAGAAGCGGAATGGACGACGAACCGCTGACCGAGTGGGCGGAACGCCGTGACGCCAAGATCGGACGGCTCCGCGCGCTCCCGCTGCTCCCCGGCGACGGCCCACGAGCAGGGCACGTGAACCCCGGGGCCCCTCGCCTGATCCAGCGGTGGAACGGCCACGCCTGGGAGCCCCACGCCTTCGCGGCCAACCTCGCGGAAGCGAGGCGCATCCTTCATGCCGCGGCCCACGAACCACCCGCCCAAGCCCCGGTGCCGACACCGAACCCCCTCCGCGCCGGCACCGGAAAGCACCGCAAGCCCCAGACGCCGGGGCCCAACGAGCGCTGACTCCCGCCCGCCGGAGCCGCGTGTCGAGCAGCGGTGGCGGAGGTCTTGTCCCAGGCGTGCCGGGGGAGCAGCGGGGTCGTGCCGAGCACGTCGTACAGCGCGGTGAAGGTGCTCGGCATCCCGCGACTGGTCCTGGCCCGGGGGCGGATCGTGGCCGTGGTGGGGGAGAACGGGGTGGGGAAGTCCGCCCGCCCGCCCGACGCGGTCGAGGCGGGGATCGGCCTCGTGCCGGAGGACCGCAAGGTGCAGTCGCTGCTGCGGCCCACTCGGTGCGGTGGAGCGCCAGGTTTCCCACCCCGCGCCGGGTCGGCACCCGGGACGTGCTGCGGCCCCCGGGCGGACAAGGAGCACGCGGCCCACCGCGTCCAGCCCTGCGCGCTCGGGGGTTTTTGCTATGTGGGATAGCTATGTAAAATAGGGGTATGGAGGATCGCGAGGTGTTGCGGCTGCGCGCGCAGTTCAAGCAGCTTCAGCGGCGGTTGCGCCGCGAGGCGGGGCCGACGCATGGGGTGTCGAGGACGGCCCGGCAGGTGCTCGCGGCGGCTGAGCGGCTGGGGGGTGCGCAGCCGCGCGGGCTCGCGGAGGAGTTGCAGATGACCAGTTCGAACGTGGCGGCGGCGCTGCGCGAGTTGGAGGGCGCCGGGTTCGTGCGGCGCAGCCGGGACGAGGAGGACGCGCGGCGCGTGCTGGTGGCGGTCACCCCCGCCGGGAGCGCGGCCGTCGCGGACGCGCGCAGCCAGCGCGACACGTGGCTGGGGCGGGCGGTCGAGGCGCTGCTGGACCCGGAGGAGCAGCGCGTGCTGGTTGCCGCGGGCGAACTGCTGGAGCGGCTCGCCGAGTTCGAGCTGCCCGAAGGTGCGACGCCGGGCCGGGCGGCGGGCCCGACGTGACGGGCGCGACCGGCCCGCCGCCGTCCCAGCCCCAGCCCCAGCCCCCGTCGCCGGGACCCGAGCCGAGTGGCCCCCGTACAGCCGCCGCACGCGTCACCGGCGACGGGCCCGACCACGGCGACCGCGGCGGCCTCGGCGACGACGGCAAGGGCGCGGCGCGGGCACACCGGCTGCCGCGTGCCTTCAGCTCGCTGTCGATCCGCAACTACCGCCTCTACTTCTGGGGCTACGCGGTGTCGATCGCGGGCACCTGGATGCAGACGCTGGCGCTCGCGTTCCTGGTGCTGCGGCTGACCGGCAGCGGTGCCGACCTCGGGATCGCCACCGCCGCCCGCTACCTGCCGCTGGCGCTGCTCGGCCCGTTCGGCGGCCTGATCGCCGACCGCTACGACCGGCGCCGCCTGCTGTACGTCACGCAGTCCGCGTCCGCCGCGGTCGCGCTGGCCTTCGCGCTCATGACGGCCCTGGGCGCCGCGAGCTTCACCGGGGTCGTCGCGCTGTCGCTGGCGCTCGGCGTGCTCACCGTGGTCGACAACCCGGCCCGGCAGAGCCTGATCGGCGACCTGGTGCCGCGCGAGCGGCTCGCGAACGCGGTCACCCTCAACTCCGTGTCGGTCAACCTCGCCCGCGTGCTGGGCGCGGCGGCCGGCGGCGCCCTCGTCGCCGGGGTCGGCCTGACCACCTGCTTCGTGCTCAACGCCGCGTCGTTCGCGGGCGTGCTGGTCAGCCTCGTCCTCATGCGGCCCGCCGAGATGAACCCCGTCGACCGCCCGCCCCGCGAGAAGGGCCAGGTCAGGGCCGGCCTGCGCTACGCCTTCCGCACCCCGGCGCTGCTGCTGCCGCTGGTGATGATCACGGTCACCGGCGCGCTCGCCTACGAGTTCCCGGTCACGCTCCCGCTGGTGGCGCGCGGCGCCCTGCACGGCGGCGCGGGCACCTACGGCGCGATGGCAGCCGTCATGGGGGTGGGCGCGGTGATCGGCGGCCTCGTGACCGCCAGCCGTGGCAACCCCCGGCGCAGCAGCACCCTCGCGTTCGCCGCCGCCGGCTGGGGCGTCGCCATCACCGCGGCCGCGTTCGCCCCGACGCTGCCCTGGGAACTGCTCGCGCTGCTCTTCGTCGGCTACGGCAGCATCAGCTTCAACTCGCTGTCCAAGACCGCGCTCCAGCTCGCCGCGGCACCCGCGATGCGCGGCCGCGTGATGGCGCTGTGGGCGCTGGCCTGGGGCGGCACCACCGTGATCGGCGGGCCGCTGGTCGGCTGGGTCGCCCAGGACTTCGGCAGCCGCTGGTCGCTCGTGATCGGCGGCGTGCCCACCATCGTGCTGGGCATCCTGATGCTCCCGGCGCTGCGCCGCATGGACCACTCGGCCGGGCAGGGGGCCTCCGCGTAACCGATGACGTCGGGACGGCGGTCACGCGGAGCGCGTGCGGTGACGCGGAAGTGCCGAGCGCGGGCGGTGACGCGGAAGTGCCGAGCGCGTGCGGTGACCCGGAAGCCCAAGCCCCCCGCGCGCGGGGACCCGGTGACCCCGCTCGCTCAGGCCGCCCCGCCCTCCGCCGCCAGCAACTCCCACAGCGCGTCGTACACCCCCGGCGCCGCCACGACGACGCCCGTGCCCGACAGGTCGGGTGGCAGCGGGAACGGCTCGGGCAGCAGGTTCCCGCGCCGCGCCCCCGCCTCCGTGGCGACCAGCCCGGCCGCGGCCACGTCCCAGGGCGCCAGGCTCTCGGTGTGCGCGTCGAGCATGCCCGTCGCGACCAGCGAGATGTCCAGCGCGGGCGAACCCGCGCGCCGCACGTCACGGCAGTTCAGCAGCAGCCGCCGCACCCGCTCCAGCACCGCGTCCAACTCCTCGCGCCGGTGCGGGAATCCCGTGCCCACAAGGGTGTCACCCAGCACCGACGTGTCCGCGACCGCCAGCCGCGACCCGTTGCAGCGCGCCCCGCCGCCCTTCACCGCGGTGAACGTCTGCCCCAGGAACGGCGCGTGCACCGCGCCCGCCCGCACCACACCGTCGACCGCGAAGGCCACCGACACCGAGACGTACGGGTAGTCGTGCGCGAAGTTCGCCGAGCCGTCCATCGGGTCCACCACCCACACCGGACCGTCGAACATGCCCTCCCGCCACCCGTCCCAGGTCTCCTCGCTGACCATCCGGTGCGCGGGGAAGCGCGCCGCGAGCACGTCCCTGATCAGCGCGTCCGCCCGCAAGTCCGCGTCGGTGACGACTCCGTGGCCGTCCTTCGGGCGTCCCCGCGCCGCCTGCGTCCCGCGCAGCCGCCGCAGCAGCCCGCCCGCCGCCCGCGCGGCCCGCTCGGCCACCACGGCGGCCGTCGCGTCGTCCGCCCCGGCCGCCGGGTCCGCGGAGCCCGCCGCGTCCGCCGATCCCGCTCCACCCGCGCTGCCCGCTCCACCCGTTCTGCCCGCGCTGCCCGTCCCGGCCATCCCGACCTTCCCCCTCGTCCCGTCCCGCCCGGCCGGCCCCGGCGGAGCCGCGGACCGGACCGTGCCACCACGTCCTCATTGTCAACGACTCGACCGCATCGTGAGATGCCGCCTGCTGTGTATGCTGCGGGCGCGGCGGGCCCGGACGCGGGAAAGTACAACCGGGAGCCGTACGGCCCGCACCCGCGTACGAATCCGGCGGGGGTGGCCCGCGACCACCGCGTCCGGGTCCACAGACACCCCGAGGGCGGACGCCGCCCGACCGGACACCGCAGAAGGAGCAACTACGTGGCGATCGACCGGGCCCGCGCCGGGCGCCTGGCCCCGCTGCCGTTCGCGACCGGCGGCCTCGACCTGCTGCCATTGGAACCCGGGCACGGCGGGGAGATGGCGAGGGTGCTCGCCGACCCCGCCCTGCACCACTACATCGGCGGCGAGCCGGCCACCCCCGAGGCGCTGCGGTCGCGGTACGAGCGGCTGGCCGCGGGTTCGCCCGACCCCGCCGTGGACTGGCTGAACTGGGTGATCCGGCTGCGCGCGGACGGCTGCCTGGTGGGCACCGTCCAGGCGACGGTCGGCATCGAGGACGGCGGGCAGGTCGCCGAGATCGCGTGGGTGGTCGGCACGCCGTGGCAGGGCCGCGGCATCGCCACGGAGGCCGCGCGCGGGCTGGTGGACTGGCTCGCCGGGCAGCGCGTGCCGACCGTGATCGCCCACATCCACCCGGACCACGCCGCCTCGGCCGCCGTCGCCACCGCGGCCGGGCTCGCACCCACCCGCCAGTGGCACGACGGCGAGGTGCGCTGGCACGGGACGACGGCCGCCGACAGCTAGGACAGGCGTACGCCGGAGGGCGCGCGTGCCGTGCAGGGCGCGCGCACCACCCGGCGTCGCTCCGGGGCGGGCGCCGCGCTCAGCGTGCGACGGCCAGCGCGAGCGAGGCGACGGCCAGCGCCAAGTAGGCGGCGGGGAAGGCGATGTTGGCGAAGACGCGGGTCTTGATGTGCACTGCCATCGCGCCGACGAAGTACAGCACGAGTCCGATCGCGGCGGCGATGCCGATGGGCAGCACCCCCAGCAGTCCGAGCAGCAGCCCGACCGCGCCGGCGCCCTTGAGCGTGCCGAGCGGGCGGGCCCAGGACGCGGGCACGCCCACCCGCGCGGAGTTGGCGAGGACGAAGTCCGCCTTCGCGAGGTCGGCGACGGCCATGCCGCCGTTGATCGCGATCGTGACGGCGGTGATGGTCGCGTAGGCGAGGTACACGTACGTCTCCTGTTCGGTGGGTCCGGTACGGGGGTCCCGTCCGGTGCGGCGATAGGGCGCGGGGCAGTGGGGTGCACGGCGGCGGACGGCCACCGGGCGCGACCGACCACACGGGCACGCGGGGGTCGCGGGGAGCGTCGGCGGCGGCGGGCTCCGCTCCTGCGCCGGAGCCCCGTCCACCCGCACGACCCACCCTGGTCGAACCCCCGGTTGCCGTCCAATACCTGCATCCATAACCTGGCGGAATGGATGTGGACACGCGGTTGCTGCGCTATTTCGCAGCCGTGGCGGCCGAGGGGACGCTGACCCGCGCCGCGGAGCGGCTGTACGTGTCGCAGCCGGCGCTGACGAAGCAGATCAAGCAGCTGGAGAACCAGCTCGGGATGCGGCTGTTCACCCGCTCCCGGTCCGGTATGGCGCTGACCGAGGCGGGCCGCGCGCTCGCCGAGCGGGTGCCCGCGCTGCTGGCCGACTGGGACCGCGTGCTGCGCCAGACGCAGGCCGCGGAGGGACGTGCGGCGCGCGTGCTGCGGGTCGGCTTCCTGGCCAGCGCGGCCAACGAGGCGACGCCGTCCATCGTCGCGGAGTTCGCCCGCCGCCGGCCCGGCTGGCGCGCCGACCTGCGGCAGGCGTCCTGGTCGAACCCGACCGCCGGGCTGGCCGCGGGCGAGGTGGACGTCGGGCTGCTGCGGATGCCCTTCCCGGAGCAGGACTCCTACCGGTGGGAGGTGCTGTTCACCGAACCGCGGTGCGTCGCGCTGCCGTCCGCCCATCCGCTGGCCTCGCGCGCCTCCATCGCCTTCCGCGAGTTGTGGGACGAGCCGTACGTGGCGGCGAAGGCCGAGACCGGTCAGTGGCAGGAGTACTGGACGGCGGCCGGTGAACGCGACGGCCGCCCGGTCCGGATCGGCGCCGTCACCGACCAGCCCGACGAGTGGCTCAGCGCGATCGCCAACGGCGACGGCATCGCGCTCGCCCCCGAGTCCGCGGCCCGCTTCTACGCCCGGCCCGGCGTCACCTACCGCCCGGTCACCGGCGTGAGTCCCAGCCGGGTCTGCGTGGCCTGGGCGCCCGCCGACGACGGCGATCCCGTCATCCAGGACTTCGTCCGCTGCTGCCTCGACGCGATACCCGACGCACCCGAAGAGCCGGACCCCGGTCCCTCCCCGGACCCCGGTCCCTCCCCGGACCCCGGTCCCGACCGTCACTGAACGCCGAAACGTCGGAACGCCGGAACCCCGCACGCCGTCCCCGTACCGGCCGCCCCGCTCCCCGATCCCCGGCGAGCCTTCCTGGTGATCCGCCCGGCCAGGGCGCACCCTGGAAAAAGGGCGCGCGTGTGCCCGGCCCGGCGCGCGCCAGGCTCCGCAGCACCGGGAGGACCGCGACATGACCCCCACCGAGCAGCCGAGAGCCGCGGACACCCTGGTCGTGTTCGGCATCACCGGCGACCTCGCCCGCAAGATGACGCTGCGCGCCCTGTACCGGCTCGAAAAGCGCGGCCTGCTCAGCTGCCGCGTCATCGGCGTGGCCAGCAGCGAGATGACCACGGCCGACTTCGTCGCGCAGGCCCGGGACCGTATCGCCGCCACCGGGCAGCAGATCGACGACGGCGTCTTCCGGCGGTTCGCCGAGCGCGTCACCTACCTGCACGGCGACGTCACCGACGCCGCGCTCTACACCCGGCTCGGCGCGGAGATCGGCCCCGGCCACTCCGCCCTCTACTACCTCGAAATGCCGCCCCAGCTCTTCGGCCCCATCGTCGAACAGCTCAGCGTCGCCGACCTGTTGTCCGACGCACGGGTCGCCGTCGAGAAGCCGTTCGGCCACGACCTCGCCTCCGCGCGCGCCCTCAACACCCGCCTGCGCGCCGTCCTGCGCGAGGACCAGCTCCTGCGCGTGGACCACTTCCTCGGCAAGGAACCGGTCATCGAGCTGGAGTACCTGCGCTTCGCCAACCCCGCGCTGGCCGGCCTGTGGGACCGCGACAGCATCTGCGCCGTGCAGATCACCATGGCCGAGGACTTCGGCATCGAGGACCGCGGCGCGTTCTACGACCCCGTCGGAGCGCTGCGCGACGTGGTCCAGAACCACCTGCTCCAGGTGCTCGCCGCCGTCGCCATGGACCCGCCCGCCGACGCGGGCGCCGACAGCCTCAGGGACCGCAAGGCCGAGGTGCTCAAGGCCGTACGCGCCGCCGACCCCCGCCACAGCGTCCGCGGCCAGTACGCCGGTTACCGCGACACTCCCGGCGTGGCCGCCGACTCCGACACCGAGACGTACATCGCGTTGCGGCTGGAGGTCGACAACTGGAAGTGGATCGACGTCCCGTTCTTCCTGCGTGCCGGGAAGAACCTGCCGGTGCGCAACACCGAGGTGCGGCTCGTCCTGCGCCGCGCCCCGCGGCTGGCGTTCCTGCCCACCCCCCACCAGGCCGAGCAGAACCAGATCGTGCTGCGGATCGACCCGGACCCGGGCGTGCGCCTGCAACTCGTCGCCCAGGGCGAGCAGACCTGGCGCCCGCTGACCTTGGACGCGTCCTTCATGCGGGAACTCGGCGAGCCTTTCGAACCCTACGAGCGCCTGCTGCACGGCGCCCTCATCGGCGACCACAGCCTGTTCACCCGGGAGGACGGCGTCGAGGAGGCGTGGCGGATCGTCCAGCCCCTCCTCGACGACCCCGCCCCGCTGCACCCCTACGAACCCGGCACCTGGGGACCCACCGAGGCCGACGCGCTCGTCCACGGCCGCCCGCCGTGGCACGAGCCCTGGACCGCCGGCTTCGACTCCTGACCCCACCCCGCGGGCCCGGTCGGCGCAGGACGCCGATCTGACATGATGCGCTGTCAAGTACCCGGGGGCAGCTGTCGTGTCGCAAGGAGGAGCGGGCCGTGTTCGACGTCCTGGAACCAGAGGACCCGCACCAGGTCGGGCGGTACCGGATCGTGGCGCGGATCGGCGCGGGCGGCATGGGGCAGGTGTACCTGGGGCGTTCGCCCGGCGGGCGCCCGGTCGCGGTGAAGGTGGTCCGGCCGGAACTGGCCAGGGACGGTGACTTCCGCCGCCGCTTCGCCCGCGAGGTGACGGCCGCCCGGCGCGTGAACGGGGCCTTCACCGCGGGCGTCGTCGACGCCGACCCCGACGGGGCGCCCGCGTGGCTGGCGACCGTCTACGTCTCCGGGGTGTCGCTGGGCGAGGCGGTGGCCGAGCACGGTCCCTGGCCCGCCGAGCCGGTCCTGGCGCTCGGCGCGGGTCTCGCCGAGGCGCTGGAGGCCATCCACGCGGCGGGTGTCGTCCACCGCGACCTGAAACCGTCCAACGTGCTGCTGGCGCCCGACGGGCCCCGGGTGATCGACTTCGGCATCTCGTCGGCGAGCGAGGCCAGCGCGCTGACCCACACCGGCATGACGATCGGCACACCCGGCTTCATGTCCCCCGAACAGCTCACCGGGACGCTGGTCGGCCCGGCCGGCGATGTCTTCGCGCTCGGCGCGGTCCTGGCGTACACCGCCGCCGGCATCGGCCCGTTCGGCACCGGCACCCCGCACGCCCTGCACTTCCGCGCGGTGTACGAGGAGCCCGACCTCTCCGCCCTGCCGGCCGAGGTGCGCGACCTGGTGGCGGCCTGCCTGGCGAAGAGGCCCGAAGACCGGCCGGAGGTGGGGGAGTTGCTCCGCCTGATGGGCACGCGAGAGGACCGGGCGGCGTCCGACGCGACGCTGCTGCTGACCGAGGGCTGGATGCCGGACGCGGTCAACCGCTTCGTCCGAGAGCGGAGCGCGGCCGCGCTGCCCCGCAGCCAGGGGGCCGAACCGGCCGCGGTTCCCGAGCCGGCGTCGCCGTCGACCGGGGACGCGCCCGCGGCGCACAACGAGGCCCCGGCCGCGGGGACGACCCCGACGCCCCGCCCCACCCCGACCGTTGCGGACGCCGCCTCCGCGCCACCGCGGGGTCCGGCCGTACCTCCCGCGGCGCCCGACATACCCCACGCGCCGACTCTGCACGCTGCCGCCGGGTCGCCGGCCGCCCCCGTTCCTGCCCCCTCCCCGGTTCCTGCCCCCGCCCCCGGCCTGCACGAGGCGCTCACCCAGCCCGGCGACCGGGCTGCCCCGGGCCTCGTCCCGCCGCAAACTCCGGACGACGAGGCACCCGAACCGGCAACCGAGCCGGCGCCACCGGTGATTCCGTACCCCGGCGCCGTTCCCGGCCCCCTCTCGCGGCGCAGCGCCCTGCTCGCCCTGACCGGCGTCGCGGTCGCCGCCGGAGCGGGCATCGCCCTGTGGAAGGCCAACGACGACGGTTCCGGCTCGGCCGGCTCGCCCTCCGCCGGAGGGACCCCCACCACCGGGCCGACCCCCTCCACACCGAAGCGCACGTTCCGACCCGGCCAGAAGCGCTGGCAGTTCCCCGCGCGCGACCAGGTGGAGACGACGCCGACCGTCGTCGGCGGGGTCGTCTACTTCGGCAGCAACGACCACGACTTCTACGCCCTCGACGCCGCGACGGGCAAGCCGCGCTGGACCTTCGCTGGCGACGGCCTGATGCGGTCGACGGCGGCCGTCGCGAACGGCATGCTCTACGCCGGCAGCGACGACGGCAACCTGTACGCGCTGGACGTCACGACGGGCCGGAAGCGCTGGGTCTTCCGTACCGGCAACCTCATCGACTCGTCGCCCGTGGTGGTCGACGGGGTGCTCTACTTCGGCAGCGCCGACGCGAACCTGTACGCGCTGGACGCCGTCACCGGGAGCAAGCGCTGGAGCCACCACTTCCCGCACGACGGCCTGATCACCCAGTCGCCCGCCGTGGCCGGCGGCCTGGTCTACATCAGCACGCTGGACCACTACCTCTACGCCCTGGACGCGGCCACCGGCAAGGTGCGCTGGTCCTTCCGGACCGGCCACGTCGTCGGCTCGTCGGCCACGGTCGCCGGCGGCACGGTCTACTTCGGCAGCCTCGACAACCACCTGTACGCGCTCGACGCCGTCAAGGGGAGCAAGCGCTGGTCCTTCGAGGTGATGGGGGTGAACTCCACGCCCACGGTCGCCGGCGACGCGGTCTACTTCGGCGCCGACGACCAGCGCCTGTACGCGCTCGACGCGAGGACGGGCGCCAAACGCTGGGCCTTCCGCACCGGCGACCTCGTCGACTCCCAACCGGCCGTGGCGGACGGCGTGGTGTACACCGGCAGCGCCGACAGCCACCTCTACGCGGTGGACGCCGCGACGGGCAAGCAGCGCTGGGCCTTCCCCACGAACGGCCCCGCCTGGTCGCCGACCGTGGCGGACGGCGTCGTCTACGTCGGCAGCAAGAGCGGTCTCCTCTACGCCGTGCAGACCTGAGCGCGGCCCCTGCGGAGTCGTTCCCGCCGCCCGCCGCCCGCCGCCTGCCGCCTGCCGCCTGCCGCCCGCCGTCTGGCGCCCGGGGTCAGCGGGCGGCTGCCACGGCCAGGAGGAACCAGCCCGTGTGCGGAATCCACTGCTCGGCCCACCGCCACGACTCCTCCTCCGGGGCGTTCGCGGGGAGGAAGGCGATGTCGTCCTCGTCGCTCCAGCCGGAGGTGATGCCGTTGACGATGCCGCCGGGCAGGTTGGGGAAGTCCGAGGCGTAGTCCACGTTGCCGCGGCCACGGCCCTGAAGCATGCACGCCTGGAAGGGATTTCGGCCGGTGATCCACGCCAACTGGTCGTCGGCGAAGTCCAGCAGCCGCTCCCGGTCGGCCGCGGACACGCCCTCGGCGCCGGCGCAGAAGGACGCCGCCGCGGCGAGCGAGGCGATGGTGGCGTTCTCGCCCTGCCACCAGTAGCCGGTCTCGTTGGCGTGCGGGAAGAAGAACGCGTCACGGTCGGTGCCGCCCGAAGGGCGCACCCGCTGCCGCGGATAGCCGAACGGGTTCGGCACCGCGGAGGTCCGGGCGAGCGTGTCGAGCATCGCCCGCACCGCCAGCGAACGGGCCTCGCCGGCCTCGGGGGAGTCGGGGAGGACGGCCGCGAAACGGAGCAGGGCGAGGACGGGCAGGCCGGCCTCCACCGCGTGGAAGAAGGGCCGCCCCTCCGCGTCGGCGGTGAACCAGCCGGGCCCGTCGCCGTCCGGCCGTACGTACCGGCGCACCAGCAGCCGCGCCCGGCGCCGGGCCGCCGCGACCACCGGGGCGCCGGCCGCGACCAGTTCGCAGGCCGCCAGCAGCGCCGCGTAGTCGTCGACCACCGTCTCGGTGCCGTCGTCGAGGTACTCCAGGTTGTGCGCTTCGAGGTGCGCGAAGCCGCCCAGCGCCGCGTCCAGGTACTGCGCGCCGGTGAAGTCGCCGTGGTCGTCGAGGGTGGAGGCGCGGGCCAGCGCGGCGATCGCGAGGCCGCCGCCCTGCCGGTACGCGGCCTGGTAGTCGTCGGTACGGACGCACTCCGCCAGCGGCGCCGTCACGAACCGCTCGTCCAGCCGCTTGGTGAGCGCGTCGAAGACGCCGGTGTAGAAGTAGCCCTCGGGGGCGCGGAAGCGGACCAGGAAGTCGGCGCCCCACAGGGCCTCGTCGCGCAGCCGGGCGCCGAGCGAGCGGACCAGCTCGGGATGCCGCTCGGCGAGCACGTCCCCGGCCGCCGCCAACGCCCAGGCGCACAGCGGGATCTGTTGCGGGCTCATGGTGCGGGTGTAGGTGAGGTGGCTGAGGAACTTGCTCGGGTCGCCGCTCGCGTCCAGCCAGCCGCCGCTCGCGTCCACCTCGCGCCCGCTGTCGTCGGCCCACAGCCGCGCGTGCCGGTCCTTGCGGTCGATCTCGCCGCTGGAGCGCATCGCCCGGAAGTACGCGAGCACGTCGGACATCGTCTGCCGCTGGAGCCGGTCCGGGGCGATCTCGAACGGCTCCGAGACCGTCTCGCGCCCGTCGCCGTCCACGATCCGCACGGTGTACGTGCCGGCGGGCAGGTCCCGGGGGAGCGGGACGCGGGCGAAGGGCCCCGCCCGCCAGCCCGGGACGGCACCGACCGGGCCTGCGGTGAGCGGGCGGGGGCCGCCGGGGCCCAGGAGTTCGGCCACGCGCGGCGCGCGGCCGTCGGGCAGCACGGCGACCACGGCCTTGGCGGCGGCGAGGCCGTGGCCCAGGTGCGCGGTCAGGATCGTCGCGGAGTCATCGGTCGAACGCACCCTCGGGTACCGCCCCTTCCCTCGTGCCGCCCGGACGTTCCGGGCGGCGGTGGTTGTCACACGTACGCAGTTGCGCCGTCAGGCGACCATCGCCGCCATCGCGACGATCATCGCGGCACTGCCCGCCTCGTGCAGCAGCGCCGCGGCCGGCCCGCGCCCGGCCCGGCCGGGATCGGCCGGCCCACGCGCGGGGGCCGGGCCCGCGCCGGAGCCCGCCAGCGCGGCGACGTGGACGCCCGTCCGCGCCACCAGCCAGCAGGCGACGACGAACACGAAGAACCGCACGTCGTACGCCCCCTCGCCGCCGGGCATCCGCATTCCGGGGCGGTGGCCCGCCGCCCCGGTGAGCCCGGTCAGCCCGGCGTGCCCGGCGGACCCGGGCCGGGCGACCGCCGCGGTCAGCAGCGCCATCGTGGCCAGGTCCACGACGGCCGCGGTCCGGCCGCGGCACGGGCCGGCCAGCGCCGTCCACACCCCGGCCCCCGCGACGGCGCAGGCCCCCGCCACCAGCGGCGTGCCGCACACCCCGCAGGCCATCAGCGCCATCACCACCGCGACGACCGCGGCCGGCCCCCAGGCCCGGGCCCGGGCGGCGAGCCGCTCGGCCAGGCACATCCCGGCTCCCACGAGCCCGACGGCCATCGCCACTTCACTCATCGTGCCTTCCGCTGGGTGGGAGGGACCGGCTGCGCGGACGGCGGACCGCCCGCGCACGCGGAACGTCGGAACCGTCGACGTCGTGACTGTTGACGTCGCGGTGGCCCGGAACTCACCGGTGCCCGACCGACGGCGGGCCCACGCCTGACCTACGGCGGGCCCACGCCTGACCTACGGCGGGCCTCCGGGTGGGCCCGTGCCCGTGGTGGTGCGAAGGGCCGGGCCCGGACGACGCGTCGGCCGGGCCCGGCACTAGGCCGTGGTGTGGAAAGCCCTCCCCCCTGCCTTCGGCGGGTGAGGTGCCCCCATCCCGTGGTGCCTGGCACGCACGCTCGCTTCGTTGTCGGGCTGGTCCGAGCAGGCCCACTACGAGGACGCCCTCCGCCGTGCGATCTGGGGGCACCTCCCGCGCCGAAGGCTGTGGGGGAGCACCAGACGTCACGGGCCCCGCCCTTCGGGCGGACGGCGCTCCTTCCACAACACGGCCTAGTACGGGTAGTGGACCGGTTCGCTCGCGACCGTGCGCCAGCGGCGCTCGGTGAACTCCTCCAGGTTCGCGTCGCCGCCGGCCCGGCCGCCCAGTCCGGAGTGGCCGATCCCGCCGAAGGGGGCGAGCGGTTCGTCCTGGGGCGTCGCGTCGTTGACGTGGACCATCGCGGAGTTCAGGCGGCGGGCGACCTCGGTGGCCCGGTGGATGTCGGAGCCGACGACCGAGGAGACCAGGCCGTAGCGGGTGTCGTTGGCGAGTTCGACCGCCTGCTCGGCGCCGTCGACGACCGCGACCGGCGCGATGGGCGCGAAGATCTCCTCGGTCCACAGCGCGGAGGCCGGATCGACGTCCACCACGACGGTCGGGCGGAAGAACCGGCCCTCGTTCGTGCCGCCGGTCAGCACCCGGGCACCGCCGGCCACCGCCTCGTCGAGCAGCCGCCTGGCGCGCGCCAGTTGGACGTCGTTGATGATCGGACCCAGACCGGTCCGGTCCCGGAAGGTGTCGCCCACGGTGATGGCCGCGGCGCGCTCCGACAGGTTGCGCAGGTAGGCGTCGGCGACCGCGCGATCGACGATGTGCCGCCCCGCGCTGATGCAGGTCTGCCCCTGGTAGTGGAAGCTCGACCACGCCCCGATCATCGCGGCCTGATCGGCGTCGGCGTCGGCCAGGACGACGAGGGCGTTGTTGCCGCCGAGTTCCAGCGAGGTCTTCTTGAGCAGGGACCCGGCGGTGCTCGCGATCTGCCGGCCGACCGTCGTCGAACCGGTGAAGTGCACCATCGCCACGTCCGGGTGCTCGACCAGCCTCCGCCCGACCTCCTCGCCGCCGGGCAGCACCTGGAAGACGCCGGCCGGCGCCCCCGCCTGCTCGAACAGCTCCGCTATCGCCAGGCCGCCGGACAGCGGCGTCTCCGGCGAGGGCTTGAGCAGCACGGTGTTGCCGAGCGCGAGCGCGGGTGCGATGACCCGCATCCCCAGCACCAGCGGGAAGTTCCACGGCGTGATCGCGGCGACCAGGCCGACCGGCACGCGCTCGCCCACCGAGAAGCGGCCCGGGTGCCCGGTCTGCAGCACCTCGCCGACCGGCCGGGAGGCCAGCGCCGCCGCCTCGGTCAGCTCGCCGACCGCGGAGGCGATCTCGTAGTCGGCCTTGCCGGCGATGCTGCCGGTCTCCCGCACGATCAACTCGCGGAAGCTGTCGGCGTGTTCGAGAGCCGTTGCGACGCCGCGGAGGATCGCCGCACGCTCGGTGTACGGGAGCGCCGCCCAGGCGCGTTGCGCGGTCACCGATGACGCCACGGCGGCGTCGACGTCGGAGGTGGCGGCGTCGCCGGCGACCCCGAGCAGCTCACCGGAGGACTTGTCACGGACCTGGAGGGTGCCTCCGGCGGCGGGCGGGTGGAATCGTCCGTCCGTGTAAATGGCTTTCGACCATGGGGGGTTGTGCGTTGCCATGTTCAGCTCCATTCAGGATTCCTAGGTGCTCCGGGGGGCGGGTGCCGTGACGTCCTGGGGTGCCCCTGACCCTCCGGGGCGCCCCCTTCTGTCGGTTCCGGGACCTTGCGCCCGGCGGGTGGCTCGTCGCGCGGCTCTCCCCCTGCCTTCGCCGGGAGGTGCCCCAGCGCCCCTGGTGAGTGAGGCTTCCTCCGCGAGCGGTCCTGGAACCGACAGCACGGGCACGCACCTGGGGTCAGGGGGCCGTCAGCCGGGACTTGGCCAGCGCCACCGCGCCGGCGACCGGGGGGACTTCCAGCAGGCGTAGCGTCAGATCGGGTTGGGCCGCGGCGAGGTGGGAGCGCAGGCCGTCGGCGAGGAGGGGTTGGGCGAGGACCACGCCGCCGGCGGCCACGACGGTGCGGCCGGTGGCGCCGCGCGCACGCAAGCGGTAAACGAGCGCGGCCAGTTCGGCCGCGGCCGCGTCCACCACCTCGGCGGCGAGCGAGGAACCCGCGGCGGCCGCGGCGAAGACCGCGGGCGCCGCCGGGCCCCAAGTGGCGGGCGTGGGGGAGTCGTTGACCGCGCGGGCGAGCCCGGGGGCGTCGGCCACACCGTAGTGGGCGAGGAGCGCGGAGAGCAGCCCGTCGTCGGGCAGGCCCATGTCGTGTGCGGCCAGCGCCGCCTTCGCCGCCTCCCGTACGATCGCCGGCGCGCTGCCCTCGTCGCCGAGCACCCAGCCCCAGCCGCCGGCGAACAGCACGGTGCCGTCGGCGCCGGTGCCCACCGCGATGGAGCCGGTGCCGGCGATGACGCCGATCCCCTGCGCCAGACCGGCGGCCGGCACCAGCAGCGCGGCGTCGTTGACGACGCTCGCGGGCACCGCGAGCGCTTCGAGGGCCGCGCCGAGGTGCGCGCAGTGCTCCTGCGTGTCGCAGCCCTGCGCGCCGACGCCGAGGGCGGCGACCTCGTCGCCCGCGGGCAGTACGGTGCGCACCCGGTCCAGCAGCCAGCGCGCGGCGTGCCGGACCGGGGCGGCCTCCCACCCCGTGGAGGGCAGTTCGACGTCGGCGCGGACCGTGCCGTCCGGAGCCGCGACCCGGATCGCGACCTTGGTGCCGCCGATGTCGGCGCCGACCAGGACCCTCATACCGTCGGCCCCCCGGTCACCTTGATGTCGGCGTTGTGGAACACGAACTCCTCGATGTCCACGGCGCGGACCTCGGCGACGGCCTCGACGAGGATCTGCGCGACCAGGATCTCCAGCACCGCGCGCTGCGCCGCCGGCAGCCGCGGCACCCGCACCGGGTGCAGCATCGGCCGCTTCTCGGGCGGCGCCGAGGTGACCAGCACCACCGGGTGCCCCGCGGCCGCGAGGGTGTCGGCCACGGTGTGCTCGCGCTCGTCGCCGAAGACCACGTGCACCCCGCCGCCGGCCGACTCCATCGCGCCGTGCAGGTACTGGCGGGTGCTCATCCCGGTCGACGGGATGCGGACGACCTCGCGGAAGAGCAGCGCGGACGCCTCGGCGGAGCCCACCGCGGGGCCGGCGCCGACGAAGTCCGCGGAGGTGGCGGTCGCGAAGAGCGGGGCCAGGGCCCGCACCTGCTCGCGCAGTTCCTTCTCCGTCGCGGCGAACAGCGCGCCGAGCCGGGCCCAGCCCTCGTCCGGCGCGCCGCCGTCCCACGCGTCGGCGAGCATGCCGAGCGCGGCGACGGTCGCGGTGTAGCCGATGGTGGAGGCGTAGCTGTCGGGCACGCTGCCGATGTCGAGCACGCCGGTGGCGATGTCCGCGATCGGCGAGGGGGTCATGTTGACCACGGCGTGCCGCAGCGACGGGTCGACGGATTCGAGCACGGCGAGCGTCTCGGAACTGCGGCCGCTCTGCGAGACGCCGAACACCGGGTGCCGGCTGGCGGGGAACGGCAGCGGGTGGTCGCCGGCGCCCAGCCGCCAGGAGTGCACGCCCCGGCTGCGCAGCGACCACACCGGCGCGCAGGCGGCCGCCAGGCTGGCGCCGATCCCGACGAACACCGGTCCCGGGCCGGTGAGCAGCCCGGCCGTGGCGAGCGAGGCCACCGACGGGGCCAGCCGGGCGATCGCGGCTTCCAGTTCCTCGGCCTGGGTCGCGCGGGCCGTGGCGTAGGGGAGGTATCCCTCGCTCATGTCTGCTCCGTTCCGTCGTAGGTCCGTGTGGTGGGGTCCCACTGCGGTGGGATCGGGGGCACCTCTGGTGCGCTGCTCGCCACCCGGACGGGTGCGCCGAGGTCGACGGACTCCTCGACCGCGAGCATCACGTCGAGCACGTGGTACGCCAACTCGCCGCTGGCGCGCGGGCGGGTGCCGGACCGCAGGGCGCGGGCCAGTTCGAGGACGCCGACGCCCCGGCCGCTCGGGACGCCGACGGCGGGCACCGTGGTCCACGGCGCGCCGGGCGTGGTGTCGGTCAGCAGCCGGGTGTCGCCGTCGAAGCCGCTCACCGGCACCTCCATGACACCGTCGGAGCCGGTGATCTCGAAGAGCTGGCGGCGCAGCGGCGAGTCGAAGCTGTAGACGGAGGTGCCGACCGCCCCGGAGGCGAAGGTGGTCACCACGCTCACGTGGGTGGGCACCTCCACCGGGAACGCGGCGCCGGCGTCCGGCCCCGCGCCGATGATCCGCTGCGGGCGCGGGCTCTGGCCGCTCGCGCTCACCGACACGACCGGGCCCAGCAGTTGGACCAGGGCGGTCACGTAGTAGGGGCCGATGTCGAAGAGCGGGCCCGCGCCCTTGGCGAAGAGGAACTGCGGCCGCGGGTGCCACAGATCGGGCCCGGGGCCCTGCATCAGGGTGAGCACCGTCCTGGGCGTGCCGATCGCGCCCTCGGCCAGCAGCCGGTGGGAGGTCTGCACGCCGGGGCCGAGCACGGTGTCGGGGGCGTTGCCGACCACGACGCCCGCGGCGGCCGCGGCGTCCAGGACGGCGCGGGCGCTCGCCCGGTCCAGGGCCAGCGGCTTCTCGCCCCACACGTGCTTGCCGGCCGCGATCGCGGCCAGCGCGACCTCGGCGTGGGCGGCGGGGACGGTCAGGTTGACCACCAGGTCCACGTCGTCGCGGCGCAGGACCTCGTCGGTGGTGCCCCAGGCCGGCACGCCGTACGCCTCGGCCTGCGCGCGGGCGCGGGCGGGCACCAGGTCGGCCACGGCGGTGACGGCGAGGTCGGGGTAGCCGGTGAAGGCGTCGAGGTACTGGGCGGAGATGTCGCCGGCGCCGACCACCGCGACCCGCACGGGCGCGCTCATGCGGCACCCCCGGCCAGGAAGTACGCGGCGTTGCGTTCGACGAGCGGCCAGACGTCGCTGTGGTGGGCGACCACCTCGACGACGGGCAGCTCCACGTGCGCCGCGGTCAGCGCCAGCACCTCGTCCATCCGGCCGGCCGTGTCGACGCCCAGCACCGGGCGGTCGTTGCCGGGCTCCCGCTCGTGCACCACGTGCAGATGGCGCACCCGGTCGCCCAGGCGCGGCAGCAGCTCGAACACGTCGGCGCCGCCCACCCCTGCCCAGTAGACGTCGACCTCCAGCACCACCGCGGGATCGAGCAGCGCGGTGAGCACGTCGTAGGCGGGCACCCCGTCGATACGCTGGGCGAACTCGAAGTCGTGGTTGTGGTAGCCGATCCGGATGCCGCGCGCGGCGGCGCTCTCGGCCGCGGCGTTGAGCGCGTCGGCGAGGCGTTCCACCCCCGCCCGGTCGGCGATGCTGCCCGGGTCGACGTACGGCGTGATGACGCAGCCGATGCCGAGCGCCTGCGCGGCGTCCAGGATGTCCGCCACGTCGTGCCGGAGCACCGACGCGTGGGCGGTCGCGGCGCTCAGCCCGGCGTCCCGCAGCGCGGCGCCGAGCCGCTCGGTGTCCCCGAGGATGTCGTACGGCTCCGCGTGGGTGAAACCGAAGCCCGCCAGTCGCGCGAGGGTACGGTCGAGGTCCGCGGGTCCGATGTCGTCACGCACGCTGTAGAGCTGGATTCCCAGCGGCTGCGCGGTCGTCATGCGCCGGCCTTTCCGTGGTCGTGGTCATGGTCGTGCTCGTGGTCGTCGTGGTGGGTTCCGCGGTCGTGGTGCGGGTCGTGCCGCTGGCCCGGACCGCCTTCCCCGGGCGGGTGGTGGCCGCCGGCGTGGCAGTGCGCGGCGGTGGGGGCCGGGATGTCCAGCGTCGGGTTGCGGTCGAAGAAGCCGTACGGCTTGAGCGCGAACCCGGCGGAGTCGACGGGCATCACCGGCCAGTCCTCGGGCCGCGGGAAGTGGGTCAGGCCGAAGGTGTGCCACAGCACGATGTCGGTGTCGTCCACCGACCGGTCGGCGGCGGTCCACGCGGGCAGCCCGCCACCGCCCTGGTGCATGTTGACCAGGTCGCCCGCCGGGTACCGCTCGTCCGGCGCGTACGGCGTCACCCACAGGTGCCGGGTGGCGTACGTGGCCCGCCGGTGGATGTCGGAGTCGGCGTCGGCGAGCAGCACCGGCCGTCCCTCCGGGTGGAGTTGGTAGCCCACCGGGTTGCCCAGCCGGTTGGTGACCGAGGGGTTGGTGACCACCCAGGACCGGTTGCGGGTGTTGTCGGCCAGGCGCTGCGCGCCGGACTCGGTGCGCAGCCGGGTGACGGTCTGGGTGAAGCCGGTGCCGGTGGGGTTGCCCGGCCCGCGCGGCACCGCGGCGGACTCCACCTCGTCCACGGCGTTGCCGGTGCCGTCGACCGCCATGTCCAGCCGGGCGCTGAACAGGTGCTGGTGGTACGGCGCGCCGAGGCCGGGGGCGAGTTCGGAGGCGTAGGCGTAGCCGGGGCCGGGATAGCCGGAGGTGAAGACGACACCGGTCGCCTTGACCTCCAGCTCGATGGCGCCGTCGAGCGAGAAGTACCAGTAGAAGCCGTAGTCGTAGTTGCCGACGGTGACGAAGAAGGAGATCACCAGGCGCCGGCCGCGCCGGGACTGGGTGGAGCCGTTCCAGTTGTCGGAGTGCTTCCACAGGATGCCGGTGTCCTCCTCGTGGATGCAGATCGCCTGCGGGACGACGTGGACGCCGCCCTCGCTGTCGGCGAGCACCGCGTCGAGGTAGGTGATGTCGCCGACGCAGTCGCAGCCCAGTTCCAGGGAGTTGGCGAACCCGCCGAGCAGGTACTCGCCGCAGTCGAAGAAGTTCTGGAACCAGCGCTGCGGGCTCGGGTCGCCGTAGGGGACGACCATCTCGGCCAGGGAGGCGCGGTAGAGCACGGGACGGCGGCGGCCGGCGTCGTCGATGCCGATGTTGTGCAGCACCAGGCCCTCGCGCTGGTCGAAGCCGACCTGGAGGGACCAGCCGAGCCAGTCGATGACGCCGTTCTCGTCGATGGTGAAGCTCGGGCCCTCGGGCTGGGTGATCTCGATCGGCTTCAGCCCGGCGCGCGGCGGCTGCCCGACCCACCGCGGGTCGTGGTAGTTGCCGTCCTCCTGCGGTACCGGCAGGTGCGCGACGTCCAGCACGTCGAGGACCTCGCGGGTGACCACGTCCACGACGACGGTGACGCCGTCGACCGGGTGCGCCCAGCCGAGGTCGTCCGGCGTCTTCTGCACGAAGGTGAAGCAGCGCTGGAGGCGGCGGCCCTCCTCACCCGCGCCGGGCACGCCCGCGGACAGCGGGTTGACCCGCAGTCGCGTCACGTCGGTCAGGCCGCGCCTGCGCATCGCCGCGAGCCAGCGCTCGTCGCGGTGCACGATCTCCTCCACGAGCGGGAACTCGGCGAGCACCACCGGGACATGGCCGTCGGTGGCGGTGTCCAGCACGCGGGCCGACACGATCCGGTCCTCGCCGGGGCAGGCGACGACGTCGTGCGACAGGCCGGTGCGCAGGTCGATCAGCATGGCGCGGAAGCGGCGCGGGGCGATCGCGCCGGAGAGCAGCTCGCGCTTGTCCTGCTCGGCGAGGCCGAAGTAGGACACGTGGGTGTCGGGGCCGATCAGGCCCTCGCGCCGGAGCAGCGCGGTGCAGGCGGTGATCTCGTCGGGGCGCGGCGAGGCGAGGGCGACGGCCAGGGCGGGCGCGTCGTAGGCGTCGGCGCGGCCGGTGGCGCCGGCGGCGGCACTGCCGTCGTCGCCGCCGTGCGCGGGCGGTGGTGTTGCTGTGGTCACGGGGGCTCCGCTTCTGCGAAGGGGGTTCGGGGGGCGCCGGGTCATTGGCCGGCGTTCCGCATGAAGGAGGTGCGCAGGCGGTAGCGGTCGCCGGCGTAGCGGATCGACGAGGACAGCAGCGGCCGCTGGGCGCGGTCGCGGACGATCTGCCGCATGTCGAGGACGGGGGTGCCCGCCGCGATGGCGAGGTGGCCGGCGAGCGCGGCGTCGGCGGGCCGGGCCTCGATGGTGGTGTCGGCCTGGGCGAGCTCGAAGCCCGCGTCGGCGATCGTGTCGTAGAGGGACCGGACGGTGAAGTCGACCGTGTCGAAGCCCGCGGCGACGTCGGTGGGGACCAGCGAGTGGTCGACCGCGATGGGTACGCCGTCGAGCATGCGGACCCGCTCCAGCCGGTACAGCGGGGTGCCGGGGGCGATCTGGAACGCCTCCGCCTCGTCGAAGCTGGCCGGACCGGTCTCTCGGCGCAGCACCTGCGAGGTGGCCAGCAGGCCCATCCGGCGGGCGGTCTCGGAGAACGACTCCAGGGTGTTGGGCCACTCCTTGCGCTCCGCCGCGGAGACGTACCAGCCGCGGCCCTGCGCGGCGCGCAGCACTCCCTCCTCCACCAGCGCGGTGAGCGCCTTGCGCAGCGTGACCCGCGAGATGCCGAGCATCCGGCACAACTCGCGTTCCGGGGGCAGCCGGGAGCCGGGCTTGACCTCGCCGACGGCGATCCGGTTCTCCAGCGCCTCCTTCGCCTGCATCCACAGCGGCTCCGGGTAGCCGCCGGTCAGCGCGGCCGGCACCGCAGGCAGCTCCGGTACCGCCGGCGCCGGTGTTCGCGGTGCCGGTGCCTGGCCCGCCGGTGTCCGCGGTGCCGCCGCGGGGTCCGGCCGGCGCGCGCTCATGTGATCCGTGCTCATGCCGGCGCCTGGACCTTCGGCTCCTGGACCTTCTCCCACGTGCCCGAGCGCATCGAGGCGTAGCAGGCGTCCAGCACGTGGTTGACGACGACGCCGTCCTCGAAGGTCTCGCGGGGCACCTCGCCGCGGGCGAAGCAGTCCACGAAGTGCCGCATCTGCTGGCTGAACCCGTAGGCGCGGGCCTCCTCCGGCACCGGGTAGACCCAGCCGGTGTCGGCGTCGGCCTTCTCCACCAGGTAGCCGGCCGGGCGCTCGATGAAGCCCCACACCGGTGTCGCGGAGGTGTCGGTGACCAGGCGGCCGGCGCTGCCGACGAGTTCGTGCCGCAGTTGCATGCCGCCCTTCTCGATCCACGACGACTCCACGGTGGCCAGCTGGCCGCCCGCGAACTTCAGCAGCGCGATCGCGGTGTCCTCGCCGGTGGTCCGGTCCGCGTGGGCGAGGGTGGCGCCCCACGCGAAGACCTCGGTGATCGGGTTGTCCTTGCCGAAGAAGTGCCGGGCGGACTCCACCGTGTGGCACCCCATGTCGAGCAGGGCGCCGCCGCCGGCGGTCTGCGCGTCCCAGAAGTGCGGGGCGTGCGGCCCGGAGTGGGCCTCGCGGGCCCGCATGGTGAGCAGATCGCCGATCGCGCCGGCCGCGACCATGTCGTGCGCCTTGGCGATGTTGGGCGAGAAGACCGAGCTCTCGGCGTAGCCGTGCCAGACGCCCGCCTCGCGGACCACGTCCAGGATCTGTGCCGCCTCCGCGCCGGTGCGGGCCAGCGGCTTGGTGCACACCACGCCCTTGCCGGCGGCGGCGACGGTCCGTACCGCGTCCAGATGCGCCTCGTTGGGCACCGCGACGACCACCAGGTCGACAGCCGGATCGGCGCACAGGGCGGCCATGTCGTCGTAAGCGCGGGCCTCCGGGGCCCACTTGGCGGCCAGCGCGGTGGCGCGCGCGAGGTCGCGCGAACAGGCTGCCACCAGCGTCGCGTTCCTCACGTCCTGGAGCGCGTCCGCGTATGTGTCGCCGATGAATCCCGAACCTATGAGACCGACGCCGATCACGCGTTCCTCTTCCCTCGTCCTGCGGTGGCCGGCCGCGGGCGGTGCCCGCAGCCGGACTCTCACGTTAGTTCTTTGGTCTGCTTATGGTATGTCAGGGGTCCACTAAATATAGACCACGCAATACCACTGGGGGAAAGCGGGCGGTCCCCATCAGCCCTCCAGCAGTACGTCGAAGGCCCGGGACAGCTCCTCGTCGACCGACTTCAGCTCCGGGTGGGCGTCGTAGTGCGCCAGCACCTCCCGGGCGCCCTGCGAGAACGACACCTCGGGTGCGAACCCCGGTACCAGCGCGCGCAGTTTGGAGGTGTCGAAGAGCATCGAGTGCCGGAAGTCGTGCTCCAGCACCTCGCCCCAGCCCGGCACCCGCTCGGCGATCGACTCGCTGGCCCGGTGCCGCAGCAGGGGGTCGCGCACCCCGGCCGCCGTGGCCAGGGTGAGATGGATCTGGTCCCAGGTGAGGATGTCGCCGCTGACCACGTTGACGCTCTCGCCGACCGCGTGGTCCAGGCCGAGCAGCGCCACGAAGGCCCGCGCGAAGTCCCGGGCGTGGGTGAGGGACCACAGCGACGTGCCGTCGCCGTGCACCACCACCGGCCGCCCCGCGCGCATCCGCTCGATCGCCGTCCACCCGGCGAGCACCGGGACCACCGTGCGGTCGTAGGTGTGGAAGGGCCGTACGATCGTCAGCGGGAAGCCGGTGTCGCGGTAGGCGTCCTCCAGCAGCAGCTCGCAGGCGATCTTGTCCCGCGCGTAGCCGAAGACCGGCTGGCGGCGCGGGCTGGACTCGGTGATCGGCAGGTGCGGCACCGGCCGGCCGAAGACCGAGCAGGTGCTGATGAAGACGTACTGCCCGGTCCGGCCGGTGAACAGCTCCGGATGCGCCCGCACGTCGTCGGGCGTGAAGCCGACCCAGTTGACGACCGCGTCGAACTCCTCGTCGCGCAGCACCGCCTTCAGCGCCGCCGGGTCGCGGACGTCCGCCCGCAACTGCCGTACGCCGTCGGCGACCGCCCGCACCGGCTCCGAGCGCGTCACGATCGTCACGTCCGCGCCCTGGGCCGCGGCCCGCGCGGCCGCCGCCGAACCGATCA
The DNA here is from genome assembly GCF_044744625.1 of Streptomyces sp. NPDC087270. NCBI lineage: Bacteria > Bacillati > Actinomycetota > Actinomycetes > Kitasatosporales > Streptomycetaceae > Streptomyces > Streptomyces sp. NPDC087270. The sequence continues at coordinate 239,968 of NZ_JBIUYR010000008.1, forward strand.
TCCCGGCACCGCCGAGGAACAGCACCCTCATGCCTGCTCCTCGGTCGGCGCCGGGACGACCGCGCCACGGGACAGCCCGTGGCCGACCAGATGGGCGTAGGAACGGCGCAGCGCCTCGAACGTGTCGATGTGCAGCCGCTCCAGCTCGACGATGTGCCAGCGCGGACCCGACGGCGTCGTCAGGGTGCGGGTCCAGTCGATCCGGCCCTCCCCGATCGGCACCATCACGTCGTCCTCGTAGGAGAGCGCCGGGCCGTCCTTGACGTGCACGAAGCGCGCCCGCTCGCCGAGCCCGGCCAGCACCTGCGCCGGGTCGGCGCCGCCCATCACCGTCCAGTAGGCGTCGAGTTCGACCAGCACCCGGTCGTCGAGCAGTTCCAGCAGCAGGTCGTACGCCGACCGGCCGCCGAACTCCTGGCTGAACTCGGCGAAGTGGTTGTGGTAGGCGATCCGCATGCCGCGGCCGGCCGCGCGCTCGGCGGCCTCGTTGACCCGCGCCACGCCGTGCCGGATCGCGTCGGGGGAGTCGAACTCCTCGCGCTCCATGCTCCACACCAGGACCTCGGCGCCGAGCTCCTGGTTCTGGTCCAGCAGCCGCTCGGCGTCCGCCCCGGCCGGGAACGGGGTGTGCGCGCTGGTGAGGGTGAGCCCGGCCGCCGCGACGGCGTCCCTGACCCGGGCCGGCCCGAAGTGCTCCACCAGCCCGTAGGTCTCGATGCCCAGGTAGCCCAGCTCCGCCAGCCGGGCCAGGGTGCCCTCCAGGTCGGCGCGTGCCTGGTCCAGCACCGTGTACATCATGACGCCGATACCGGCTGCCATGTCTCCTCCTCCGGCCGGCCGCGCGGGGCCGGCGCTCGTCGTCTCAGTCACGGCCGGCCGCCCACAGCAGCGCCTGCCGGACCAGGGCGCGCACCGGCGGCTCGCCCCAGGAACGCATGTCGTGGCCGAGCGCCAGGTAGACCACCCGGCCGGCCCCGACCTCGCGGGCGTACAGCACCGGGATGACCGCGCCGTCCGCCCGGTGCCGCTGCGCGAGCACCGTCACGTCCTCGTCGGCGAGCTCGAACTCGTAGTACTCGTCGAAGAGTTCGAAGTCCGTGACGCCCTCGGTGATCGGGTGCTCCGCGACGATCTCGATGGTGTGCCGGCCCTCGTGGTGGCCCGGCCCGTGCGAGAGGTAGCGGTTGCCGAGCAGCTCGAACATCGGGCGGTCGGCCGGGTCCAGGCCGTCGCCCTGCCAGCCGAGGATGTTGGCGCCGTGCACCCCGACCAGCCCCTTGCCGGCCCGCACCGCGTCGGCCAGCGCCTGCTGCTGGCCGGTCGCGAAGTGCCCGCCCGCGGTGTAGAAGAGGTAGACGTCCGCCTCGGCCGTCTCCGGCCGCGGATCGGTGAACCGGCTGGTGCCCATGGCCTTGCGGGTGGCGAACCCGGCCTCGACACCGAGCTGCTGGAAGACTCCGGCGGCACTGAGCAGGTCGTGGTGGGTGTCGTCGCCGTTCACGACGACCATGGCTCTCGGCGTCGTCAGGTGGGACATGGCTCTCCTCGCGGGGGTGCGGCAGAAAACGGGATCGGGGTGCCCGGCGCCAGCGCACGGGGCGGGTGGATCGGACCGGGCGCGGGGTGCGGGCCGGGTGGGCGGTGCGGACCGGGCGCGCGGTGGGGGTGCGCGGCCCGCGGTGCGGTGCGCGGGCCGCGGCGGATCAGACCGGCTTCAGCCGCAGCGCGACCACCGGGTTGGGCACCGGGCTGAAGTAGGGGTCCTGCGGCGTGGGGAAGCCGGTCGCCTTCGCGGTGCTCCAGTTGCCGTAGCTGCCCCAGTAGAACATCGGTATCCACGGCAGGTTCTCCACGAAGATCTTCTCGATCCCGTCCAGGATCTGCTGCCGCTGGGCGTCCGTGGTCGCCTTCGGGTACTCCTTGAACAGCTCCGCCGCCTCCGCGTTCCGGAACCGCTCGATGTTCTGGTACGTCGGCGTCGCCTTGCCGAGCGGGAAGTACAGATTCGGGTTGATGGTGTCGTAGTAGTAGGAGAACGCCCGCGGCGCGGAGTTCACCGGGTAGCCCATCGTGGAGTCGAAGTCACCCTTGGCGGTGCGGGTGTTGATGTCGTTCACCGTGGTGGTGTCGATGGTGAGCTTGATGCCGATGTCCTTGAGCTGGGAGATCAGCACCTGCACCCGGGAGGCGATGTCGGTGTACGCCGACGGGAAGGTGATCGAGAACTCCAGCCGCTTCCCGCCCTTGCGGTAGTAGCCGTCGCCGCCCTTGGTGTAGCCGGCGTCGGTCAGCGTCTGGTGCGCCTTGCCCACGTCCTGGGTGAAGTCGAGGCCCTTGTACTGCGGCGCGATCGACGAGGTGTACGCGGGCATCGGCAGCCCGGTGACGCTGGTGGCCGGCGGCGAGGCGGTGGCCGCGCCGACCTGCTTGCGGTTCACCCCGAGGCTGATCGCCTTGCGCACCGCGATGTCGCTCAGCGGCCAGCGCTCCAGGTTGGGGATCAGGCCGTCGGTCCCGGCCAGCGGCGCCCAGTAGTTGTTGTGCTTGCTGCGGCTGAGGTACGTCCGGTCGGCGTTGGCGATGTACGTGCCGCCCCAGTCCGCCAGACCCTGGACGAGCGCGTTCGTCATGCTCTCGTTGTCCTTGTACGCGACGAACCGCAGCGACTTGATCTGCGCCTTCGGCTGCCAGTAATCCTCGTTGCGCACCAGCGTGAAGCTCTGCGGGGAGAACTGGTCGAGCTTGTACGGGCCGGTGCCGACCGGGTTCTTGTCGGTGTACGTGACCGGGTTCTTCACCGTCGACCAGATGTGCTTGCTGACGATCGGGACCGACACCACTTCGGTGAAGAACTGCTCGGAAGGCACGTCGAAGGTGAAGACGATCTGCGTGGGGCTCGGCGAGGTGACCGTGCTGAACTTGACGCCGCCCAGGTTGAGCGCCCCGTTCTGCTTCAGCAGGGTGTAGGTGAAGATCACGTCGTCGGCGGAGAACGCCGTGCCGTCCGTCCACTTCACACCGGTCTGCAACTCCAGCGTCAGCGTCTTGTTGCTGTTCGACCAGCGCCAGGACTTCGCCAGCCAGGGCAGGTCATGGCCGATGTTGACGGTGTTGATCTGGACGAGCGGCTCGTAGATGAAGCCGCCGGACCCGGGGCTGGTGTAGGTCAGTCCCTGGGCGGTGTTCTCCAGGAACGGGTTGAAGACCTGCGTGAGGTTGTCGGCTTGGGCGGCCACGGTGAGCGTGTCGCTGCCGCCCGAGCTGCCGCCGCCGGACGGCTGGCAGGCGGACAGCGCGAGGGTGCCGGCGCCTGCCAGCGCACCTGCGAGGACGCCGCGTCTGGTCATGCCGGACGCGAGGGGCGACTGTGAAGTGGTCACGTGCGTCTGCTCCTTGGAAGTAGGGACAGCGGATGAGCTACGTGCGGGCCGGCGGGGTGCGGCCCTGGGGAGATCAGGAGGCGGGTGCGTCCGGAGTGTCGGATGCGTCCGGCGAATCGGGCGTGGCGGCGGTCGCCGGCGCCGGTGCGGTGGCGGGGGTGGGCGCGGTGGCGGTGGCGGTCGCGGTGGCGACCTCGGCCACGGGTGCGGTGAGGTTCGCGACGGCCTCCGCGTTGTCCGCGCGCCTGGCGCGGGCCTCGGGGTCGTCGGCGTACAGCCAGCACCGGGCGGTGTGGCCGGGGGAGAGCTCGAACGGCTCCGGCACCTGGCCGGCGCACCGCTCCATCGCGTACGGGCAGCGCGGGTGGAACCGGCAGCCGGACGGCGGGTTGATGAGGCTGGGCGGCTGCCCGATGTCCCGGACCCGGTCCGCCCCGACCCGCGACGGGTCAGGCGCGGACGCGATCAGCAACTGCGTGTACGGGTGCGCCGCCTGCTGCGTCACCGCCTCCGACGGGCCGGACTCGACCACCTGGCCGGCGTACATCACCGCGGTGTCGGTGGCGAAGTAGCGGGCGGAGGCGATGTCGTGGGTGACGTAGAGCATCGCCGCGTTGCGTTCCTCGGTGAGGCGGCGCAGCAGGTTGAGGATGCCCAGCCGGATGGAGACGTCGAGGCTGGAGACCGGCTCGTCGGCAAGGAACACCTCGGGGTCGGCTGCCAGCGCGCGGGCGATGGACAGCCGCTGCAACTGCCCGCCGGACAGCTCGTGCGGGTACTTCGCGGTGAACTGCCGCGGCGGCACCAGGTTGATCTGGGTCAGCAGGTCGTCGATGACCGCGGTCCGGTCCTTGCCGTGCTTGCCCGGGTGGTGCAGCGCGACCGCCCGCTTCAGGGTGCCGGCGATCGTCGCGACCGGATTGAACGAGCCGAACGGGTCCTGGAGGATCAGCTGGACCTTGCGCACGTGGTCGCGGAAGGCCCGGCCGCGCAGCGCCCGGACCGGCTCGCCGTGCAGCCGCACCTCCCCGCTGGTGAGCGGGTAGAGCTGGGCGAGCAGCCGGGCGAGGGTGGACTTGCCCGAGCCGGACTCGCCGACCAGCGCGGTGATCCGGCCCGCGTACAGCCGCAAGGACACGTCCTCGACGGCGTGCACCACCTTGCGCTCGGCGCCGCGCACCGGCAGTCCGCCGCGGACCGGGAAGTGCTTCGTCACGTGGACGGCTTCCAGCACGGGCCGCTCGGCGGCGGTGCCGCCGGTGCCGCCGGCGCCGGTGGCCGCCGTGGCCGTGGTCTCAGCGCTCATCGGGTCTCACCTGTCGCCAGTTCGTTCGGGGTCGTCTCGGGGTGCGCGGGCCGCGCCGTGCCGGGGCCGGCGGCACCGGGTTCCGCGCCGGCCTTCGCCCCGGGTGCGGCGTCGGCGTGCAGCAGGCAGGCCGCCAGCCCGGTGCCGCCGCCGGGTCCGCCCACCTGGTACAGCGGCGGCACCTGCGTGGCGCAGGCGTCGAACGCGTGCGGGCAGCGCGGCCGGAAGGCGCACCCGGTCGGCAGCCGGCGCAGGTCGGGCGGGGAGCCGGGGATGCCGGTCAGCTCCCGCTTGGGCCCGCCGAGGGTGGGGAAGGACGCCAGCAGCCCGCGGCTGTAGGGGTGTTGCGGACGGCGGTAGAAGTCGTCGGCCGGCGCCATCTCGACGACCTTGCCGCCGTACATCACCGCGATGGTGTCGGAGAGTTCGATCAGCAGCGACAGGTCGTGGGTGATGAAGACGACCGAGAAGCCGAGCCGGTCCTTGAGCTCCATGATCTTCTCGATGATCTGGCGCTGGATCACCACGTCGAGCGCGGTGGTCGGCTCGTCCATCACGATGATCTCGGGGTCCAGTGCCAGCCCGACGGCGATCATCGCGCGCTGCCGCATCCCGCCGGACAGTTCGTGCGGGTAGGAGTTGGCGCGGTCGGCCGGGATGCCGACGATGCCGAGCAGCTCGATCACCCGGGCGGCGCGCTCGGGCGCGTTCATCTTCGGCCGGTGGGCGACGATGACGTCCTCGATCTGCGCGCCGATCCGCAGCACCGGGTTGAGCGCGTGCATCGCGGACTGGAAGACGATGGACAGCTCCTCCCAGCGGAATCCGCGCAGTTCGGCGTCGTCCATGGCCAGCACGTCGACGGTGTCGCCGTCCGGGCCGGTGTAGTGGACCTCGCCCTGGCTGATCTCGGCCGGCGGCTTGTGCAGCCGGGTGATGGCGTAGGCGAGGGTGGACTTGCCGGAGCCGGACTCGCCCGCGATGCCGAGCACCTCGCCGCGGCGCAGCCGGAACGACACGTCGCTGACCGCCGGGGTGCGGCTGCCGCCCTCGCCGACGTACTCCACCCGCAGGTTGCGCACGTCCAGCACGACGTCGGTGCTGTCCTGGGTGAACGGGGTGGGGGCCGGCCGGCTCACCCGCGGGCCCTGGTGCTTGACGCGGCGGGTCCGCTTCGCCGACACCTGGCCGCGCTGGGCCTTCTTGGTGCCGATGCCGGCCTGCCGCAGCCGGGGGTTGATGAACTCGTCGATGCCGAAGTTGACCAGGGACAGCGCGGTGCCGAGCACCGCGATCGCCAGCCCGGCGGGCACGAACCACCACCAGGCACCGGTCAGCAGCGCGCTGCCGGTCTGCGCCCAGTACAGGATCGTCCCCCACGACCACTGGGTGACGTCGGCCAGGCCCAGGAACGCCAGGCTGGCCTGGGTGAGGATGGCCATCGTCACCGTGCCCAGGAAGGACGCGGCGATCACCGCCACCTGGTTGGGCAGGATGTCCTTGACGATGATCCGCCAGGTGGGCTCGCCGGTGGCGCGCGCGGCCTCCACGAAGTCCCGTTTGCGCAGCGACAGGGTCTGCGCGCGCAGCACCCTGGCGCCCCAGGCCCAGCCGGTCACGGTGATGACCAGGATGATGCCGAGCGAGCCGCTGTGCGGCAGGTACGCGGCCAGGATGATGGTCAGCGGCAGGCTCGGCAGCACCAGGAACACGTTGGCCAGCAGCGACAGCACCTCGTCGCCGAGGCCGCCGACGTAGCCGGCGGTCACGCCGACCGCCACCGACAGCACGGTGGTGAGCACGGCGGCGCCGATGCCGACCAGCATCGAGGCGCGGGCGCCGTAGAGCATCTGCGACAGGACGTCCTGGCCGTTCTGCGTGGTGCCCAGCCAGTGCGAGCCGGACGGCCCGGCGAGGGTGGTGTCGCTCACCGACGACGGGTCGTACGGCGAGATCCACGGCGCGACGATGGCCAGCACCACGAAGATCAGCACGATCACCAGACCGGTCAGGGTCAGCGGTGAGCGCAGCAGGCGCAGCCAGAGACGGTCGGGACCGGCGGAGGACTCGGCCGCGGGGCCGGTGCCGGCGGTGTCGGGGACAGCGGCGTCGGACTCGGCCAGGGCAGCGGGTTGCAGGGCCATGATCAGCTCTCCCTTGTCCTCGGGTCGAGGAAGACGTACGCGATGTCCGCGACGAGGTTGGCGACGAGTACCAGCACGGTGATCAGCAGGAAGATCGCCGACATCAGCGGGTAGTCGGCCGCCTGGGCGGCCTTGAAGAGCACCGATCCGATGCCGGGGTAGTTGAAGACGACCTCGGTGACGATGGAGCCGCCGATGACGAAGCCCAGGGACATCGCGAAGCCCGACAGCGACGGCAGCATCGCGTTGCGCGCCGCGTAGGTGTACATCACCCGCCGCTTCGACAGGCCCTTGGCCTCGGCGAGCCGGACGTAGTCCTCGCTGAGCGTGGTGACCATCATGTTGCGCATGCCGATCAGCCAGCCGCCGATCGACGCCACGGTGATGGTCACGGCCGGCAGCACCGCGTAGTTGATCGCGCTGCCGATGAAGCCGCTGTTCAGTCCGATGTGCTGGTCGAGCGCGTAACCGCCGGACAGCGGGAACCACTTGAAGGTGATCGCGAAGAGATAGACCATGATGATCGCGAACCAGAAGTACGGGATCGACGACAGGAACGTCGTGATCGGCACCAGCGAGTCCAGCCAGCTGCCCCGCTTCCAGCCGGCCAGCATGCCCAGCGCGGTGCCGATGACGAAGCCGAGCACCGTGCAGATCGTCACCAGGATCAGCGTCCAGTACATGCTCTGCCCGAGCACCGTGCTGACCTTCGACGGGTAGTAGGCGTAGGAGGTGCCGAAGTCACCGGTGAAGACGCTGTGCCAGTAACTGACGTACTGCTGCCAGAGGTTCTGGTCGGACTGGCCGAACAGCACCCGCAGCGCGTGCACCGCGGAGGGGCTGAGCTTGCCGTGGAACTGCTGGATCAGGTTGTCGGCCGGGTTGCCCGGCATGATCCGCGGGATGAGGAAGTTGAGGCTGATCGCCGCCCAGGCGGTGAGCAGGTAGAAGGCGATCTTCCGTAGCAGCGTGCGCACCGGTCACTCGCCTTCACGATCGGGTCGACAGGCCCAGCGGGCGGCGCGCCGCACCAGCTCGCGCATCGCGGGCTCGCCCCAGATCCGCATGTCGTGGCCGAGTTGGAGGTAGCAGACCCGGCCCTGGCCGTACTGCCGGGTGTGCAGCAGGGGTTCGGTGCCGGTGGCGGTCCCCCGCCAGGCGACCACCTGAGCGTCGTCCGCCGTCGCCAGTTCGTAGTGCTCGTGGGTCACCTCGAACGGCGGTATGCCCGCGGTCAGTTCGTGGTCCGGGTCGAGCCGCACCTCGAACCGGCTCTCGTGCGGCAGCGGCCCGTGTGAGAGGTAGCGGCCGCCGATCAGCTCGGCGAGCAGCCGGTCGCCCGCGTCCAGCCGGTCCGGCGGCGAGGCGAGGACCGTGGTGGAGTGCAGCGCGACCAGGCCGCAGCCGCCGTGCACCGCCCGCGCCAGCGCCTGGCGCTGCCCGGTGGTGAAACGGCCCAGCGCGGTGTACAGGACGATCACGTCGGCGTCGGCCGCGCCGTCCAGCGGGGCGGTGCCGAGCCCGGTGCGGGTCGCGAAGCCCTCCTCGGTCAGCGTGCTCTGCAGCACGGAGGCCGCGGTGAACAGGTCCTCGTACACGTCGTCGCCGCTGATCACGGCGAGGGCGGACGGCCCTGCGGGGCGGCCGGCCGGGGCCGCGGCACGGGCGCGGTGCCCGGCGGCCCGGGCGGCGGGCCTCGCGGGGTGGCCGGCCCGGACATGGCGGGGCTGGGATATCTGCATGCGCAGGCTCGATTCAGTAGGTGGAGCGCAATTCACCGGTAGGGCTCCAGAAGCCCTCTGCGCGCCCGCTGGTCAGGGCGTTGTCCATCCGGTCCAGCGGCAGCACCACGCGCCGCCTGGACCTGCTGCTCTCATAGGTGGCGAAGATCAACTCGGCGCCGCGCAGCGCGTGTTCGGCGTGCAGCGCCGGCCGGCTGCCGGTCCGCAGCGAGGCGACCAGGTCGCGTATCGCGTCGGCGGTGCCGGCCACGATCGCGGGGTCCACACCGCGGTCCCAGGTACGGGAGTCGGTGTCGAACGGCGACTCGCGCAGCAGGTCGTCCTTGCCGAAGCGCCGCAGCAGGGTGCGGGCGCCGCGGATGTCGGCCCGCCCCCGGGTGCCCTGGACGATCAGTCCGAGGCCGTTCTCCAGGTTGAGCGCGGAGGTGTGCGGTTCGCGGCCGGTGGAGACCACCGCCCGTACCCCGTCCGCCCAGCCCACCTGGGTCAGTGAGGCGGTCTCGGTGAAGACGCCGTACACGTAGCGGTTCACCGAGACGTCGATCTGGCCCAGCACCCACTCCGGGGCGGCGTCCTGCCGGTGGAAGAGGATGAGGTCGAGGATGTGGGTGCCCCAGTCGAAGAGGTTGGGGCAGTACCCCTCGACGGTCACCACGTCGCCGATCTCGCCCTGCGCGATCCACTCCCGGGCCTGCCGCTGCACCGCCTCGAAGCGCCGCTGGAGGTTGAAGGTGAGCTGCACCCCGGCGTCGGCGGCGGCGGTCACCATGGCGACGGCGTCGCCGTAGCTGAGCGCCATGGGCTTCTCGCAGTGGATCGCCCGGGCGCCCGCCGCGATCGCCGCCCGCACCACGTCGAGGTGGAGCGCCGGCGGCGTGCAGACGCTGACCAGGTCCGGCCGGGTGGCCGCGAGCAGCTCGCGGAAGTCGCGGTGGACGGCGGGCACTTCGAGTTCTGCGGCCAGCGCCTCGGCGGACGCGGTGTCCACGTCGGCGAGACCGGTCAGCGCCACCCCGGGGGTGGCGAGATAGCCGAGGGCATGCACCCTGCCCTGCGAGCCGGCCCCGACGACAACCGCCGACAGGTCCGCACTGGAGACCCGCATGGAGTCGTCCATGCATACCTCACCTTCTCCGGACGCTAGTGATGGTGTGCCAAACGCATACCACTTGGCGACATCTTATTCCGAAGAGCGGCTCTGTCTAGGGGTCGAACAGCAGGTAGCGCGGCGGAAACTCGACCCATAATCATGATGTTTGGTCGAAAAACCGGACAAGTGGGATGGTGGATTCGGCCATGATCGCCTTGCATGGGGGCTTACCACTTAGAACCAGATGGCTACACTGACCCGCACCACTCAGACAGGAGACTCGTATGAAGTTCAGTCAACTGATCGGCCCCCGCACCTCCGAGGTCGTCACCGCCGACGACCCGGCCCCCGGCGACGGTCAGGTGCTGGTGGACGTACTGGCCTGCGGAGTGTGCACCTCGGACATCGGGCCGTGGCTCACCCACGACCCGGCCGCGCCGCCGGTGCGGCTCGGCCACGAGATGGTCGGCAGGGTCGTCGCCACGGGACGCGACGCCGCCCGCTGGCAGCCCGGCGACCTGGTGACCGGGCTGGGCGGCGACGGATTCGCGACCCGCGCGGTGCTGGACGCGAACGCGGTCCTGCCGGTGCCGGCGGGCATCGAACCGGCGCACGCCATCGGCGAACCCGTCGCGACCCTCGAAGAGGCCCTGTCCCGCACCCCGATCGCCCCCGGCGCGCGCGTCGCCGTGGTCGGCCTCGGCTTCATGGGGCTCGGCCTCGTCCAGCTCGCCAAACGGCACGCCCCCGGCCTGCTCGTCGGCGTGGACCCCGACCCGGCCCGCCGCCGGCGCGCGCTCGCCCTCGGCGCCGACCTGGTCTTCGCCCCCGACGAACTGCCGGCGGAATACCGCACCGATACCAGCCGTGCCACCGACGCGCGGCCGGACATCGTCCTGGAGGCGACCGGGGCCACCGGCGGGCTGAAGACCGCGGGCAGCCTGGTCCGCCCGTTCGGCACCCTGTGCGTCGTCGGCTACCACCACACCGGCGACGCGAAGATGGACATGGACCTCTGGTACAAGGCCGTCACCGTCGTCAACGGCTTCTGCCCCGACCGCACCCGCCTGCTCGCCGCGATGCGCCAGGCCCTCGACCTGGTCGCCGAGCGCCGCTTCAGCTACGAACCGCTGATCACCCACCGGTTCGGGCTCGATGACGTGGACGAGGCGTTCCGGATGATGGAGGAGGCCGGGCCCGACTTCGTCAAGGGCGTCGTGCTGTTCTGACCCCGGCAGCCGTGGCCGGGCCGCGCCGGCGGCCGCGCGGACGACGTACGTGTGACGGCCGCGCGCACGACGTACGCGGCCACGTCCTCGTGGCCGAGGCGCGCGCGGCGGGCGCCGTTACGACCGGGCGAACGACGTGCGCAGCCGGTAGCGGTCGCCCGCGTACTGGATCGTGGAGACGAACAGCGGCTCCTGCTGCGCGCTCAGCGCCAGTTGCCGCATCACGAGCACCGGGTCGCCGGGCGCCAGATCGAGGTGCTCGGCCGCCCGCTCGTCGGCCTTCGTCGCCTCGATCGTGCTGTCCGCCCGCACCGGCTCCACCCCGGCCGCCGACAGCGTCGAGTACAGCGACCGGTCCTGGAAGTCGACCTCCTCGATGTCCGGCACCAGCGCCCGCCGCAGCCGGGTCAGGTCCAGCGCTATCGGCACGCCCTCCAGGAACCGCACCCGCTCCAGCCGGAACAGCGGAGTGCCCGGGGCGATGCCCAACTGCTCCGCCTCGTCGATGCTGGCCGGACTGGTCTCGGCGCGCAGCACCTTCGAGTGCGGGGTGAGGCCCATCCGGGTCGCCGTCTCGCTGAACGACTCCAGGCTGTTGGGCCACTCCTTCTTCTGCGCGTTCCGGGCGACGTACCAGCCGCGCCCGTGCGACGGGTTCAGCACACCGGCCTCGACCAGGCTGCCCAGCGCCTTGCGCAACGTCACCCGGCTGATACCCAACTGGCGGCACAGCTCGCGCTCGGGCGGCAGCCGGCCGCCGGGTTGCAGCACCCCGCGGTCGATCTCGCCGCGGATCACGTTGACCGCCTGAATCCACAACGGCTCGGGATAGCCGGGCAGTACGGCGCCGGAGACCTCAGGCGAGTCAGTCATACGGTGAAGCCCCCATGGTGATCTGCTCCGGTGAACAAGCGCGGATCACCTTAGCTTCACCGGCCACTCTCTGGCCAGAAGCCACCACGCGGGGTGGCGAAGCCGGTCCGGCACCCTTCGGCGGTCGGCGCCGTCCGGATCGCCGCCCCGCGCCGCGGCTACGACAAGGTCGCGGACGTCCCGGCGAGGTGCCCGCGCAGCAGGCCGAGGATCGGCTCGATGTGCCGGGTCAGGAAGAAGTGCCCGCCCGGGTACACCTCGAACTCGAACCCGCCGGTGGTGTGCCGCGCCCACTGGCGCGCCTCGTCGAGCGTGACCTTGGGGTCCTGGTCACCGGTGAGCACCGTGATGGGGCAGTTGACGCTCGCCGCCGTATCGCAGGTGTAGCACTCGACGGCCTGGTAGTCGGCGCGCAGCGCCGGCAGCGCGGCCCGCATCAGCTCCTCGTCGTCGAGCAGGACGGACAGGGTGCCGCTGGTCGCGCGCAGCTCGGCGATCAGCCCGGCGTCGTCGAGCAGGTGCAGCGCCTCGTCCCGGTGCGTGCACGGCCCGCGGCGCCCGGACAGGACGATCCGCGCCACCGGCCGGCCCTCGGCCTCCAGCCGGCGGGCGGTCTCGAAGGCGAGGACGGCGCCGAGGCTGTGCCCGAACAAGGTCAGCGGGAGCCCGTCGTCCGCACGCAGGATCTCGGCCATCCGGTCGGCGAGCACGGACATGTCGGTGATCGGCGGCTCGGTACGGCGGTCCTGGCGGCCCGGGTACTGCACCGCCACCACGTCCACCTCGCGGCCGAGCGCCGTCGCCACCGGGTGGAAGAAGGGCGCCGATCCGCCGGCGTGCGGAAGGCAGACGAGGCGCGCGGTCGGGTTCTGTGCGGGGACATAGCGGCGGCACCATTGACTTTCCACGGAAGACATGCTGCTCCAACGTCGAGTTCGGCTTCCGCCGAACATAACAAGACGGTCCTCGGTCGCACACTGGGCAGTTGACTGGACATTGCCGCGGCGCTCCGGCGTGGTCTCACCGTGGTCTACCCCCTCACCACCGGACCCTGGGGCATCCGGCGCTTCTTCGTCCGAGCAGCGGACGGAGCCGTCATCAACGTCCACGGCCACGCGTGAGCCGGAGCCGGAGCGTGGGCCGGAGCCCCACCTGGACCCGGCGGCCTCATGCGCGGGTGCGGACCTACGTACGCTCGGTGGCATGTTGCGATGCGGCGTGTGCGGGGCGGGGGAACTGGGGCCGCTCGGTGAGTTGATGACGGACAACAGGGTCGGCGACCAGCGCCACCCCACCTTGCGGTTCCGGCGGCCCGGGGTGCTCAGGCGGCGCCCGGAGTACACGGCGCGCCGGGGCCGGGCCTGCCTGTCCTGCGGTGCCCTGACCGCCTTCCTCGATCCGGAGGACCTCAGGAGCTACCGGGCGGAGGCGGATCGGCTCATCGAGCCGGAGCGACCGGAGTGACCGGAGGGGCCGGGGTGGCCGCGGCCCGCTCGTCGGATTTCCGCTGCCCGCCGCCGTGTTGGGCCGCGTCGGTGAAGTGGCGGACGTGCGGTCGGGAACTCGCCTAGTGTGTCGGGCGGGACACCGGTGGAATCTCGGTCATGGGGGGCAGAGGATGGCTGTCGGTCGGGTGATCCGGTTCGACGGGACGCGCGGGTACGGCTTCATCGCCCCGGACCGCGGTGGCGACGACGTCTTCCTGCATGTGAACGACCTGCTGATTCCGGAGTCGTCCGTGCACTCGGGGCTCGCCGTGGAGTTCGAGGTCGAGGACGGCGAGCGCGGGCCGAAGGCTTCCGAGGTGCGGCTCGCGCGGGAGGCGGGGAGCCCGCCGGTGCGGGCACTCGTGCCGGGGCAGCGGACGTCGCCCGCGCAGGCGAGCGCGGCGACCGCCTCGCCGGCCGAGGACGGCGAGGACGGCGAGGAGAAGACCTGCGACGTGCTGGGCGCGACCGAGTACGGCGCTGAGCTGACCGAGCTTCTGCTGGGCTGCGTACCGGAGTTGACGGGACGTCAGATCGTCGCGGTGCGGGAGAGCCTGGTGCGGTTCGGCAAGCGGCAGGGCTGGGTCGAGGGCTGACCGTACGACCGCCCGACCTTCCGCCGACCGGCCGCTCGACCGGCTGACCTTCCGTCGACCGCTCGACCCGGTGGCCGGCACGTTCGTCCCGCTCGGGCGGTCGACCCACCGACTGCCGGCGCAGCTCCAGCGCGTGCTGGAACCCGAAACCGGCGACGGGGGCCGACCCGGCGACGGGGACGGACCCGGCGCGAGCAGCGTGGCCAGGGTCGTGCGCGCGGTGCTCGCGCCCCGGCTCCGCCGGTGGACCAGGTGGCCGGCCGGCACCCGGCGGCGGATCTCGACCGAGGCGGAAAACGGGATGCGGTCGGTCCTGGCGGGCGCGGACACTGGACCATGCTGATGGACCACTGGCCCCTGCTGGGCCTGCGTCTGACCACTCCCCGGCTGGAATTGCGGCTGCCCTCCGAGGAAGAGCTCGGTGAACTGGCCGACCTGGCGGCCGGGGGCATCCACGAGCCTGACAGGATGCCGTTCATCGTGCCTTGGACGGATCTGCCGCCTGCCGAGAGGGCGCGTTCGGTAGTGCAGCACCACTGGCTGCGGCGGGGGAACTGGACCGGGGACAACTGGGATCTGAACCTCTCCGTCTTCAAAGACGGCCGCGTCGTCGGCCTTCAGGCCATCGCCGCCCGTGACTTCGCCGCGCTGAGGCAGGTCAGCACCGCCTCCTGGCTGGGCATCCGCCATCAGCGGCAGGGAATCGGCACCGAGATGCGTGCCGCCGCGCTGCATCTGGCATTCGTCGGGCTGGGTGCTGCCGACGCGCTGTCGGGGGCTTTCGAGGACAACGCCTCCTCGTTCGCCGTGTCCGGGAAGCTGGGATACGAACCCGACGGCGTTGACCAGCTGGCGGTTCGAGGTCGCCGCGTGACGATGCGCCGCCTGCGGCTGAGCCGGGCCAGGTGGGAGACACACCAGCATGTCTCTGTCACCGTCGCCGGTCTCCGGCCCTGCTTGCCGCTCTTCGGCCTGCCGGACAAGGCAACGGCCTGAGCGCTGGACCTGGGGTTCGTGGCAGGCGGAGTGGGCCGGCGAGTCGAGATGCCGAGCGCCCCACCCACGGCACGCCCCTTTTCGCCGCCGCACGGACCCATGGGGGCGCCCTGGCTCGGTCGGGGGCGGATCTTCGGCGGCCGCTGAGCGATTCGGACGCGATCCGGTGTGCGGTGTGGCTAGGGTGGGCGCGGAGGTGAGTCCTGTGCCCACGGAGAACGAGCTGTTCAGCGCGGTCGACGCGCTGCTGGAGCGTGTCCCCTCGGACGATCTGCCGCCGCCCGCCGAGCGGAAGCGGCTGCGGGAGGCGGCCGGGCTGAGCCAGGCACAGATCGCCGGGGCGGTGGACACCCGGCGTGAAGCGGTGGGCCGTTGGGAGGCCGGGCTGAGCGAGCCCCGGCCGCCGCAACGTGCCGCGTACGCCCGGCTGCTGGAGGGCCTCGCGGCTCGTTTCCCCGCACCCGCGCCGTCGGGCGACGCGGAGGCGTCCGCAGGCGCGGAGGTCGCGGCCCCGCCGCCCACCCCGTCGCCCGCGCCGGCACCTGCCCCGGCCCCCGCCGCCCCCGCCCCCGCGCCGCGTACTCCCATGGCGCGGTCGGCGCCCGCGCGGCGCCCCGCGCCGAAACGGCCACCCGCCACCCCCGCGGCGGCCCCGGCCCGGGCCGCCGCCGACCCCCGCTTCGCGCACGGCCCGCTCGGCGTCCTGGACGGCGACGGCCAGTTGTACTGCGCCGGCGGCCTGGTGCTGCAGTGCCCTGCGGGCACGCTGCCCGAACTGGTCGAGTGGACCCTCGCGGAGGCCAGGCTCGGCGCGGCCCGACTGCACCACTCGGGCAAGGACTCCGACCCGCTGGTCGTGCTCACCACCGAGGCGGCCGGTCGACTGGGCCTGCCCGAGCGGCTGGAGGACCGGCGCTCGATGCGGCTGCCGGAGGACCACCAGGTCGTACGGCAGATCGGCAAGGCGAAGTGGCGGCTCACCCAGCGCGGCTTCGGGCCGTGGGCACGCATCTACCGGCCGGCCGTGGGCGGGCAACGGCAGTGCGTGCAGTTCGCGGTGCTGCCGTGGGGCGCGCTCGACGCGCGTGCCTGGGGCGAGGCCGACCAGTTGCCGCCGGCGGAACTCGCCCGGGCGCTCTCGGCGTACGCGGCCCGCGTGCTGACCCCGCGCGGGTCCACCGCGGTCGCCGGCCTCGAACTGATGGCGGCGCTGCGGCCGCCGACGCGGGCGGTCCGCGACGACGCGACCGGCACATGGGTGTCGGGTCCGGTACCGGGCTCGCTGACCGTGGCGGTGGACCCGGCGCCGCCGGAGGCCCCGGACGAACACCCGGTCGTCGCGGCGCTCCACCCCCGTACCCACGAGCGCACCCCGGCCGAGGTCCTCGACGAGGAGGCGTACGACTGGGTCCGCGCCACCGAACTGCTCACCGACGCCGAGTGCGCGCGGCAGTTCGCGGTCGGCATCGACGTGAACACCGCGTTCCTCGCCGCCGCCAACCGCCTGGTCGTGGGCCTGTCCGGACCCGAGTACGTACGCTCGCCGCGGTTCGACAAGACGGTGCCCGGCTGCTGGCTGGTGGACCTGTCCGGGATCGAGCTGGACCCGCGGCTGCCGTCACCGTTCACCCCGCACGGCCGGCGCCCCGAGGGCCCTGCCTGGTACGCCACCCCGACGGTGGCGTACGCGCAGGAGCTGATCGACACGTACCGGCTGCCGGTGCGGCTCGACCCCGTCGAGGCGTGGCTACGGCGCGCGGCGGGCCCGTACCTCGACCCCTGGTACAAGCACCTGGCGGAGGCGTACAAGGCGACGATGGCAGACCTCGGGGTGACCGCCGACCTGGCGCCCGGCGACTTCCTCGCCGCGATGGCGACCCACAAGGCGGGCGACCCGGGGATGGCGGCGGTGCTGTCCGCGATCAAGTCGACGGTCAAGGGCGGCATCGGCAAGCTCCGCGAACGCCCCCAGGGCGCGAAGTACCGGCCCGGCGAGCGCTGGCCGGCGCTGGAACGCCCGAGCTGGCGGCCCGACATCCGGGCCGCGGTCATCTCCACCGCCCGCGTCAACATGCACCGCAAGCTCGTCAGGACCGCGCTGGCCACGAGCGGCGGCCCGCCGCCGTCGGGGGCGGTGGTGTTCGGCGCGGACGCGGTGCTGCCGATCGCGGTGCTGTCGGACTGCGCCGTCTACCCGTCGGCCGGGCCGTCGCCCCTGGACGTGCTGTCCTACGATCCTGCGGGCAAGCCCGCGCCGGGCACCTTCCGGCTCGGGGTGTCCCCGGGGATGGTCAAGCACGAGGGCACCCAACCGCTGTACTGGGCAGTGGAGTTGCTGGAGCAGCAGCACAACCCGGCCCGGCACGTCAAGGGCGGGGACGCGGTCCTGGACGAGGGGGAGTAGCCGGTGGGCGTCATCCAGGACAGCCTGGACCGGGCGAGCGCGGCCACCGCGACCCGCCCGCTGCCGAAGAGCGCGGGCGCGCGGATGCGGTTCCTGCTCAGGACGGAGAAGGGCTCCACCCGCGCGGTCGCCGCCCGGCTCGGGATCTCCCAGCGCACGGTGGAGCGCTACGTCAAGGGCACGCTGCGCCGGCCGCGCAAGGACCTCGCGGCGCGGCTGGAGCAGGAGGTCCGCAAGGACTGGCAGCCCCGCGTGCGGCAGCGGGCGCGGAAACGGGCCGCCACGTCGGGCGGCATCGTGATCGAGACCCGTGCCCGGTTCGGGTTCACCGCGGCCCCCGGCTCGACCGACGACGGCCGGATGCGCCGCCTCACCCAGCACCTGCCCCCCGCCTACGCGGCCCGCCTGTTCGACGCGCAGTCCGCCGGCGCCACCGAGCAGCAGCTCCAGGCGATCGCCGCCGAGGGTCTCCAGGAGGTCTACTTCAAGGACCGCGGCCGCCGCGCCCACGACCTGGAGGTCGAGTTCACCGACATCGACTACGTCGAACTGGACTTCTGAGCCCCCGTCCGGTCAGGGCGCGGGCGTGGGCGCGTGTTGAGCCGAAGCACGATGGTTGTCATATAGGCGGGATTGCTATCACCGGCGGGCTGTGAGTGCATGGAGGGTTGATCCGCCGTTTGCGGCTTCACTTTCCGGCCTGGCGGGCGCAGTGGCGGGCGACGGTGTCGGCGAAGGCGCGGGCCAGTGGGGAGAGGGCGTCCCAGCGGCGGACGGCCCAGCCCGCGGTGAGCGCGGGGAGGGCGGGGATCGGGATCAGCCGCAGGTCGGGGTGGCCGGGGCCGGTCCACTCGGGCAGGGTCGGGACGAGCGCGTGGCCGAGCCCGAGTTCGGCCAGCAGGATCGCGGTGTCCCAGTCGGTGACGCTGGTGTCGAAGATCGGCCGGATGCCCGATTCGGCGAGCCATGAGCCGAGTTGGATACGCGCGGTCGAGTTTTCTGGCAGGCCGATGAGCCGGGCATCTTGCAGGTCAGCGGGTTCGATGAAGGATTTTGCGGCGAGGGGGTCGCCGGCCGCGACGGCGAGTGACCAGGGCAGGTGGACGACGGGGCGCTGCTCCACGGCGCTGCCTGCCGACCGCAGGGTGATCCAGGCGAGGTCCACCGCGCCGACGGTGAGCGCGTCGAAGCAGCCGCGGCTGGAGGTCTCGGTCTGGAACTCGAGACTGGCTCGGGGGAAGCGCCGGCGGAAGTCGACCACCGCGGCGGCCATGAAGTGCCGGACGGTCGTGGCGCCGGTGGTGACCCGTACTGATCCGCCCTCTGCGCGGGCGAGTTCCTCGATCCGGCGCACTGCCTGGTCGATGCGCCCCAGGCCCTCGGTCACCGCCGTGTGCAGCAGCCGCCCTGCCGAGGTCGGCGCAATCCCGCGCGGGTGGCGTTCGAGCAGGCTGAGTCCCAGTTCCCGCTCGAGTCGCTTCACATGCTGGCTGACGGCCGACTGCGTACAGCCCAGGTCACGGGCGGCACCGCTGAGCGAACCGGTTCGGCAGGCGGCGGCAAAGGCACGGAGATCGTCAATTGTCACGGGACCCAAGTTATTGCTTGGGTATGCCCTAGCAAACCCGTGGATTGACTTGGGTCCCGGCAGGTTTGATCATCGTTCCGGGCCCAGGGCGGCAACCCGCCCGCTGTCTCTTCCGCGATCCGGACGCGGTCCTGCATGCGGGCGGGTGCCGACCCACCACGGGCCCGACCGGCTTCCCGGCCCCCGCCGCCCCACCTCTCGACTCATTGACTTCCCGGATAGGAGCACACATGAGCACCAGCAGGACGACCGTGGCGGTTCTCGGCCCAGGCGGCGTCGGCGGGCTGGTCGGCGCGCTGCTCGCCCGTGCCGGACACCGCGTCGTGTGCCTGGCGGGGGAACAGACCGTTGCCGTGCTGCGCCAGGACGGGCTGCGCGTCGACAGCAACCGGTACGGGGAGTTCACCGCGGCGGTGGAGTCCGACACCGAGTTGCGCGAGCCGGTAGACGCCGTCTTCGTGACGGTCAAGCAGACCGCGCTCGCCGAGGCGCTCGACCGCATCCCGGCCGAGGTGCTCGGCACGGCGGCCGTGGTACCGCTGCTCAACGGCCTCGACCATCTCGCCGTACTGCGCAAGCGCTTCCCCTCTGCCCAGGTCGTCGCGGGCACCATCCGGGTCGAGGCCACCCGCACGGCGCCTGGCCGCATCGCCCACACCAGCCCTTTCGCCGACCTTGAACTCGCCGCCCCCCTGGAGGACTTGGTGGAGCTGCTGCGACAGGCCGGTCTGGGCGTGACCGTACGCGAGGACGAGAGCGCGATGCTCTGGGACAAGCTGGCCTTCCTCGCTCCGTTCGCCCTGCTGACCACCCGCCACCAGTCCGACGTCGGTGCCGTCCGTGACCGGCACCGGCCCGAGCTGCTCACCGTCCTCGACGAGATCGCGGCCGTAGCCCTCGCCGCCGGCACGCCGGTGAGCGCCGAGGGGCTGCTCTCCTTCTTCGACCGCGTCCCCGCGACGATGAGGTCCTCGATGCAGCGCGACGCCGAGGCCGGCCGTCCGCTCGAACTCGACGCCATCGGCGGAGCCGTCCTGCGCGCCGGAGCCGCTCACGGCATCGCGGTCCCGGCCACCGCCCGACTGGTCGCCGAGGTGGCGCAGTCCGCACAGCGGGTGGCCTGATGAGGCGGCCCGCCCCGGCACGACGGCCCCGGGCCGAGGAGTTCCTGGCCGCCCGCGGCGCCGCCCGGACAGCCCATCCGGGCGGAACGCTCCTGGACCACCTGCACCGCGTCGCCCGCTTGCTCTCCGCCTGGGACGCCGACCCGGACGTCCAGCTCGCGGGGCTGTGCCACGCCACCTACGGAACGGACGGATTCGACGGGTCGCTCCTGGGCATCACCGAGCGCGGGGTGCTCGCCGAACTGATCGGCGATCGCGCGGAGGCCCTGGTGTACCTGTACGCAAGCTGCGACCGGTCGGCCGTCTATCCGCTCCTGGGCACCGGACTTCCGGTGGTCTTCCATGACCGCTTCACGGGCCGGGAACACACTCCGGCCGAGGCGGACCTGCGCGCCATCGTGGAGATCACGGCCGCCAACGAACTCGACGTGCTGGCCCACCACGTCGGGCTGGCCGAACGCCACGGCCCGGCCCTCTACCGCCTGTTCGCCCGCTCACGCGATCTGCTGTCCGCGCCCGCGTGGAACGCCTGCGCCGAACATCTGGCCCGGTACGCCCCCGAGCCGGGGTCGTGATCAGCGGCCTGGACCACCTGGTGCCGACCGTCACCGACGTCGAGCGGACCACCGCCTTCTACCTTCTACCAGCAGGTCCTCGGCATACGGCCCGTCACCTTCGGGGAGGGGCGCCGCGCGCCGAGCTTCGGCGGCAGCAGGATCAACCTCCACCGGGCAGGCCGCGAACACCTTTCCCACGCCGCCCGACCCACCCCCGGCAGCGCCGACCTCTGCCTGGTCACCAAGACCCCGCAGGAACAAGTGCTGGCCCATCCGGCCGCCTGCGGGGTACCCGTGGAATTCGGCGCAGCGCGGCCTCGGTGCGCCGAAGCTCAGGAGTCGTCACCGGAGACGCCGGATGAGCCCGCGCTCCCGGGCACCTTGGCCGTGCCCTGCTCAGGGCTGAGCCCTTCCACCGCGAGGCGGAAGAGGCGGCCGGCCTGGGCATCGGGGTCCTGGTGGTGCTCGGTGGCCAGGGCGATGCCGACGGACAAGGTCAGCAGGTCGTGGAAGGTGACGTGCGGCGCGACCGCCTTGTCGCGAATGGCCCGCTGGAGCAGGGGAGTTCCGGCCGCTTCGATCCTGCTGCCACAGCTGCTCGGGGCGGGATTCTCGGTGGGGGGCTCGTAGCTGAGGATATGGGCGAAGCCGCGGGCCGAGACGGCGTAGAGGACGAAGGAGTGGAGCCACTCCAGGAGTGCGGTCCGGCCGTCCTCGGTCGCACTCAGCCGCTGGGCGCGCTCGCACAGCCCCTCGATGCGCTCCTGGAAGACCGCTTCGAGAAGGGCACGGCGGGTGGGGAAGTGACGGCGCACGGTCGCCGAACCGACGCCTGCGGTGCGGGCGATCTGCTCCTGGGATGCCTCGGCCCCGTGCGCGGCGACCTCGGCCTCGGCGACGGCGAGGATGCGCTGGTAGTTGCGTCGGGCGTCCGAGCGCTGTCCGGTCATGATCCCTCATTGCTAAACGGCGGGCCACGCCATATCTTAGCGGTACGCGAAACGGCGGGCCCCGCCGTTTTCTCTCTCCGGTCCGCGAGGAGCACCTCCATGCCCAGCAGCAGCGAAATCGTCCTGGTCACCGGCGCCACCGGCCAGCAAGGCGGGGCCACGGCCCGCGCACTTCTGGCCGCCGACGTGCCGGTACGTGCGCTCGTACGCGATCCGGGGTCGCGGCCCGCCCAGGCGATCGAGGCGCTGGGTGCCGAACTGGTGCGGGCGGATCTTTCCGACCGGGCCTCCCTCGGCCCGGCGGTCGAGGGGGTCCGCGCGGTGTTCTCGGTGCAGATGCCGCCCATGACCGAGACCAGCGTGGACTTCGCGGGCGAACTCGCCCAGGCCACCAACCTGGTGGACGCGGCGAAGGCCGGAGGAGTACGGCAGTTCGTACAGTCCTCGACCAGTGGGGTCGGTGAGCACACCCGGGTCGCCGGCTGGGCCGAGGGCCGCTGGGCGGCGATGGCGGACTACTTCGACACCAAGCAGGCGATCATGGAGGCGGTACGGGGTGCGGGTTTCGCCCGCTGGACGGTGATCAAGCCCGCCTTCTTCATGGAGAACCTGCCCATGCTGGCGCCCAAGGGGCCCCGCGGCGGACTGCTGACGGTACTGAAGCCGGACACCGAACTGGCCCTGGTGGCCGTGCGGGACATCGGCACGGCCGCGGCGCACGCCCTCCGGTACCCCGACCGCTTCCACCAGGTGGAGCTGGAACTGGCCGGTGACTTGCGCACGATGGAGCAGATCGCGCAGACCTTGTCCGCGGCCTGGGGCGTGCCCGTGACCGCGCCTTCCATGACCGTGGAAGAGGCCCTCGACGCGGGCATGCCGAAGTGGGGAGCCGGACACGAGTGGAACAACGCGGTCCTGCAGCCCGCCCGGCCCGCATTCGCCCAGGAGTTGGGCATCCCGCTCACCACCTTCGCCGAGTGGGCGGATGAGCAGTTGGCACCCGTGGCCGGCTAGGGACCTGCCGGTCGTCACCCCGGAGTCGGTGACGACCGACCACGGATGCGTCCACCGCAACCGCCACCAGGTCGAAGCCCGCGGTGACGGCGAGCCTGCCTCTGTGGCAGACAACGTGCCTCGGCGCAGTCCGTGAGGGACGTCCACTGCCGTACGGTCCCCTGGTGGGAACCGGTCGCCGTGCTCGCGGCCACGGCCTCGGCGTCCGCGTGGGAACACGGCGCCCGGTCGCGGGTCAACAGGATGAGCGGCCACTCGGGGCCCGCTCCGGTCGGCGCGCCGTCGAAGGCGAGCCGGTTCCAGGGTCCCTCGAAGCGCCAGGCTCGCCCTGCCGTGTCGGCGACCTCGTCGCCGAGCGAGAGGGCCGCGGGCGGCCGCCCACGGCATGGAGTGGCCGGCGCCCTTCAGCCGGAGTCGCGCCCAGCTCGTGGCCGGCAACGAAGGGGCACCGCGGGCTCGGTGCGGGCTCGGTGCGGGGCTCGGGCTCCGTGCCGCTGGAATACGCGCACCCGGTGGCCGGTTGGGGCAGGACGTGAAGGGACCTCTCCAGCCGAGCGGGGGCATACACCCGCTGCTTGCCGGGCGCTTCAGCCCCTACGGGTTCGACCCCTCGGCTGCCGTCGACGACCACGCTCTCGGGCTGCTGCTGGAAGCCGCGCGGTGGGCGCCGTCGGCGGGGAACTCCCAGCCGTGGGGGTTCTTCACCGGCAGGCCGGGTGAAGCGGAGCACGACCGGATCGTTCCGCACCTCGCGCCGAGTTCCGCACGGTGGGCGACGGACGCGGGCCTGCTCGTCGTCACCTTGACGCGCCGCCACGTGGACGCCACGCAGCAACTGCTCTACTCCGAGTTCGCGGACTACGACCTGGGCCAGGCGGTGGCGCACATGACCATCCAGGCCCAGGCTCTGGGGCTGGACTCGCACCAGTTCCGGGCCTTCGACCTGGAGGGGCTCAGCAAGGAGCTGGACCCGCAACCGGGCTGGGCGATCGTCTCGATGGTCGCGGTGGGCAAGGCCGCCGGCGGGGCGCCGGAGGGCCGCGAGCGGCGAAGCGTCGCGGAGCTGCGTTCCGGTCCGTGGTCGGCGGCGCGGTAGCCGAGCGCGGGAGCGGGGTGGCAGGCGGGGCAGGCGCACCGGGCCGGGGGCGGTGGGCGCCGGTCCGGCGGGGCCGTGCCCGCGGCCGTCCGCGCGTGGACCGTGGATAGGATCGCCGGATGGCGCTGCGACCTGTGCAGGTGAACTTCAAGGCCCTTGACGCCTCGGCGGTCGGCCGGTTCTGGGCGGAGGCGCTCGGCTGGAGCGCCCACAGCGGCGGCGTGACCACGTACGCCGGACCGTCCGGCGACCTGGTCTGGCCGGACCCGGTCGTGCTCGGTGTCGAGGTCGTGCCCGTGCCGGAACCCAAGACGCCGACGAAGAACCGCGTGCACCTCGATCTCGCCAGCACCTCCTGGGCCCATCAGGCGGAGCTGGTCGCGCGGCTGCGGGCGCTCGGGGCGACGCCCGCCGACGTGGGCCAGGGCGAGGTGCCGTGGACGGTCCTCGCCGACCCGGAGGGCAACGAGTTCTGCGTGCTGGAGCCCCGGGAGGTCTACCGGGACACCGGCCCGATCGCCGCGGTGGTGGTCGACTGCGTCGATGCGCGGGCCATGGCCGGGTTCTGGGGCGCGGCGACGGACTGGACCGTGCACGAGGTGGACGACGACCACGCGGTGCTGCGTTCGGCCCGGGGCGGCGGACCGTATCTGGAGTTCCTGCGCGGGCCCGACGCCAAGACCGTGCCGGACCGCGTCCACCTCGACCTGCTGCCGTACCCCGGTGACGACAAGGCCGCGGAGGTGGCCCGGCTGCGGGCGCTCGGCGCCACCGACCTCGACCTCGGGCAGGGCGACGTCCCGTGGACGTGCCTGGCCGACCCGGAGGGGCACGAGTTCTGCGTCCTCGCCCTGCCGGACGCGGACGCGGAGTCGTGACGGCGCCGGGTACGCGGGAGCCCCGACACCCGGGCGTCCCGGCACGTCGGCGGGTGCACGCGTGGCGGGGTCCGTTCGGCCCGGACGGTTTGACCTTGACACGGTGACAAGGTCTTCACTCCTTGCCGAGGAGGTGGTCGCGGTGACGATCACGGCAGGGGACGCGGATGTCGTACGAGCCATCGAGGCGCTGGCGGACGGGCGTTCGTCGGTGCGGCTGCGCGCCGCTCTCGCGGCCGGCACGGCGCCGGACCCGCGCTTCGTCGGCCCGCTCGTCGAGCGGTGCGCGGTCGAGCCCGAGTTCTTCGTCCGCGACACGCTGACCTGGGCGCTCACCCGGCACCCGGTGTCCCTGACGCTTCCCGGGCTGCTCCGCGAGCTCCGCTCGAAGCGTGCGCAGGCGCGGAGCCAGGCGCTGCACACGCTGTCCAAGATCGGCGACCGGCGGGCGTGGCCGGCCATCACCCGCGAGCTGCTGTCCGACGCCGACGACGAGGTGGCGCGGTGCGCCTGGCGGACCGCGGTCGTGCTGGTGCCGGAAGGCGAGGAGGCCGCGCTGGCCGCGGTGTTGGTGACGCAGTTGGGGCGCGGCGGGCGGGAGACCCGGCTGAGCCTGAGCCGGGCGCTGGTCGCGCTGGTCGCGCTGGACGAAGCGGTGCTGCCGGCGCTGCGCGTCGCAAGCGCGGACCCCGACCCGCGCACGCGTACGCACGCCCTCGCCACGGAGGGGCTGCTGCGTGACCCGGAATCGGGGTTCGAGTTCGCGGTCGAGGAGGCGAAGCGCGCGGTGGCGCTCGGCGAGGCGGGGCAGGCCGGTCAGGCGGGCGAGGCGGGTCCGTCGGGTCGGTCGGGTCCGTCCGGTGATTCCGGCGACCCCGGCGTCTCGGGTCGGGCCGGCCAGGAGGGACCGTAGGACGTGCTGATCGGTGAGGTGGCGCGGCGCTCCGGGGTGAGCGCCCGCATGCTGCGGCACTACGAGTCGCTCGGGCTGCTGCGCCCGACGGGCCGCACCGGCGCCGGTTACCGGGAGTACTCCCGGGAGGACGTCCGGCGGGTCCTCGACATCGAGAGCCTGCGCTCGCTGGGCCTGCCGCTGCGCGAGGTCGGCCGCGCGCTCGACGACCCCGGCCTGACCCCCTCCGCGCTCGTCGGCGACCTCATCCGCCAGACCCGCGAACGCATCGCGGCGGAGACCGAACTGCTCACGCGGCTGCGCCGGATCGATGCCGCGGAGCCCGCCGGCTGGGACGACGTCCTGCGGGTCATCGCGCTCCTGCGGTCCCTGGGCTCGAAGAGCGCCGACGCACGCCAACGCGCGGCGCTCTCCTCGGCCGGCGAGGTCCAGGTGCCGGTGGAGGCCCTGGTCCAGGCGGTACTGAGCGAGACGGACCCGAACGTCGCGGGGGCCCTTCGATGGGCGCTGGCGCGATCGGACGACGGCGCTCCCGCGCTGCTGGCGGAAGGGCTCGATTCGCCGCTGGCCGCGGTGCGGGAACGCGCGGTCCGGGCGCTCGCCGAGCTGACCGGCGCGGAGGCCACCGACCGGCTGCGGGAGGCGCTGGCGAGTCCCGACCCGGCGGTCCGCGGGCACGCGGCGCTGGAACTCGGCACACGTGGTGAGGCCGACGCCGTCCCGACGCTCGTCGACATGATCGTGGCGGGTCGCAACGACACCGACGCGGCCGACGCGCTGAGCAGGTTGAGCACATCGGGCACGGGCACGGGCGACACCGCGACGGCCGACCGGATCGCGACCGGCCTCGTCGACCGCCTCGCCCCGGGCGCCGAGCAGGCACCCGCACGCGGACGGCTGACCCAGGCGCTCGCGGGCATCCCCGGGACGACGGTGACCGCGGCCTTGAGGGAGCTGTCGCATGACGCGGACCGCGCCGTCGCGCTGACCGCGGTGTACCTCCTCCAACGGCGCGACGCGCCATGACGGTTCGCGCCGAGCTATCGGGTCTGCGCTGAGCTGCCGGGTCCCCGCTGAGCTGCCGGGTCCCCGCCGAACTGCCGGCTCCCCGTCGGGCTGATGGGTCCCCGCTGAACCGGCCTGGGGCGACGGGCTGTTGCGCGCGCTTGAGCCGTGGCGCGGTGACCGCCGACCGGGCTCGACCCTCGGGACCGCCGCGGGCGTCGAGGACTCCGGTTCCGCCCGGGAACGGGTCGGCCTCGCCTCGGACACCTGATCGAAGGCCACCCGGTTCGGCGACCTCACCGCCACCGCGATACGCCGGGCGCCGCAGCCGCCACGCGCGAGCGCCAACCGGCGCTCCGCGATTCCGCTTTGGGCCCCGCGTTCCGCGGACGACTCCGGTTCGACCGCCGGTTCCGCCTCCGGTTATCGGTCGGGTGGCTTGCTCCGCTCTTCGGCGTCCGCCCACAATTCCGG
Source organism: Streptomyces sp. NPDC087270 (assembly GCF_044744625.1). Lineage (NCBI taxonomy): Bacteria > Bacillati > Actinomycetota > Actinomycetes > Kitasatosporales > Streptomycetaceae > Streptomyces > Streptomyces sp. NPDC087270. Next base: position 266,814 of record NZ_JBIUYR010000008.1, read on the forward strand.
TGACCATCCGCGATCGCGCGGTCGCCGTGCGGTCGGCGAATTGCCGCCGCCCGACCAAACGTCCGGTCGTCAGGAAAGTCGGTTGACGGTACACGCTCCTCACCGCCCGCCCGGCGCAGAACAATTGGTACGGACCCCGCGCCGGACGGCGGCCTTACGAGCGGGCGTGGCCGCGGTGGAGCGAGGCGGCGCCCGGGCGCGCGGTCCGATACCGGCCGGTACGCCGCTGCCTGCGAGGACGCCCGAGCTCTGCCGTTCCGCCGCGCGGTGACGGTTCCCGAGAAGCGGCATCTCGGCGGGCGGTGGCCGGCACCGTGAAATCCCGGCATTGACGGCGGCCGAATCCCGTACGCAACGCGGAATGTACGGGGGAGGCGGGAGGAATCCATCGCCGACCCTGACGGCCTTTCGGAAAGGAAAAGCGCGTTGTTCCGGAAATGGTGACCTCCCGGCCGTCGTGGCGTTTCCCCGATGGTGTCCTGTTGGGGCGTTCCGGCATTCGGCGAAGGGGAATTCGAGGTGCGCGGGGGCGACGGCGCCGTTCGCCGCGCGGGGCGGCCGGGGCGCGGACGGCGGGGCGCTGCCATGTAACGGCGCTCGGCTCCGATCGCGTAGCGCCGCCCGCCCCCGGTGCGAGCGGCGCCCCGGCGGGCCCCGCCGCCGTGCGGCCCTACGCGGGCCCGCCCCGACGGCTCGGGGCTGCTCGGGCCGCTCCGACCGCTTCGACACCGATCGCGCGGACCGCCCCTCTTTGTCCTGGCTGCGGCCTTGGTCGCGGAACATGCCGTTCGGCGGATCTTCCCGCGTACGCGAGAGGCGGGGGAGCGCGGGGGAGCGGTGACGGGGGCTCGGCAGATCCCACCCGATTCGGACCCGGGGTTGCCCGTTCCGCTCCTCCCGGCTGACCGGTTGCAGGATGAAACGGTCGATGAAACGGCGGGCGCCGACGGGCCGCGTGGCGGCGGGCATTGGCCGTCGCGGTGTCCTCGCCGGCCCTCGCGGCGCCGTGCGGGCGCGGGGCCCGCGCCGCCGTGCTCGCCGTGCCATGCCCGTCACCTGCGGCAATGCGTCGGGCGGGAACGCGGACGATGCCGGGCGCGGCGGATCGTGTCCGCTTCGTTACCGGGAGGCTCCGAGAAAACCGACGCGTGAAGGACTAAAGATGAATTGGCGGGGAATAATGGACCGCCGCAAACAGCGGGTCTTCACCTACGGGACCGTAGGAAATGGCGTTCCTTCGGCCCGATGTCCCTGTGCCGGTGCGGCTCGCACGATCGGGGAAGCGGTGCCGCGACCGGTTACCGTGGCCGGGCGCTGCGAACGGAAAGGAAAATGGGGGCTGTTGCAAGGCGGGGAGGATTCCCTATAGTCGCTGCGGTAACGAGTGACATGCACACTGCATCGGGAGTCACCGCTTTGAGCATTAAGCCGGTGAAGCGCTCACCTCGCCGCGACGGGCCGCCGATGCCCGACGGGCAGGTGGAGTTGGCCGAGCCGCCGGTACTGGGTGAACCCGCCGGCGTGGACTTCGGTTCCGCGCTGCTGTACCTGCCGATGGGGCTGGGTGCCGGTGCGATGGTGCTCATGTTCAGCGTCCGCAGCATGGGCCCGACCACCTACATGATGTCCGGGATGATGGGCGTCGCCATGATCAGCATGACGCTGACCCAGGTGGGCCGCAGCAGCTCGGAGCGCCGCCGCCGGATGAAGGCCGAACGCCGCGACTACCTGCGGTACCTGGCGCAGCGTCGGCGCCAGGCCCGGACCGCCGCGGCCGAGCAGCGCGCCGCCCTGCTGTGGGACAACCCCGACCCGCGCGCGCTGTGGGCGTTCGCGATGGGGCCGCGGCTGTGGGAACGCCGCCCCAGCCACGAGGACTTCGGCCGGGTCCGGATCGGCATGGGCATCCGCCGCGCCGAACTGGTCTTCCTGCCGCCGCAGACCAAGCCCGTCGAGGACCTCGAACCGCTCACCGCGATCTCGCTGCGCCGCTTCACCAAGGCCCACCAGACCGTTCCCGACCTGCCCATCCCGGTGGCGCTGCGCCGCTTCACCCGGGTGGAGTTCGCCGGCGACGGCCAGGAGGCGCTGGCCCTGATGCGGGCGATGGTCGCCCAACTCGCCGTGCTGCACGCCCCCGACGAGCTGCGCGTCGCGGTGCTCGGCAACCCGGCCGCCCGCGCCGAGTGGGACTGGGTCAAGTGGCTGCCGCACAACGCCCACCCCGACGAGCAGGACGACGCCGGCGCGCTCCGGCTGGCCGCCGGCGACCACGACGAGCTGATGGCGCTGCTGGGCCCCGAGGTGCGCGACCGCCCCGACCACGACCCGGACGCCTCCCCGAACGTCACCGAGCCCTACCTGGTGGTCATCGCCCAGGGTGCCCATCTGCCGGACGGCTCACGGCTGTTGGGGGAGGGGATGCGCAACACCCTGCTGCTCGACGCCACCGGCGCCCTGCGCGGCGGCGACGACGTCCTGCGGCTGACCGTCCGCGACGGCACCGTCAGCTTCCCGGCCGGCGACGACGCCTCCGCGTCCGCGACCGCCGACGCGCTCAGCGCCACCGCCGCCGAGACCCTCGCCCGGGGCCTGGCGCCGCTGCGCACCGGCGGCAGCGTGGACCTGACCGAACGCCCGCTGGAGTCCGACTTCGACCTGACGTCCCTGCTGAGCATCCGCGACCCCCGCACCTTCGACGTGGCCGCCAAGTGGCGCCCCCGGCAGACCCAGTCGGCCCGGCTGCGCGTTCCGCTCGGCGTCACCGACGAGGGCGAGGTCGTCGAACTGGACCTCAAGGAGTCCGCGCAGGGCGGCATGGGCCCGCACGGCCTGCTGATCGGCGCCACCGGCTCCGGCAAGAGCGAACTGCTGCGCACCCTGGTGATGGGACTGGCCGCCACCCACTCCTCCGAGGTCCTCAACCTCGTGCTGGTGGACTTCAAGGGCGGCGCGACCTTCCTCAACATGGACCGGCTGCCGCACACCTCGGCCGTCATCACCAACCTCGCCGACGAGATCCACCTGGTGGACCGGATGCGGGACTCCATCAACGGCGAGATGATCCGCCGCCAGGAACTCCTGCGCGAGTCCGGCCACTCCTCGCTCTTCGACTACGAGAAGGCGCGTGTCGCGGGCGCCACCCTCGCCCCGCTTCCCTCGCTGCTCATCATCGTCGACGAGTTCTCCGAACTGCTCGCCAGCAAGCCGGAGTTCGTCGACCTGTTCGTCTCCGTCGGCCGGCTCGGCCGAAGCCTGGGCGTCCACCTGCTGCTCGCCTCGCAGCGGCTGGACGAGAGCCGTATCCACAAGGTCGAGGGCCACCTGTCCTACCGGCTGGCCCTGCGCACCTTCTCCTCGATGGAGTCCCGCAGCGTCATCGGCGTCTCGCACGCCTACGAGCTGCCGTCGGCACCCGGCAACGGCTACCTGAAGGTCGACACCACCAACCTGGTCCGCTTCAAGGCCGCCTACGTCTCCGGCCCGGCCCCCGAACCCGCCGCCGAGAACGACCCGGCCCAGCAGCAGCGCGCCGCCCAGGAGGTCACCGTCTTCGGGCTCGACCGCAGCGGCGAACTGCTCTCCGCGCGCGCCGAGGAGACCGCGGCGCTCGCCGAGGCGGCCCGGGCCGCGCAGGCGGCCCGCGGCGCGGCCGCCACCATCGGCCCCGACGGTGAACCCCTCAGCGAGGAGAGTCTGTTGGAGGTGCTCGTCGGCCGGCTGGAGGACGCCGGCCCGCCGGCCCGCCAGGTGTGGCTGCCGCCGCTGGACTCCTCCGTCAGCCTCGACCAGGTGCTGCCCGCCATCGTGCCGGACCCCGACCGGGGCATGAGCGCGGCCGACTACCCCCGGCTCGCCTCGCTGCGCTTCCCGCTCGGCATGGTGGACAAGCCCTACGAGCAGTCCCGCGACCTGCTCACCGCGGACCTGTCCGGCGCCGACGGGCACATCGGCCTGGTCGGCGCGCCGCGCACCGGCAAGTCCACGATGCTGCGCACCTTGATGCTGTCCCTCGCGCTGACCCACACCCCGCAGGAGATCCAGTTCTACTGCCTGGACTTCGGCGGCGGCGGCCTGGTGTCCACCTCCGGGCTCCCGCACGTCGGATCGGTCGCCACCCGGCTCGACCGGGACCGGGTACAGCGCACCGTCGCCGAACTGACCCAGCTCCTGGAGCGTCGCGAGGCCGAGTTCGGCGCGCGCGGACTGGAGTCCATGGCCGGCTACCGCGCGCAGCGCGCCACCGGCGAACTGGACGACCCGTACGGCGACGTGTTCCTCGTCGTGGACGGCTGGGGCACGCTGCGGCAGGACTACGAGGACATCGAACCGCGCGTCATCGACCTGGCCGCCCGCGGACTGTCCTTCGGCATCCACGTCATCGGCTCCGCGGTGCGCTGGTCGGAGTTCCGGCCGCGGCTGCGGGACCTGCTGGGCACCAAGTTCGAACTGCGGCTCGGCGACACGCTGGAGTCCGAGGTCGGCGCGCGGGCCGCGGCGGCCGTGCCGCACCAGCCCGGCCGCGGCCTGACCTCCGCCGGCCACCACTTCCTGGCGGCACTGCCCCGGCTGGACAGCTCCCCGCACACCGAGGACCTCACCGCGGCGACCAAGGAGGCCGTCGCGGAGATCGACACCTTCTGGACCGGCCGCCCCGCGCCCGGCGTGCGGCTGCTGCCCGGCCGGCTGTCGACCGCCCAACTCCCGCCGGCCGAGGGCGACCTGCGGGTCTGCCTGGGCTGGGACGAGCAGCGCCTGGAACCCGCCTGGCACGACTTCTCCGTCAACCCGCACCTGATGGTGTTCGGCGACAACGAGACCGGCAAGACCAACATGCTGCGGCTGATGGTCGCCGCCATCACCTCCCGCTACACCCCCGAGGAAGCCCGCATCATGGTCGCCGACCCCGGCCGCGGCCTGCTCACCGCGGTCCCCGAGGCGTACCGGGTCGGCTACGTCGTGGACAGCGACGCGCTCGGCCAACTGGCCGCCAGCGCCGCGGTGTCGGTCGGCAAACGGGTGCCCGGCGCCGACATCTCGCCGGAGAACCTGGCCCGCCGCGACTGGTGGAGCGGCCCGCTGCTGTTCGTGCTCATCGACGACTTCGACCTGTTCTCCGGCGCACCGGGCTCGCCGTCCCCGATGACGCCCCTGGTGCCGCTGCTGGCCCAGGCCCCGCACATCGGACTCCACCTGGTCCTGTCCCGCAGCACCTCGGGCGCGATGCGGGCGATGATGGACCCGGTGCTGCGGCGCCTGTGGGAGCTGGGCAACCCGGCCCTGCTCTTCTCCTACCCCAAGGAGGAGGGCAAGTTCATCGGCGAGGCGAAGCCGCGCACCCTGCCGCCCGGCCGCGCCCAGCTCGTCACCCGGCGCTCGGTCAAGCTCATGCAGACCGGACTGGTGGCCGCGGAATGAGCCGATCCCGTCCCGCCGCCGCCGAGTTCCACGCCGCCACCGGACGTACGACCGGTCAACGTACGACGGGCGAACGTACGGCCGCTGCCCGTGCGATCACCGTTCGCGCGATCACCGTCCGTACGACCGGCGCCCGAACCACCGCTGCCCGTACCACCGTTGGGCGCGCCGGCGGCGGCCGTACCGCCGCCGCGCGCGACCGAGCCCCCCACCGCACAGGAGCGACCCGATGACCACTGCCTCCGTGGTTCCCGGAGCCGGGACCGGCACCGAGGTGTGCCGGATGACCGTCGTCGGCCCCGGCGGACAGGCCGACCTCGCGATCCCGGTCACGCTGCCGGTGTCGGCGCTGCTGCCCGTCCTCGTCGAGCACGTGGTCTCCGACGTGCGCGACCGCGGCGCGCCGTGGGCGCTGCAACGCCTCGGCGAGGCACCGCTCGACCCGGACGGCACCCCCGCCGGACTCGGCCTGCGGCACGGCGACGTGCTCCACCTGCGCCCGGCCGACGACCCGCTGCCCACCCTGCACTTCGACGACGTCGCCGACGGCGTCGCGCACGTCGTCGGCTCGCTGCCCGGCCGCTGGCGGCCCGAGCTGACCCGCGCGCTGTCCCTGACCATGGCCGCCCTGGCCGTCGTCATGCTCGCGCTGGCCCTGCTGAGCGCCGGCCCCGGCGACTTCGCGGGGGCCGGCGCGGGCATCGCCGCGGTGCTGTTCGCCGCGGCCTGCGCCACCGGCGCCCGGCTGGCCGCCGACCGGGCCGCGGTGGTGACCGCGGGAATCGCGGCGATGGCCATGGGCGGACTGGCCGGACTCGCCTTCCGCGCCGGCCCGCACGGCGGCTTCGACCCCGGCGTGCCGGGCCTGCTGGTCGCCGCCGGCTGCGTCACCGCCGTCGCCGTCGCGCTGGTCGCCCTGCGCGCCATGCCGTTCCTGCTGCCCGGCACCGCGGTCGTCGTCGCCGCGGCCGCGGCCGCCGCCATCGGGCTGCGCGCCGCCTTCGACTGGCGGGCCGGCCAGGCCGTCGCCGTGGTCGGGGTCGGACTGTTCGTCCTCGGCCACTTCGCCCCCCGGCTCTCGCTGCGCGTCGCCCGGCTGCGGGTACCCCAACTCCCGCACAACGCGGAAGAGTTGCAGGAGGACGTCGACCCCGAGCCGCAGGAGCGGGTGGAGCGCCGGGTACGGGCCGCCACCTCCTACCTGGACGCGCTCAGCCTCGGGTTCTCGCTCGCCTTCGCCGTCGTCTTCTGGTTCATGATCCGCGAACACGGCTGGATCGGCTGGGCGTTGCCGCTCGTCCTCGGCGCCGCGGTGCTGCTGCGCGCCCGCGGCCTGGCCGGCACCCTCCAGCGGGTGCCCACCGTCATCGCCGGCGGCGTCGGCCTGGCCCTGCTGCTCCTGCAGCAGTGGACCACCGGCGGCCCCGGCGAGCGCGGCATCGCCGCCGCGCTCCTGGTGCTCACCGCCGTCGCCCTGCTGGCCGGCGCCTGGCGGCTGCCCTCCAGCCGCCTGCTGCCGGTCTGGGGCCACAGCGGCGACATCACCGAGATGCTCGTCGCGATGTCGCTGCTGCCCCTGCTCCTCCAACTCCTGCACGTCTACTCGCATGTGCGCGGACTGACGAGCTGACGGACCGGAACCGAGAGGAGGACCCCCATGCAGACCCGACGGGACCACGTCCAGGCGTACCAGTTCGCCGTCGGCCGGCTGGCCACCGCACTCGTCAGCGGCGACCCCGGCCGCGGCGACAGCCCCACCCGCCGCGCCTCGCTCGGCACCTTCTTCGGCGTGGGCATCGTCATCCTGCTGTGCGTGGGCTTCGGCGTCTACGGCCTGATCGCGCCGGCCCCCGACCACTCCTGGCGCGCCTCGGGCGCGTACATCGTGGAGAAGGAGACCGGCAACCGCTACCTGTACGTCGACGGCGAGCTGCGCCCGGTCCGCAACTACTCCTCGGTGCTGCTGCTCGCCCGCAACCCCACCGCGCACACCGTCTCCCGCCAGGACCTCGAAGGCATCCCGCACGGCACCGCGGTCGGCATCCCCGGCGCGCCCGACGAGGTCCCCGCCCCCTCCCAGGTGATCGGCGACGCCTGGACCCGCTGCCTGCGGCCGCAGTTCGCCGGCGGGCAGAGCATCGACTTCAGCCCCGCCGGCCGGACCACGGCCTTCCCCGCCGACCGGCAGACGCTGCTCGTCGCCGCCGACGGCACCCGCTACCTGCTGTGGAAGGGCACCAAGTACCGCGTCCCGGACCAGGCGACGCTGGTCGCGCTCGGCCTGGACACCGACCAGCCGACCGCCGCCCCCGGCGACTGGCTCGCCGCGGTGCCCACCGGCCGCGCGCTGACCGCGGTCCGCCCCGCCGGACAGGGCAAGCCCGCCGGCACGGTCGCCGGACACGCCGTCACCGTCGGCCAGCTGTTCACCACCACCACCACGGCCGGCGAGCGGCACTACTACGTGATGACCCGCGGCGGGGTGTCCCGTACCAACGCCACCGAGTCCGCGCTGCTGGCCGCCGAGCCGCACGTTCCCCCACCCCTCCAGGTGCCCTCCTCCGCGCTGGCCGCCGTCCGCCTCACCGACGACCCCGAGATGGCCGGCGCGCTGCCGGACGTGGCCGGCGCCCCCGCGGTGTCCGCCGACGGCCAGACGGTGTGCCTGGCCCAGCACGTCGACGGCAGCGCCCTGGGCACGCAGGTCGTCCTCGAACGCGGGGACGCCGCCACCGGCAGCCGCGCCGTCCTCGTCCCGCCCGGCCACGGCCTGGTGGTCAGCAGCCGCGAGCAGACGCTCAGGAAGGCCACCCACCCCAGGACCTACCTCGTCACCGACGACGGCACCGCCTACCGGCTGGCGAGCGACGACGTCACCGCCGCCCTCGGACTGTCGGGACTGGTCTCCCTGCTCCCCGACGACATGATCGCCCTGCTGCCGACCGGCCCCCTCCTGACCATGCCCGGCTCGACGAGCGCGGGAGGCGGCCGTGTTTAAGGGCATCCGCGCGCTGCTGCCGCCCGGCCCCTCGCTCCAGTGCCGCGCCGTCGGCGACGCCCTGCTGATCCAGCCCAAGGGCAGGACCGACCAGTCCGCCTGGCGGTTCGCCAACGCCCTGGCCCACGACGACCAGCACACCGTCGTGGTCGTGGACGTCCCCGGCGTCGCCCCCGACACCGCTGCCGACGCGATGGCCCGGGCACTGGCCGACAGCACCGGCAGCCTGCGCCTGGTCTTCGGCAGCGGCACCTCCGCGGAGATCCGCAGGGCCGGGCAGCGGATCGCCGAGGAACTCGGCACGGTCGTGGTGGTCCCCGACGGCGAGGTGCTGCCCACCGCGGGCGGCGGCCTCTACATCCCCGGCGGCCACGGCTCCGGCTGGCTGCGGCTGCGGCCCGGCCGCCCCTTCGAACACGACTCCATGGGATTCCCCAAGCCCCGCTGGCAGTTCTCGATGATGGACCGGCCCTGGGTGACCAGCCCGTACGCCGTCGTCGAGCCGCTGCCCTGCGGAGTGTGGGTGCGCGGCGCGCTGCCGGACGCGGCGGAGGACAACCGCCGCCGGCTCTTCGGCCGCCTCGCCATCGACCCCGACGTCATGACCGTCGTCCTGGGCTGCCCCGGCGGCCCGGCGGTACCGCTGGCGGACGTCGTACGGTTCTGGGACACCGTGATGCCGACGACCCGCTCGCGCATCCGCTTCGTGCACTTCGGCCCCGTCGCCCTGCCCCAGGAGGGCGAGGCGCTCGGCCAGCAGCTCGCCGACGCGCTGGAGCACCAGGTCGTCCTCTACACCGGCATGACCGACGACGACCGCGCGCCGTCCGACCCGGCCGGCCCCTCCGACCAGTCGGGCACCTCGCCGAACGGTGCCGCGCCGGACGGTGCCGCGCCGGACGGCGCCGAACGCACCGGCGGGCGCTCCGCCTTCGTCCGCGAACTCCTCTACAGCCCGCGCGGCACCGAAGGCGCGCCGCCGCCCGCACTGGTCGGAGTGCGCGAACCGCTGCCCGGCTTCCCACCGGTCGCCCCCGGTGTCTACGAGTACGCCTTCGACGCCGTGCTGGAGGTCGTCCAGAGCGGGCTGTGGATGCGCCCGCACACCGAACCCGACGACGGCGACGACGTCCGCAGGATCGCCGCCGCCCCCGGCGACCGGCTCTTCCTCTACCACCGCGGCTCCCCGGACATGGCCGCGCGCATGCGGGCGCTGGCCGAGGACGCGCTGTGGCGGCTCGGCGCCGACGCCCGCGGCGACTTCGTCCTGCGGCCCGCCGACGACCCGGCCGTCGACACCGGCGCCTGGTACGCCGAGCCGATCGCCGTGTCCGACCCGCACGAAGCGGTGACGGCGGCGATCCCGCCGACCACCCGGCCCGCCGGCAGCGCGCCCTGGGCGGCGCCTGGCACGGCGGCAACCGGTGCGGAGGGCAGTGCGGTTGATAACGTTGTCGGGGGTGGCGGCGGGCTCGGGGGCGGGGTAGGGGTCGGGGCCGGGGTCGGCGAGAGCGTTCCTGGGGCTGTGGCGAACGGGTCCGCCGCGGGTCCGGCCGCCGAGCCGCGGCACGCTCCGGTCGCTCCGGCCACTCCCTTCCAGGCGGAGGTGTGGGCGTCCGCTGCCGAGGATCTGTCCGCACCTGCGTCCGTACCCGCACCCGCACCCGTGTCCGCCTCCGTGTCCCGGTCCGTCGCCGAGGAGCCGTCGAGTCCGCGGCCGTTGAGCGGCCTGACCGCCGAACTCGCCCTGCCCGACGGCTGGGTCACCTCGACCGCCACCGGGTCGGCCACGGCCGAGGCGGCGATCCCGGCGATGCCCTCCGCGCCTCCCGTCGCGGCGGGCCCCGAGGCGACGGTGACGGCCGGGGCCGCCGCGACCTCTTCGGGTGCCGCAACCGCCGACGGGGCTCTTCAGACGGCCACTTCCGTGTCGGCTGACCCAACGGGCAATGGGGTCGCGGGCGTTGGGGCTCCGCAGCAGGCTGCCGCTGCTCCCGTTCCTACGGTCACGCGGCCGGAAGCTTCGGTGACGCCTCTGCTTGCGGGGCACACGGGTTCGGGCGTGGCGGGCGCCTCGGTGGGTGGAGTTGGTGGTGGCGGTTGGGGTGTGCCTGGGGGTGTGGGGGTTTCGCGTTCCGGTGCGACGGAGTCGGGGTCGGGTGCGCACGCGGGGGTTGGTGCGGATTCGGAGCGTGGGTCGCTTGCGGGTGGGGGTGCTGGGCCCGAGGGGTTTGCGGGCGGGGCTGCTGGTGCTGTCGCGGTTCCGCGGTCGTCGGGCTCGGAACAGGGGCCGCGTATGGAGGGGAGCGCTGGGCCCGAGGGGCCAGCCCACCCGGCCACCGGACCCGCCGCTGTACCGCCGGCACCGGTGCCGTTGCCGGACCCGTTGCCCGCTGCATCCGGGGCGGACGGTCACCCGTCGGTGCGCCGGCTCGCTCTTCCGCTGGCCCACCCGACCACGATCTTCCCGCCGTCGAGCGACAGCCCGGCGCTCGCCGCCGCCGGACCCATGCCTCCGGCGATGCCCTCGGCGACGCAGCCGGCGCCGGCCCCGCGGCACGCACCCGTCCCCCCTGTAGCGCCCTCGACTTCCGGTGCGCTGCCCGCGCCTGGCGCCGCACCCGTGCCCCCGGCCTCGGGCCCGTCCGTGAGTACGTCCCGGGGCGCAGTGCCCGCGCCGGGAGCCGCGCCCGGGTTCGTACCGCCGCCGGAGCCCACCCCGCCGGGTACACCAACTGCCGTGCTGCCAGGTGCTGCTGGGTCCCCTCCGGTGGCGCCGGAGGCCGCGGCACCTGTGCCGGTCGCTTCGAACGTCGGTGGGTCGGGGTCGTCAGCGCCTGTGCCGTCACGTGCGTCAACTGCGTTGCCGCCGACCGCTGCCGGCCCGGAGTCCCGGGTGGCGCCGTCGGTGCCGCCCGCCGCGGCACCCGTGCCGTCCGCTCCCTACGCCGGTGAGCCCACGCCGGGGTCCGCCGTACCGCCTGGGACGTCAACCGCTCTGCCACCAGCCGCTGCTGGGCTGCCCCCGCGGCCCGGGGCGACTGGACCGGGCGCCGTGCCTCCATCCGTGGCGGCGCCTTTGCCGCCGGGGTTGCCGCAGCCCGTGTCCGGTGCGCCGTCGCGGGTCCCGGCGGCGCCGGGAGCATCGCAGCCCGCGGGGACCGCGCCGTCCACCTCGGGCGCGCCGACTCCGCAGCCGTCGGGCGCCGTTGGGCCCGCACTCGTACCGCCGCCTGCCGCGCCGCCGCCTGCCGCGCCGCCGCCTGCCGCGCCGCGGCCGGTCGGGCTGCGGTTGGAGTCCGCTGGGGTGTACCCGGCGGCTCCGGTGGTGGCCGAACCCCCGCCCGCCGTCAGCGAGTTGGCGCCGCGGGTGACCGTCGCGGCCGCCCCCGTACAACCGCCCGCCGCGCAGGCGCCCGTGGGGGTTCGCGTGCAGCCCGTGCCGAAGGGGGCCGCGTGTGCGGTGCCGCCGGAGCGGGGGATCGAGCGGGAGCGGGACTGGGTGCGCAAGACGTTCCGGGCGCAGTACGACGTGGCCGCGGGAACGGTGGCGCGGGTGATGTCGGAGGTGCCCGGGCTGCGCAGCGCGAGCCGGGAGAAGGCGTCGGACGCGCTGATCGACCTGGTCGCGGTGCGCCTGTACCTGACCGGGAACAGCGCGGGTGTGGACGAGTCCGTGCGGTCCGCGCGGGTCGGGCCGCATGTGCCGCTGGCGCGCTGCGTGGCCTCGGGGCTGCGCAGGCTGCCGTCGTACCGGGGCGCGGCCGTGCTGGGCGCGGAGCTGACCGACGCGGAACGGGACTGGTACCGGGACGGGCGGCTGGTGACGGAGTGGTCGTTCTGCCCGGCGTTCGCGCTGCCGACGGCGGACCTTCCGGCGGAGCCGCGGTTCGTGATCTGGTCGATGACCGCGCGGCGCACCGGCCTGCTGGACGCCGCGGTGCCCGACCGGGTGGTGTTCCTGCCCGGCACGACGTTCAAGGTGCTGCGCCCGGCCGGCACCGCGGGCGACCCGGTCCTGATCCGGGAGATGGCGGCGACCGAGATCGGCGCGGACGGACGGGTGAAGCCCGGGCGCTCGGCGCTGGACGACCTCGCCCTGGAGAGCCTGGAGCGAGCCGCCGCCGCGCTGGCGAAGGCAACGGCGAGTACGCCGGCGGGAGCATCGGCGAAGTCTCCGGCCGAGGCGGGCCGGGCCCCGGGGCCGCGGACCCCGCAGCCGCAGACCCCGCCCGGCCTGATGGCCACCGCGCCCCGGCCGCGCGCCGGGGCCGGCCCGCACGCACCCGCGCAGGGCGCGACTCACGAGGGAGCGACGCTGTGAACCGGCAAGTGCTAGTGGTCTCCCCGGACCGGCCGGGCGCGTACCGGTCGCTGACCGAGGCGCTCGCGGACGCCGCGGAGGGCGCGCTGATCACGGTGGGCCCCGGCCGCTACGAGGAGGCCCTGCACCTGGTGCGCACGGTCACCCTGGCCGCCGACGGCGCCGGCGGCACGGCCCAGGTGCACGCCCCCGCCGGCAGCACCGTCGTCGTGGACGCGGAGGCCGTGCAGATCTCCGGGCTGCTGCTCAGCGGCGCCGACCCGGAGGCGCCGGTGCTCGACGTGCGCCGCGGGCAGGCCGCGCTGGACGGCTGCCGGGTGGCGGGTCAGGCGTGGACGGCGGTGCTGGCGTGGGACGCGGGCACGGTGGCGCTGCGCGACTGCCAGGTCACCAACTCCCGTGGCGCCGGAGTGGTGTTGACGTCCGGTGGCGGCAACGTCGTGGAGCGGACCACCATCTCCGAGGCCGGCTCGTCGGCCGTGGTCGTCGCCGAGCAGGGCCGGCTCACGCTGCGCTCGTCCACCCTGGACCGCGCCGCGGGCAACGGCCTGTGCGTCAACGGCCGCGGCGCCGTCGTCGTCGAGGCCACCCGGATCACCGGCAGCGGCAAGCCCGCGCTCGCCGTCGAGCAGGACGGTCGGGCCGAGTTGAGCCGCGTGGAGGTGACCGGCAGCGCCGGCCTGGACGCGTACCTCGCCAGCACCGCCGACGTCACCTTGGCCGACTGCGTGTTCACCGGGTCCCGGGGCGAGTCGGTGTACATCAAGGAGTGCGCGCCCGTCCTGCGCGACTGCGTGATCACCGGAGCGGCCCAGGTCGCCCTGCACGCGGCGGACGGCGCCCGGCCGGTGCTGGAGCGCTGCCGGATCGACGACACCCCGGTGGGCGTGCTCACGGAGGACGGCGCCGAGGTCACCGCGACCGAACTGGCCGTGCGGAACGCCGCGACGGCCGCGGTGCGGCTGGGCGGCGGCGCGGCCCGGCTGACCCGGCTGTCGGTCGCCGACGGAGGCCCCGCGGTGCAGGCGCTCGGCGGCGCCCGGCTGGACGTCGACGAGGCCGACGCCACCGCGAGCGGGACCGTGGGCATCGAGTTGGGGCAGGGAGTACGGGCCCGGCTGTCCGAGGTGCGGCTGCGCGTGGGCGGCGGCTGCGCGCTCGCCCTGGCGGACTCCGCCCACGCCGAACTGGACGGCTCGACCGTCGAGGGGGGCGGCGTCGTCATCGGCGCGGACAGCGAACTGACGGCCCGGGACAGCGAGTTCAGCGGCTCCGACGGCGACGGCCTGCGGGTCGCAGGCGGCACGCTCACCGCCGTCGGCTGCCGGGTGCACGGCGCTCGCGGTCACGGCGTGCACCTCGCCGCCGCCTCCCGCGCGGAGCTGAGCAACTGCACCGTCTTCGACAACACCGGCGAGGGCATCCGCTCGGAGACCGCCGAGCCGGTCGGCGTCCACGACTGCGAGGTGCGCGACAACTCCGGTGCGGGCGGACGCCGTTCGGCCGCCGGGCGCGGTGGCGGCAGCGGACCGGACGCGGGCGGCAAGGAGCTGACGGCCACGTCGGCCGCCGGCGGCGGCGCCGCGGGCCCGGGTCCGGCCGTGACGGCCACCGGCGGCACGGGCGCCGGCCCGCTCGCCGAACTCCAGTCGCTGGTCGGCCTGGAGAGCGTCAAGCGCGAGGTCACCGGCCTGATCGACCTCAACAAGATGACCAAGCGGCGGATGGAGATGGGCCTGCCCATGCCGCCGATGAGCCGGCACCTGGTCTTCGCCGGCCCGCCCGGCACCGGCAAGACCACGGTGGCCCGCCTCTACGGCGCGGTGCTGGCCGAGTTGGGCATCCTGCGGCAGGGCCACATCGTGGAGGTGGCCCGCGCCGACCTGGTCGCGCAGATCATCGGCGGCACCGCCATCAAGACCACCGAGGTCTTCATCAAGGCACTCGGCGGCGTGCTCTTCATCGACGAGGCATACACCCTGACCAACCAGTCCCGCGGCTCGGGACCGGACTTCGGCCAGGAAGCCGTCGAGACGCTGATGAAGCTGATGGAGGACCACCGCGACGAGATCGTGGTCATCGTCGCCGGCTACTCGGCGCAGATGGACCAGTTCCTCGCCTCCAACCCCGGCATGGCGTCCCGCTTCGCGCGGACCATCGAGTTCCCCAACTACGAACCGGACGAACTCGTCACCATCGTGCGGGGGTTGTGCGGCAAGCACTACTACGAACTCGACGACGGCGCCCTGGAGGCGCTGAACCGCTACTTCGTGGACGTGCCCAAGGGCGACACCTTCGGCAACGGCCGGGTGGCCCGCAAGATCTTCGAGGAGATGATCGGCCGCCAGGCCACCCGGCTGTCCGCCCAACCCCACCAGGACGACAGCGCGTTGAGCGTCCTGACCGGCGAGGACGTGACCGAGCTGCCCGGCACCCCGACCGCCGCCGACAGCGACCCCGAACTGCCCGAGCTGCCCGGACTGCGCCGGCTGGCCGCCATCACCGGCCTGGACACCGCCCGTTCGGCGCTGCGCACCCGGCTGCGCGCCCTGTCGGCCGCGCAGCAGCGGCCCGGCACGCGCCCCGAACCGCTGTCCGCCCGGGCCAACGTCGTGCTCGAAGGCCCGCCCGGCAGCGGCCGCCGCGCCCTCGCCGCGCTCTACGGGCGCTGCCTGGCCGAGCTGGGGCTGCTGCCCACCGGCGCCACCCGGCACATCCGGCTCTCCTCGCTGCCCGCCCGCTGGGCCGAACAGCCCCTGCTGCGGCTGGCGTCGGCGCTGGAGGAGAACGCCGGCGGGGTGCTCGTACTGGAGTGGACCGAGGCGTTCGAGCAGCGCAGCCCGCAGTCCCGCGAGGCCGTGCTCAACGCGCTCGCCCGGATCGTCACCGTGCCCGGCGACACCGTGCTGGCGCTCATCGGCACCCCCGAGCACCTGATCGGCCTGATGCGCGAACGCACCGACGTCGCCCAGGGGTTCGCCGAATACGCCCGCCTGGAGCCGTACACCCCGGAGCAGACCGTGGAACTGGTGCGGCGCCGGCTGCGCGGCTACGGCTTCCAGATGGACGAGGACGTCGCCCAGGCACTGGCCGAGACCTTCGCCCGCTCGCCCGAACAAGCCGGCGCCTACCGCGCGCACCGGCTCGCCGAGAGCCTCGCCGCGAGCGCGCGGGCGCGCACCGTCACCCCGGCCGACCTGCCCCGCCAGGCCCCCGAGCAGGCGGCGGTGCTCGCCCCGGACGAGAGCGCCCGGGACGAGAGCGCCCCGCCCCCGGCCGCGCCCCCCGAACCCCCCGAACCCCCCGAACCCCCCGAACCCCCGTACCAGCGGCCGGAACCGCTGGCCCGGCTGTGAGCTTCCGGCCCGCCGTGACCACGAGCGGCACCCGCGGCGGACCGGGACGGAAGAGCAGACGCACACCGACGAGAGGACAGCCCGACCATGGCACTGACATCAGTCGAACTGCAGGGAATGACCGCCGCCCAGGGCACCTTCCAGACCGCCCTCGACGACGGCGCCACCTCCTACGCCCAGATGGCCGGCCAGATCGACGGCCTGCGCGGGAGCTGGACCGGTGACGCCTCGACGATCTACGGCAACGCCATGCAGGCGTGGCTGGACGACTTCAACAAGGTGAACCAGGCGCTGCGGACGATGCTGGAGAAGCTCCAGCAGAACACGCAGGTCTACGCCAACACCCACGAGGAGACCCAGCAGACCGCCCACACGGTCGCCCAGAACATCGCCTCCGGCGTCACCAGCCTCCCGGGCTTCTGACCCGCACCGGCCGCACCGCACCACCGCCCGTTCCCCCTCTTTCCTCCAAGGAGCCCCCCGTGGCGACGTACACCGTCCAGATGGAGCAGGTCGACGTCATCGTCGGCGAGATGAACGCCATCACGCAGCGGATCAACCAGGCCCTGGCCGACCTCGACAACCAGGCCAGGATCAACCTGAGCGAGTGGACCAGCGACGCGCAGGCCACCTACGCCGAGGTCAAGGCGCAGTGGGACGCCGCTGCCGCGGACATGACCCAGAAGGCCGCCCTGGCCACCCAGCAGCTCGGCAACATCAACGAGTACTACTCCCTGGGCGAGCGCGCAGGCGTCCAACTCTGGGGCTGACCCGCCATGACCTACGGAACCCTCGACGGCACCCTGCCCCCGTCGCCCCCGGCGCCGAAGCACACCGCCCAGGCGTACGACGGCGGTACGACGCTGCCGGCCGGGCAGGGCACGTACAGCAACGACACGCCGTTCACCCCGCCGTCGGTGCCGGGCGGCACCGACGGCGGCAAGGGGACGAGCGTGGACACCCCGTCGATGGACGTGTTCGCTGACAACATCGACAAGCTCATCGCGCCCACGCAGGCCGCCGCGAAGAAGCTGGACCCGGTCAGCACGGCTCCGGGCGCCTTCTACCACGCCGACCAGATCCGCTCGAAGGTCAACGGGCTCAATGCCGACTCCGGGCTGAAGGCCCAGTACGGCAAGGTCCTGGCGGATCTGGTGCAGGGGCTCGGCGACCTGCGGGACGGAGTCAGGCAACTGGCGTCGCGCTACTCCACGTTGGAGGACGCCAACAAGATGACGTCCCAGGATCTGCAGACCGCCATGCAGTCGGCGGACGGCGACTTCTCCGTCCTGCTGACCGACTCGGGCGGGGCGTCGTCCGGCGGGGGCGCGTAACCGCGCGCGGCAGCAGCCGCGTTCACCGTACGCGGTGGCTCACGCGGCAGCACACGCGTCACCCAGCGGATGGCACGGCGGGTCGAGGACGACAGGTCGTGCGTAAGTGTGCTGTCCGGCGGGGCGGTTCGGATCACCGGACGCCCCGCCGGCCAGGACCGGCGACCAGCGACGGCGCAATGACGGAGGACTTGCTCACATGGGCACCGACTACGACAGCAACGGATTCTCGCAGGGCGACGACGGCGCCATCTACGGCGACCCGTCCGACACCGGCCAGATCTCCGACTACGACAGTTGGGACTGGAAGCAGATCGAGGCCGCGATCCGTGGCATGTCCGCCGGCACGGACGACCCCGACAACGTCGACCGTGCCGCGGCCGTCGCGTCGCCGCAGAGCCTCCAGGACGCGGCGAACGTCTTCTACCACGTCCAGGTGGTGCTGTCGGGCGTCGCCCAGGCCCTCCAGGACCAGGCCAAGGCGCTCGCCGGTGACGACGGCCCGTGGAAGGGCGACGCCGCCGACGCCTTCTACGACATGATGAGCACCTTCTCCAAACAGGTCGCCGCGACCGCCGACGTGCTGTCCGGCGGCCAGACCGCCGACGGCGGCAGCGGTTCGGGCAACTCCGTCCCGCAGCAGCTCGCGGACAACTCCGTCAACCTCCTCAACGCGCAGAACAAGATCGGCGAGATCGACGCCTGGTACGCCAACCAGGCCACGCTGATGGGCGTCACGCCGATGAGCAACGGCCTGATCCCGGTGAGCAAGAAGCCCGAACTGGTCAAGATGCTCAACCACGACATGCGCGCGGTGCTGAAGAGCCTGGCCGCCGACTACCAGGTCACCATCGACTCGGTCCGCCCGCCCGGCACCATCACCGGGCCCGCCGCGACCGACCCGCCGCCGGTCGACGAGCCGCCCGCGGACGCCCCGCCGGACGACTACCAGCCCGCCGACTACGCCCCGTCCGATCCCGCGGACCTGTCGAACTCCGATGGCGGCGGCCTCGACACGCTCGCGCCCGACGCCGCGCTGACCAGTGCCGCCGGATACGACCCCGCCCAGGACGCGATGCCCAGCCCGTACTCCGGCAGCCTGGACACCAACGGGCCCGGCTCCGGCCTCGGCGGGGACAGCGACCTGGGCGGGCAGGGCGGCCTGGGCGGCCTGGGACCGGACGGCGGCCTCGGCACGGACAACAGCACGCTGGACCCGAACACCTTCGACCGGATGCTCAACCCCACGGCGTTCAGCGGCGGAACGGGCGTCGACGGGAGCGGCGGCCTGGGCGGTGACACCGGCCTGGGCGGCGACAGCGGCCTGGGGAGCGACACCGGCCTCGGCGGCGACAGCGGCGGCCTCGGCGGCCTGCCCCTGGCGAACCCGTCCGCGTTCGGCGGCGGCACCGGACTGGGCGGCACCGGCACCCTGCCCGAGTCCGACCTCGCCGAGGACCCCAGCACCTGGAAGGACGGCGCGACCGCGGCCGACTTCCCCGGCGACACCGGCATCGGCGGGACCTCGGGCCTCGGCGACGGTTCCGGACTCGGCGACGGTTCCGGGCTCGGCGGCCTCGGCGACACCAAGGGCCTCTCGCCGTCCGCCTTCCCGGGCAGCACCACCACGGGCGGCTCGGCGCCCAACGCCGCCGACCTCGGCCTGGAGACGGACACTCCCGGCTTCTCCCCCTCCGCCTTCCCCGGCTCCACCGGCCTGTCCGCGAACGGCGGCGGCCTCACCGGCGGCACCAGAAGCGGGACGCCGTTCACGCCGGGGATGGGTGGGGGCGCGCAGTCGGCAGCGGGTGGGTTGGATCGTAGTGATGCGTCGGGGTTGTTGGAGGGGGATGCTGAGCCGTGGTCGGGGGATGCGGGGACGGCGGGGGAGGGGTTTTTGCCGTCGGGTGGTGTTCCGGTGGGTGCGGGTGGTGGGTTGGATCTGCCGGGGTTTGAGCCGTCGGAGTTTCCGGGTTCGTCGGGGTTGGGTGGTGCTGGTGGCGGGACGCCGTTCATGCCGGGGATGGGTGGGGGTGCGCAGTCGGCTGCGGGTGGGTTGGATCGTAGTGACGCGTCGGGGTTGTTGGAGGGGGACGGTGAGCCGTGGTCGGGGGATGTGGGGACGGCGGGGGAGGGGTTTTTGCCGTCGGGTGGTGTCCCGGTCGGTGCTGATGGTGGGTTGGATCTGCCCGAATCCGAGGCGGCGGCCTTCCCGGGTGCGTCGGAGTTGGGTGGCACCGGAGGCGGGACGCCGTTCATGCCGGGGATGGGTGGGGGTGCGCAGTCGGCTGCCGGTGGGGCGGACCGCAGCGACGCGTCGGGGTTGCTCGATCCGACAGCCGAGCCGTGGACCGGGGCGGACGACCCCGCGTCCGGTGAGGTCGCGGCGGCCGGGACCGTACCCGGCGGGCAGGAAGGGCTCGACCTGGCCGGCGCCCTGCCCGAGGAGCAGGAGACGGCCGCGCAGGGTGGAATGCCCGGGATGATGATGCCGGGGATGGGGGGAGCGCCGGGTGGGGCGGCGGGTCGGGAGGAGGGTGCGTCCTCCGACGCGTCGGGGCTGCTCGCGCCGAGCGCCGAGCCGTGGACGGAACCGGGAGTGCCGGTGGCCGAGGTGTCCGGATCGGCGCCGGCCGGTACCGGAGCGGCCACGCTGTCCGGGCTGCCGAACGGCACGGAGGCGGGTGTCGGAGCCGCGCCCGTACCGGCCGCGGCCGAGGAAAGCGGGGCCGACGGGACCACGGAAGGGTTCGCGGTGCCCGCCGCGGCCGAGGCGTCCGCCGTACCCGCGGCGACCCCGTTCCTGCCGATGGGCGGCATGAGCGCGGCCGGTGCTCCCGGCCGCCGGGACGAGGACGACCACGGCACCCTCGTGGAGCCGACCGGCGAGGCGTTCGCGGAACCGGCGGCCCCCGAGGCCCTGGC
Organism: Streptomyces sp. NPDC087270; assembly: GCF_044744625.1. Classification (NCBI taxonomy): domain Bacteria; kingdom Bacillati; phylum Actinomycetota; class Actinomycetes; order Kitasatosporales; family Streptomycetaceae; genus Streptomyces; species Streptomyces sp. NPDC087270. The sequence goes on from NZ_JBIUYR010000008.1 coordinate 287,169, forward strand.
CGCCGACGCGCTGGCGGCCGGCGTCACCGCGCCGGCTGCCCCGGCCGTACCGGAGGGCCCGGCGCACGGCGGCGACCCGCAGTACGCGGCGTACGACGGGTACGACCCCTCGGGCGGCGGCGAACTCGGCGACCCGCTGGTGGTGTTGCGGCCGGCCGACGACGACCTGTCGGAGGAGGACACCGCGGCCTGGGGTGTGGCGGGAGCGTCGTTCGCACCGCTGCTGTGGGCGGCGCGGCCCGAGGAGGAGGCGGAGATCTCCGCGCCCGGGTACGCGACCGCCGACGAGGGGACCTGGGGCACGAGCCCCGGGGGCGCTCCGCGCGGGGCGGACGGTGCCGCGCAGGCGGAGGGCGAGGACCGGCCGCTGGCCACCTGGCGGCCCAACCGGCCCGCGGCGAACGGTGAGTCGGCGGTTCTCGCACCGGCCGAACAGCCGCTGTCCTGCGCACCCGCGTCCGCGGACGACGAGTGGGACGAGGAGGAACCGGAGGGGGCCCAGGACGAGTCCGCCGACGAGGAGCCCGCCGCGCGCGGCATCGCCGACCTGCTGGTGCAGGAGGGCGACACGTGGGGCTCGCCGCCGGTCGCCGACGGCCCGAACGGGGTGTTCTGAATGGCCCCCGCCGGGAGGAGCGCGCACGCGGCCCGGTGGGGTACGGAGCCGTACGACGGTGGTCGCCACCGCCACCGCCACCGCCACTGCCATCGAAACCGCCACCGCGACCGCGCGGCAACACGAGGGCGACGTGAGGAGAGGAAGCCGTGAGCACGCCGTACGACCGGGACATCGAAGGACTGCTGGAGCTCTACCGCAAGCAGCGGGAGGAGGCCGTCGAAACGCGGCGGCGGATCAACGAGGTGACGGGCACGGCGACCGCCCCGCGCCAGACGGTGAAGGTGACCGTGGGCGCGCAGGGCGACGTGACGGCCATCGACTTCCCGACCGGCGCCTATCACCGCATGGCGCCCAAGGAGCTGTCGGACGTCCTGCTGGCCACGATCCGCGAGGCGCGGGCCGAAGCCATGGAGAAGGTCGCGGAACTGACGTCGCTGGCGCTGCCGCCTGGCGTGACCGTGGGTGATCTGCTGCGCGGCGAGGTGGACCCGGCGGCGATCCTGCCCGACGACCCGCCCATGCCGGACGCGGTGCGGGACTACCTCGACAACGGCCGGCCTGAGGGAGCCGCGCGTCGCCCGTAGCCGCCACCCGTTCCGCCGCGCTCTGCCCCAACAGCCTTTCCACGTAGGTCCGTTCACGTCCGCTCGGGTCCATCCGCTCGGGTCCATCCGCCCAGGTCCATCCGCTCACGCGTCAGCGCCGTGCCCACCCCAGGGGGTTCCCATGTCAGGCGAGTCGTTCTCGGTCGACACCGACGGTCTCCAGGCCCAGATGCCGTACATGCAGGAACTGGCCCAGCGGTTCCGGAACGTTCACGAGGCGCTGGAGGCGCGGCTGGGCGCGCTCGGCGAGTGCTGGGGCGACGACGCGTCCGGCGAGGCGTTCCTGCGGCAGTACACCAAGCCCAAGGGGCAGATCCTCGAGGCGGCCCAGGACGCCGGCGACGTGCTGCGCAGCACCGGCGACGGCCTGCGGACCATGGCCCGGGGCTACCAGAACATCGAGTCCCAGAACTCGGAGTCCGCCCGGAAGCTCGGGACGTCGCTGGAACCGGGCTCGGTCCCCGGCGGCGAGAGCGGTGGACAGGGCGGAGGAGAGGGCGGCGACGGCAGCCACAAGGGGTCCGGCCGCCCGTGAGCATCAACCTGCCCCCCGAACTCGGCTGGGTCGCCCGCCTCGCCGTCGGCCAGTCATGGCCCAAGGGCGACGAGGACAAGATGCACAGCCTCGGCCTGGCCTGGGAGGAGGCCGCGCAGGCGCTCGCGGCCATCAGCCGGGAGATCACCCCCGCCACCCGGGGCGTGCTCAACAGCGTCGGCGGCTCGGTCGCGGACGAGTTCGCCTCGTTCGTCCGCCAACTCCAGTCCAACGTGCCGGACATGGCCGAGGCGTCGGGCCAACTCGGCAAGCTCGGCCGGAACACCGGGGTGCAGCTGGAGTACGCGAAGTACATGATCCTGGCCCAACTCGTCTGGCTGGCCTTCGAGATCGCCCAGATGGCGTTCTGGGCACCGGAGGCCATCCCCGCGCTGATCACCTCCGCGCGGCTGATCGTCCGGATGCTGCTGCGCCGCCTGCTCACCTCGATCGCCACCGGCATCGGCATGATGGTGGGGATGGACGCGGTCATCCAGGGCATCCAGATGCTCAAGGGCGACCGCACGTCGTGGAGCGTGGAGAACACGATCTCCGCCATCGAGAGCGGGGCGATCGGCGGTGCCATCGGCGGCCTCACCTTCGGGCTGGGCGACGCGTTCGTCCCGAAGTTCGCCGGTTCGCTGATCGGCAAGGGGCTCCTCGGCGGGGCCTCCGGGGTGGCGAGCACCACGGCCATGAACGCGCTGTTCGGCAGCGGCGAGCCCTCGGACCTCGGATTCGGCGGCGCGGCCGGTGCGATAGGTGCGATCGCCGGGGGCGGCGGCAAGCGGCGCGGGGGCGGCGGCGACGAGACGAAGGTCGACGACTTCGACTTCCACCTGCCGGACGTCCCGGATCTTCCCGACCTGCACGGCCCCGGCAAGCTGCCGGAGGAAGGCATGGGCGGCGGTCTGGGCGACGGTCTGGGCGGCTTGGGCGGCCTTGAAGGTGACAGGGGCAGCGGTGGCGGTAGTGGTGGCAGCGGCGGATTCGGCTCCGGCGGCCACGGCAGCACGGGTACGCCCGCGGGCGGCTCGCACGGTACGCCCGTGCGCACGACGGGCGGGGACCACCAGGTATCGGGCAGTACGTCCGGCGTACGGCCGCCCGTCGAGCCGGGGACGGGCCACGCGCCCCCGGCGGAGGGCGACTCCCACGAGGCGGCGGTGTCCTCGCCGGTGAGCGTGCCCGCGCCCGAGGTCCGTACGAACGGGTCCCCGTCCGGAGTTGGCGGTCACGGGGTCGGCACCGGCGGCAGCACCAGTACGTCCGCCTCGCACAGCGCCCCGCCGATCACGACCACGAACCACCCGGCGGCCACGGGCGACGGGCACGTCAGCGAGCCGATCGTCCACGAGAACGCGCTGCGGAACGCCGAACTCCCCGGCTTCACCACGGCGTTCCCCTCCGGCAACGACCACGCGGCAGGCGGAGCGGGGGACACCGGGGCGCGTGAGTCGGCCGCGCCGCCGCCGGTCCGTGGGGCGTCGGGCAGTGCCGGAACAGGTTCCGCCCCGCCGGTCCGGTCCGGCAGCGGGCAGGGCGGATCGTCGTCCGGTGGGCCGTCCGAGGTCGCGCCTCGTGCGCCACGGCCGCCCACGTCCGTCAGTACGGAGGGCGGTGGCCTCGGGGCGGGCGCGGGCGCGGGCGCGGGCAACGGCGCTGGCGGCGGCGCGCAGCACGCGGGCGCCACCCCGCCGGCGCACCAGTCCCCGGCCGTGGTCGCGGAACCCGGCGGCAGCGGCGACTCCCACCCCGTCCTTCCGGACGCTCCCACGCAGACCCCGGGCACGTCGACCACGTCGCTCGCGTCGGGCGGGCCGGGGGAGGGCGGTGGCAGCAGCCACGCGTTCCCGGACGTGCCGACGCATGCGCCGGGCGCGCCGCCGGTCGAGCAGGTCGCGCCGGTGGACCCCGCCTCCTCGGCGGGCCGGGGCGCCGGTCAGGTGCACACGTTCCCCGATGTGCCCACGCACACCCCCGGCACCGTGACGTCCCCCGCCCCGGGCGCGGGCGCGTCCCCGGCCCACTCCGCCGGCGGCGGGCCCTCGACGGAGCCGCTGCCGGGCGGGGGCGACAGCAAGCACGGTGACAGCCTCCACGGCGGTGACTCCCACGGCGGTGACCCGGCCCTGGCGTCCCTGAACCACCTCACGGTGCCCACCCACCCGGTGGGGCACAGCGGCGGCTCCACGCACCCGATCCATGACGCGCCGGACGCGCCGGCCACCCCGCCGGCCTCGCCGACCGCGCACGTCGGTCCCCGGCTCGACGCGCTCGACCGGGCCGGCCGGGACGCGGGCATGTCGCCGTCGGACCGGCAGGCGTACCGCGAGGCCGTCGACCAGGCGGTGCGGTCGGGGAACCTGAGCGAGACGACCCGCCAACTCCAGGCGTTCCGCGCACACGTGGAGACGCGGGCGCTCGACCAGCACTACGACGCGTTCCGTCAGCACGCGGAGGGGGGATTCGCCCACACCCGGGCGCCGCAGTCCGAACGGTCCACCTGGGACCACCTGGTGGACGGGGTCGAACAGGCCCGCCGCGGGGGAGATTCGGACCTGCTGGACAGCCAACTGCGCGCGTACACCGCCTTCGTGGAGCGCCATGCCCCCTCGGAGGCGCTCACCGGCCCGGACACCCCGCAGCCGTACCACCCGGACGTCGAGAACGTACGGCGCCAACTGGCTACCGCCACCGGGCCGGAGGCGGACCGGCTGCGTACCCGACTCGCGGACCTGCGGCGGACCGCCGAGCTGCGCGACCGGTTCGACCGACTCAACAGCCGCCCGGGCGGCCCCGATCCGCAGGAGGCGGCGCTCCAGCGGGCCGTCGACCAGGCCGACGGCCCGGACACGGCGGCTCAGGCCCTCGCCCAACTCCACGACCACCGCGCCGACCAGGCCCTCCAGCAGCGCCTGGACCAGCTCGACTCCGACCACGTCCCCGGCAGCGATGCGGGCACCGGCGGGGGGCACGGCGGACACGACGGCCTCGACGACCTGCGGCAGCGCCTCGACACGCTGCGCGGCGACACCGACCCCCACGAGCAGGAACTGCTCCGGCAACTCGACCACGCGCCGGGCCCCGACGAGGCCGCCGACGCGTTGGACGCGCTGCACGACCACCGCGACCAGCAGGACCTGGCACGCCTCCAGCAGCGGTTCGACCAGCTGCACACCGAGCCGGCCCCGCCGACCGGCGCCGCCACCGAGGCACACACCGCCACCGAGGCACACACCGCGACCGACGGCCCCAGCACGGACACCCCGACCCGCAGCGGCCGCGACGACCCGCCGACCGACGACGAACTGCGGCAGCGCCTCGACGCATTGGACGACGGCGACCCCACCGCCCGGAACCTCCGGCACCAGGCGCACGACGCGAACTCCCCGGAGGAGGCGCAGCGCGCCCTGGACGAGCGCGCGGCCCGGCAGGCGCAACTGGACCAGCAGCGCCAGGACGAGGCGGACCGGCTGCGCCGGGAACTCGACCGCGCCGAGGAACAGCACACCCGGGACCTGCTGTCGGGGCGACAGGACGCCGCCGACAAGTCCGCCCGTACCGTCGCGGATCTGCGCGACCAGCTCGACCAGGCGCTCCCGCACGACCAGCGGACCTCCGACCTGCACCGGGAGATCGGCCAGGCGCTGGGCGGGCAGCAGGACCCCGGACACCTCGGCCGGATCGGGACCGACCCGCAGCCGGCCAGCGGCCACGAGTCCCCGTCGACCGACGACACCGCGCCCACGCGGCAGCCCCAGCCCGTGGTCGACCGGCCGCTCGGCACTTCCCCCAGCGTGCCGGACACGACCAGCATGTCCGGGTCCGGCGCGGACCACGACACGAGCCACGGCACGAGCGACACCGCGTACGACACGCCGCTCCGGCAGCAGCCCACGGACAACGCCGCCCCGCCCGCGACCGTGCACACCGCGCCCCACCCCGGCACGGACCAACTCCCGCTCCAGGAACGCCCCCAGCCGTCCGAGCAGCAGACCTCCCCGGCCACCAGCACCGACCAGGCCCGCGGTCCCGTACCGGACACCAACGGCCTGGACGAGTTGCTACACAGCCCGGGGACGGAGGGCGACCTCACGGCCGGCGACCACACGAACGACCACCCCGCCGGCCGCACCGGTGACCACCCGTCCTCGGACACGGCGGTGACCACGCCTGCGGACACCTCCACGTCCACCGACACATCGACGTCCACCGCCACCTACACGTCCACCGCCACCCCCGCGCCTGCCGTCCGGCCGCCGGCCCGGCTGAACCACGCGCCGCGGTTCGTCGTGCGCTCGTCCTTCGACCAGCGCCGGTTCGGCGTCGGCGGGCAGAGGTACACCGACCTGACGGTGAAGGTCGCGCTGCACCCCGGCGACACGGACCCGCGGAGCGTCGCCGACACGCGGAACCGCGTGCAGGAGGGCGTCGAGACCTACTTCAACGCCCCCGGCTACCGGCTGCCCAACGGCGACCTGCTGCACGTCACGGTCGAGCACGTGGCCCCGGGCGAACAGGCCCACCTGAACGTCGACATGACGCACGGCGACGGCAACGGGCACGCCGACCAGCGGACATGGCCGGCGGGAGCGCCCCCGATCACCTATGCCCACGAGATCGGGCACCAACTCGGCCTGCGGGACGAGTACCACGACACCGGCGACCCGGAACACGCGGGCGTCACCGGCGGGTTGATGGGGAACTACCACGTGCCGTCCGAACACGGTCTGCCGCAGGGCGGGTTGGGCGGGCGACATCTGTCACTGCTGGGCGCGCTCACCGGCGGGGACACCGCCGAGACCCCGCATCCGGGTACGGACACGGGTACGGGCGCGGGCGCGGCTGCGGACACGGGTGCCGGACCGCGCACCGACGTGAGCGACGATCCCGCCTGGCAGGCCGCCCGGTCCCAGGTCCCGCCGGTCACCCGCGACCACGTCCACGTGGACCCGGTCACCGACCCCTTCGCTCACCCCGCCACCACCCCGGTGGACCCGCCGGTCGACACCGGCGCGGGCACCGACTCCGGCACCGTTCCGGGGACGGACACCACCGGGCGGCCCGAGGGGGACCCGGCGCCGCAGCTGACGGACGGCTGGCACAGCTCCTCGCTCGCCGGCAAGCGCATCGTGGAGGCGCCGGGACCGGAGGCCGTACGGCAGCGGGTCGAGGCGCTGCTCGGGGACCACGCGAACGACCCGCTGGTGGTGCAGCGGTTGAACGGCCGGTTCGACCCCGCCCACTTCCGCAAGCAGTACCCGCGGATGATCAACGGTGGCTGGCGCTTCCCGATCCACGTCGGCGGCCACCCGTACGAGGTGCGGGTGGGGGCGGACACGACGCCCTGGCAGCTGGACCCGACGCGCGACGCGGGCAAGGACAACGACGGCGACGGGCTGGACGTGAAGTCGGAGGGCGAGTTCACGCCGCCCAAGGTGAAGACGGAGCTGTCGAGTTCGCAGTCCGGGCTCGACTACAACCCGTCGTTCGTGCAACCGGTGAACCCCAACCTGAGCGTCCTGGTGAGCGGTTCGGCCAAGGCCGGGGGCGCCGGTCACGGTACGGAGACGACCAGCACGACGTCGACGAAGACGGCCGGCGAGGTCAAGCTGACCGGAAAGACGGACAGTTACACCTCGCAGGCCACGTTCGACATCCAGGTGGTGGACCACCACGGCGAGCCGCTCACCGTGGGCGGCGAAGGCGGCGCGCCGCCGCAGCCCGCCCCGCCGATCGGCGGACAGCTCAGAGCGGACGTACCGCGATCGAGCCCTCGGTCCGACACGCAGCCGCACACCTGGCAGGGGTGGAATCCGCCACCGCGTACGACGGGCGGCGACCACACGGCACCCGCGCCGACCCCTGACATGGCGACGGCCCCCACGCCCAAGAGCGCCACCGGCCATCCGCTGACGATCACCGGTCTGGACGGCGTCCGCGACGCCGTGTTCGACGCGCTGCCGAAGGACGCGCGACCGGGCGGCACCGCCCACCAGGACATCGTGGACTTCCTCGATCCGGACCACGTCACCGAGCAGTTCGAGCAGGTGTCGGGCGGCGGCCTGATCTCCAAGCCGCTGACGCTGTCCGACGGCGGCACCGGCTTCCTGCGGCTGACCGCGGAGCCGGGGACGTCCACCGTGCTGCACACGACGGACACGACCACCAGTTCGGGGGCCACCACCAGCGGCGAGCAGGCCCGTAACCACTCGCAGAGCAGCGGATGGGCGCTGGGCGCGGGCGGCGGCGCCTCGGGCGAGGTCTGGCACAACCCGGCCACCGACGAGACGAAGTGGCTGACGGGGACGGCCGGTTACACCTACGGGCAGTCAACGGCCCACGGCTCCAAGGGCACGCATGGGGTCGAGGAGGGCATCACCCTCGAACGCAAGGGCCCCGCCGACGTGGTGAGCACCCCCACCCGGTACCGCGTGTGGCTGACCCGGCAGCACCTGTCGCCGGGCACCGACGGCCTGCACGGCACCACGACGCAGGAGATCACCGACCACACCCCGCCGCCGGCCCCCGCGCCGGGCACGCACGTCGTCCAGGTCGAGCCGCCCCTGCGGGCGCCGACCGGCGAGGTCGTACGCGTGGTACCACGGCCACCGGAGCAGACGGAGCAGACCGGCCACGAGATGGCGACGGCGCAGGCGACCGGCTCCGACAGCACCGCGACACCGCAACCCGCCGTGCGGCAGCCGCCTTCCGGGCAGCAGTTGAGCGGTCCCACGCTCGTCCAGCGCACGACCTACTCCGACTTCCCGGGCTCGGAGCAGTTGGAGCGCCACATCGTGCAGACGATGTGGGAGACGGCCCCCGGTGTGCTGCCGCCCCCGGAGGTCGTCCACCCCCCGCAGGGGGCGGTCGTGGGGGAGCACCAGCCGGTCCGCGTCTCGCCCAAGGCGTTCACCAACCTGGCCGACCTGCGCCGGCAGATCGCGCCGTCCCAACTCGGCGGCGGTGGACACCGGTTGCTGGACGGCACGTTCCGGGTCAGCCTGGACAGCTCGCACCTGCCGTTGCTGAACGCCAAGACCTACGACGTGCTGGTGAAGGCGAACCTCGGCCCCGGCACCCACGAGGGGACGCACACCGCGACGGCGAAGAACACGCTGACGCAGGCCGCCGGCACGGAACGGTCGGTCACGCAGGGCAGTTCGCACACGGTGGCGGGCAGCGGCAACCTGCGCAGCTCGCTGGACCACACGGACTACCAGCGCGGCTTCCTCAACGTGAACGCCGACGGCGGGTACGCGCCCACCCACGGCACGACGGTCGGCGACACCACCGAGGTGAAGCGGACCCTGACCGTCTCCGGCGACCGCGACCGCTTCTCGTATCCGGTCTCCTTCGACATCCTGACGACCCGTCAGGACGCGGATCATCCAGTGGTGCGGGTGCCCACGCTCCCGATCGAGCCGCACCACCAGTCGGTACGGCACGTGGAGACCGGTGGCGGGCAGGTCACCGTCGACGTGGGGCGGACCGAGACACCCACCGACGCGCCGCCGCGGCAGGTGACGGTCGACCACCTGCCGGACCACCACCTCGTGGACCACGTCGGCGACGAGGACGCCTACCGCGACCACGCCCGCCAGGCCGTCGAGAGCGCCTTCACCACCCGCCACGACAAGGGGAGTTCGCCGCTGCCGGTGCACGTCCCGGCGCTCCACGACCTGCTCGGCCCGCTCGCCACGCAGTCCCAACTGCGCGCGAGTGTCTCGGCGTCGCACGGAGGGTGGACCAACACCGCCGACCAGCATGTGGGTTCGGGCCGCAACCGCGACACCGCCGGGCTGTCCCAACGCACCCACCTGCATCATCTCACGTACCGCGAGACGCTGGCCGGCGACGGGAAGCTGGACGTCGAGACCAAGACCGAGACATCCGTGAAGGTGCAGGACAAGGCGGCCGCGACAGGCAAGGGCGGCCTCGGCGGCGACTTCGGCCGCTTCCCGGGCACGCCGGAGGACCCGCACGCCTCGACGTACCAACTGCGCGGTGGTGTAAGGGGAAAGGGGTCGTACGGCGGCAGCAGCACCGACGCCGTCAAGCACTCCTTCACGACGAACCGCAAGACCTCCCAGGGCGGCCCCTGGCACGTGTACGAGGGCGACGCGCGCATCACCTTGCAGGGCAAGGTCACCAGCTCCACGGGCGACGTCACGTACGGCGAACCCGTGACCCACGACCACCGGGTGCGCGTCCTGCTCTCGGACGCCGACGTCCGCGCGCTGGCCCAGGGCGCGCACCCCCATCAGGCCACGAGTACGGTCACCGGCACCCACTCCGGCAGCGACACCCACTCCGGCGCCGATTCGGACACCACGCAGCAACCGCCGCGCCGCTCCGTACCGTTGGAGAGCGGCGTGAGCGGCGGGAGCCGGATCGAGATCCCGTCGACCGACGAGATCCTGCGCGAGATCGACCGGCAGATCCGCAGCGGCTCGCTTCCCCCGGGCGACCTGGAGGCCGGCAACGGTCTGGGCGAAGTCCCGCTGTCGGCACTGCCGTTCGCGGATCTGGTGACGCCGGACCATCTCGGGGCGCACTACGACGACCTGGTCGGGCCGGGCCTGCTGGTCCACACGGTGGACAACCACCACGGTGTCCGCACGGTGACGCAGGTGCTGATCAAGGCGACCCCTGGCGGGTGGCAGCACGACGGACGGCAGACGGACGGCGGTTCGACCCGCAAGGTCACCGTCAGCGAGGCTGTGACGGGGGACCGCGGCCGGAGCTGGTCGGCCGGCGGCGACGGCAACGTCCGCGCGTCGTACCGCGCCCCGACCGCCGAGAACCACCTCAACAACGTGACGTACTCGGGCACGGCCGGAGCGGAGACGAAGGGCAACACGTCGCACGCGTCCAGCCAGACCACCAAGGTCGAGCACAAGACCACCGCGGCCGGCAACCTGCACAAGTTCAGCACGCAGATGCGGTTCGACGTGACGGTCACCCGGCGCAACGCCACGCAGCGGTTCGTCCACCTGCCCGCGCCCGAACCGGTGCGGCCGGACTGGCGGGCGACCGCCTGGGTGCCCGAGTCCCTGACGACCACCGATCCGGTCGCCGACACCGCGGGCGGCACGACGACCACGCATCAGCCCGGCACCGGGCAGGAGCCGGCCGACCAGCTCGCGCCGGGCGGCCAACACCCGCCCGGTGAACAGCACATGCCCGGTGATCCGCGCGTCGGCGGTATCGAGATGCGGCCGGTGAACGGCACACCCGAGCAACGCCTCCAGTGGCGTACTGACTTCGACTCCGGCCACGACCTGGTCGGCCTGGACCACCCCGAGCAGTTGATCAATGCGGCGCACACCGCGTTGAACGCGCCGCGCCCGTGGGGAAACAGCGTCCTCGGCCGCACCGGGTCGGCCGCGTCCCAGGCGTGGAGCGCGACGACCGGTGCGCTCGGCAGCGCCGCGTGGTCGATGACACCCGACGCCGCCCGTCGTGTCGTCGAGTCGTTCGTGCACGACCCGCGGGTGGGGCCGGACCATCAGCTCCACACCGAGCAGACCACGCCGCTGCCGCAGCAGATCTCCACCCGGCAGGCGCTGTCGGGCCAGGCGCTGTCCACGGTCTTCCCGCAGCTGAAGGACCCGGCCGGCGGCTACCACACGGTGCCGCTCGGCCAGGACGGCCGGACCGGCCTGAAGGTCTCCATGGAACCGACCGGCCAGGCCCAGGAGGTCGGCCGCCGCGACGACGCGAAGGACGAGGTCACCGTCTCGACCGAGGACGACCTGTCCACGTCGGCCGGGCGGGGCGTGTCCTACAGCGTCGCCCCCGCCGACGTCGTCTTCCTCACCCGCAACCCCGGGCTCTCGGTGCCGCTGCCCGGCCTCAACTCCGTACAGATCAGCCGCGACCAGTCGCTCGCCGCCGACTCCGCGGTCACCCTCCCGCCCGGCACCCCCGGCCGCCGGCCGGCCCCCGCGACGGTCCCGTACGGCCTCACCGGCGACAAGCCAGGCCAGGGCACGACCGAGGGCACCCAGCGCCTCCTGCGCCAACCCGTCCGCATCACCCTGCGGAAGTACGACGGGAACGGCGCCTACGGTGACCCCGTCACCACCACCCACCACGCCTACTACTGGTCCACGGCCGCGCCTACGTCCACGGTTGCGGTTGCGTCTACGACCACGGTTGCGTCTACGTCCGCGGCTACGACCACGGGCGCGGGAGACGACGAGGTCGAGGCGGTGCCGCCGCCGGCGGTGACGGTCCCGACGATCGAGATCACCGCACCGGACACCCCCCTCGTCACGGCCCCGGCGCACCCCGTCGCCACCGTCACGTCCCCGCTCCCGTCCCCGCACGCGTCGTCGTCGTTGCAGGTGCCGCCGCACCTCCCCGCCCCCGTCCACGCCCCCGCCCCCGTACACACCCCGGCGCCCGTCGACGAGCCCGCCCCCGTCCACGCGCCCGCGCCCACCTCGACCGGTTCGCCGTCGGCGTGGGAGGTGCCGTACGACGGGAACGAGGGCGGCGGGCAAGGGCAGTTGACCGAGGTGCAGCGGGCCTGGGTGGTTCGCAGCGCGCAGGAGGCGGCGACCCGGATCGCCGCCGCGGTGGCCGGGGGAGGGCCGGTGCCGGTGATCCGGATCGAGGGCAGCGCGGTGGTGCCGGTCGACGGCGTGCCGCACTTCGGCCGGTCCCTCCAACTCGCCGACGCCCGCGCGCGGAACGTCGCCGCCGCGTACGGGGCCGCGCTGCGAGCCGCGATGGCCGACCTGTGTGCCTCGGGTCAGGCGCTGCCCCCGGCGGAGGACGTCTCGATCACCTTCGGCCCCTCCGTCCCGTGGCCACCGGCCGTCGGCGCGGACCCGGCGACCGGCTCCGTGACCGTGGTCCTCGGCCCGCCGCGCACCGCGACCGTCTGACGCGGGCGCCCGCGGCCGGACCGGGCGGAGAGGGCAGCGGTCAGGCCATGGCGCGGCCCGCGGCGGCCACGAGGGTGTCGGTCGCGGTGATCGCGTTCTCCCGTCGCGCGGCCAGGGTGGCGCGGTCGGGGGCGTCGCGCAGGTCGAACGCGGCCTCCGCGGCCTGCCGTGCGGTCTGCGCGAGGGCGGGCTCGATGACGGAGACCGAGACCAGCGGGGCGGTGACCGCCGAGCGGGTGGCGCGCGAGGCGTTACGGGCCGCCTCGAACCCCTCGGGGTCCGTGCCGTCCAGCCGCAGCACCTCGCGGTGCCACATGGCGCGCCGGTGGTCGCCGAGCGCGGCGACCAGTTCGCCGAGAGCCGCACGGAGCGCCTGCGCCTTCTCGTCGGCGCGGGCGGCCTGCCGGGCCCGCCGGTCGCCGCGGCTTTGCAGCAGCCCGGTGAGCGCCCCGCCGAGCAGGGTGCCGGCCACGGCTATGACGCTGGACCACATCAGGACTCTCCCTCGCTACGACGCCGCATCACCCGAGGATTCTCCCGGGCGGAGCCGGCTGCGCGGCCCCGGCAACGCCCCCCGGACCGCCACCAGTTGGGCGTGGCGCCTCGCAATACCCCGTGACCTGGGGGTACCGCCCGCCACCCGAGTCCCAAGAGCAGGTAAAAACCGCACACCTGAACGAGCGGTCGCCCGGTCATAGCTGATACAAAGCAACTCCGGCTTCTCGCGCGCGCGGGCGACCCGTCCGTGCCGCCGCGACACCGTCACAGCGGGGGCTTTCCGCAACCCCGGCCCGGGACCTGTCAGGTCCCGCGCCGGGTCGCGACCGGGGGGGATACCGATCGCACGGTCCCGGACGTCCGACGACGTCCGGCGCTGCCGCCTGTGGTGGGGAACCAACGTGCCCGCACGGCCGGCTGCGGCGCACAGGAGGAGTGCTCGTTCATGGGGATTGGCACGGGTCCGGACATCCGGGCACGGCAGGGGAGTTGGCGTCGGGGGGTGCTCGGCCCGGTGGTGGCCGTCGCGGCTCTGGCGGTGGTGGCCGCGGGAGCGCCCGCGGCCGTCGCGGACGGCGGAAGCGGCGGGGCGTCCGCCGCGCCGAAGCGGGTCGGCACGGCGCCGCACCTGCCGCGGGGGGCGGTGAAGATGGCGGCGCCCGCCGGGGACACCCCGATCGAGTTGGGCGTCGAGCTGGCGCCGCGGGACCCGGCCGGCCTGCGCACGTTCATCACGGACGTGTCCACGCCCGGCTCGCCGCTGTACCACCATTACCTGAAGACCGGCCAGTTCAAGACGGCGTTCGGGCCGACCGGCGCGACCGTGGACCGGGTGCGCGCGGCCCTGAAGGCCCAGGGCCTGACCGCCGGGAAGCTGTCCGCCGACGGCATGACGCTGCCGGTGCACACCACCATGGCCGCGGCCGCCAAGTCGCTGCACACCGGCTTCACCGGCTTCCGCGCCCCTGACGGCCGCCGCGGCATCCTCAACACGGCCGCGCCCGCGCTGCCCGCCGACGCGGCGCCCGCCGTGGCCGGGATCACCGGCCTGGACACGCTCGCGCACCTCAGCCCGCACCTGTCGCCGAAGGTGCGGAAGGTGGCCGCGTCCACCGCCAATGCCCGCGCGGTCACCCCGAACGTGACCGGCCACACCCCGAGCCTGTGCTCGTCGGTGAAGTCGGGCCTGGCCTCGGGCGGCAACATCGACACCCAGCAGTACTGGAGTGCCCGTTCGCTGGCGACCGCCTACGGCATGGCCGACCAGCCGGACGTCGGCACCGGCGTGTCCGTCGGGATCTTCGAGCTGGAGAACTACGGCACGAAGGACATCGCCGCCTACCAGTCCTGCTACGGCACAAAGGTCTCCGTCAGCGCCGTCAAGGTGGACGGCGGCCCGAAGCTCGCCGCCGACACGCTCGACGCCTCCGGCTCCCAGGTGGGCGTGGAGTCGGCGCTCGACATCGAGGACCTGATCGGCCTCGTCCCGCAGGCGTCCCTGGTCGTCTACCAGGGCCCCGACGCGGCGGACGCGAGCGACCAGGACGTCCTGGACGTGTACCAGAAGATGGTCACGGACAACAAGGTCAAGGTCATATCCACCAGTTGGGGTGCCTGCACCGCCGACCAGAGCGGCGCGTTCCTCGACGCCGAGAACAGCATCTTCGCCGAGGCCGCCGCCCAGGGCCAGACCGTGACGGCCGCCTCCGGTGACGACGGTTCCGGCGACTGCTGGTACGACGCGGACGGCGACGGCGTCAACGACGACCCGAACGGCGGGCAGGTCTCCGTCGACGACCCGGCCGGGCAGCCCTACGTCCTGGGCGTCGGCGGCACCTCCATGACGGGCTCGAACGCCACGCAGAGCGCCTGGAACAGCGAGGGCGACGCCACCGGCGGCGGTGTCTCCTCGTACTTCGACCTCGACTCCGCCACCGGCTACCAGGCCGGCCGGCAGGGCCCCGGGTACTTCGACGCCTGCGCGGCCGCCGCGGGCCGGACCTGCCGGCAGGTCCCGGACGTCGCCGCGCTGGCCGACCCCGACCAGGGCTACCTGGTCGAGTGGGGGGAAGCCTCCAAGAACCAGGAGTACGCGGGCTGGTACCTCGTCGGCGGCACCAGCGGCGCCTCGCCGACCTGGGCGGCCGTCGCCGCGCAGGCCGACCTCGACCTCGGCTGCGCCGCGGACGGGCCGATCGGCTTCGCCAACCCCGCGCTCTACCAGCTCCCGTCGAGCGCCTTCCACGACATCACCAGCGGTGACAACGTCGTCCCCGGCCAGAACGTCCAGCCGTCCGGCCTCTTCACCGCCGGGTCCGGCTACGACATGACGACCGGCCTGGGCACCCCGAAGAACGCGCGCAACGCGATCACCGCGCTGTGCAAGGCCGTTCCGGCCTCCCCGGGCGGCACCTTCACCCCGGTCAACCCGGCCCGGGTGCTCGACACCCGGGCGAAGATCGGCGTCACCACGACGACCCCGGTCAAGGCCAACGGCAAGGTCGTCCTCCAGGTCGCCGGCAGCGCCGGCGGCGCGGTCCCGTCCTCCGGCGTGACCTCCGTCGTGCTCAACGTCACCGCGACCGCGGAGACCACCGGCGGCCACCTGATCGCCTACCCCGACGGCGGCACCCAGCCCACCTCGTCCAACCTCAACTGGACGCCCGGCCGCAACATCCCCAACCTGGTGATCGTGCCCGTCGGCGCGAACGGCAAGGTCGACCTGCTCAACGCCTCGTCGGGCACGGTGCACTTCGTGGCCGACGTCTTCGGCTACTTCTCCGCCGCCGCCTCCGGCGCCACGTACTACCCCGTGGGCCCCGCCCGGGTGCTCGACACCCGGGCGAAGATCGGCGTCACCACGACCACCCCGGTCAAGGCCGACGGCACCGTGGCGCTCACCGTCGCCGGGGCCGGCGGGGTGCCCGCCACCGGGGCCACCGCCGTGGTGCTCAACGTGACGGCCACCGCCGAGCAGTCCTCCGGGCACCTCATCGCCTACCCGGGCGGCACCACCCGGCCCGACTCCTCGAACCTCAACTGGATCGCGGGCAAGTCGGTGCCGAACCTGGTGATCGTGCCGGTCGGCGCCGACGGCACGGTGGACCTGTACAACGCCAGTTCCGGCACGACGCACTTCGTGGCCGACGTCTTCGGCTACTACCAGGCCGACGCCGGCGGCGCGCTGTTCCACCCGGCCGGCCCGGTCCGGCTGCTCGACACCCGCAACGGCACCGGCGCGCCCAGCGCCGGGCAGCTCAGCTCCAGCGGGTCGCTCTCGCTGAGCCTGGCCGACGACGGCTCCCTGGCCTCCGCCAAGGCCGTCGTGCTCAACGTGACCGTCGTCAACGGCACCAAGGGCGGCGTGCTCACCGTGTGGCCCGACGGGCAGGCCCAGCCGACCTCGTCCAACCTCAACTGGTCGGCGGGGCAGACGATCGCGAACCTCGTGACCGTCCCGGTGGTCGACGGCAAGGTCGACTTCCACGCCAGCGCCGGCTCCGTCGACGTCGTCGCCGACCTGTTCGGCTACTACGCCTGACCCGCGGCTGACCCCCGTCTCGACCCGCGGCTGACCGCCCGGGGCCACGCCGGCCCCGGGCACCAGCCCACCCCGCGCCTCCCGGCCCACCCGGCCGGGAGGCGCACCCCGTCCTGCGGCGGTTTCGTACGCACCGCGGCTACGGCTGCGAAGGCTGCCGCCGCCTCGGGCGGCGCGCGGACGGCCCGGCGGTCCACAGCCACGGGTGAGCGCGGGTACGCCCCGCGATGTCCGTGCTGTGCCGGGCGGCCACGATCGCCATCACCGGCCACGTGAGCACCGTCACGACCATCTCCACCGGGCCCACCCCGGTGGCCAGCGCCACGACCAGCAGCTCCGCAGGGAACGTCACGGCCGCCGCCAGCGCGCCCAACAAGGCCAGGCGCCGTGCGCTCGTACCGGTCCGTCGTGAGGCGAGGGTCAGCCCGCCACCGACGCAGATCCCCATGAGCACGCCCGCCGCCGAACTGCCGGCCACGAGTTCCCCGCAACGGGACAAGGCGCTCAGCGCGTCCTGCGTCCTGCCCCGTGCGAGGCAGGAGAGCCCGGCCCCCAACGCGAGCGTGGCCCAAAGCCCCCCGGGCACGCCCGCCATCAAGAGGCCGACCCTGACGCCGCGCCCCGGCCCACCCCGTCCGCTCATGGACCCCATCTTCCACCGGCGCGGCGGCCACGCGCCCGGATACGGTCGCACCGCCTCGTCGACTCGCCCGGCACCGGCACGTGTCGACAGCGCTCGTGCTCCATACGGCTAAGGCGCGGACGACGCGGGCGGCTGCGTGCCGGCCGGCAGCCAGGCGTCGATGACCTCGACCAGCTCGTCGAGCCCGGTGAACACGTGCCCGGACATGCCGAGGGCCCGCGCGGCGCGGACGTTCTCCTCGCGGTCGTCGACGAAGAGGAAGCCGGCGGGCGGGGTGCGCAGGGCGCTGACGCAGTGGTGGAACGCGGCCGGGTCCGGCTTGGCCGCGCGGATCTTCCCGGAGAGGGCGAGATGGTCCAGGTTCCGCAGCCAGGGCTGGGCCGCGAGGAAGGCATCCGCGTGGTCCGCGGGAATGTTGGAGAGCACGGCCACCCCGGCCCGGCCGCGCAGGGACTGCGTGAAGGAGACCATGCGCCCGTCGACGCGCGACCAGCTGTCGATGTCGGTGAGCCGCAACTCCTCCACCGTACGGGGATCGGCAGGACGGGACAGCCGCCGGAGCACCGCGGCCCAGTACTCCGGCGCGGTCTGCCGTCCGGCGTCGTACGGCGGGCGCAGGTCCCAGTACGCCTCGGCGAAGGCGTCGGCGGGCGCGTCGCAGGAGGCGGCCATCCGCGTAAGGGCACCGGGGCGCTGGTGCAGGGCGATGACCCCGTAGAGGTCGAACAGCACGATCCGCCGGTCGGCGGGCATGGCACTCCTTCCGGTCGCGGCGACGAACGTGTCCAAGGGCGCTGCCCAGGCCCGCGCTCGGCCTCGGGTCCGGGCGGGCGCTCGGCTCCGGGGCGCGGGAGCGGTGTCCCATCCGCACAACGAACATCGATCATGAGCGTACAGGAATCAATCAAACAGGTTTGATGTTCCTTTCGTTCGAAGATACGGTGTGTGATCTCTTGTGCCTGATCCCCCGGGGGGACCGTCTTGTCACCTGTACTGGCCGCGGCAGATGTCGTGCCCGCCCCTTCCGCGGTGCGCTCGGTGTGGGACTCGCCGCTGTACCGCGGGGCGACCGTCGCGCTGTTCCTGTCCGGGCTCGGAACCTCGGCCGCGGCCCCGCAGATCACCCTGTTCCTCGTCGACGACCTGCATGTCTCGCTGACCACGGCGGGGCTCTACTACCTGACGAGCGTCACCGCCCCGGTCGCCGGCTATCTCGTCGGCGCCCGCTCGGACCGCACCGGAAGGCGGCTCGGGCTGTTCCGGCTGTGCGCCGTCCTCGGGGCTCTCGGCTGGTGCGCCATGGCCTTCGCGCACCAGGTGTGGATGCCGTTCGTGATCAGCGCCGTGGTCCTGGCGTTCGCCGGCGGCGCCGGGTCGCAGTTGTTCGCCGCGGTCCACGACGACCTGCAGGCCACGGCCAGCCCGATCGGGGACGGGGTGGTCTCGGTCGTGCGCATGGCGCTGACCGCCGGGTGGATCGTGGGCCCGGTCGCGGGCTCGCTGCTGGCCATGACGTCCGGCCCGCGCGTGATGCTGATGGCCACCGGGGTGTGCACCCTGGCGCAGATCCTCCCGATGGGCTTCGCGCGCGCCCGCTCGGCCCCACACGCCGATCAGGCCGCCGGCGCAGAGGCGGACGCAGAGGTGCCCGGGTCCCAGGCGCCGGCCCGACCGCACGTCGGCATACGGACGATGCTGCCCCTGCTGACCTTCACCGGGCTGTACGTGCTCGTCTACGCGGGCGAGCCGATCAAGTACGGCTATCTGACGATCTACATGCACGACGACCTGCACCTGCCGACGACGGTCAGTGGCGCGGTCATCGCCATCCAGCCCCTGATCGAGCTGGCCCTGATGCCGGTGGCGGTCGTCGTGGCCCGCCGGACCGGGATGATGCGCCTGATGGTCCTCGGCGCTGCCTTCGGCGTCGGCGCGAACCTGTGCTTCGCCCTCACCGCGGGCGCGGCCGGCATGTTCGCCGGCCAGATCCTCATGGGCGGGGTCTGGGGGGTGTTCGCGGGCCTCGGCATCATCGTCGCCCAGCGCCTGCTGCCCCAGGCCGTCGCGACCGCCTCGGCCGTCTTCATGAGCTCGACCGCGATCGCCAGCGCCCTCGGCGGGCTGACCGGCAGCCTCGGCGTGAGCCTGCTGGGACTGCCGCACGTGTTCCTCGCACCGGCCCTGTACGGCACGGTGGCGACCGTCGGCATCGCCGTCATGAGCCGCTCCCGGCACGCCGCGGGCTGACCGGCCGACCCCCCGACCTGCGACCAACCCGAGCGCCCTGTCCGCCCGTCCGCAGGCACGGCCCGCGCGCCACAGCCCGGGTGCCACCGCCCGCGTGCTGCCTCTGGAGCGCTACACCGGTTCGGCCTGCGTGGCGGGGGCGGCGGCGGACAGCAGTTGGGACGCGTCGGCCAGGATCAGGCCCGCGGCGCCGCGGACCTCCGCGCCGTCGCCCAGGTGCCCGGTGACGATGTCGACGCTCCTGACGGCGGAGGGCAGTGCGTGGCGGTGGACGCCTGCCCGCAGCGGTTCGAGGAGGTCCTCGCCCGCGGCCGCCAGGTCCCCGCCGACCACGATGAGGCGGGGGTTGAGGAGGGTGACCAGGTTGGACAGCGCGCGGCCGACCGCGTCGCCCGCGTCGCGGACGGAGCGCAGGGCGCCCGCGTTGCGCTGCTCGATGAGGCCGGGCAGGTCCTGGGCGGCGACGTGTTGGCCCCAGCTGTCGGAGAGGAGGCGGGCGATGGCGACGGGGCTGGCGACGGTCTCCAGGCAGCCGCGGTTGCCGCAGCGGCAGATCAGGCCGTCCGCGGTGAGCGGCAGGTGCCCGATCTCCCCGGCCAGGCCCCGCGCGCCCAGCAGCAGTTTGCCGTTGCTGACGATGCCCGCGCCGATCCCCGCGGACAGCCGGACGTAGACCATGTCGCGGGTGTGCCGCCCGGCGCCGTACATCCGCTCCGCGAGTGCGCCCGCGTTCGCGTCGTTGGTGACCCGCACCGGCAAGGATGTGCGGCGGTGCAGCTCGTCGATCAGGCGCATGCCGACCCAGCCGGGCATGATGCCCTCCGCGCCCAGGGCGCCGCTGCCCTTCTCGACCGGGGAGGCGATCCCGACCCCGATGCCGAGCACCCGGTCCCGGTCCACCCCGGTCTCCTGGAGGGCCCGGTCGACCAGCACGGCGACCAGGTCGAGGGTTTCCTCGGGGGCCCGGTCCACCTCCTTGGCCACCCAGTGCTCCCACACCACCGCGCCGAACAGGTCGCAGAGGATGGCCCGGACATGCTGGTGCCCGATGTCCGCACCGAACGCGTACCCCGCGGTCGGCACCAGGGACAGGGACTGCGCGGGGCGGCCGGTGCGGCGCGGCTCCGGGTCCTCGGGCCCCTCGTCCTCGGTCACCAGACCGACCGCGATCAGGTCGGTGATCAGCGAGGAGACCGTGGCCCTGGACAGCCCGGTGACCCGCACCAGTTCCGGACGGCTGCTGCGCACGGTGGTGTGCAGGGCCTCCAGGACCCGTAGCCTTCCTACCTCGCGCAGGTTGACTGGAGTTTCGATCGTGACCCCCAGGGGTGATTGCGTGGTCGGCGCCGAGGCGGGCCCTTCGAGCTTCCGCAGGCCGCATCGGTGGCGTGCCATTTTGTGCAAAGGTCGATAGAACTCTCGGCGAAACATCGGCCCGTCCGGCGGTTTCTTGCCAGCATTGTGGCATGGCCGAACCGCGGACGGGCCTTCTGGGCGCCATTTTGATCGTACCCGACAAAACATGCCGGTCGCGCCCTACCGGATCGGCCGGCGGGTCGGCGGGACCGTGCCGCGGCTCACCGGCCCCCGTGCGGCGGCGCCCGCGGCCACCGCTCCGACGGGCAGCGTGCGCTGGTCGACTGGTCAGCGCGTCTTTGTTCGAAGTTGATCGGAACTCTGGCGGACTCTCGCTGCCAAAGGGCTTGACGCGCCTAGGTGTTCGCAACAAACTCCCTCACGAGGCGCACGCTGGGCCGCAGTTCATCCGAGTTAGAGCCAAAGTCGTCCGCCGGCCCGGGATGTCGCCCCACGTACGCGGCACCGCGCCGGAGCGGCGCCGCACCCGTACCCGCTCCGGTGCTCCGTCCTGGTCAGGCGGAACGGAGCACCGGAGCGATCGTCCGGTGACGCGTCGCCCCCCACCGCGACCGCCGCCAACTCACCCACCCCCCCACAGCCGGTGGCGGCCGGGAAGGTCCGGGCCGGCAAGGAAGGACGTGCGACGACATGGCACACGCGAAAAGAGGCCCCCGCGGCAGGCGGTGGCTGCCGATCGGTGCGGCCGTGGCAGCCGCGGCCCTGTGGTGGTCGGTTCCCACCACCGGCTGGGGCGCCGGCGCCACGGCCGCCGCGCCGGCCGCGTCGGTCGTGGACACCGGAGGTTCGGTCCTGTCGCACCGCGACTCCGCCGACACCGGCGCCCTGGGCGTCACCTTCGGCTTCGAGGACCGGACCATCGCGGGCGGCCCGTACGTCAACCAGAGCAACCAGATCTACAACCTCCCCATGTACGACGCCACCACAGGCTCGTCCGAGGACTTCTGGCTCAACTATGTGGAGGAACTGGTCTCCTCCGGCGTCGACTTCGTCGCGGTGGACACCCGCGGGTACGTGCCCGGCAGTTCCGTGCCCAACGAGGGCGGCGACCCGCGCGCGCTGACCGGGCTGGTCGCCGCGATCAACAAGGCCGGAGACGCGGGCAAGCTCAAGATCGCCGCGTTCGACGACACCCCCGCCTCGATGACGGACAAGAAGAACCAGATCAAGCACAAGACCGGCGGCTACTCCCCGACCTTCGACATGAGCGACACGACGGGTGCGGGGGAGGGCGGTCACCAGTACCTGTGGGACAACGACCTGAAGGCGTTCTACCAGGCCGTCCCCGACAACCTGCTCTACAAGGTGAACGGGCAGCCGCTGGTCTACCTGTGGTCGGACAACGACTTCGCCTTCGCCAACCAGGGCAACGGCAACTCCGCCAACCTGCTGAAGTACGTCCGCTCGCAGGCCCAGTCGCAGTTCAACGAGAATCCCTACTTCGTCACCGACCAGTCGTGGATCACGAACGACTCGGCTGTCTCCCAGGTCGCCAACGGCCAGGACGGCTGGTTCGGCGTCCCGGACCCCAAGTACACCAACATGACGCTGAACGGGGCGAGTTTCGGTGCCACCGTGCCGAGCTTCCACTTCGTCAGCGGCTCCAGCAACATGGTCATCGACCCCGACCACGGGCAGACGTTCGTCAACGGCCTCGCGAACACGGTCGGCAAGAACGACCTCATCACCCTGGTCGAGGGCTTCAGCGACTGGTCGGAGAACGCGGCCCTGTGGCGTACCAAGAGCGCCGACTACGCCACCACCCAGCGCGACTATCCCAACCAGAACATCAACATCCTGCGGCGCTACTCCAAGACGCCGTTCCCGGCCACGCTGACCGTGCAGGCCGAGAGCGCCGACAGCGTCAGCGACACCACGCCGACCAACACCCTCGGCAAGTACCGGGACGACGCGCTCGACGTCGAGACGACCGGCGACTCGGGCGGCGGCTGGGACGTGGGCGCCATCGCCACCGGTGAATGGGAGCAGTGGAACGAGCTCCCGATGCAGGGCACCGAGGACCTGAAGGTGCGGGTCGCCACGCCGCTGACCGGCGCGCAACTGCGCTTCGTGGTCGACGGCGTGACCGGACCGACGATCAACGTGCCCACCACCGGCGGCTGGCAGACCTGGCAGACCATCGACGCCGGCACGTTCCAGTTCACCGCGGGCACCTCCCACACGGTCAAGCTCGAATACGTCAACGGCGGCCTCAACGCGAACTGGTGGCAGGCGACCGCCTCGTAGGGCGGGCGGTCGGCGAAGGGCGGGGCATGGGCCGGTCGCCGTGCCCCGCTCCGGCGTGCGCGGGAACATCCGGAAAGGCGTCGCGAACGTGCGGATAATTGGCTGGATCACGCACATTTCGGTGTTGCCATGAGCATGTAGTCCAGACCATT
Source organism: Streptomyces sp. NPDC087270 (assembly GCF_044744625.1). Lineage (NCBI taxonomy): Bacteria > Bacillati > Actinomycetota > Actinomycetes > Kitasatosporales > Streptomycetaceae > Streptomyces > Streptomyces sp. NPDC087270. Next base: position 310,534 of record NZ_JBIUYR010000008.1, read on the forward strand.
GTGGATCGCGTCGCGACCCCAGGGGGCCGTGGTGAACGGACCGGACCGCGTGCCGCGACGAGGCGGGCGCGGACACAAGCGGCGTCACGACGGCCACGGCAGCCACACGATCCGTTCCCCGTCGCGACGCCTTGCCCAGACGGGTAGGTGACGCTGATCGTGTTCCGTCCCCGATGCACAAACCGCCGACATGGACCCGGACGTCGCTCGCGCCGGGCGCTGGTCCTGCTGAGTGCGGCGGGCCTGCTGTCGCTCGGCGCCGCCGGAAACGCGCTGGGAGCGCCGTCCGGCACCTCGTCCGCCCGAACCCCGGCGGCGAGCGCCGCCTCGTCCGCGTCCGCCCGGCCCGGCGGCTCGACGCCCGTCACCCTGGGCTCGGGCGACCGCGTCGATGTGGCCGCCGGGCCAGGCGGCAGCAGCTACCTGGTGCCCCGGACGCCCGGCGGAAGCACGATGCTCACGTCGTTCCAGTTCGGCACGGGTGACGCCTACGTGTTGCCGTTCACCTCGACACCCCAGGTCGGCGGCTCGCTGGACCTGTCCCGGTACGACGTGACCGCGCTGGCCCGCGGCGGCGTCACGGCCGGCGTCACGGCCGGTGCCTCGGACAACGCCTCGGACGCTTCCACGCAGGGACCGGACACCCAGGTCGCGCCGCACTATCCGATGTACCGCCTCCAGATCAACGCCACCGACCTCACCGGAGCGCTGTCCGACCCGCTCGTGATGCTGGTCAACACCGACGACATGACCAGGATGGCCACCTACGTCCAGCTCCAGGGCGGCGTGGCCAGAGTCGCGGTCCCCGCCGGGAACTACAGCCTGGCCGGCGAGTTCGGTGAGTACGACGCCCAGGGCAACCTCACCACCGCCCGCCTGGTCACGGTCACCGACCTCGCCGTGGGGGCCGACGGCACCAGCGTGACGCTGGACGAGAAGACCGCCTCCTCGCGGGTGTCGGCGACCACGCCCCGCCCGAGCACGCAGGACGGCGGCACCTTCAGCTGGACGCGCCGCGACGCCACCGGCGATCCCACCCACGCGGTCAAGGTGTGGTTCGGCGAGCAGAACGGCGACGTCCCCTTCTACGTCAACCCGCAACCCGCCGCGAAGGTCGGCGCGCTGCACTTCATGTGGCAGTGGGACGCGGCCGGCACGGACACCACGAACTCCCCGACCCCGTACCGCTACGACCTGACGTACGCATCGTCCGACGTGCCCGCGGACAACACCGAGGCAGCCACCGACACCCAACTCGCCACGGTCAAGCACGACTTCTCCACCGACCCGGCCGGCACCGGGACCGGGAGCCTCATGACCAACGCCGACGACGCCTGGACATCCGGCGTGGGGTGGGAGGCGGACTACGCGATGCCGGGCACCGTTACGCAGTATCTGCGCAGCGCGCCCGGCGTCAGCTGGGAGCACAACGTGTGGTCCCCGTCGCCGGCGCAGTCCTGGCAGTCCACCCCGCACACGTTCGCCGCGCGGCACGCGTACCTCGAACCCTGGGCGCACGGGCCGCTGGCCGGCGGGATGGGCCAGTACACCGGACCGGGGTGGACCTGCCTGGGGTGCGTCGCGGACGGCACGCTCGGCCTGCGGGACCTCACCCTCGTCGACAGCGTGCCCGACCACATCGGCTACGGCTACGCCGACGGCACCTTCACCCTCTACCAGAACGGGCAACAGGTGGTCAGCCAGGCCGGCGGCAGCGCCCAGCTCACCGGTGTCCCGGCCGCGACCACGACCTACCGGGCCGTGTACGACCAGGACTTCTCCCCGGTGATCATGACCAGCCAGTCCACCCACGTCACCACCGACGTCACGTTCGTGTACCGGCCAGGTCAGGCGGACACCGCGCTGCCGGCGGGGGACAAGTGCACCGGGCAGAGCGCGACCACTCCCTGCCAGATCCTCCCGGCGCTCACCGTGAACTACCAGCTGGCCGCGGACCTGACCAACACCAGCGCGAGCGCCGTGCAGACGATGGGCGTCAACGTCGGGCACCTCGCCTACGACGGGCACGGCTCGCACGCGGCGATCACCTCGGCCCATGTGTCGGTGTCCTTCGACGGCGGCGGCACCTGGCAGCCCGCGGCCGTCGCCGGATACGCGGGCCACTACGTCGCGGTGTGGCACAACCCAGCCTCCGCGGCGGGCACCGACCCGAGCCTCAAGATCACGGCGACGGACAACGCGGGCGGGTCCCTCACCCAGACCATCGCCCACGCGTACACCATCGCCGCGGCCACCAGCTGAGCCGACCCCTCAAGCAGCCGGCGGGCCCGGGTGACCGGGCCCGCCGCGGACCCGGAGAACCCTTCATGCGACACCTCCACGCCCGCTACGGGCGCACACTCCTCGTCTCCCTGGCGGCCCTGGCGACAGCGGTGTTACCCGTCGGCGCCGCGAGCGCCCACGCCCGTGCCGCAGGCGCCTCCGCCGACCGGCCGGCGGCTTCCGCCGCCGCCCCGGTCCGGCAGGTGTGCGGGCCGGCCGGGCCGGGACAAGCACGTTGCCTGGCGCAGATCCGGACCGACGTCCACACCGGCACCGGTGTGCGCGGACCGGCCGCGCACGCGTCGGCGGGCAGCGCGGCCGCCGCGCTGCCCCCGGGCTACGGCCCCGCGGACCTGCGCGACGCCTACCAACTGCCGTCCACCGGCGGCGCGGACCAGACCGTCGCCGTGGTCGACGCCGGCGGCGACCCGTCCGCCGAAGCCGACCTGGCCGTCTACCGCTCCACCTACGGACTGCCGCCCTGCACCGTCGCGAACGGCTGCCTGAGCATCCTCAACCAGCGCGGCCAGACCAGCCCGCTCCCCGCGGACCTGCGGTGGAGCGTGGAGATCTCCCTCGACCTGGACGCCGCCTCCGCGGCCTGCCCGGCGTGCCACGTCATGCTCGTCGAGGGCGACGACGCCGGCATCCCCAGCCTGGCCGCCGCCGTGGACACCGCTGTCACCGCCGGCGCCACCGAAGTGTCCAACAGCTACGGCGCGACCGAGCAGAACGGCATGCAACCGTACGCCGCCTCCTACTCCCACCCGGGCGTGGCGATCCTGGCCTCCTCGGGTGACAGCGGCTACGGCATCCCGAACACCCCGGCGGTGTATCCCACCGTGATCGCCGCGGGCGGCACCACCCTGACCCGTGCCCCGGGCACCGCGCGCGGCTGGACGGAGTCGGCCTGGCAGGGCGCCGGAAGCGGCTGCTCGGCCTGGGTGGACAAACCGGCCTGGCAGCACGACGCCAACTGCCCCGGCCGGATGGTCGCCGACATCTCCTCCGTGGCCGACCCGAACCCCGGGCTGGCCGTCTACGACACCGACAACAAGACCGGCGGCTGGGTCGTGGTCGGGGGCACCAGCGCCGCGTCGCCGTTCCTCGCCGGAGCGATAGCCGTGGCAGGGAACCCCGCCGCCTTCCCCGACGCCTCCTCGTTCTACACCGCCACCACCGGTCTGAACGACGTGACCACCGGCAGCAACGTCACCTCCACCGACTGCGGCGGGGACTACCAGTGCACGGCCGGGCCCGGCTACGACGGACCCACCGGCAACGGCACCCCGCTGGGAACCGCGGCCCTCTGACCGGCCCTCTGACGCCCCGTGCGCTCCCGCGGCCCCCGGCCGAACCGGCCACCGGCCGCGGGAGCGCGCCACGACCGGTGCCGCACGCGCCCCCGCCCCCGCACCCCAGTGGGGTCACTGGGCCAGAACGAGCAGATCGTCGTCGGTGCCGGAGAACATCCCGGTCCACTGGACGGCCACCACGCCGTCGACGGCCTGCCAGGGCGTCAGCGCGGCGAAGGTGTCACCGGTCTCGCCCGACGCGGGCCGGACCGGAGGCAGCCGCGTGGAGTGGAGCTGCCGCCCGGTCCGGGCGTCGAGGACCAGCAGGTCCGAGGCCACGGCCTTGGGTGTCCCGCTCCTCGGCAGCAGGGGCTGCTGGACGACGTACACGCGGCCGTCCTCGATCAGCGGCGGGCCGAGCCGGGTGTCCTTCGCCGGGCGGCGTGTCCAGTGCTTCGTACGGTCGGCGACGTCGTAGGCCACCAGCGTGCCGTCGGAGGACCCGGCGGTGTTGTCGGCGCACAGCATGATCCCGTCGCCGGCCGCCTCCGTGGGGTGGAGCGCGGGGACCGGCCAGGTGGTGACCCGCGGCGTGCGGCCCGAGACGTCCACCACCGCGCCGATCCCGTCCCGGGTCCACAGCGACGTCACCAGGGTGTGGTCGTCGACCGGTCGCAGCCGGTTCAGCCCGCTGTCCACCTTCCAGCGCACCGTGCCGCGGCGGGTGTCGAACGCGATCAGCGGCAGGTCGTCGCCGGCCTTGCCCGTTCCGGCGCACTCCGCCCGAGCCACCACCGCGCCGCGCATCGCGAACACCCCGCCCGAGCTGAGCCGGCAGCCCTTCGGGACGGCGCCGCGCCACACCCGCTTCCCGCTGTCCTCGGCGAACGCCGTGATCGCGTCCCTGCTCTCCACGACCACCAGCCCGCTCACCACATCGAGCGCGGCGAACGTGTCGGAGGACCCGGCGGGTTTGCCGTAGGTCACCTTCGCATGCCAGCGCGGCTTCCCGGTCCTGACGTCGGTCCCGACGACCGTCCCGTCCTTCCACCAGGTGGCGACGGTGCCACCGCTGCCGGTGAGGCCGACGGTGCCCAACTCGGTGCCGGAACGGCCGTAGTGCCAGTACTCCTTGCCGGTGCGCAGGTCGTGCGCGGCGACGCCGTCGTCCGTCTCGTCGACGGACAGCCCGCCGTCGACGCCGTACGACTGCGAGGTCCGCCGCAGCACCCGGTCCGGCGCGGCCGGTGCCCCGCTGCCCAGCGCCGTCGGGAACGCCCCCTGCGCGCCGCCGACATGCTCGTGATACGGGTTCCCCGCACGCAACGCCAGCCAGCCGCCCACGGCCAGCGCGGCCACCACCGCGGCCACGACCGTGCCCAGAGCTCTCCTGTCCATCCTGCCCCCCTCGTCCCGACGAATCCGGCCAGCCTACGAGACCGGCCCCGTGCCCGGGCCCCGACCTCGCCGTCCGCGGCGGCCCGCGCGGTTCGGCTCCGCCGTGAATGCGCCGCCGGGCGACCGGCCTTGCCCAGGACGCCGCCGTACCGGCCGCTAACGCACGTGCCCGGAGCGGCGGTTGCCGCCCTGCCGGACCGTCTTCGCGTCGTCCCGGAGCACCCGCTGGTACTGGCCGGGTGTCTGCCCGACGAGCGCGGTGAACGCGTTGATGAAGGCGCTCGGGTTCGCCCATCCGCAGGCGGTCGCGGTGTGGATGACCGAGACGTCGGCGGCGAGCAGCAGAAGCGCGTGGTGCACGCGGAGCTGGGTGCGCCACTGGGGGAAGCTCATCCCGGTCTCCTGCTGGAAGAGCCGGCTGAGCGTGCGTTCGCTGGCGCCGACCCGGTGCCCGAGCTCGCCGAGCGTCAGGGGGCTCGACATCCCCTCCTCCACGAGGGCGACGACGGCGCGGAGCCGGTCGTCGTGCGGCTCGGGAAGGTGCAGCGGTTGTTCGGGCGCGGTGGCGACGTCGTCGATGATGACCCGGCGCAGCCGCGAGCGCGCCCCCGCGGAACGCTGCTCGGAGCCGGTCAGCGCCAAGGCGGCCTCACGTGCCAGCGGTGTCATGACCAGTACCGCGGGATGCGCCGGCAGCAGGGCGGCCAGGCTCGGCGCCAGGAAGACGATCCGCATGTCGGTCTGGCCGTGCGCCCGGTGCTGGTGCGCGAAGGCCGCGGGAATCCAGACCACCCGGTTCGACGGGGCGATCCACGAACCCACCGAGGTGACGAGCGAGAGCACGCCCGTCGCGGGATACACCAGGTGCCCGCGGGTGTGGGTGTGCTCGGGGGTGCGCTCGTCGTGGCCGAGCAGGAGGGCGTGTTCGCGCAGGACCTGGTCGAGCGGCATCGGCGCGTGGCGGGTTTTGGGCATCTTTCGTCAGGTTATCAGTTGGTCGCCCTGGGGGCGCTCGGATGGACTGGAGCCGTAGCCCAGCGCCACCCACGTGGCGGCCGACCTCGGGCTACGCCCAGGAGCGCCCCGGCCGGCCGGGGACCGAAAGGACAGCCCAGATGACCCGTCTCCTCCAAGAACCGCCGCCCCGGACCCGGCCCGGCACCAGCGCCCGCGGCAGGCTCGGCGCCGTCCTGTCGGCCGTGGGCCTGCTGACGGCCGCGTTGAACCTGCGCATCGGTGTCGCCTCGGTCAGCCCGGTGCTGTCGGACATCAAGGCGGACCTCGGCCTGTCCGAGGTCGTCGTCAGTCTCCTCACCACCATCCCCGTCGTCGCCTTCGGCGCCTTCGCCTTCGTCACCCCGGCGCTGAGCCGCCGACTGGGCCTGCACCGGCTGCTCGGAGCGACGATGGTCGCGCTGGCCGCCGGGATCGCGCTGCGGCTCCAGCCCGGCCTCGCCGGGCTCTTCGCCGGCACCGTCGTCATCGGTGCGGCGATCGCGATCGCCAACGTGATCATGCCGGCCGTGATCAAGCGGGACTTCTCGCACCGCCTCGGCCTGATGATGGGCCTGTACTCGACGGCGCTGTCCGCCGGCGCCGCCCTCGCCTCGGGCGTCACGGTGCCGCTGCTCTCCCTGGTCGGCGGCGGCTGGCGCCCCACCCTGGGGCTGTGGGCGATCCCCGCCCTGCTCGCCTTCCTCGTCCTCGTCCCGCAGTTGCGGCACGCCCCCGTCCGCGATTCCCGGACCCGCGACGTCGCCGATGCCCCGTCGGCCGCAGGCGAGCCCTCCGTCCGCGTCCTGCTCCGCGATCCGGTCGCCCTCGCCGTGACCGCGCTCATGGGTTTGCAGAGCATGAGCTACTACGCGGCCCTGACCTGGGTCCCCACCCTGTTCCAGGACTCGGGCATGGACGCGCACACGGCCGGCTGGATGCTGTCGTACTCGGCCTTCCCCGCCATCGCCGTCTCGCTCGTGACGCCCGCGATCGCCCGGTGGGCACGTCCGACGTGGCTTCCGGTCGCGGTCGCCGCCGTGTTGACCGGGGCCGCCTTCGGCGGGCTCGCGGTGGCCCCGCTGCCGGCGGCGTACCTGTGGATGACCATGCTCGGGCTCGGCCAGGGGGCTTCCCTCAGCCTCGCCCTCACCTACATCGTCCGGCGCTCGCCCGACGCCCGGCACACCGGCCACGTCTCGATGATGGCCCAGGGGCTCGGCTACCTCCTGGCCGGCCTGGGCCCCGTCGGCCTCGGCGCACTGCACTCCGCGACCGGGGGGTGGGGCATCCCGCTCATGGCGCTCATCGGCCTGCTCGTCCTGCAGTTGGGGGCCGGAGTGCTCGCGAGCCGCGAACGCCACGTGCTGGAACGCTCCGTGCCCGAACGCTCCGTGCCGGAGGGCCGGGTGCCCGGCGGCCGCGCGCCCGGCGGTCGCGGCTGACTGCAAGACCCGCCGAGGCGGCCCGCGTTCAGCTGCCCGGCGGCGGCTCGAAGGCGGTCGCGAGCGAACCCGGGGTCACCGGAGTGCGCTGGCCGCTGCCGGTGACGGGGAGGCGGGCGCCGTCGAGGGCGGGGTCGACGTAGCGGGCGAACCACTCGTCCAGGCGGGCCGCCAGCTCCGCGCGGGTCCGCGCGTGCTCGGGCGAGTCGGCGAGGTTGCGCTCCTCGCCGGGGTCGGCGGCGAGGTCGTACAACTCGTGCGGGCCGTGCGGGTAGCGGTGCACGTACTTCCGGTCCCTGGTGCGGATCATCCGGACGGGACCGTACTCGTCGTAGACGACCACGCGGTCATGGCCGGAGACGTGGTCGGCGTCGCCGAGCAGGCGGGCGAAGGAACGGCCCGGCAGCTGGGGGTCGGGGGTGTGGTCCAGGCCGAGGTGGTCGACGAGGGTGGGCAGGACGTCGTACTGCGACAGCAGGGCGTCGCAGACGCGCCCGCCGGGGATGCGGCCGGGCTGCGCCGCGATGAAGGGCACCAGCACCGAACTGTCGTACATGTTCTGGGGGAAGGTGCCGTTGCCCTTCCCCCAGATGCCGTGGTGGCCGGCGTTGAAGCCGTTGTCGCTGGTGAAGACCACCAGCGTCGAACCGGTGAGGTCGAGCGCGTCGAGCCGGTCCAGGACCCGGCCGATGGCGGCGTCCATCGCGGTGGTCGCCGCGAAGTAGCCGATGAGCGCCTGCCGGGTATCGCTCTCGCCGCCGACCGGGGCGCCGTCCTCGTCGAGCGGCTGCCAGGGGTGCGGCGGGCCCTGAGGGCAGGTCTCGAAGGCGCAGTCCTCGTACAACTCGGTGTACTGGCTGGGGTGTTGACCCTTCCAGGGCTTGTGCGGCGCGGTGAAGTGCAGCGAGAGGTGGAAGGGTTCGGGGCGCTCCGCCTCGGCGACGAGGAACCGTTCGGCGTCCGCGGCGAGGGCGTCGGTGAGGTAGTCGGGCTCCTCGGTGCGGACCCCGTCGCGGTACATCGGCGCCCCGCGGTACGGGCCGCCGCCGCTCTCGTGGGCGTACCAGTGGACGAAGCCGGGGCGGGGCTTGTCGTTGGCGCCGAGGTGCCATTTTCCGCTGAGGCCGAGCCGGTAGCCGGCGTCGGCGAGCAGGTCGGTGAAGAGGGTCCGGCCGGCCAGGAAGTCGACGCCCGTGCGGCCGGCGTGATGGTAGGAGAGCCAGTCGTGGACGCCGTGCTGGGAGGGCAGTTGGCCGGTGAACAGGGAGGCGCGGGCCGGTGAGCAGACCGGCGAGGTGCAGAAGAAGCGGTCGAGGAGAACGCCGCTCGCCGCCAGGGCGTCCAGCCGCGGGGTGTGGATCTCGTGGTTGCCGGCGCAGCCCATGGCCCAGGGGCCCTGATCGTCGGAGAGGATCAGCAGCACGTTGGGGCGGTCCGGATCGTGGCTTGCCATGGGTCTCCCTGGGCGTGATGCGAGATACGTGGGTGCGAGTGCGGGTGCGGGTGCGGGTGTGGCCGCGGCTGAGGCCGCGAGATGGAACCGGCCCGCGGGTGCCTCACATGCTCGGTGCCGACGTCCTGACGAGTCAATCGCTCTGAGGATATGAATCACCGATGACTTTCCCGGGGGTTCACTCGGTGGGGCGACACATTGCGGCAACAATTCCGCTGAACCGCTGAGTCATCCGTAATTCATATCCTCAAAGACCGCTTGATCCGTCCGATGACTTGCGGCAATCATATGGCCACGCCTTCCCCGACCCAGGGTCACCGCCACCCGAGGAGTGCAGGTATGTCCGCTGTCCGACAGTCCACGGCCGCCGCAGAGTCCGGCCGTCCACTCTCCCGCCGTGCCGTTCTCGGCGCGGCGCTCGCCGCGGCGGCCGGACTGACCGCCGCCTGCGGGTCGAACTCGTCGTCGGGCGGGGGCGGCGCGTCCTCGTTCACCTACTGGTCGATGTGGAAGCAGAACGAACCCCAGGCCAAGGTGCTCCAGGCCGCGATCGCGCAGTTCACCAAGGACACCGGGATCAAGGTGAGCGTCCAGTGGAAGGGCCGCCAGGTCGTCCAGCAACTGGCGCCCACGCTCAACACCGGGAACGTCCCCGCCGACCTCGTCGACTCCGCCGACCGCTTCGCCTACGCCCAGCTCCAGGCCACCGGCCAGGCCCTCGACCTCACCCCGGTCCTGGACCTGCCGATCCCCGGCGAGAGCGGCCACACCGTCGGCAGCGTCGTCCCCGCCAAGTACCACGGCCTCAGCACCACCGCCGGCACCCTGTGGCAGATCCCCTACGAGATCATCACCACCCAGATCTGGTACGACGGCCACGCCCTGCCCGACGTCGCCGCCCGGCCCCCCGCCACCTGGGCGGAGTTCAGCGAACTGCTGGCCACCCGCAAGTCCGCGCGCGGCGGCGGCCCCCTCGCCCTCGACGCCGACGTCCCCGACTACGCCGCCTACTGGACGTACTACGCCGTCCTGCGCGGCCTGGGCCCCGGCGCCTTCGGCAAGGCCGCCGCCGACAAGAGCGGCGCGCTGCTGAAGGCGGACGGTTTCGTGGCCGCGCTGCGCCACGTCGAGGACCTCGTCTCCGCGGACGACTTCACCAAGGGGTACGACGGCTCCAAGTGGCCCGCCGTGCAGCAGAAGTGGGCCAAGGGCAAGTCCGACTTCCTGCTCCTGGGCACCTTCGCGCCCAGCGAGACGTCGACCTTCGCCTCCTCCGACTTCCGCTACCGCTCCTTCCCCTTCCCGGCCTTCGCCCAGGGCGGCGACACCTCCCAGGACATCTCCCTCATCGGCTTCTCCATACCGAAGAAGGCCAGGCACGCCGCCGCCGCGCAGAAGTTCATCGCGTACTTCCTCGCCAAGGAACACCTCCAGGGCATCGCCACCCAGGCCAAGAACATCACCCCGCGCGCGGACATCGACGCCCCCGCCGAACTGGCCGACGCGCAGAAGGCGCTCACCGCGGGCAACGCCGTCAAGACCCTGGACGGAGTGAAGGAGACCGCCGCCGAGTGGTACACCAAGGTGTTCCTGCCGCTGAACACCAGCTTCCTCACCGGCCACCTCACCGCGACGTCCTTCGCCTCCAAGCTGGCCTCGAACTCCGCCTCCTACTGGAAGACGGCCTCGTGACGGCCGCCGACACGCTCCGCCCCGAGCCGCCCGGCAGCGCCTCGGCGCGGCGCCGGTCCACCACCGGGCGGCGCCGGTCCACCACCGCCCGGCGGCGGCCCGCTGCCCCGGGGCCGGGGGAGACCCGGCACAGCCCGCTCACCGCCCGCCGCAAGAAGCTCTTCTGGCCGCTGCTGCTGCCCGCCGCGCTGGTCTACGTCGTCTTCTTCGCCGGCCCGTCGCTGTTCACCCTCTGGCTGAGCCTCAACAAGTGGGCCGGCGCGGGCCCGATGAGCTTCACCGGCCTGGACAACTACCGCCGGCTGTTCCAGGACCCGACGTTCCGGCACTCCTTCACCAACACCCTCTGGATCATCTTCGGTGCGGGCGGGCTGACCTTCCTGGTCTCCTTCGGGCTGACGATGGTGCTGCGCGAGATGCAGGGCCGCAAGGCCGCCCGCTCCATCCTCTTCTTCCCCAACATCGTGCCCAGCGTGGTCATCGCGATCCTGTGGGGCTTCCTCTTCCAGCAGGGCGGGCTCGTCGACTCCGTCACGAAGGCCACCGGCCTGCCCTCGCCCAACTGGCTCGGCCAGGGGAACCTGTTCAAGGTCATCATGATCGGCCTGGTGTGGACCTCCACCGGCTTCTACACCACCATCCTGATGGCCGCCGTCGACCAGATCCCGCCGGAGCTGTACGAGGACTGCGACCTGGCCGGCGCCAACACCCTGCAGAAGTTCCGGCACGTCACCCTCCCGCTGATGTGGGACGTGGTCGGGATGTGCGCGGTGCTGTGGACCATCTCGGCGGTGAAGGTCTTCGAGTTCATCTACGCCTTCGCCGGTGCCGCCGGGCAGATGCCCGACACCGGTGTGTGGAACACCGCGCTGTACACCTACGGCGAGGCGTTCGCGTCCGGCGGCGTACCCCGCTACGGCTCCGCCGCCGCGAGCGCCGTGGTCATGCTCGCCCTCGTCGGGGTGCTCGTCGTCCTGATCCGCCGCTTCATGCGCCGCGACTCCGTGCAGTACTGAGCAGCGCCGGCCGGTACCGCGCGGTGCCGAGCAGCGCTGGTCCGGCTCCACCGGACACCACCCGGCCGCACCGCAACACCCGCCGGCTCCACCGGACACCACCCGGCCCCGACCGTTCCACACCCCCGTCACGGAGGTCATCCCCGATGGCTGTCGCCAGTCCCGGCCGCTCACCCGGCCCGATCGCCCGCCGGCTGCGCCGGCTCACCGCCGGCCGGGTGCTCGGCGTACCCCTGGTCTGGCTGTTCGCCGCCTTCAACATCTTCGTCGCGCTCTGGCTGCTGCTGTCGTCCCTGAAGACCTCCGACGCGATCTTCAGCTCGCCCTGGCGGTTCCCGCACACCCCGAACTGGGGGAACTACGCCCGGGCCTGGAACGAGGGGCAGTTCGGCCAGGCCGCCCTCAACACGGTCGTCGTCGTGGGCGGCACCGCGGTGGTCACCGTGCTGCTGGCCGCGCCCGCCGCCTACGCCCTGAGCCGGATCACCACACGGCTCAACTCCGGGCTCACCCTCTTCTTCGCCCTGGGACTCGGCATCCCCGCCCAGATGGTGATGCTGCCGCTGTTCGTGTTCATGAACCAACTCCAGCTGGTGAACAGCCTGTTCGGCCTGATCGTGGTGTACGTGGCGACCTCGCTGCCGTTCGCCGTGTTCTTCCTCACCGGCTTCTTCGCCACCCTCCCGGTGGAGTTGGAGGAGGCGGCCGCACTCGACGGAGCCACGCCGCTGCGCACCTTCTGGCAGATCATGCTGCCGATGGCGCGCGGCGGGCTGATCACCGTGCTGATCCTCAACATCATCCAGCACTGGGGAGAGACGGTCTTCGCCCTCGTCTTCGTGCAGACCACCGACCACCAGACCCTGTCCCTGGCCCTGCTCGGCTTCCTCCAGCAGATGCAGTACAACGGTGCCGACTGGGGCGGCCTGTTCGCCGGCGTGGCCCTGGTCGTCCTTCCCGTGCTCGCCTGCTACGTATGGCTGGGCCGCCGGATCATCGAAGGAATGACCGTCGGCTCAGTCAAGTGAGCCGAACCGCAGGGGGATTGAGGACCACCATGACCGGAGCCCGCGACCTGAAGTTCCGTCAACTCGCCACCGAGCTGCGGCAGCGCGTACGCCAGGGCGTCTGGCCGCCCGACGGCCGGCTGCCCACCGAGAAGGAACTCGCGCACAGCAGCGGCACCTCGGTGAGCACGGTGCGCCGCGCCGTGGACGAGCTCGTCGCCGAGGGGCTCGTCGTACGGCGGCAGGGCTCGGGCACCTTCGTCGTACCGCCGAGCGCCCCGGGACCCGGCCGCGCACTGGTCGGCGTCAGCGTCCCCGACACGGCCTTCTACTACCCGAAGGTGCTGCGGGGCATCGAGGAGACCCTCTCCGCCGCCGGCGCCCGGCTGCTGTTCGCCTGCTCGGGCTACGACCAGCAACGCGAGGCCAAGGACGTGGCGGACATGCTGGAGGCCGGAGTCGACGGCCTGCTGCTCGTCCCCACCCTGGGCGGACCCGAACCGGCCCGGGAGTACCTCGCGCGGCTGGCGGCGCTGCCCGTGCCGACCGTCCTGGTCGAACGGCGCGACGCCGCCCTGGAGGGCACCAACGAGTACGTCTGCACCCATCACGAGGCCGGCGCCTACGACGCGGTCCGCCACCTCGCCGGCCTCGGCCACCGGGCGATCGGCCTCGTCCTGCGCGACCCCAGCCCCACCTCCGGCCCGGTGGCCGAGGGCTTCCACCAGGCGGCCGGCGAACGGGGCCTGGCCACCGTGGAGTTCCGCGCCGCCCGCCAGGAGTGGAGCCCGGCGGCCGCCGACCGGTGCCTCGCCGCGCTGCGCGACGCCGAGGTGACCGCCGCCGTCTGCTTCGGCGACCGGCAGGCCGCGCTGCTGCTCGGCGCCGCCCGCCGCGCCGGCCTCACCGTGCCCGGCGATCTCGCCCTGGTCGCCTACGACGACGAGATCGCCGACATGGCCGACATCCCGCTGACCGCGGTGGCGCCCCCCAAACGACAGCTCGGCAAGGCCGCGGCGGCCACGCTGCTGCGCCGGCTCGACGACCCGGAACTGCCCCGCAGCCGGGTCCTGCTGCGCCCCACCATCATCGTCCGGCAGTCCTGCGGAGCCGCGCAGGACAGCGCGACCACGACCACCGAAACCACGACCACCGTGACCACGACACCCGAGGAGAGCACCACGTGACCGACACAAGGCTCGGCCTGATCGGCGCCGGCGCCGTGGGAGTGCTGCACGCCGAGGCCGCCACCGCCACCCCGGGCGTACGGGTGACGGCCGTCTGCGACCTCCTCGCCGAGACCGCGCACCGCGTCGCCGGGCCGCTGGGCGCCGCGGTCTTCACCGACCACCGCGACCTCATCGCCTCCGGCACGGTGGACGCCGTCGTCGTCAACACCCCGCACGCCCTGCACACCGACATCGTCACCGGCAGCGCGGCGGCAGGCCTGCACGTGCTGGTCGAAAAGCCCATGGCCACGCGCTCCGAGGACTGCGCCGTCATGGAAGCCGCCTGCGCGGACAACGGTGTCGTGCTGTTCGTCGGGCACATCCAGCACTTCCTGCCCCCGGTCGCCGCGGCCAAGGCCGCCCTCGACGCGGGCACCGTCGGGGAAGTGCTCGCCGTCCACGACTGGCGCAGCACCGACTACCGCCGCGGCAGCCGGCCGTCGTGGTTCTTCGACCCGGCGATCTCCGGCGGCGGCGTGTTCATCAACATCGGCACCCACTGCGTGGACCGGCTGCTGTGGCTCACCGGCCGGCGCCCGGTGGCGGTGGCCGCGACCGCCGTCCGCCGCGGAGACCTGCCGGTGGAGACCGACGTCCTGGCCCGGCTCGACCTCGGGGACGGGGTGGTCGGCCACATCACCGTCACCAGCACCCTGCTTCCCGCCCGCGACGAGCTGACCGTCATCGGCGAACGCGGCACCATCCGGGTGGCCCGCGGCACCGGCGCGGTGCTCCATCCCGACGACGGCACCGGCCCGGTGCTCCTGGCCGAGGACCGCGCCGACGACGTGCCCACCGCCTTCCTCGACCAACTGGCCGCGTTCGCCGCGGCGGTCCGGGGGGAACAGCCCCCCGCGGTCCCCGCCGCCCACGGCCGGCAGGTCGTCGAGACCATCGAAGCCGTCTACGCCTCCTGCGCCGACGGCGGCCGGGCCGTCCGGACGGCCCCCGCGCATACCCCCGTCGGCTGAGCCCGCACGGCGGGCCGGCCCGCCGCCGAGGCCGCCGCGGCGGCCACTCGGCGCGGCCCCGGTGCCGGCCCGCCGCCCACCACCTTCCCCACCCCGCGGTTCTCCCGCGGCTCTCCCCTGCGCGCGGCGGTCCCGCGCGTCCCTCGCCATGTCCCTCGCCACCCCATCACGCAGCGGAGGAACACCATGCACGAGAACACCACTCCACCCGTCAGCCGCCGCGGCTTCCTGACCGCGGCCGCGGTCGCGCTCGGCGGTCTGACCGGCGCGCTCCAACTCGGCCCCGGCGCCGCGTCTTCCACGGCCGCGTCCGCCACGGCGACGTCCGCCACGACCGACGACGCCTACGCCACCTTGCGCTCGCTGTGGGCCGAGATCCTCACCGGCGGCGCGATCGACCCCACCGACGACGCGTACGCCACCGCCCTGTCCGACCTGTCCACCACCGCCACCGGCCTGTGGAACACCCTGGCCGCCGACACCTCCGCGAACTCGCTCTGGCCGGGACAGACCCTCACCGTCCCGGCCAACATCACCGACGGCCACAAGCAGTTGGCGACCATGGCGACCGCGTACGCCACCCCCGGCACCACCGCCACCGACGGCAGCGGGCGCACCCTGCACGGCGACCCCGCGCTCGGCGCGGCGATCGTCGACGGTCTCGACTTCCTCCACACGCAGGCGTACAACGCCGACACCGAAGAGTTCGGCAACTGGTGGGAGTGGGAGATCGGTGTGCCCGCCGCCCTGACCAGCGCGGCCATCCTGGTGTACCCCCTGCTGTCACCGGCGCAGCTCGCGAACCACCTCGCCGCCGTCGACCACTTCGTCCCCGACCCCAAGTTCAACAAGTACGGCAGCACCCGGTCGACCTCCACCGGAGCCAACCGGGTCGACCTGTGCCAGGTCGTCGCCGTGCGCGGCATCCTCGGCGGCAGCAGCGAACGCCTCACCACGGCGGTCGCCGCCCTCTCCGACGTGTTCCCGTACGTCACCTCCGGGGACGGCCTGTACGCCGACGGCTCGTTCGTCCAGCACACCTACATCCCTTACACCGGCACCTACGGCATGGTCCTGCTGCGCGACCTCGCCGCCCTCTTCCAGCTCCTCACCGGCTCCGGCTGGGCGATCACCGACCCGTCGGCGGCGAACGTGTACACCTCGGTCGACAACGCCTTCCGGCCGTGGATATGGAACGGGCTGTGCATGGACGCCGTCCGCGGCAGAGCCGTCAGCCGCCCGGCCGAAACGGACTTCGCCGACGGCAACCTCGTCATCCAGTCCGTCCTGCGAGCCGCCGCGTCCGCCCCGACCCCCGCGCAGGCCGACCACTTCAAGAGCCTGGCGAAGGGCTGGATCACCCGAGGCGAGGCCTACGCGCCGTTCGCCGACACCGCGACCGTGCCGGCCATCGCGCTGGCACAGCCGGTCCTCGACGACGCCTCCCTCGCTCCCGCCGCGGAACTCCCCGGGCACGTCCAGTTCCCCGCCATGGACCGGGCCGTGCACCGCCGCGAGGGCTGGGCGCACGCCCTCGCGATGTCCTCGGCCCGGGTGGCCCGGTACGAGTCGATGAACGGCGAGAACCTGCACGGCTGGCACACCGGCGACGGCATGGGCTACCTCTACCTGGCCGCCGACCCGAGCCACTACACCGACGCCTACTGGCCGACCGTCGACCCGACCCGGCTGCCCGGCACCACCGTCGACACCCTCACCCTCGCCGACGCGGCCGGCACCGGGACCCGGCCCACCGCCACCTGGGTCGGAGGAGCGAGCCCGGCGGGCGGGTACGGCTGCGCGGGGATGGACTTCCAGCAGTACGGCTCCACCCTGACCGCCAAGAAGTCCTGGTTCTTCCTGGACGACTCCGTGGTCTGCCTCGGCGCCGGCATCAGCGGCGGAAGCGGAGCCGAGGTGGTCACCACCGTGGAGAACCGCAACCTGCACGAGAACGGCACCAACGTCCTCACGATCGACGGCGTCGCCCAGCCGGGCACGGCCGGATGGACGAGCACCCGGTCCGTGAGGTCCTGGGCCCATCTGGCGGACGTCGGCGGCTACCTGTTCCCGGGCGGCGCCACCGTGCAGGCGGCCCGCACGTCCCGCGTCGGCGCCTGGAGCGACATCAACACGGTGTCCGGCACGCCCGATTCGCTGACCCGCCGGTACGTCTCCTTGTGCCTGCCGCACGGCACCGCGCCGGCCTCGGCCTCGTACGCCTACGTCCTGCTGCCCGGTGCGAGCGCGGCGGCGACGGCGAGGCGCGCCGCGAGGCCCACCGTCACCGTGCTGTCCAACACCGCCTCCGTCCAGGCGGTCCGGGACAGCGCGAGCGGCGTGACCGCGGCGAACTTCTTCGCCGCGGGCTCCGCCGGCGGCATCACGGTCTCCGCGCCCTGCTCCGTCCTCACCCGGCAGGCCGGCGGTCACCTGCTCGTGGGAGTCTCCGACCCCTCCCGCGCGGCCTCCACCGTCACGGTCCAACTCGCCCTGGGCGGAACCCTGGTGAGCGGCGACGACGCGGTCACCGTGGCCCGGTCGGCACCGGGCCTGACCCTCGTCGTCGACCTCTCCGGCGCGGCCGGCGCCACCCGGGAGGCCACCTTCACCCTTCACCGGCACCCCGGCCGCCCTGACGCCCAGGCGAAGCCGGCCGGCTCCTCACCCGGCTCGCACCCCTCCCAGCGAAGCGCGCGGTAGCGGCACCGGCCCCGGCCCCCGTTTCGACCGGCGATCGCTTTCAGCCACAGCCGAGCAGACTCCAACGCAAACCGACACCCCTTGACGGGACGACAGTCCTACGATGTGGTCTAGTCCACATCCCCGTCAAGGGGTGTGCGGGTGCGGGTGAAGGCCCTCCCTGACGATGCGCACGGTGCGCGATGCCGGGCGGGAATCGACGATCGCGGGCGCCGGTTTGCGCGAAGCTGATCGTTCGGCCGAGTTTTCGCGCGTGTGTTGACACCGGATGATCCTTGCGCTGCACTATCGGCGATCGGATCTGCTGCCGTGGTCCGTAGGCGGGAACGGAGTCCTCGCTCCCGCGCGGAACTCCGTCCGCGATGTTCGTTCCTGTTCGATCTCGATCTCGGTCGCGTGACGCGAACCGTCAGGCGCACAGATGCACCCCCCAACTGCAGCTCCCTCTACCTCCTGTGAGGACCACATGAGAACGCTCAGGCATCTGGTGGCGCTGGTCGCCTCCCTGGCGTGCGCGCTGGCGGTGCTCGTGGTGCCGTCGCTGACCGGCGCGGACCACGCGCAGGCCGCCACCGGGGCGCCGCACACCATCCCGGCGCTGCGCCAGTGGACGGCCGGGACCGGTGCGTACACCTTCGGTGCCACCTCGCGGATCGTCGTCGCATCCGCCTACGCCACCCAACTCGCGGGCGAGGCGGCCACGTTCGCCGACGACCTGGGCAAGCTGGCCGGCCGCACCGTAACCGTGGCGACCGGCACCGCCGCCGCCGGCGACATCGCACTGACCCTCGGCGACTCCTCGCTGCCCGCCGAGGGCTACCGGATGACCGTCGGCGCGACGGTCAGCCTGCAGGGCTCCACCGGCACGGGCGTGTTCTACGGCACCCGCACCGTGCTGCAACTGCTGCACCAGTCCTCGACGATCCCGGCGGGCACCGCGCTGGACTCGCCGACCAAGCCCGAACGCGGCCTGATGATCGACGCGGGACGGAAGTTCTTCACCGTCGGCTGGATCGAGCAGCACATCAAGGACATGGCCTACCTGAAACTCAACTACTTCCACTTCCACCTGTCGGACACCTACGGGTTCCGGCTGGAGAGCAGCACCCACCCGGAGATCGTCGCGCCCGACCACTACAGCAAGCAGGACATCAGGGACATCCTCGCGGTGGCCGCCGAGTACCACGTCACGGTCGTGCCCGAGATCGACGCCCCCGGCCACATGAACACCATCCTGGCCGCCCATCCGGAACTGCGGCTCACCAGCAGCACCGGTGTCGCGAGCAACGAGTTCATCGACCTGTCCCTGCCGGGCACCTACGCCCTCATGCGGGATCTGATCAACGAGTACCTGCCGCTGTTCCCCGGGCCCTACTGGCACATCGGCGCCGACGAGTACGTCACGGACTACAGCCAGTACCCCCAACTGCTGACCTACGCCCGCGCCCACTACGGTGCCACCGCCACCGCCAAGGACGCCTACTACGGCTATGTGAACTGGGCCGACTCCCTGGTCCGGGCCGGCGGCAAGACCGCTCGCATGTGGAACGACGGCATCAAGTCGGGCGACGGGACGGTCACGCCGAACGCCGACATCATCG
Source organism: Streptomyces sp. NPDC087270 (assembly GCF_044744625.1). NCBI lineage: Bacteria > Bacillati > Actinomycetota > Actinomycetes > Kitasatosporales > Streptomycetaceae > Streptomyces > Streptomyces sp. NPDC087270. The sequence goes on from NZ_JBIUYR010000008.1 coordinate 329,620, forward strand.
TGGAGTACTGGTACGACTACGGCCTGACCCCGCAGCAGTTGGTCGACGCGGGCCACACCGTCGCCAACGACTCCTGGACGCCCACCTACTACGTGCTGGGCGGCGACAAGCCCGACACCCAGTGGATGTACGAGAACTGGACCCCCGACACCTTCCAGGGCTCGAACACCGTCAGCGACCCTGCCCGCAACCGCGGTTCGCTGCTCCACGTCTGGTGTGACAACCCCACGGCCGAGACCGAGGACCAGATCGCCTCGGGCATCATGTACCCGCTACGGGCCCTCGCCCAGCAGACCTGGGGGTCGCCCGAACCCGTCAGCACCTATGCCGGGTTCACCGCGATCATCGCCGCGGTCGGCCACAACCCGGCCTGGCCGGCAGCCACCGAGAGCGACCTCGCGCTGGGCAGGCCGACCACCGCGTCCAGCACCGAGACCAGCGCCTTCCCGGCGAGCGCGGCGACCGACGGCGACGCCGGCACCCGCTGGTCGAGCGCCTACAGCGACCCGCAGTGGCTCCAGGTCGACCTGGGCTCCCCGACGGCCGTCAGCCGCGTCGTGCTGCGCTGGGAGAGCGCCTACGGCAAGGCGTTCCAGATCCAGGTCTCCGACGACGCGACCACCTGGCGGACCGTCTACTCCACCACCACCGGCACCGGCGGGGTCCAGGACCTGACCGGTCTGACCGGCTCAGGACGCTACGTGCGCGTGTACGGCACCGCGCGCGGGTCCGCATACGGCTACTCGCTCTACTCCTTCGAGGTGTACGGCGGCCAGTTCAGCGGCACCCACGTCCTCACCACGGCGGGCAAGGCGATGGACGACCCCGGCAGTTCGGCTGCCGCCGGCACCCGGCTGATCACGTGGACACCGGGCGGCACGGCCAACCAGCAGTGGCAGCTGACCTACCACACCGACGGCAGCTACTCCCTGGTCAACGGCTCCTCCCACCTGTGCGCCGACGTCGACGGCGGATCGACGGCGGCCGGCGCGGCCGTCCTGCAGTGGACGTGCACCGACGCCGACAACCAGCACTGGACCGTGACCCCGCGCAGCGGCGGCTACGCCCTGGTCGCCAAGAAGAGCGGTCTGCTGCTGACCACCGCCTCCACGTCGGACGGCGCCCTGCTGACCCAGGAGGCGGACACCGGTTCACCGCTCCAGCTCTGGCAGATCGCCTAGGGCCGGTCGAGGCGGGGGCGGCGGGGGCGAGACGAGGAAGAGACGGACGACGAGGACGGCACCGCCGGACCGATCACGCCGGGCGGTGCCGTCCGTGCCCCGAGGCCGGGATCAACGGTCCTTGAACTCCTCGATGGCCGCGCGGACCGTCGCCCCCAACGCGTCGCTGCCGGCGTGCCCGGAGTCCTCGATGATGTGCAGCCGCGCGTCCGGCCAGACCTTCGCCAGCTCCCACGCCGTCTGCACCGGACTGCCCGCGTCGTGCCGGCCGTGCACGAGCACCGCCGGGATGCCGGCCAACTTGTGGGCGTCGCGCAGGATCTGGTCCTCCTCCAGCCACGCGCCGTGGCTGAAGAAGTGGGCGCAGATACGGACGAACGCGATCTGCGCGTCGATCTCCCGGTCGCTGTACATGCCGGGTTTGCCGTTGGGCTCGTCGGAGACGATCGCGTCCTCCCAGGCGAGCCAGCCGGCGGCGGCCTTCTCCCGTACCGCCCGGTCGGGGTTCTCCATCAGCCGCGCGTAGGCCGCCGTCAGGTCGCCGTCGCGCTCGTCCTCGGGGACGCCGTCGCGGAACCGGTCCCACGCCTCGGGGCGGAACCGGCCGGCTCCCCGGTAGAGCCAGTCGATCTCGGCGTGGCGGGTCGTGGTCACCGCGGGGATGACCATCTCGGTGACCCGGTGCGGATGTTGCTGGGCGTAGGCCAGGACGAGGGTCGCGCCCCAGGAGGCGCCGTTCAGCAACCACCGCTCGATGCCGAGGTGTTCGCGCAGCCGCTCCATGTCGTCGATGAGGTGCTGGGTGGTGTTCAGGCTCATGTCCGCCGCGGGGTCGCTGGCGTGCGGGGTGCTGCGCCCGCAGTTGCGCTGGTCGAAGCGGATGACGCGGTAGCGTTCCGGGTCCCAGGCCCGGGTCGGCCGCCGCATCGCGCCCGACCCCGGGCCGCCGTGGACGACGAGGGCGGGCTTGCCGTCGGGGTTGCCGAGCTGCTCGTAGTAGAAGCGGTTGCCGTCCCCGGTGTCGAGAAAGCCGTGTTCGTACGGATCGGTCGGAGGATAGAGATCAACCATGGCCGCTGATCCTAGGCGCGCGACCGCCGGCCCGTCCCGGGCATTGCCCGATACGGACCGGCGGTCAGCGGCGGTCAGCGGAGGTCAGCGGAGGTGGGCAGCGGTCACCAGGGGATGACGCCGTCGTCCTCGAAGAAGGAACCGGTCGGTCCGCCGTCGGGCAGGGTGGCGAGCCGGATCGGCGTGGCCGCGCCCTGCGCGGGGGTACGGGGGCCCGCGAAGCCGGTGAAGTCGGTCGCGACCAGGCCCGGGGAGGTGGCGTTGATCAGGATGCCGGTGCCGGCGAAGTGCCGGGCGTACTGCACGGTGACGGCGTTGAGGTACGACTTCGACGGCGCGTAGGCGGCCATGATCGGGCCGACGTCGATGTCCGGGTCCGCCTGCAAGGTCAGGGAGCCGACGCTGCTGGAGACGTTGACGATGCGCGGAGACGTCGAGCGCCGCAGCAGCGGCAGCATCGCGTTGGTCACGCGGATGACGCCGATGACGTTGGTCTCCACGACCGCGCGGACCGTGTCGAGGTCGAGCGTGGTCGGGTCCTGCACCCACCCCGGCCCGGTCTCTCCCGAGATCCCGGCGTTGTTGACCAGCGCGTCCAGATGCCCCGCCTGCCGTTCGACCAGCCGTACGGCGTCGCCGACGCTCCGGTCAGCGGTCACGTCCAGCGGCACCCCGAACGCGTCCACCCCCGCGGCGCGCAGCTTCGCGACGGCGGCCTCGCCCCGGGCCGCGTCGCGCGCCCCCACGCCCACCCGGTATCCGAGGGCGCCGAGCCCGGCCGCGATCTCGTACCCGATTCCCTTGTTCGCGCCGGTCACCAGCGCGATCCTCGTTTCGCTCATGCCGCCGATGCTCGCTCCAGGAGGTCTCGCGCGGCCAACACCGATACGGTGCTCTGTCATACCTGGTAGGTATCACCGGAGGTACGGTGGGGGACATGGACACTTCCGAGACCGGGGCCACCGTGGAGATCCGGGACACCTTGGAGACCCGCGAGTTGAGGTACTTCACGGTCGTCGCCGAGGAACTGCACTTCGGCCGCGCCGCCGAGCGGCTCGGCATGGCCCAGCCGCCGCTGTCCCGGGCGATCCAGCAACTGGAGCGGCGCGTCGGCGTCACCCTGCTCCAGCGCAACCGCCGCGGTGTCCGCCTGACCGGCGCCGGCGAGGTGCTGCTCGCCGAGAGCCGCGCCGCCCTCGACGCGGTCAGCGCCGCCACCCGCCGCACCCGTCGCGCCGGCGGCGCCGACCGTCCCGGCGGCCCGCGCACCCGCCTGGTGCTGGCGCTGAAGGCCGCCGGGTCCCACGAACTGCTGCAGAGACTCCTCGACGCCTACGCGGCCGAGCCCGACGCCGCCGAGATCGAGGTGCTGCCCTGCGGGATGTGCGAGCAGGCGGAGCTGCTGCGCGACGGCCGCGCCGACGTGGCGCTCATGCACACGCCGTTCAACTCCCTCGCCGGGTTCGACAGCGAGGAAGTGCTCACGGAGGGGCAGATCGCCATCCTGCCGGCCAGACACCCCCTCGCCGCACGCACGACGCTGACCCTCGCCGACGTGAGCGACATCCCCGACCTCCCGCTCGCCCGCTGGCCCCGGCACGGCAGCTACCCGCCCGGGCCCGGCCCCGAGATCCACGACCAGACGCAGCTGGCCCAACTGATCGCCCTCGGGCGGACGACGGCCGTCTTCCCCGACTCCGCCCGCGCCTGGCTGTGGGCCGAGCACGCCGCCGTCCCGCTGTCCGACGCGCCTCCCGTCGTCACCCACCTCGCGTGGCCCGCGCACAGCCGCTCCCTCGCCCTCGCCGGGCTGGTCCGCACGGCCACACAGCTGTGACCGGTCCCGGCGCCGGCGACCCCCGTCCGACGAACAGCGCCGGCCCGCCCGTCAGGTGCCCCGGCGCCACGCAGCGGCGGAGGCGAGCCGGGCCCGGCGATCCGCTGGTCGGCCCGGTGCTCGAACCGTTGCTGCCGGTGCGGATCGGCTTGCCGGGCTTGCGTGACTGTCCCGGCGTCCGAAGGTGGCGTGTAGCGCCCGCGCATCCTGTCGTGGGCATGGCGGGCTCTCGCCGGTGGGCTCGCCGCGTGCCTGGTGCTCGAACCGTTGCTGCCCGTGCCGGATTAACCACCTCGTGGCCGTCTCGACGGCGACCCTGGAGCGCGAGCCGGCGGCCGTGCGCGGGCACGTACGCGCTGCTGTGCCGGGCGGAGAAGGCCCTCGCCGGGGTCGCGTGACTGTCCCGGCGCCCGGAGGTGGCGTATGGCGCCCGCGCACCCTGTCGCGTGCGTGGCGGGCCCTACCCGGTGGGCTCGCCGCGTGCCCGGCACCGGCGGCAGCCGTTCAGTCGAGCTGGTAGTCGAACCAGATGCGATGCGTGCCGTCGGCGTCGACGGCCAGCCCACCGGCGCCGGCGATCCCGGTCAACTCGCCCGTACCGCTGGCGGGCACGAGGGTGAAGAACTCCGCCGTGCGGTCGCTGCCGGACGTCGAGGCCGAGTGCACGAAGTTGAAGGAGCCCTGCTTGCCGTGCAGCGAGCCTTCGAACGACTCCATGGCCACGTAGGTGCCGACGCCCGCCGCCTGGTCGAACGCGGCAGTGAACAAAGTCGCCGAGCGGCCGGCGACCTCGCCTTCGAACTGCTTCTCCATCGTCGCCACACTGACCGGAAGCCCGGTGGACACGGCCGGGTCGGGCTCCAGCCCGGTCGGGACGAACGCTTTGACGGTGAAGGTTCCCTTGGCTCTCATGCGCCGACCGTACCGGGGCGGTCCGACAATCCGGGCCGGACCCGAGGCGGCGTCGTCGGCCGCCGCCGTCATGGACCGTCCCGCCCGGCAGGACCGTCGCCGGCCCACGGGTCCTTGCCGGTCCGGCCCTCGGCCGTGTTTTCGGCCATGTCCTCGGCCGCGGCGGCGAGTTCGCCGAGGGGTACCGGGACCGCGGGGGTGCGCCCGGAGAGCGGGAGCAGGTCCTGCGCGGTGGTCCGGCGCCCGTCGAGGCAGGCCGCGATGCCTGCGGTCGCGAAGCCGCAGACCCGGCCCTGGCACCAGCCCATTCCCGGCCTGGCCAGCATCTTCAGGGTGCGCGCGTCCGTCGCGCCGAGGTCGTCGTGGGCCTGCCGCAACTCGCCGTAGGTGACCTCCTCGCAGCGGCACACCACGGTCGAGTCCGCCAGCCACCGCGGCCAGGAGGCCGGCACCGGATAGGTGCGGTGCATGGCGCCGGCGAACCGCCGGCCCCGCCGGACCCGGGCCTGGAGGCGCCGGATCGCGGCCGTACCGAGGGTGCCGCCCAGCGGGCGGCCGAGCGAGGCGGCCAGCGCGAGCGCGCCCAGCCGGCCCTCGCAGACCGACAGCGCGGCCCCGCCCACTCCGGTGGCCTCGCCGGCCACGTACACGTTCCCGACGCTGCTGCGTTGCAGGGCGTCGACCTCCACGACCAGCGAGCCGTCGACGTCCTGGCGGGTCGACGCGCCGAGCATGAGCGGCAGTTCGAGCGAGGGCGTGAAGCCCCAGCCGAACGCCACCAGATCCGCGGCGGTCTCCCGTCCGGGTCCGGCCGGCCGGCCGTGGCGGTCCACCCGCACGGTCCGCACCGCCTCGACCCTGCCATCGCCGAGGACCTCCTGCACGACGGTCCTGCTCCGGTAGGGGATACGGCGCCGCGCCAGGGTCGCGGCGTACTGCGCGGCCTCGACTCCCTTGCCCGGCGCGGACACCGCGCCGAGCGGGTCGCGCAGCCAGCCGAGCGTGGCGTTGGCCTCCACGACGGCCGCGACCCGGGCGCCGGCGTGCGCGAGACCGGTGGCCACCGGCAGGAGGAACGGCCCGGTGCCGGCCACGACAGCGCGCCTGCCGGCGAGGGTGCGGTGCCCCTTGAGCAGCGCCTGGACCCCGCCGGCCGCCATCACCCCGGGCAGATCCCAGCCGGGGACGGGCAGTTGGCGGTCGTAGCCGCCCGGGCACAGGATCAACGCGCGGGCGACGACGCTCCCCCGCCCGGCAGCCGTATCCGCGGCCCTCGCCTCGGTCGGCACGGTGGGGGACAGGTGCAGGGTGAACGCCCCGCCGGTGCCGGTGCCGGTGCCGGTGCCGGTGCCGGTGCCATCGCCGTCGCCGTCGCGGGTGGCGAGCCAGACCTGACGGCCCGGCAGGTAGCGCACGCGCCCGGTGTCCCTCAGCGCGTACAGGCGTTCGCGCAGGTCGGTGAAGACCGGCCAGCCGTGGTGCCCTTCGCGGTCCTCCGGCCGGGCCCACCGCTCGTCGAAGTGCCGCCAGTACTGGCCGCCCGGCTGTCCCGCCGCGTCGACCAGGGCCACGTCCAGCCCCGCTTCCGCCGCCTGGACGGCGGCGGCGAGACCGGCGGGGCCGGCGCCGACCACGGCCACGTCATGGGTGTGCGGCATCGCCGTTCTCCTCCCCGTCCGCGTCGTCGCTTGCGTCGTCGCGTTCGCCGTCGCCATCCCGGCCGGGAGGGTCGTCCTCGCCGGGCTCCAGGGCGTCGCCCAGCCGCATGCCGTCGGCCGCCGGGATCAGGCAGGCGCGTTCGGCGCGGGCACCGTCGATGGTGATCAGGCAGTCGAAGCAGACGCCGATGCCGCAGAACAGGCCGCGCGGACGGCCCGCCCCGCGGGTGGTGCGCCAGTCGAGGATGCCGGCGGCGACCAGTGCGGCGGCGACGCTCTGGCCCGGCTCGGCCGGAACGGAGGTGCCGCGGAAGGTCATCCGGTAGGTCACGGGGAAACCCCCTCGGAGTGCCGGGGTTGCTCGGGGAAGCGGTCGGGGGCGAACGGCGCCAGGTCCAGGTCCGGTCGGGTACCCGTGAGGGCCTGCGCGATCAGCTTGCCGGTGCCGGCCGCGAGGCCGATGCCGGCGCCTTCGTGGCCGCAGGCGTGCCACAGCCCGGGCGCCCGCGGGTCGGCGCCGATCACCGGGAGGTGGTCGGGGCAGTACGGGCGGAAGCCGTGGTAGGTCCGCATCAGCCGGACCTCGCGCAGCATCGGGAACAGCGCGACGGCCTTGGCTGCGAGCGTGCTGATCGCGGGCAGGGACACCGTGCGGTCGAAGCCGACCCGCTCGCGCGACGCGCCGATCAGGATGGTGCCGCTGCCGGTGCCCTCCACCACCGGCGAGGTCTGCAGGGCGGCGTCGGAACTGGCGACGTCGCCGACGTACTCCGCCGCGTAGACCTTGTGCCGGATCGTCCGCGGCGGCATGGGCTCGGTGACGAGCACGAACCCGCGCCGGGGGCGGACCGGCACGGACACGCGGGCCAGCGCGGCGACCTCGCCCGCCCAGGTGCCCGCCGCGTTGAGGACGGCGCCCGCGGGGAGGTCGCCCGCGGTGGTACGCACCCCGGTGATCCGGTCGCCCGCGCGCAGGAACCCGGTCACCTCGATGCCGGTGCGTACCCGGGCGCCCAGGTCGCGGGCCAGCCGCAGCAGGTGCGCCACCACCAGCATCGGCTGCACCTGGGCGTCCTGCGGGTAGAACGCGGCGCCGGCGAGACCGTCGGACAGGTGCGGCTCGTAGTCGTGCAGGTGGGCGCGACCGACATCCCGTACCTCGACCCCGCGGGCGCGCTGGTGGGCGCCGAGTTCCCGCAGCGAGGCAAGGCCCTGGCCGGTCGCGGCCACGACGAGACCTCCCTTGGCCTCGAACTCCCAGCGGCCGGCGTGCTCGGCCAGGTCCTCCCGCCAGACGCGCTGCGAGTGCAGCGCCAGGTCGAGTTCGGGCCCGGCCTCCTTGTCGGAGACCAGCAGGTTGCCTTCGCCCGCGCTGGAGGTGCCGCCCGCGAGGGCGCCGCGCTCCACGACGACGACCCGCAGCCCGGCGAGCGCCGCGAAGTACGCGGCCGCCGCTCCGACCACCCCGGCCCCGATGACAAGCAGGTCCGGGCTTCCGGAGCCCGCCGCCGCGTGGACGGCCGTGGCGGGGACGGCCTTCACGTGGACGGCCGTGGCGGGGACGGTGCCTCGGGAGGCGGCGCTCACGACTCCTCCGCTCCGCTCGCCCACAGCCCCCGGACATGGCCGATGTGACGGAGCATCAGCTCCTCGGCGGCCGGCGCGTCGCGCGCCTCCACGAGGTCCATCAACGCGTGGTGCTCCGCCGCCGACGCGCTCAGCCGGCCGCTGCGCAGCAGCGGTGCGAGGCCGAGCAACCGGGTCCGGGTCCGCAGGTCGGACACCACGTCCACCAGGTGCCGGTTGCCGCTGTAGCCGAGCAGGGCCAGGTGGAAGACGTGGTCCGCCCGGACGTAGCCGACCAGGTCGCCGCGGTCGACCGCGTCCACGATGGCCTGGGCCAGCTCCCGCAGTGCGGCGAAGTCCGCCTCGGGGATCACCGGGACGCAGGCGCGTACCGTCGGCGGCTCGATGAGCAGCCGCACCGCCGCCAGGTTGTCGAGGTCCTGCTCGGACACCTCGGTGATCCGGAAGCCCTTGTTCGGCTGGGCCACGACCAGACCCTCCTTGGCCAGGTCCAGCATCGCCTCCCGGACGGGCGTGGACGACACGCCGAAGCGCGCGCCGAGGGTGGGCGCGGAGTAGACCGCGCCCGGTTCCAGCTCGCCGGAGATGACCGCGGCGCGCAGCGCGTCGCGGACGCGTTCGCGCAGCGTCTCGCGCTGGCCGAGGCTCCGCAGGTTCGGGGAGGACGGCAGGTTCACAGCAGGAACCCCGCGGGGAAGGGATCGCTCGGGTCGAGGTGGAACTGCGAGGTGCCGGTGACCCAGGCGCGTCCGGTGATGGCGGGCAGCACCGCGGGGTGCGGCCCGACGGTGGTCTCGCCGAGCAGGCGCCCGGTGAAGCGGGTACCGATGAAGGACTCGTTCACGAACTCCTGCCCGACGACGAGTTCGCCGCGGGCGTGCAGCTGCGCCATCCGCGCGCTGGTGCCGGTGCCGCACGGCGAGCGGTCGAACCAGCCCGGGTGGATGGCCATGGCGTGCCGCGACAGCTCGGCGGTCGAGCCGGGGGCCTTGAGGTAGACGTGGTGGCAGCCGGAGATGTCGTCGCGTTCCGGGTGCACCGGCCGGTCGGCGTCGTTCACGGCGGCCATGACCGCCAGCCCGGCATCGAGCAGGTCGCCGGCCCTGGCCCGGTCGAACGGCAGCCCGAGGTCGGCGAGTTCGACGATCGCGTAGAAGTTGCCGCCGAAGGCGAGGTCGTAGCGCACCTCGCCGTAGCCGGGCACCCGCACGGTGGCGTCCAGCGCGTGGGCGTACGACGGCACGTTCTCGATGGTGACCGCCGTGGCCGCGCCGTCCTCGACCGCCACGGAGGCGGTGACGAGGCCGGCGGGGGTGTCCAGCCGGATGGTGGTCACCGGCTCGACCACCGGCACCATCCCGGTCTCGACCAGGACGGTGGCCACGCCGATGGTGCCGTGGCCGCACATCGGCAGCAGGCCGGAGACCTCGATGAACAGCACGCCGTAGTCCGCGTCCGGGCGGGTCGGCGGCTGGAGGATCGCCCCGCTCATCGCGCCGTGCCCGCGCGGCTCGTACATCAGCAGCGTGCGGACGTCGTCGCTGTTGGCCATGAACCAGCGCCGCCGCTCGGCCATGGTGGCCCCGGGGATCGTGCCGACGCCGCCGACGACGACCCGCGTGGGCATGCCCTCGGTGTGCGAGTCGACGGCGTGGAAGGTGCGGCGGGACCTCACTTGTAGCCCTTGGCGAGGACCGCCTCGGTGTCGGCGGTGATCCGGGCGATCAGCTCGGGCGCCAGCGGCAGCCGCGGCGGCCGGCAGGCGCCGCCCTTGAGACCCGCGATGTCCATCGACAGCTTGATCGACTGCACGAACTCGATCTTGGAGTCCCAGCGCAGCAGCGGATGCAGGTCGCGGTAGACCGGCAGCGCCCGGGCGAGGTCGGCGGGGTCGCCGGAGGTGGCGAGCCGGTAGAGCTCGACGGTGTCCTGCGGGATCAGGTTGGGGTAGCCGGCGATCCAGCCGACCGCGCCGGCCATGCCCAGTTCGAGCAGCACGTCGTCGGCGCCGACGAGGATGTCCAGGCCCGGCGCCAGCTCGTTGATCTGGTAGGCCCGGCGGACGTCACCGGTGAACTCCTTGACCCCCACGATCGTGCCCTCGGCGTGCAACTCGGCGAGCAGTTCGGGGGTGAGGTCGACCTTGGTGTCGATCGGGTTGTTGTACGCCACCACCGGCAGACCGACCTTGGCGACCTCGCGGTAGTGCTGCACCACCGCCTCCCGCTCCGCCCGGTAGGCGTTGGGCGGCAGCAGCAGCAGGGAGGTGGCCCCGGCGGCGGCGGCCTGCTCGGCCCAGCGGCGCGCCTCCAGCGCGCCGTACGCCGCCACCCCCGGCATGACCCCGAACCCGTCGGGCGCGGCCGCGACCGCGGTCTCGACGACGCGGGCCCGCTCCTCCGGGGTCAGCGTCTGGTACTCGCCCAGCGAACCGTTGGGCGTCACCCCGTCGCAGCCGCCGGCCGCCAGGAAGCGGACGTGCTCGGCGTAGGCGTCGTAGTCCACCGACAGGTCGGCGTGGAAGGGCAGGGCCGTGGCGACGTGGACTCCGTGCCAGGGCTTCGTGGAACCGGTCATGCGGTGACTCCTCCTCCTGCGTCGCGCACCATCTGGCCGAGCCGGGTGAACACCCGCTCGTCTTCGCGGACGCCGTCGTGTTCGTACTCGTTGGTGATCCAGGTCTGGAGGTTGCCGACCCGGGCCGCGGTCTCCAGTTGCAGTCCGGCGTCCACGTACATGTCGTCGTGGTAGACGGCGGCGGCGACCGGGACTTCGTTGGCGGCCAGCCGCTTTGGGTCGTACAGCGGCGGCCAGCTCTCCCGCTCGGCCAGCAGCTCCACCGCCCCGCGGAACGGGCGCAGTTCGCTGATCTCCTCGAACATCCAGGGGTAGATCATCTCGCCGGTGAACAGCAGCGGCCTGGCGTCCTCGGCGAACCGCGGGTGCCGCGGCAGCTCGGCCTGCGCCGCCCATCCGGTCGGGCCGGGCCCGTGGGCGTAGACGCTCTCCTGGAGGGCCGCGTAGAGCGGGTTGTCGCTGTAGGAGGTCCTGGCCAGCACCTGGTGCAGGAAGGTCGCCGACAACTCGTCGCCGCTCCATGCCTCGTCGAGCAGCCAGTGCAGACGTTCGTGGCCGGGCTTCATCCCGAGGTCGACGCCCAGCGACTGCATCCGCCGGACGGTCAGCACGTCGCCGTCGGGCAGCCGCGCCCCGCCCTCGGCCAGCCGGTCGGCGATCCGGGCGACCCGCTCGGCCGCGTGCGGGTAACGCCGGTGGAAGATCGCGTTCTTGGCCTCCACCCGCGGATAGGTGCGCCGGTAGACCTCGGCCGCCGACGGGTCGAGGGCCGGCAGCCCGCCGGTGACGTAGCAACTGCTCAGCCCCTCGGGGGCCCGCGACAGGTACGTCATGGTGAGGAAGCCGCCGTAGGACTGGCCGAGCGTGGACCAGCGCCGGCCGCCGTAGAGGGTCCGGCGCAGGTGCTCGTGGTCGGCCACGATGGCGTCGGCCCGGAAGCAGGCGAGGAAGTCCGCGCCCTCGCGGGCGGTCGCGAACGCGCTCATCCGGCGGCCGTCGATCCGGGTGCTGCGGCCGGTGCCGCGCTGGTCGGCCAGCACCACCCGGTGCGTCCCCAGCGCCGCGCCGAGCCAGCCGCTCCGGTCCAGCGGGCGCGGTGCCTTCCCGCCCGGGCCGCCCTGGAGGTAGACGAGGCAGGGCAGGTCCTCGCCGGCCCGAGCCGGATCGACGAGCTCGCGGACGAACAACTGGATCGTGCCGCGCCCGGGGTCGGACCAGTCCAGCGGCACGTCGACGAACTGCTCGCGCACCCGCATGCCGGGAATGGTGTACGTGATGGCGCCGCTCATGCGGTGGCAGCCCTCCTTCGGCGTTCCCGTCCGGGATGACGGCTCTGACCTGCGCAGACGTCATACGATGCACAAGTAGTATGTGGTATTGCACTGACCATAGAGCCTCCACCCGGCTCGTGGCAACGGTCAGGGCGACGGCGAGGCGTACGGCGGATGCCGCGGCGGGCGGAACCCCCCGGGCCAACGGTGCGCGGTTGCCGGTGCGCGGTTGCCGGGCCCACGCGGCGGGTACGGCGCGGGTGCGCATCGGACGAAGGTGCACAGCGAACGCAACGGGGTGGGGCGATGAAGGACCGGCCTTCCCGGAAGGGCGGCCGGCTGCTGGACGTGTTCTCGCAGCGGCGGAGGATGGCGAAGTACACCGACCCGGGGGCGCACATGAGGGCCGCCCCGGGCCGGGACGCGTCGTTGCCGGTCCACCACACGAGGACGTCGGTGCCGCCGACGGGTCCGTACGGCGGCTGAGGCCGTCCCACCGGCGGCGCCCCGCGCACCCGGCCGCCGCCGGCCTTCCCGCAGCGGCCGTCTACGCTCGCGCCATGCAGCGCAGCGACGTCAGGCGGGACGACGGCACCTGGGTGGGGCTGTCCCTGGATGTACGGGATCGCGACCTGCCGGGGCTGCGCGTGTTCAGCGCCGGGACGCGGCTGCTGGTCGCCCAGCGGTCGCGGCCCGTGCTGCTCGCCGTCGTCCAGGAGCGGTTCCAGGGTGTGGACTTCTGGCGCACCGACGCGTACCGCTCCTTCGTCCCGCCGCTGCGCGCCGATACGGGGCGCGCCCTGGCGGGCCGTCCCGAACGGTGGGCCCACCGCTTCGCGCGGTACCTCGCCGACGCGGCGGACAGCCCGCTGCACGAGGGCAGATGGCTGCTGTCGAGCGAAAGTCCGCTGCTGCGGTGGCGCCATCCGGGCGCCTCGCACGCCCGGTACTGGGGTTCGGTGCTCGTCGACGGCCATCCCGACGGGTATATCGACTGGTTCGTCCACTCCGGCTCGTGGGAGGTCCTCCCGCTGCGGCCGATGCCCGGCGCCGAGGACAGCCGGGTCAAGGCGTACCGCAAGCAGGCCCGTGAAGGGACGCTGCCACCCGTCCTGCTGTGGTGGGTCAGCGGCCTGGACTGCCACCTGATCCTGGACGGTCACGCGCGGCTGGCCGCGGCCGTCGCCGAGTCCGTCGAGCCCGCGCTGCTGCACGTGCACCGCACGGTGCCCCGCGACGACCTGGCCGCGCGTACCGACGAGGCCGTGGACTCCTACGCGTCCGAACTGGCCCGCTTCGCCGAACTGCGCGCCGTCCACGGCCCCGCGGTCCCGGACGGCGCCGCCACCGCCGGCCCGCGGCTCGCCCGCCACCTCCACGAGCTGCACACCGCGCACCAGCCGACCTGGGCGTGGCCGCTGCCCGGCGGGGAGACGCGGTGGCGTCGCCTCGCACGCGAGGCAACCGCGGGCCGGGAGTGGCCCGTTGCCTGAGGAGCGGACGCACCGGGGCCACGACGCGCAGCCGAGGAGCACGGTTCAGCGCCATGACGCGCAGCCGAAGAGCACCCCGGCGGCACCGCGTCGCCCGACCTGCGGCCGTCGATGACCCGCACCGCGATGGTCCTCGCGCGGCGGGAGCAGGACGGCACGCGCGCCTGTCGAGGTGCGTGGCAGTGCGGCGACCGGCACCTCTGGCGGGGCTGGAGCGATCGCCCTGACGAGGCGTGGGAGTTCTGCCCGTACCCCGACCGCTTCGGCGCCCGAGCGGGTGACGTGGGCGTCGCCGGTGATGCGGTGGCGTCGTACCCGCCGGCCCCGGCGGCACCCGGGGGTACCGGGGGCCGCCGGGGCGGGGGCGGTCAGCCGTTGGGGAGGATGACCGCGCGGCCGTTGACCGTGCCGGCGTGCAACCGCTCGTACGCGCGCGGCGCCTCGTCCAGGGAGAAGGTCTCCGTGTGGACGGAGACCGCGCCGGCGCGGGCGAGGGCCAGCACCTCCTGGAGTTCCGAGCGGCTGCCCCAGTACGGAGCGCTGACCGAGACCTCGAACGGCATCGCGCCGAACCCGACCGGCAGCGTGCCGCCGCCGATGCCCACGAGGGACACCTCGGCCTCCACCCCGGCCACGGCCCCGGCGATCCGGACGGTGGGCGGGGCTCCGACGAAGTCGAAGACCGCCTGCGCGCCCAGCCCGCCGGTCAACTCGCGGACGGTGGCGGGCGCGTCGTCGTCGGAGAGCACCGCCTCGTGGGCGCCGACCCGGCGGGCCAGCCGCAGCTTGTCCTCGCTGACGTCCAGAGCGACGATCCGGGCCGGGCTCAGCGCCCGCAACAGCTGGATCGCGGTGTGCCCGAGGCCGCCGGTGCCGATGACGACCGCGGTGGAGCCCGGAACCAGCTTCGGCAGCGCCCGCTTGATGGCGTGATACGGCGTCAGGCCGGCGTCGGTCAGCGGCACCGCGGCCACCGGGTCGAGCCCCTCCAGCGGGACGAGGTGGCGCGGGTCGTCGACGAGAAGGTACTCGGCGATCGCGCCGGGCGCGCCCAGGCCCGGCGGGCGGATGCCCAGCTCGTCGGCGCGCAGGCAGTAGTTCTCCTTGCCCTCGGCGCACTTGGCGCACCGGCCGCAGCCCCACGGGCCGTAGACGGCGACGGCGTCGCCCTCGCGGACCCCGGTCGTGCCGGCGCCGAGCGCGGCGACCGTGCCGACGCCCTCGTGGCCGAGGGTGAGCGGCAGCGCGTACGGGAAGCTGTCCGCGGGCCAGCTCATGACGGCGATGTCGCTGTGGCACACGCCGGCGGCGGTGACCTTCAGCAGCACCTGGCCGGGACCGGGCTCGGGGTCCGGCACGGTCACCACCTCGGGGGCGGCGCCGATGGTGCGGTATTGCAGTGCCTTCACGGTGATCTCCTCTCCGAGGGTCAGACGGCGGTGTAGGCGCCGTCGACCAGGTGGTAGCTGCCGGTGACGAACGAGGCGCGGTCCGAGAGCAGGAACGCGATCAGCTCGGCGACCTCCTCGGGCCGGCCCAGCCGCCCCGCCGGGTGCAGCGCGACCAGCGCGGCCCGGGCCTGCTCGTCCATCCGGTTCAGCAGCGGGGTCTCGATGAAGCCGGGGCCGACCGCGTTGACCCGGATGCCCCGGGCGGAGTACTCGGCGGCGGCGGTCTTGGTCAGCCCGACCACGCCGTGCTTGGCGGCCACGTAAGCGGGCGAGCCGGCGAAGCCGACGGAACCGAGGATGGAGGCCACGTTGACGATGGCGCCGCCGCGGCCGGCGGCCTCGATGGCGGGCAGCTCGTGGCGCAGGCAGTAGAAGACGCCGTCGAGGTTGGTGCGGATGACCCGGTCGTACTCCGCGATGTCGTACGCCCCGGTGGGCGCGCTCGGGCCGCCGATCCCGGCGTTGTTCACGGCGAGGTCGAGGCCGCCGAAGGTCTCGACGGCGAAGCGGACGGCCGCCTCGGCCGAGTCCGGCCGGGTGACGTCCAGCGCGGTCGCCACGGCCTGCCGCCCCTCGGCGGTCAGTTCGGCGGCGGCCTTCTCGGCGCCCGGGACGTCGAAGTCGGCGATGACGACCCGTGCGCCGCCGGCGGCCAGCCGCCGGGCGGTGGCCAGGCCGATGCCGGACGCGGCCCCGGTGACCAGGGCGGTGCGGTCCGCGAACTCGGCCGCGTCGGCGGCGGGAGCGGGAGAGGGGGTGGTGGTGCGGGAGGTGGTGCTCATGGTGGTCTCACTCATCGGTAGTGCGTGGTTCCTCGGTGGTGCGGTGGGAGGCCGCGGAGGCGACTTCCCAGGACAGGGCGTCGTACGCCCGTTCCACGAGGTCGGCGAGTTCGGTGCCGGCCCCGTCCTGGTGGTCAGGACCGCGCGCCCAGGCGCGCAGCCCCGCGGTCAGCACGCCCGCCGCGGCCTCCACGACGACGGCCGGGCGCAGGTCCCGGAGGTCGTCGGTGCCGAGGCGGTCGGCGATGATCCGGGTCGACTCGTCCTGGGCGTCGACCCGGATGCGCTCGTACGCGGCGAACAAGGTGGGCTCCTGGTCGAGGAGGCCGATGATCCGGCGCATCTGCGGGCGCAGGTGCGCCGCGGGCGTGTGCGGGTCGGCCAGCCAGGCGCGGACGGCCCGGCGGTAGGCCAGCAGCGGCGGTTCGCCGGCTGGCCGGGCGCGCAGCGCCGCGTTGATCCGCTCGCCGTCGTCGCGGACGAAGCCGAGGGCCGCGTCCTCCTTGCCGGTGAAGTACCGGCTGAAGGTGCGCCGCGTGACGTCCGCGCGTTCGGCTATCGCCTCCACCGTGGTGGCGGCCAGACCCCGTTCCAGGATCAGCTCGACGGCGGCGGTGGCGAGCGCCTTGCGGGTGCGGCGCGCCCGCAGCAGCCGCCGGTCCGCCACGGCGGTGCCACTCGGTACTGCTTCCTCGGCGTCCATGCCTTCGACCGTACGTCCGGATGTCCCGGTGGGACATATTTCCCGATGAGACATATGTCCCACCGGGACATCTGAGAGCTGTCGCGGTCGCGCGGGGCGCCCGGGAAGCCGATACCGCGTGGACGTCAGGCGCCGTGAACGGCCTCCGCTGCCCGTCCGTCGCCCCGCCCGCACACCAGAGCGCGCGTCCCCGCTCCGGTGGCGCGGCCCAGGTGTGTCCGCCGCGCAGCCGGGAAGACGGGTCGTCGCGCGGCTGCCGAGGTCCGCCGGATGCCGCTGTTCGGGTGGTGTGCGGCGCGGCGGCGGTCCGCGCCGGAGGCCGGTCCGGCCGGGCTTCGAGAATGGACGGCACGGCGGGAGCGGGCGTCAACGGCGGGAGGCGGCGGGCATGGTGCGCACAGCGGTGACCGAGGTCGCGGCGTGGTGGGTCGTCATGGTCGCGCTCACGGTGGTGCTGATCAGCTCGGTCGGACCTGTCGAGCTGGCGGTCGCCGCCGTGGCCGGGCTCGGCGCGGCGTTCGCGGCCCGGCGGATCAGGCGGGCGGTACGGCTCGGGCGGCCGCGCGGCCGCGGAGCTCCCCGCGCGCTGGCGGTACTGCCCTGGTCGCTCGTCCGCGGCGCTGCCGTGCTGGCCCGCGACACGTGTGCCGGCGGGAGGCGGTCGGGCGCGGTGCGCCGGGTCGTGCTGCGTCCGGGCACCGGAGCCGGTTGGGCGGGGCTGCTGCTGGCCGCTTCCGCGGACACGTGCGTCCTGGGGACCGGCGAGGGCGGCGACGGGGAGAGCGCGGAGAACGGCGGGAACGGCGACGGCCCCGCCCCCGGGGTGCGGGTGCATGCCCTGCGCCCCGAACCCGGCGCGATGGAACGCGCGTTCGGCGGTCCGGGCGGTCCAGGCGGCCTGGGCGGTCCGCGGTGAACGCGTGGACGGCCGCGGCCCTCGTGCTGCTCGCCGGCGCCGGCCCCGCGTGCCTGTGGGTCGCCGCGTCCGGCTCCCCGGTGCGGCGGCTCGTCGCGCTGTCGTCGCTCTCCACGGTGGTGGGCGCGGTGTTCCTCGTCCTGCCGCAGGGCTACGACCGGTCGTCGTACCAGGACCTGGCGCTGGTGCTGGCGGTGCTGGCACCGGCCGGGACGCTCGTCTTCGCCCGTTTCGTCGCGGGGGAGGGGAGCGACGCCCCCGTGGAGGAGCGGGACCGATCCAGCGACTGAGAGGACAGCAGGACATGGTGGGACTTCGGTACGACACGTCCGCGGTGGACCGCGGATGACCGCCGGTCACGTGGTGGCCCTGGCGCTGCTGTGGGCGGGCGTGGCCTGCGTGCTCCTGTCGGCGCTGGCCCTGGTACGGCTGAAGGGAACGTTGATGCGCCTGCACGCGCTGGCCGTCTCGTCCTGCCTGGGCGTTCCGCTGATCGCGCTCGCCGTCGCGGTCCAGCAGGGCCCCGGACGCGCGGCGGTCAAGACCCTGCTGATCGGGCTGCTGTTCGCGGCCGGCGGCACGGCCGGCACGATCGCCGTCGGGAAGGCCGCGTGGGAGTCCGGCGAGGGGGAGCAGCGGTGAACACCGCACTCATCGGCGTCGCGCTCGGCTTCGTGGTGGTGGCCGCCACGCTGGCGGTGCTGTGCCGCGAGCCCGTGCGGCAGGCGGTGCTGCTGGGCGTCCTCGGACTCGGCCTGGCCGTGCTGTTCGCCGTGCTGCAGGCACCCGACGTGGCGCTGTCGCAACTGGCGGTCGGCACCGTGCTCACACCGCTGCTCATCCTGCTGACGGTCCGCAAGGTCAGACGCCGCTCGGTGGCCGACGCCGCGAAGCCCGCCGGCGGCGGGTCCGGGCCCTGCGACCAGGGACCGCGGGGCGGGACCGGGTCGTGAGTCCCCGGGCACGTCTGCTGCTGTTCCTGGTCTCCGCCGCGGTGATCGGCGTCTACTTCACCCTGTCCTGCCGGGAACTCCCGTCGTTCGGCGGAGCCTCGCACCCCTACGGCGAGCGCGCGGTGGCCGCGGCGCTCGCCCACCGCACCGCCAACGTCGTCTCGTCGGTCAACTTCGACCTGCGCGCCTTCGACACCCTCGGCGAGGAGTCGATCCTCTTCTGCACGGTGCTCGGGGCGACCTTGCTCCTGCGCCTCGCCCGCGACGAACGCCAGCACGCCGCCGCGTCGGAGACCGTCCTGCCCACCACCCGGCTGCTGGGGGCCGTGCTGCTGCCGGTGACCGTGGTGGTCGGGGTGTACATCGTCGCCCACGGCCAGCTCAGCCCCGGCGGCGGGTTCCAGGGCGGGGTGGTGCTGGCCACCGCGCTCCACCTGGGCTATGTCGCCGCCGACTACCGCGTGTTGCAGCGGCTGCGACCGCTGGTCGTCCTGGACATCGCCGACTCGCTCGCGGCGGCGTCCTTCACCGCGATGGGCGTGGCCGGGCTGGCCGCGGGCGGCGCGTTCCTGAAGAACGTCCTGCCGCTGGGCACCTTCAACAAGATCACCTCGGGAGGCATGGTGCCGCTGTTCAACGCGGCGGTCGGCGTCGAGGTGGCCTCCGGGGTGATCGTGCTGCTCGCGCACTTCCTCGACCAGGCCGTCGAGGTCACCGGGACCGGTACACAGGAGGAGGACGCCTGATGGGCGTGTGGCCCTACCTGGCCGCGGGCTGGATTCTGCTCGTGGCCCTCTACGGACTGGTGACCAGCCGGAACCTGATCCACGCGATCGGCTGCCTGGCCGTCGCCCAGTCCTCGACGTACGTCCTGCTGCTCGCCGTCGGCTACCGCGACCACGGCACCGCCCCGGTGTTCTCCGACCTCCGACCCGGCTCGCGCCCGGTGGTGGACCCGATCGTCCAGGCCCTCGCCCTCACCGACATCGTCGTCGGCGCGACGGTCACCGCCCTGCTGCTCGCCCTCACGATCCAGCTGCGCAAGCGGCACGGAACCGTCGATCCCGAGTCGCTGACCGCGCTGAGGGGCTGACGGTGTGACGGACGCGACCCTGCTGCCGCTGGCAGTGGCGATCCCGCTGCTCGGCGCGCCCCTGCTGGCCGTCGCGGGCCGGGTACTGCCGCGCACCGGCTGCGACGTCCTGGCCACCGGCGCCGCCGCGGCGGACGTGGTGTGCCTGGCGCTGCTCTGGTCGCACATCCAGGGCGTCGCCGTCACACCGGTCGGCGGCTGGCCGGCGCAGATCGGTATCGTGCTCGCCGCGGACCGGGTCGGCGCGGGCCTGGCTCTCCTCGCGTCATGTCTGGTGCTGGCGGTCCTGGCCTACTCCTGGCGGTACTTCGACGAGCCGCGCGGTGAACGCGCGGGACTGTTCCCCGCGATGGTGCTGACCTTCCAGGCCGGCATGGTCGGCTTCGCCCTGACCGGCGACCTGTTCAACGCCTTCGTGTTCTTCGAGTTGATGGGCGCCGCCGGATACGCCCTGACCGGCTACCGCATCGAGGACCCGCGCCCGCTCCAGGGCGCCCTCACCTTCGGGATCGTCAACTCCCTCGCCGCGTACTGCTCGCTGCTGGGCATCGGGCTGCTCTACGCCCGCACCGGGCAGCTGAACCTCGCCGCGATGGGCCGGGCGATGGGGGAGCACCGGACCGACCTGCTGGTCGTGGTCTCCTTCGTGCTCGTGGTCACCGCCATGCTGGTCAAGGCCGCGGTGGTGCCGTTCCACTTCTGGCTGCCCGACGCGCACGCCGTCGCCCCGACCCCGGTGTGCATGCTGCTGTCCGGCGCGATGGTCGAGCTGGGCGCCTACGGGATCGGGCGCGTGTACTGGACGGTCTTCTCCGGTCCTGGCGGCATCCCGCACGACGCGTTCCGCCACACCTTCACCGCGCTGGGCGTGCTCACCGCGCTCGTCGGCGCCGTGATGTGCTGGCAGCAGCGGCACCTCAAGCGCATGCTCGCGTACTCGACCGTGGGCCATGTCGGGCTGTTCATGGTGGGCATCGCGCTGCTCACCCCCGGCGGCGTGGCCGGCGCCGCCGTCTACGTGGCCGCGCACGGCTGCGCGAAGGCGGCGCTGTTCGGCCTGACCGGTGTGCTCCTGGACCGCTACGGCTCCGTCGACGAGCACGGCCTGTACGGTCGGGCGCGCGATCTGCGGCTGCTGGGCGTGCTGTTCGTGCTGGGCGCGCTCGCGCTGGCCGGGCTGCCGCCGTTCGGCACCGGGCTGGGCAAGGCCCTCGGCGAGGCCGCGGCCGGCCACAGCCAGGCGTGGCTCCCGGCCGTGTACGTCCTCACGTCCGCGCTGACCGGGGGAGCGCTGCTCCGGGCGGCCCTGCGGATCTTCTGGGGCGCCGGACCGGTTCCGCACAGCCGGCCCGGCGAGGCCGAGACCAGCGGAGAGGGCGAGGAACCCGAAGTCAGGGAGCCCGGGCGGGCGCTGCCGCCGATGATGGTGGCGGTGCCCGCCCTCCTGCTCGCCCTGTGCGCCGTGGTCGGCTGCCTGCCTGCCGTGGCGCGCTCGCTCGCCCGCGGCGCCGCCGTCTTCACCGACCCCGCCGTCTACCGTGCCGCCGTCCTCGGTCCCGCCGTCGCGCACCGGGCGGTGCTGCCGCACGTCGCTTCGGCGTGGACCGCCGAGGGGCTGCTGCTGGGCGGCGGGTCGGCCGCCGCCGCGGCCGCGTTCGCGGCCCTCGCGGTGCTGCGCCCCGTCCGGCTGCCCTTGCACCGGGGGGTGCGCGCCTTGGTGACCGGGCTGCGGCGGCTGCACTCCGGGCACCTGGGCGACTACGTCGCGTGGCTCGCCCTCGGTGTCGCCGCCCTGTGCGCCGCGTTCGGCGCGCAGACCTGATCCGGCGCGCAGACCTGAGGGCGCGGTAGCACCGGCGTCACCGCGTCATCACGTGCGCGGATCACCGCGCGGCGCACGGCGGGCCGGACCCGCCCGGGCGGGCCCCAGGCCGGGCAGGCTCAGGCCGGGCGGGCCCCAGGCCGGGCCGACCGGACCGGGCGTACGGGCGGGCGCAGGCCGGGCAGGCTCGGGCCAAGCAGGCTCAGGCCGGGCGGGTCACCGCTTGCAGGACGGTGCGGTTGAAGGCCGGCAGGTCGTCGGGCTTACGACTCGTGATGAGGGCGTTGGGGCCCGCCGTGCACACCTTCACCTCCTCGTCCACCCAGGTCGCGCCCGCGTTGCGCAGGTCCGTCCGCAGGCTCGGCCACGAGGTGAGCGTCCGGCCACGGACCGTGTCCGCCTCGACCAGGGTCCACGGGGCGTGGCAGATCGCCGCGACCGGCTTGCCGGCGGCGAAGAACCCGCGTACGAGGTCGAGCGCCTTGGCGTCCTGGCGCAGCGCGTCCGGGTTGGCGACGCCGCCGGGCAGGACCAGCACGTCGAAGTCCGCCGCGGAAGCCTCGTCCACGGCGAGGTCGGCCGGGAAGGTGTCGGCCTTGTCCAGGTGGTGGAACGCCTGGACCTCGCCTGCCTCGGGGGTGATCAGTGACGGCGTCACGCCCGCGTCGGACAGCGCCTGCCAGGGGGAGGTCAGCTCCACCTGCTCGACGCCCTCGGTCGCGGTCAGGAATGCGGCTCGCACGACATCACGTCCTCTCATTGCCGGAGCCCCGTTCGAAACGTTCACGCTGCGGCTACCCGTCGCCATGCAGCGAAAACGGCATCCGCGCCCCGGCGTCCCGTCGCCTCCCCACCGCGAGGCGTACTCGGCTCCCGCCCGCCGGGGCGCTCGTGGCTCAGCCCTCCGGGGAGTCGTCGCCGTGGCTGCGGACGATCTCCTTCATCTTGGCGACCGCGAAGCCCCAGCCCTGCTCGACGGTGGGCTTGGCGGGGACGGCGATCTCGTCGGGGTTGGTGACGACATCGAGCAGCACGGGTCCGCGCACGTCCAGCGCGGTGCGCACCGCCTCGTCCAGTTCGGCGGGGTCGGTGACGCGGATGCCGGTGAGTCCCAGGGCCGTCGCGACCGCGGCGAAGTCGGGGTTGTCCAGGACGGTGCCGAACTCGGGCAGGCCGGACTGCTCCTGTTCGAGTTTCACCATGCCCAGGCGGCGGTTGTCGAAGACGACGAGCGTCACCGGAAGGTCGTAGGTCCTGAGCGTCATCAGGTCGCCGAGCAGCATGCTCAGGCCGCCGTCGCCGCAGAACGCGACGACCTGCCGGTCGCGGTCCAGGAATTGCGCGCCGAGCGCGTGCGGCATGGCGTTGGCCATCGAGCCGAGGTTGTAGGAGCCCAGCAGGCGGCGCGTGCCGCGCATCTCCACGAACCGGGAGAGCCAGACCGTGGCCATGCCGGTGTCGGAGGTGAAGACGGCGTCGTCGGCGGCGTACCGGTCGACCGCGGCGGCCAGCGCCTCGGGGCGGATGTCGTGGGCGCGGTTGTCCAGCGCCGAACGGACCCGTCCGATCAGCCCCTTGTCGTGGCCGGGCGCGGCCAGCCGGTCCTGGCCCTCGCGCCAGGACGCGAAGTGCCGCACGGACTTCTCCAGGTGCCCTCGGTCACGGCCGCCGTCGGGGGCCGGGGCGGACAGGTGGGCGAGCAGGTCGCGGACCGTCGCGCCGACGTCGCCGACCAGGCCGATCTCCACCGGCACCCGGCGCCCGATGTGGGTCGGCTCGGTGTCGACCTGGACGACGGTGCGGCCCTCGGGATACCAGTCGCGGTACGGGAAGTCGGTGCCCAGCAGCAGGAGGGTGTCGGCGTCCTGGAGCGCGGCGGCCGCGGCGGGGTTGCCGATCAGGCCGGTCTGGCCGACCTGGTAGGGGTTGTCGCCCTCGAAGCCCTCCTTGGCCTTCAAGGTGAGCACCATCGGCGCGGCCAGCCGGTCGGCGAGCGCGAGGACCTGGTCGCGGGCCTCACGCGCGCCGCGCCCGACCAGCAGGGTGACCCGCTCGGCCTCCTCCAGCAGGCCGGCGGCCGCGCGCACGGCGTCCTCGTCCGGGCGGGTGGTCGGCGTGGTGACCGAGAAGCGGGACGGCCGGTCGTCGGGGAGTTCCTGCTCGCCGATGTCGCCGGGCACCGTCAGCACCGCGACGCCCTTGCGCCCGAGGGCGTTGCGGACCGCGGTCTCCAGCAGCAGCGGCAGTTGCCCGGGGGAGGTGATCGTGGCGCGGAAGACGGCCACGTCGCTGAAGAGCGCGTCGTTGTCGACCTCCTGGAAGTAGTCGCTGCCCAGCTCCGCCAGCGGCACCTGCCCGGCGATGACCAGCACCGGGGTGTGGCTCTTGGCCGCGTCGTAGAGGCCGTTGAGCAGGTGCACCGAGCCCGGGCCGACCGTGCCCATGCACACCGCGAGCCGCCCGGTGAGCTGGGACTGGGCGCTCGCGGCGAAGGCCGCGGCCTCCTCGTGCCGGCAGCCCACCCACTCCACGCCGTCGGTGGTGCGGATGGCGTCGGTCAACGGGTTCAGGGCGTCGCCTACGACGCCGAAGACCTGGCGCACTTCGAGTTCGGCGAGAGCGTCCACGATGACGCGGGCAACGGTGCGGGCCACGGTTCCTCCAACAGGGGTGGTTGGGACGGCTCAGAAGTGGTCGGGATCGGCGGCGGCCCAGTCGGCGGCCCATGACGCGGGCGGCTCCGCCAGGAGCTGCCCGGGCGACAACCAGTCGTACAACTCCTCGTAGGAGCGGACGGTGTACGGATCGATCCGCCGCCGCAGCATGTGCGGACGCAGCTGGGACGCGTCGCCGACACCCATGGACGCCATGATCTGCAGCGCGCTGGCCACCGTCGCGGACTGCAGGCGCTGCACGCGCGCCGACTTGTCGCCCACGTCCAGGGCGCGGGCGCGCCGCGGGTCCTGGGTGGTGACGCCGACCGGGCAGGTGTT
Organism: Streptomyces sp. NPDC087270; assembly: GCF_044744625.1. NCBI lineage: Bacteria > Bacillati > Actinomycetota > Actinomycetes > Kitasatosporales > Streptomycetaceae > Streptomyces > Streptomyces sp. NPDC087270. Next base: position 353,920 of record NZ_JBIUYR010000008.1, read on the forward strand.
GGTGTGGCAGCGCTGGGCCTGGATGCACCCGACCGCGAACATCATGGCGCGGGCGGCGTTGCCGTAGTCGGCGCCCTGGAGCATCCGCTTGACGAGGTCGGAGCCGGTGGCGATCTTGCCGCTGGCGCCGATCCGGACCCGGTCCCGCAGCCCGGCGCCGACCAGCGCGTTGTGCACGGTGATCAGACCCTCGGTGAGAGGGGTGCCGATGTGGTCGGCGAACTCCAGCGGCGCCGCGCCGGTGCCTCCTTCAGCGCCGTCGACGATGATGAAGTCCGGTGTGGTGCCCTCCTCGACCATCGCTTTGCAGACGGCCAGGAACTGGGCGCGCGAGCCGACGCAGAGCTTGAATCCGGCCGGTTTGCCACCGGAGAGCTCGCGCATCCGGGCGACGAACCGGACCAGTTCGCGGGGGGTGCCGAACGCCCGGTGGTAGGGCGGCGACACGACGGTCCGCCCCTGCGGGACGTCCCGCACCCGGGCGATCTCCGCGTTGACCTTGGCACCGGGCAGCACGCCCCCGATGCCGGGCTTGGCCCCCTGGGAGAGCTTCAGCGACACGCACTTGACGTTGTCGTGACCGGCCTTGTCGGCGAACTCCCCGGGATCGAAGCCGCCGTCCTTGTCGCGGCAGCCGAAGTAGCCGGTGCCGATCTCCCAGACCAGGTCACCACCGTGCCGCAGGTGGTACTCCGACAGGCCGCCCTCGCCCGTGTCGTGCGCGAACCCGCCTGCCGCCGCTCCCTTGTTGAGGGCCATGACCGCCTGGGCCGACAGAGATCCGAAGCTCATGGCGGACACGTTCAACAGCGCCATGTCGTACGGCTTGGTGCAGTCCGGGCCGCCGATGCGTACCCGCGGCGGCTCGTCGGGCACCGGGCGCGGGGCCATGGACGGGACGAGGAACTCGTGGCCGGTCGCGTAGACGTCCCGCTCGGTGCCGTACGGCTGCTCCGCGTCGGTGCCCTTGGCCCGCTCGTAGACGATGCTGCGGGTGTCACGGTCGAAGGGGCGCCCGTCGAAGTTCCGCTCGATGAAGTACTGCTGGAGCTCCGGACGGATCTTCTCCAGCAGGAAACGGGCGTGGCCGAGGACCGGGTAGTTGCGCAGGACCGAGTGGCGGCGCTGCGACAGGTCGTACAAGCCGAGCAGCCCCAGCGCGGCAAGAGGCACCGTGGCGACCCACCACCACGGACTGGCCGCCACCGCGGCGACGGCCGCGGCAACGGCGGCGAGCAGGGTCAGGGCCACCGCAAGGGATCTCATCACCCCTGCCGCATTACCGCGCAGGTCCTCCGCATGCTGCCCGCCGCGTCAAGTTCCGGTCATGCCCGACGACGTTCGGTCATACCCGGGCTCGGGCGGCCCGGCCCCGCCGTGACCGCCTCCCGGTGCCCTTCACGGACCGTGTCCGGGCCGACCGATTTTCGTGAGGGACGTGCTTCGATGCGGCCCGGCACGTGTCATTCCCGGTGCGGGGGTAACCGACTGGACATGGAGATGCCACGTTTGAAGGCTTTGGCCACGCTATGCACCATAGATCCCTTCCGGGCGACATCCGGCCCGCGGTCGCCCGAGCGCGGCGACGGCCGCACGCAGGCCCTGCTCCGTCCGGGCCGGTGAGTTCCCCGATGCCGGTGAGCCCCTCGATACCGACAGGCTCGACCTGCGACACCGGCGGCCCCGGGGAGGCCGGGACCGCAAGACCGAGAGGTGTTTCCGTGACGACCGTCGCTGAGCCGCTCCGCCGGGGCTCCGGCAAGGTGTGGGCGCTACCGGGGGTGTACCTGCCGCAGGCCGACACGCGGCTGCTCGGCCGTGCCCTGCGGGCGGAGGAAGCGCTCGCAGGCGCGGACGTACTCGAGATCGGAACCGGCAGCGGGGCGCTGGCGGTGCTGGCCGCTCGCATGGGCGCCCGGGTGGCTGCCACCGACGTCTCCTGGCGGGCGGTGCTGAGCGCCCGTGCCAACGCGGTGTTGCAGCGGCAGCGCGTTCGGGTCCGCCGCGGCGACCTGGCCGGCCCGGCCCGGGGGCGCACCTACGACATGGTCGTGACCAACCCGCCCTATGTGCCCTCGCCGCAGTCGAGGCCGCCGGCCGGCGCCGCCAGGGCCTGGGACGCGGGAAACGACGGGAGACACGTCGTGGACCGGGTCTGCGCGCACGCTCCGGCGCTGCTGCGCCCGGCCGGCGTCCTGCTGATGGTGCACTCCGGCCTGTGCGGGGTGGACCTCACCCTGGGGCAACTGGAGAGTGCCGGTCTGGCCGCCGAGGTCGTGGCGCGTGAATACGTGCCCTTCGGGCCGGTACTCGGACGCCGCCTGCCCTGGCTGCGGGCGCAGGGCCTGATCGGGCCGGGCGAAGAGCACGAGGAACTGGTGGTGATCCGTGCCGCGCGAACCTGAGACGCACGACGCCGAGACGCACGACGCCGAGACGCACGACGCCGGGTCACGCGGGGCCGGCTCACGCGGGGCGGACTCACGCGAGGCCGTCGCGCACCCCGACCCTCGTGAAGTCGAGCCGCGCGAGCCCGAGTCGCGCGACGCCGTACGGGATCGCCGCCCCCGCCGGATCACCGTCGATCCCGAGGGGCCGATCCTGGTCGAGGGCCCGGTCGAGGTGGTCCGTGAAGACGGCACCGTGGCTGCCAGCGACCGGTTCGCGGTCGCGATCTGCACGTGCCGGCGTACCCGAACCGCCCCCTGGTGCGACACCAGCCACCGCCGTCACCGCCGTCCGTGCGTGACCGAACAATCCGGAAGGGACGAGCCACGTGGCGACCCGGAATAGCACCGAGCGCGACCGGACCGCACCCGCGGTGCCCAGCTCACGCGGACCGCTGTCGAGCGCCGTGGTGGTGGCCCTGACCGCGAACCACCGGCCCGGCCCGCACCACCTGCGCCACGCGGCCACGACCGACGCGCCCTACGGGGACGACCTGCAACTGGCCCTCTACCTCCTGTACGAACTGCACTACCGTGGCTTCGCCGGGGTCGACGAGTCCATGGAATGGGCGCCCGTCCTCGCGCCGCTCCGGGAGGCGCTGGAGGACCGCTTCCTGCGTGCACTGCGCGACGACGTACCCGGCCGCGCTCCGGAGGACGCGTTCGCCGACCTCCTCGTCGAGCCCGCCGACCGGAGCGGGAGCGTCGCGTACCACCTCGAACACGAAGGCGCCCTGGGGCAGGTGCGCGAGTACGCGGCCCTGCGCTCGCTGTACCACCTGAAGGAGGCCGACCCGCACGCCTGGGTCATCCCGCGACTGCGCGGGCGGGCGAAGGCCGCCATGGTCGCCATCGAGTACGACGAGTTCGGCGCGGGGAGGGCCGAGGAGGTGCACGCCCGGCTCTTCGCCGACCTGATGGACGACCTGGACCTGGACACCGCCTACGGCCGCTACGTGGACCACGCGCCCGCGGAGATGCTCGCCGTCGTCAACCTGATGACCCTGTTCGGCATGCACCGCAGGTCGCGGGGGGCTCTGGTGGGGCACTTCGGCTGCGTCGAGGTGACCTCGTCGCCCGGCTCGCGGCGACTGGCCGCCGCCATGCGCCGTACCGGGGCCGGCCCTGCGGCGGTGCGGTTCTACACCGAGCACGTCGAGGCCGACGCGGTCCACGAGCAGGTGGTACGGCACGAGGTGGTCGGCGGGTTGCTCGCCGACGAGCCGCACCTGGCCGGCGACGTCGCCTTCGGGGTGGACACCACCGTCCTCCTGGAGGACCGCCTGGCCGCGCACCTCCTGGGTGCGTGGCGGTCGGGAGGATCGGCCCTGCGCCACCCGCTGTGACGGCAGGCGGCGGCCCTCGCCGACGTGGCGTCGCCGCCGTGCCTGCCGTCGCCCGCCGCCGGCCGGGTGTCTTCGGACCGCCGGCCCGGCCGGCGACGGGCGGGTCCGCTCGGCCGCCCGGTTCGCGGCCCGGCGGGGAACGTACGCAGCGGTGGATCGGGGGTTGAACTCGGCTGCCCGCAGACGGACACATCCCGGAGGCTCACCGCGGTCAAGCTGAGCTGCGCGCGGGGGCGTACGAGCCGAGGAGTGACCGCGCGGGCGCTGTCCGTGGTCGGCCGACAACAGGTGTCTTTCGCGGCCCAACAGGCGGTGTGCCGCGCTGATTCAGGTCGTCGGCGGCGGAAGCGTCAGCGGCATGTCGTCCTCTCCAGATGCGAAGCCGTGGAAGAGGACGAGACTGGCTGGAAGGGCGAGGTGCCGTGAAGGCGGACCACCCCGGGCCGCACCTCTGGTGCCATCCCGGGCGGGAGGCGGCCGGGCGGCGACTCGTGGACGTGACCACTTCGCGCGGCCACCCCGGCGTGCGGAGGAGCCGGCCTCGGACGCGATGCCGGACCTCGTCCGGAACCGCGCACTCGACGGTGAGAAGGCGAAGCGTGATGGGCGAACCGAAGAACCTCGGCATGGCCGCGGCCGTGGCCGGAGGGTACCTGCTCGGCCGCGGCAAGAAGGGCCAGATGGCGCTGACCGCCGCCGCGTTGCTGGCCGGCAGGGGCCTGCGGCCGGGCTCGCTCGTGGCGGACGGCGTCCGCAAGGTGCCCGGCGTACCGGCGTCCCTCAAGGGTGGTGGCGACGACGACGGCGGCACGGCCCCGGAGGGCGGCCACGGCACCGGCAGCGGTGCGCACGCGCACGGCCGCCTCAGCCGGGCCGCCCGCGGCGTGGCGAACCACGGCATCACGGCGCTCACCGGGGCGCTGCACGAGCGCACGCTCGGCCTGAACGACGAACCCGCGGACGACGGGGAATCGGCGGCACCGGAGGCGGCCGACAGCAGCGACGGCAACGGCGGCGATGCCGACGACGACACCGCCGTCGAGGACGAGGCGGGGGGTGAAGCCGAACCGCCCGCGCCGAAGACGGCCGCCAAGAAGGCCGCCAAACCGGCCGCCAAGAAGGCTGCCAAGAAGGCCGTGCCGGAGAAGCGGGCGGCACCCAAGAAGCGGGCGGCTCCGAAGAAGCCGGCCGCGGCGAAGGCACCGAGCGGAAAACCCGGCGGCAAGAAGCCGTCACCCGCTCGGAAGACGACGGCGAAGAAGAGCCGACCCGGCAAGAAGGCAACCCCGCAGGCCCGGCGGGAGAGGTGACCGTTCATGGCGACCGACCAGAAGACCAACGAAACCGACCCGAGCCCGATCACCCTGCTCAGGCACGAAGTCAGCCACTATCTCAGCGCCCGCGCCAAGCACGCCGCCCGCAAGGCCGGAAGCAGGCTGACCGACGCGACCGACAAGCTGATGGATGTCGACGAGGACAGCGGCACCGTCCCGAAGGTCGGCAAGCGCGTCCTGCACGGTGAGTCGCCGGCCGCCGCGATCGCCGCCGAGAAGGGCGAGGACATCAAGAGCGGCGTCACCGGGAAGATCAAGGACGCCGTCTCCGGCGGCGGTTCGGGCGACGACTCGTCGGGCGACACCAAGGCCACGAACATCGTCGAGATGATCGACGTCGGGGTCCCGCTGCGCACCGCGTACGACCACTGGACCGAGTACGAGAACTTCAGCGGGTTCACCAAGGGGGTCCAGCAGGCCGAGCGCGGCGAAGAGGCGACCAGCGAGTGGACCGTCAAGATCGGCCCGTCCACCCGGAGTTGGAAGGCGACCGTCCAGGAGCAGCTTCCCGACGACCGTATCGTCTGGAAGTCCGAGGGGGCCCTGGGCACCACGCAGGGTGCCGTCAGCTTCCACGAGATCACCCCGACGCTCACCCGGATCATCCTCGTCCTCGTCTACTACCCGACCGGCATCGTGGAGAAGACCGGCAACCTCTGGCGTGCTCAGGGCCGCCGGGCGCGGCTGGACTTCAAGAACTTCCAGCGGTACGTGACCTTCGCCGAGGAGGAGGCCGAGGGCTGGCGCGGCGAGATCCGCGAGGGCGAGGTCGTACAGAGCCACGAGGAGGCCATGGAACAGGAGGAGGCGGAAGCGGACGACGAGGACGACAGCGACGAGGACGCCGAGGACGACGAGGAAGAAGAAGGCGTCGACGAGGACGACGAGGCCGAGGAAGAGGCCGGCTGACCATGGACGGTGACCGGAAGACGGACGAGACCTCGCACGAGGTGGAGGTGGTGCCGGACGAGGCGGGGGCGCCGCAGGAGGCCGCCCGCAGCACGAGTGACGATCCGGACGTCCTGCTCGACGTCAAGGACCTCCACGTCGACGAGATCGATCTCGACGTCCAGGATCTGCGGGCACGCGTGGCGCTCCATGCGGAAGTGCTCGACCTTCTCAAACTCGAGGTCGGAGTGGACGTCGTGCTCGGCCGGGTCGCACTCGACATCACCGGTGTCCAGGCGCAGGCGCTGCTCAAGGTCCGCCTCGACAACGTGGCGGCGATCCTTGCCAACGTGCTGCGCACCATCGACCGCAACCCGCAGATCCTCGAACAGATCACCCGGCCGGTGGGCGAGGCGGCTCGGTCCGTCGGTGAGGGCGCCGGCCGCGCCGTCGGCGAACTGGGTTCCGGGGCGGGCGAGGCCGTCCAGGATGTCGGCGCCGGCGCGGGCGAGGCCGTCCAGGAGGTCGGCTCGGGCGCGGGTGAAGCTGTCCAGGACGTCGGCTCGGGCGCCGGCAAGGCCGTCGAGGACGTCGGCTCGGGTGCCGGCAAGGCCACGGAGGCGGCCGGGTCGGCGGTGGGCGACGCCGCGGGGGAGGTCGCGGACACGGCGTCCGATGCCGCGGGCGAAGCCGTCGAGGACATCAGCGCGACGGCGAGCACGACCGCGGAAGGCGCGGCGGACACGGTGGATACGGCGAAGGACCTCGCGGACGGGGCCACGGAGTCCGCCGCGGACGAGGCCGGCGAGACCGCGAAGGGCGCCGTGGAGGGCGCGGGGGGCGCGGAGGACGCGGAGGACGCGGAGAAGGAGAGCACGGCGCCGGACGCCGAGCGGCCGCAAGAGCGCGCACCCGAGTACGCCGGTCCTTCCCGGCACCGCCCCCGTCGCCACGGCCACCGCCGTCCCGCTCCCTCGCGCCGCGCGGCCGCCTCCCGCCGCCACCGGCCACGCTGACCCCGCGGTCACCTATACCCCGTACTACCCGTAGACCGCCGGGCGCCCGCTACGCGGGCCGCGCGATCGCCTCACCCGTAGGCGGGGTCCGGGGCGCCGCCGGGGGCTGGGACCTCGGGGGCGCCGGCGGCCTCGGGGGTGGACGCCGGCTCCGCGTCCACCAGGGTGCGTTCGTCGAACGGCAACTCGCCCGCCAGCACCCGCGCGACCCGCTCCTTGTCGACCTCGTGCACCCAGGTCCCGACGAGCAGGGTGGCCACCGCGTTGCCGGCGAAGTTGGTCAAGGCGCGCGCCTCGCTCATGAAGCGGTCGATGCCGACGATCAGGCCGACGCCGTCGACCAGCGCGGGCTGGTGCGACTGGAGGCCGCTGGCCAGGACGGCGATCCCGGAACCCGACACGCCCGCGGCGCCCTTGGAGGCCAGCATCATGAACAGCAGCAGGCCGATCTGCTGGCCCAGGCCCATCGGCCGGTCGAGCGCGTCCGCGATGAACAGCGAGGCCATGGTCAGGTAGATCATGGTGCCGTCGAGGTTGAAGGAGTACCCGGCCGGCACCGTGACACCGACGACCGGGCGGCTGACGCCCAGGTGCTCCATCTTCGCGATGAGCCGGGGCAGCGCGGACTCCGACGACGAGGTGGACAGGATCAGCAGGAACTCCCGGCCGAGGTACTTCAGCAGCCGGAACAGGTTGACGCCGGTGGCCAGCCGCAGCACCGTGCCGAGCACCACGACGACGAACAGCACGCAGGTCGTGTAGAAGCCGATCATGATGGTGGCCAGGGCCTTGAGCGCGTCCGTGCCCGTCTCGCCGATGACCGCGGCCATCGCCCCGAACGCCCCGATCGGCGCGGCCCACAGGATCATGGACAGCACCCGGAACACCAGCTTCTGGAGGTGCCCGATGCCGCGCAGCACCGGCTCTCCGGAGCGCCCCATCGCCTGGAGGCCGAAGCCGACCAGCAGGGCGACCAGCAGCGTCTGGAGCACCTGGCCCTGGGTGAGGGCCGACAGCAGGCTGGTGGGGATGATGCCCAGCAGGAAGTCGACCGGGCCGACATGGGCGTCGGCCGCCGCGGTATGGCCGATGTGCCGGGTCGCCTCGGTCAGGTGGAGTCCGGCGCCCGGGTGCAGGATGTTGCCGACGACCAGGCCGATGGCCAGCGCGACCGCCGACATGACCACGAAGTAGCCGAGCGCGAGGCCGCCGACCCGGCCGACCTTCGCCGCCTGCCGGACCGAGCCGACGCCGAGCGCGATCGTGCAGAAGATCACCGGCGAGATCATCATCTCGATCAAGGAGACGAACCCGGTTCCCAGCGGCTTGAGTTCCCTGGCGAAGTGCGGCCACAGGAAGCCCGTGGCGATGCCGAGCAGCACCGCGACGATCACGGCGAGGTACAGGTACTGTGTGCGGTCCCGTTGGGGGGCGGGCGGTGCCCCCGCCGGCGATACGGGCATGGCTGGTCTCCTTGACGACGTCGGTGGCGTCCGGGACGTGCGCCCCAGGGTCGTGGGGCCGCGGTTTCGCGGGTTCACGGGCTCGCGGGCGGGCGGGCGTCCGGGACACGGCAGTGCGTGCGGCTCACGTCCTGGCGGTCTCCGCGACTATCGCGGGCCACGTGACGTGCGTCACGGTTGTGTTCGTTGAGTTCACGCAGAGTCGAGAGGCGGGCCGATGCCATGGCGGCGCCACGCATGCCCTACCCCCGCAGCCTGGCCGGGCAGTTGTTCGCGATGCAGGCCGTCCTGGTCGCCCTGGCGGTGACCGCCTGCGCGATCTTCGGCTACGTCAGCGACGGGCGCCAGGCCGAGCAGTCCGCCCGCCGCCAGGCCACCGCGGTGGCCCGGGCGGTCGCCGACACCCCCGCGGTGGAGCAGGCCGCGCGCGGCGGCGATCCCACGGCGGAACTCCAGCCGTACGCACGGTCCGTGCAGCGCGACACCGGGGTGGACTTCGTGACGATCATGGACACCCACGGCATCCGCTGGACCCACCCCGACCCCGCCGAGATCGGCCATCGCTACCTGGGCCACATCGCACCGGCGCTGCACGGCCACACCTTCGCCGAGACCTACACCGGCACGCTCGGGCCGTCGGTACGGGTGATCACCCCCATCCGGTCCGGCACCCGGATCACCGGACTGGTCAGCGCCGGCATCACCGTCGAGGCGATCAGCGCGCGCTCCCGCAAGCAACTGGCCGCGCTGATCGGCGTCGCGGCCGGCGCGCTGGCCCTCGGCGGGATCGGCAGCTACCTGGTCAACGCCCGGTTGCGCCGCCACACCCACGGCATGAACGCCCGCGACCTGCACCGCATGCACGACTACCACCAGGCCGCGCTGCACGCCGTACGGGAGGGACTGCTGCTGCTCGACGGCGAGCAGCGCATCGCGCTCATCAACGACGGCGGGCGCGAACTGCTGGGCCTGGACGAGGAGGCCGTGGGCCGGCAGGTCGCCGAACTCGGCCTGCCCGACGCCCTGACCGCGGCGCTGCTCGCCCCCGAGGCGCGCGTCGACGAACTCCACCTGACCGCCGAGCGGGTCGTCGTCGTCAACACCGCGCCGGTCTCCGGCGGCGAGCAGCGCGGCACCATGGTGACCTTGCGCGACCACACCGAACTCCAGGTGGTGATGGGCGAACTGGACTCCGAACGCGGCTTCAGCCGGGCCCTGCGCGCCCAGGCGCACGAGGCGGCCAACCGGCTGCACACGGTCGTCTCGCTGGTCGAACTGGGCCGCGGCAGCGAGGCGGTGGACTTCGCGACGTCCGAACTGCGGGCGGCGCAGGCCCTCACCGACCAGGTGGTCGCGGCGGTCGACGAACCCGTGCTTGCCGCGCTCCTGCTGGGCAAGGCGGCGCAGGCCAACGAGCAGGGGGTCGAGCTGGTGATCACGGACGACAGCCGGCTGGAGGACGGGCTGCTGCCCGCCGGCCTGGCACCGCGCGACCTGGTCACCATCCTGGGCAACCTGATCGACAACGCCGTCGACGCGACACAGGGCCTGCCGGCCGCACGGATCGAGGTCACGGTCACCGCCGCCCGCGAGGCCCCCGCCGGGCTGCTGCTGCGGGTGGCCGACACCGGTCCCGGCGTACCCTCCGGCGACACCGACGCGGTCTTCGAACGGGGCTGGTCGACGAAGCCCGCGCCGACCGGCGGCCGCGGGCTCGGCCTAGCCCTGGCCCGGCAGGCCGTGACGCGCAACGGCGGCACGCTCACGCTGACCGCCGGGCCCGAGGGCGGCGCCGTCTTCACCGCGCGGCTGCCCCCGCGCCCGGAGCCCGGACCCGGACCGGTGTCCGAGCCGATCCCCGTACCCGTAGCCGTATCTGTCCCCGTCCCCGTCCCCGTCCCCGGACCGGTGTCCGTACCCACCCGAGAAGGCGCCGGCCGGCCGGCAGGAGGAGGACAGGCATGAGCGAGCAGGCCATCCGCGTGCTCGTGGTCGAGGACGACCCGGTCGCCGCCGACGCGCACGCGCTCTACGTCGACCGCGTGCCCGGATTCGCCGCCGTCGGCAAGGCCCACAACGCGGCGCAGGCCCGCCGCCTGCTGCTGCGCGCCCCGGTCGACCTGATCCTGCTCGATCTCTACCTGCCCGACGGCCACGGCCTGGAGCTCGCCCGTTCGCTGCGCGCCGCCGGTCACCGGATGGACGTCATCGCGGTGACCTCCGCCCGCGACCTGGCGGTGGTCCGCGAGGGCGTCTCGCTCGGCGTCGTGCAGTACATCCTCAAGCCCTTCGCGTTCGCCACGCTCCGCGACCGGCTGCTCGGCTACGCCCGGTTCCGGGCCGCGGCAGGAGAGGCGGGCAGCCAGGACGAGGTCGACCGGGCCCTGGCCACGCTGCGCCCGTCGAGGCCCGCGGCCCTGCCCAAGGGGCTCAGCGCCCCCACGCTGGAGACGGTCGTCCGCACGCTCAGGGTCGCCCCGGCCGGGCTGACGGCGGCCGCGACCGCAGCGTCGGCCGGCATCTCCCGCATCACGGCCCGCCGTTACCTGGAACACCTGGTCGAGCAGGGCCGCGTCGAGCGCAGCCCGCAGTACGGCCAGGTCGGCCGCCCGGAGCTGCACTACCGCTGGCTGACCGCCGATTAGGCCGAGCCCGGAGGGAGCCCGTCGGCGGCGATCGCCGCCCAGACCTGTCGGGCGAGGCCGTCGACGGGGAGGGCGCCGTCGACGACCAGGTCGCAGTCGTCGCGGACCGGCTCGACGTGCCGTGCGTGGGCGCCGCGCCGGTGGAGCCGGTAGTTGCGGAGGAGCACGTCGAGCGGGAACCCGTCCCGCAGGCACTTGCGCTCGATCTTCCGGACCAGGCGGAGGTCGGCGGGCAGGTCGACGAAGACGTCGAAGCGCACGTCCGCCGCCCGAGACTCGAGGTGCCGGGCGAAGAGGCCCTCGACGATGACGACGGCCGAGGCGGCCAGCGCGGTGTCGGCGTCGGCGGCGAGGCGTACGAGGTCCAGCGACCGCGGGTCGCCCACGTCCAGCCGCGGAGCCCCGGCCTCGTCCGGCGCCCACACCCCGCGCTCGGGACTGCGGAAGTAGTAGTCGTCACCGTGCAGCACCCGTACGGGGAACCGGGGCGCGGCAGCCGCCAGCGCGGCGGCCAGCGTGGTCTTTCCCGCCCCGGCCCCTCCGGTCAACGTCACCAGCATCTGTCCACCCCTCGAACCGCCCGCCCGCGAAAGCGGGTTCCGCCCGTCCCCCGATACGGGGCTGCCTGCTCAGACGCCGAGCCGCACCGGCCGTGCCGGAGGGCCGGTGGCGACCAGCGCGGTCAAAGGAGTCGCGAGGTCGCGGGGGGAGAAGAGATCGCTGCCCGCGTACGAAGCGATCTCGCGCAGGTGCCACCACTTCAGCCCGCGGATGGCCTCCGCGGCGAGCTGCTCGTCGGACAGGGACCCGCGGGGAGTGAACGTGGTGGTGCGCACGAGGAAGTAGTCGTTGCTGACCCCCTCGTAGCCCGCGGCGTACCCGGGGCCCACGGCTTCCTGGTGCCAGACGTGCGGCGGATCGCCCCCGAGAACCAGCCCCACCTCCTCCCGCACCTCACGGCGGAGCGCGGCAAGGGGCGTCTCGCCCGGCTCGATCCCGCCGCCGGCGGCCGCCCACACCACCCTCCCCGCGGGCCGCGAAAGGACGTGACGGCACAGCAGGATGCGGTCCTGCTCGTCGAGGATGAGCGCACGGACGGCAGGACGCAGCTTCACGGACGGCATCCCGGCACACTAACCGCCCACCGCACCAACGGATCGGCTGTCAGGGGTGCCCGTCGGCGGGGAGAAGCAGGCTCCGCAGGAGAGCCGCGACCCTCCCGGGCCGGCTGACGAACGGCGAGTGACTCGTGTGCCAGGTCAGCGCGCGGGAACAGCGCCCGCTCATCCTCCGCTGAAGGTCGGGGTCAACGGCGCGATCCCGAGCGCAGGTCACGTAGGTGGAAGGCGTGCAACGCCAGGATCGGCGCGGGGGCACGCCCCGACCGCAACCCGGTTTCCGGGGCCGCAGCAGTGACGCGGCCCAGGCCGCCCGCTCGATCGGAGCGTCCGCGTAGAACGCTTCCACGGCCGCCGTGGCGTCCACACGGGTCCGGCCGTCGTCGTCGCGCACGATGGCGGACGCGAGGAGCGCGCTCGAACCACCGAGACCGGCCGCGCTTTCCCCCTCGTCGGGAACGAACGCCGCCAGGTACACCAGATGAGCCGCCCCCGTCAGGCCGGTGACGACCGACCCGCCGTAGGAGTGGCCCATGATCAGGGGAGGCTCGGCCATGGCGTCCACGACGGCCTGCACCGCCGCGGTGTCGGCTGCGAGCGAGCCGCGATGCAGTTCCGGGACGGCCACCTCGACTCCGGCGGCAGCCAGCTCCGCGACCACCAGGTCGAAGTGCCGCGGGTCGTGGTACAGCCCGTGCACCAGCACCACACCGTTCACGATGAGCCCCCGATCCGGCAGCGCGTCCACTTCTCCCGTGGCCATGATCGCCTGCGCGCGGCCGGCCACGCCGGCAGCACACGGGTGCACGTGAGCGCCTCGGAGCGGACGACCTCGCCGCCTCGCAGGAGGGAACGGAGTGCCCCTTTCAGAGGGAACGCGGTTCCTGATCGCCCTCCCGTCGGGCGCCCTCGAGTCGTTGCACGATCTGCCACAGGGGGGTGCTGCTCCTGGTGACCAGGACGAGGGTCTCCCCGGTGTCGCCCCAGGTGCGGTGGACCAGGTCGAGGGCCTGGTCGACGGCCGCGGCCACGTCGCCGCGGGCGCCGGAGCGCAGCCAGCTGCGCAGGCCGTAGTTGTGCGCGGCGACCACGCTCGCGGCGACGGTGTACGCCCGCGCGCCCCCGTCGGGCAGGGCGGAGAACCGGCGTTCGAGGTAGGCGGCCAGCGCGCGTTCGTACCGCCAGACCACAGCCGTCTCGTGGGTCTTGAGCGCGGGCACCTTGCGGGTGAGGGCGTACCGCTTGACCGAGAACTCGGGGTTCTGCGCGTACATGCGCATGACCAGGCGGGCCGCACCGCAGGCGCGGCCGACCGGGTCGGGGTCGTGGGCGCCCTCGTCGAGGTAGCCGACCATGTCGGCCAACGCGCCCTCGTGGTCGGGGAAGACGACTTCCTCCTTGGTGGGGAAGTACCGGAAGAAGGACCGCCGGCCCACGCCGGCCCGCCGCACGATGTCGTCGACGGTCGTGCCGTCGTAGCCGTGTTCGGCGAAGAGCTCGAACGCGGCGGCCACGAGCAGATCCCTGATCGGGGTCTTCTCCTGGCCCTCCGCGGCACCGGCTCCGCCGGGGACGTCGGGAAACGGCTCATCGTGGCGATCGCTCATGGCACGAACGTACAGGCTCCCTTCCCCTGTGGCACTCAGTGTGTAAAATATCGGCACTGAGTGCCATTCTGGGGAGTGCTATGTCAGACCTGTATCGCCTGTCCGAGGAGCATGAGATGCTCCGCGATGCCGTCCGGTCGCTGGCCGAGGCGAAGATCGCGCCGTTCGCCGCGGAGGTCGATGAGCAGGGCCGTTTCCCGCAGGAGGCGCGGGACGCGCTGGAGGCGAACGACCTGCACGCGATCCATGTTCCTGAGGCGTACGACGGTTCGGGGGCGGACGCGTTGTCGACGGTGATCGTGATCGAGGAGGTGGCGCGGGTGTGCGCGTCGTCCTCGCTGATCCCGGCGGTGAACAAGCTGGGGTCGATGCCGGTGCAGCTGTCGGGGTCGGAGGAGTTGAAGGCGAAGTACCTGGGAGCGCTGGCGCGTAAGGAGGGCATGTTCTCCTACGCGCTGTCGGAGCCGGAGGCGGGTTCGGACGCGGCGGGGATGAAGACCCGCG
>NZ_JBIUYR010000009.1:0-362225 GCF_044744625.1 Streptomyces sp. NPDC087270
CTTATCGACCTCATAAACCCCCCCCGGGCCCGGCCCGGGCGGGCGGGGGGGGGGGGGGCGGGGGGCCGCCGCCCCCCCCCCCCCCCCCCCCGCCACCCCCCCCCCCCCCCCCCCCCGCTCCCCGCACCGAGGTTGACGGCGCGTCAGACTTCCACGACCACCGGCAGGATCATCGGGCGCCGACGGTAGGTGTCGGAGACCCACTTGCCGACCGAGCGGCGGATGAGCTGCTGGATCTGCCGGGCTTCCATGACCCCGTCGGAGGCCGAACGGGACAGCCCCTCCTCGATCTTGGGGATGACCGCGGCGAAGGCGTCGTCGTCGATGCCGGAGCCCCTGGCATGGATGTTGGGGCCGCCGACGATCTTGCCCGTACTGCTGTCGACCACGACGAAGACCGAGACGATGCCTTCCTCGCCCAGGATGCGGCGGTCCTTGAGGTGCGTCTCGGTGATGTCGCCGACCGAGAGGCCGTCGACGTACACGTAGCCGGCCTGGACCTTGCCCACGATCTTCGCCTTGCCCTTGACGAGGTCGACGACGACCCCGTCCTCGGCGATGACGGTGCGCTCCTTGGGGATACCCGTCAGCATGCCGAGGTCGGCGTTGGCACGCAGGTGGCGCCATTCGCCGTGGATCGGCATGAGGTTGCGCGGCTTGCAGATGTTGTAGAAGTACAGCAGCTCGCCGGCCGACGCGTGGCCGGAGACGTGCACTTTCGCGTTGCCCTTGTGGACGACGTTCGCGCCCCAGCGGGTCAGGCCGTTGATGACGCGGTAGACCGCGTTCTCGTTGCCCGGGATGAGGGACGAGGCGAGGACCACGGTGTCGCCCTCGACGATGCGGATCTGGTGGTCGCGGTTGGCCATCCGGGACAGCGCGGCCATCGGCTCGCCCTGGGAGCCGGTGCAGACCAGGACGACCTTCTCGTCGGGAAGGTCGTCGAGCACCTTCACGTCGACGATGAGCCCGCTCGGCACCTTCAGATAGCCCAGGTCGCGGGCGATGCCCATGTTCCTGACCATGGAGCGGCCGACGAAGGCGACCTTGCGGCCGCGCTCGTGGGCGGCGTCGAGCACCTGCTGGATGCGGTGCACGTGGCTGGCGAAGCTGGCGACGATGATCCGCTTCTCCGCCTTGGCGAAGGTCTGCCGCAGCACCTGGGAGATGTCGCGCTCGGGCGGCACGAAGCCGGGGACCTCGGCGTTGGTGGAGTCCGCGAGGAGCAGGTCGATGCCCTCCTCGCCGAGCCGCGCGAAGGTCGGCAGGTCGGTGAGGCGCCCGTCGAGCGGGAGTTGGTCCATCTTGAAGTCGCCGGTGACCACGACGTTGCCCGCCGGGGTGCGGATGGCGACGGCGAGCGCGTCCGGGATGGAGTGGTTGACCGCGACGAACTCGCAGTCGAAGGGGCCGATCCGCTCCCGGTCGCCCTCTTTGACCTCAAGGGCGTACGGGCGGATGCGGTGTTCCTGGAGCTTCGCCTCGACCAGGGCGAGGGTGAGCTTGGAGCCGATCAGCGGGATGTCGTCCTTCTCGCGGAGCAGGAAGGGGACGGCGCCGATGTGGTCTTCGTGGCCGTGGGTGAGGACGACGCCGACCACGTCGTCCAGCCGGTCACGGATGGAAGTGAAGTCCGGGAGGATCAGGTCGACTCCGGGCTGTTCCTCTTCGGGGAAGAGGACACCGCAGTCGACGATCAGCAACCGGCCGGCGTATTCGAAGACGGTCATGTTGCGGCCGATCTCACCCAGGCCGCCGAGCGGTGTGATGCGCAGACCGCCCTCGGCGAGTGCCGGCGGGGGACCGAGTTCAGGGTGCGGATGACTCAAAGGGTTTCTCCTTACCGCGCATGCCAGAGGGCCCCTCGTGGGGGCCGTGGCCGGCGCGACGCTGTTCCGATGTTCGAATGGTGGTGCCGCGTTCGGATTTCTTTTCCGACGTTTTCGTGGTCCGCGCGTGATCCGCTCGGGTCAGTGTCCGGCGGATTTCGCGAAGTGCTGCTGTATTCAGTTGTGAAGTCCTGTGTGCTCCGGGCGTGCTCAGAGGTGTACCCCGCCGGCGGCGAGATCCTTCCTGAGCTGCTCGGTCTCCTGGTCGCCGAGGGCGACCAGGGGGAGCCGGAGCGGGCCTGCGGGCAGTCCGCGCAGCGCGAGGGCGGTCTTCGTGGTGATGACGCCCTGGGCGCGGAACATGCCGGTGTAGACGGGCAGCAGGCACTGGTGGATCTCGGTGGCCTTGGCGACGTCCCCGCTGGTGTACGCCTCCAGCAGGGCGCGCAGCTCGGTGGAGACCAGGTGGCCGACGACGGAGACGAAACCGACCGCGCCGATCGACAGCAGCGGCAGGTTGAGCATGTCGTCGCCGGAGTACCAGGCGAGGTCGCTGCGGGCGATCGCCCAGCTCGCGGCGGCGAGGTCGCCCTTGGCGTCCTTGTTCGCGACGATCCGGGGGTGGTCGCCGAGCCGGACCAGGGTCTCGGTGTCGATGGGGACGCCGCTGCGGCCGGGGATGTCGTAGAGCATGACCGGCAGGCCGGTGGCGTCGGCGATGGCGGTGAAATGCCGGTACAGGCCCTCCTGCGGGGGCTTGCTGTAGTACGGCGTGACGGTGAGCAGGCCGTGGGCGCCGGCCTGCTCGGCCTGGCGGGCGAGGGTGACGCTGTGCGCGGTGTCGTTGGTGCCGACGCCGGCGATGACGTGTGCGCGGTCACCCACCGCTTCGAGTACGGCTCGGACCAGCCGGTCCTTCTCGTCGTCGCTGGTGGTGGGCGACTCGCCCGTGGTGCCGTTGACGACGAGTCCGTCGTTGCCCTGGTCCACGAGGTGGGCGGCGAGCCGCTGTGCGCCGTCGACGTCGAGCGCGCCGTCGGCGGTGAACGGCGTGACCATCGCGGTCAGCACCCGCCCGAAGGGGGCGTCAGGGGTGGAAGTCGGAGCCATGCATCCCACGTTACTGGGTGTGTGTGCGGCTGTGCAGCCACGGTACCTGCGGGTGCGGGCGGCGGGACCCACGGTGAGGACTCCAGCGCTGCCTGCTCGGGGGTTCAAGCAGCACCGGAGTCCGTTTCCGCAGCCTAGATGAACTTCGCGAATGCCTGCAATCCGAACACTTCGGACATTTTTTACGGGGCGATTCGGCCGTTCGCGTTGAACGCGGCGTGGGTGAGCGGCATCAGCTTCGCCCACTCCGCCTCCATCAGCTCGCCGACCATCTCGATCTCCCGCTGCGGGAACGACGGGACCCGGGCGAGTTCGTGCTGGGTGCGCAACCCGAGGAAATGCATCAGCGACCGCGCGTTGCACGTCGCGTACATCGACGAGAACAACCCCACCGGCAGCGTCGACCTCGCCACTTCCCGCGCCACACCGGCCGCCAGCAGCTCCTGATACGCCGCGTACGCCTGCTGGTACGACTCCGCCATCACGGCGAGTGCCGCTGTCCGCTGCTCCTCGCTCCCCTGGACGAACTCGTACTTGCCCGGCCGGCCCTGCTGCACCAGCTTCCGATCCGCCCCCGGCAGGTAGAACACCGGCTGAAGCTCGCGATACCTGCCGGATTCCTCGTTGTAGGAGTTGTGCACCACGATCCCGCCGGCCAGGAAGTTGTGCCACGGACCGGCGACAGACAGGTCGTAGGTCATCTCCTCGCCGTCCTCGACGACGGAAGTGATGCGGTCCGGAACCGCGACCGCAACCTTCCCTCCACGCTGGGCGAGTGCCTGCTCCGTGGCGCTCTTTGTTGCATGGCAGTCCTCGCAGGCGGGGGCGAGGTTGCCGGCGTCGAGCGCTTTCGTCAGATCGGCAACGACCGGGACCTTGTGGTCCAGCGCCAAGGAGGCGCGGGGGAAGCTGCCGCCACACAAGTGACAGGTGTCGGTCTCGCCGATCAGCCGCTCGCGCTGCATCGACGTCCAGACGCCGATGCCGCGGCGGAGGCTGGGCGGGACCAGGCCCGTCGATGGGCGTGCGGCGGTGCCCGCGACCATGACGGCATCTCCGGACGCCAGTTCGCCGGCCTTCCGCCAACCGTCGGGGGTGAGGATCGCGTGGTCCACCGAGCAGCGCAGAGTCCGACCGCTCTCGGTGGTGATCCGGATCAGAGATTTGGTGCCGGACTCCATGACATCGACGATCCGGGCGCGCTGGGCACGGAGAGTGTCCTCGTCATAGCACCGCACGTGGTTGCGCCGGACGGACTCCAGCCGCCTCACCCGGGTGGTCGGATGCTCTTCACGGAACTCTGCGACCGCGCTGTCGGCCGCCTCCCGGCTGTCGTATAGCCCCAGGTAGTGGTTCTTGCCCGCGTGGCGGGCCTGCGCCATCCACTTACCGGCCTTCCCGTGCCAGGTGGCACCACCGGCCGGGGTCGGCAGACTGTCCTCGACCCCGTGGTGCCACTGCTGGTAGAGATCCCTGATGGTGCGCCGGCGAAGCCCGCCCGCCTCGCTCTCCAGGGTGATCTCCGTGTCACCTGCGAGGCACCAGCCGGCCCTGTGGCGCATGAATTCGCGGAAGACGAAGATCGGGGCGCTGATGAAGAAGGTCATCGAGTTGTGCTCGAAGGGGCTGCCGTGGCGGTCCCGGATGAGGTAGTTGATCAGGCCCTTGGAGCGGTCGGGGTCCTTGGCCAACTCTTCGAGGGACTGCTCGCCCGCCGTGGAGACGCGGGCCGCCCACAGGACGTCGGAGTCGGACGCGCTGTGCTTGACGAGCTCGACGGTGACGTCGTCGCGGAAGCGGGCGGGGGCGGCCTCGGTGGAGGGCGGGTCGGTGGACACCGGCGGGTCCTTCCTGTTGTCTGTTGTGCGCCGCTCAGCTTATGGGGTGGGTCCGACCGGCGGTCGCAGGCACCGGGCCCGCCCCGGAGCTTGGCCACGGTGGCCGGGACGGATAACCTCACCGGTCAGAGCCCCCGCACCTGACAGAAGCCGAAGAGGATTCTCCGCGTGTCCTTGCCCTTCCGCTCCGTAGCCACCGTCGACGACGAGTACGCGACCGGCCGTCCGCTGCCGCACGACGTCCAGGACCGCTGGATGCGCCCGTACCGCCCCGGACCCTGGCGGGTCGCGATCGCCGCGCTGGCGCTGATGCTCGCCGCGTACCTGCTGTTCGCCGCGCTGATCATGGTCGCGGCGAAGAGCGTGCAGGGGGGTGGCGTGCTGGTGCTGCTCGCGGCGCTGGTGATCGCGGCCACGCTGCGGCTGCTGCGGATGGGGGTGTGGCTGAGCGGGAAGGGCCTGCGGCAGGTCGGGTACTTCGGCACGGTCACGGTGCCCTGGCAGCAGGTGACGTCGGTGCGCACGGCGCAGCAGCCGGTGCGGGTGCTGGGGCTGCCGCGCAGCGTGCAGGGGCAGGCGCTGCTGATCAGCCGGCGCGGGTCAACGCTGCGGCCCCTGATGACCGATCACAACGCGGACTTCCTCGGGCGGTCCGAGGCGTTCGACGTCGCGGCGGACGCGATCGAGGGCTGGTCCCTGGAGCTGCGGTAGCCGCTCCCCCGGTCGAGCCGTCCCGCCGGTGCCGACGTGCTCCCGTTCCCCGCTCACCTTTCAGCGGGTGCGGCGCCGGACTCCTGAGGCCCTCGTCGTACGGTTACGCGCCGTTGGGGGTGCGGTCGCCGGTCCGGCCGGCGGCCGGGGATGTTCCGGGTGTGGGGGTGGCGGCGGTTTCCTCGGCGTCGTGGAGCCGGATGGCGCGCTGCATCGCCTTGCGGGCGCGAGGGGTGTCCCGGGCGTCGAAGTAGGCGACCGCGAGGCGGAACCAGTTGCGCCAGTCGTCGGGGGCCGCCTCGGTCTCGGCCTGGCGTTTGGCGAAGACCGCGTCGGCGGAGGCGCGGTCGATACGGCCGCTGGGGGTGCGGGCCAGTTCGTCGACGGGCAGCCCGCCCTCGGCTTCGAGTTCGCGGCCGAGCCGTCCGGCGTGTCGGGCGAACTGGGTGGTGTGCCACAGGAACCAGGCGCCGATCAGCGGAAGGACCAGGACGGCGACGCCGAAGGCGACGGTGACCGGCCGGCCGTCGGCGATCAGCAGCACCCCGCGGTCGCCGACGAGCACGAAGTAGAAGACGAGGACGACCGCGGAGACGGTGTAGCTGAGCTTGGCGCGCATCGGTTCAGGCTCCCTGGTGCCCGGTGGCCGGGGAGCCGTCCGCCGCGGCGGGCCCGTCGGCCAGGAAGTGCTCCAGGCCGAAGGTGAGGCCGGGCACGCCCGGTACGGTGCGGACCGCGAGCAGGATGCCGGGCATGAAGCTGCTGTGGTGCAGCGAGTCGTGGCGGATGGTGAGGGTCTCGCCGGTGCCGCCGAGGAGGACCTCCTGGTGGGCGAGGAGGCCGCGCAGCCGTACCGAGTGCACCGGGACGCCGTCGACGTCGGCGCCCCGGGCGCCGTCGAGGCCGTGGGTGGTGGGGTCGTGCTGAGGCGGGAGGCCGGCTTCGGTGCGCGCGGCGGCGATGAGCTGGGCGGTGCGGGTGGCGGTGCCGCTGGGCGCGTCGGCCTTCTTGTCGTGGTGCAGCTCGATGACCTCGACGGACTCGAACCAGGGGGCCGCCTGCTGGGCGAACCGCATGGTGAGGACGGCGCCGATGGAGAAGTTGGGGGCGATCAGGGCACCGGTGCCGGGGGCGGCGTCGAGCCAGCCGCGGAGGGTGGCCAGCCGCTCGGGTGTCCATCCGGTGGTGCCGACCACGGTGTGGATGCCGTGGCCGACACAGAACTCCAGGTTGCCCAGGACGGAGTCGGGGTGGGTGAGTTCGACGGCGACCTGGGCGCCCGCGTCGGTCAGCGCCTCCAGCGGGTCGCCGCGGCCGATCGTGGCGACCAGGTCGAGGTCGTCGGCGGCCTCGACGGAGCGGGCCGCCTCGGAACCGATCCGGCCCTTCGCACCGATGACGGCCACTCGCAGCTTGCTCATCGTTGGGGAGTCCTCCGGGTGTAAGGGTCACGCAGCAGGGTGTGCGGTTGTTACACGGTGCCTGTACGTGCCGGCTGGCGGCCGACGGGCGTGGTGACAGGCGGGGTGACGGCTTACGCGATCGCTTCGTGCAGCCGCGCGGCCTGCTTCTCCTTCACCGGCCCTATGACCGCCAGCGAGGGACGCTGTCCCAGTACATCGCGGGCCACCTCGCGCACCTCGCCCGGGGTCACCGCGGCGATCCGGGCCAGCAGGTCGTCCACGGACAGCTGCTCGCCCCAGCACAGCTCGCTCTTGCCGATCCGGTTCATCAGGGCGCCGGTGTCCTCCAGCCCCAGCACGGTGGAGCCGGAGAGCTGGCCGATGGCGCGGCGCAGTTCCTCGTCGGTCAGGCCGTGCTCGGCGACGTGGTGCAGTTCGTCGCGGCAGATCTTGAGCACGTCGGGCAGGCGGCGCGGCTGGCAGCCCGCGTAGACGCCGAACATGCCGCAGTCGGCGTAGGAGGAGGTGTAGGAGTACACGGAGTACGCCAGGCCGCGCTTCTCGCGGACCTCCTGGAAGAGCCGCGAGCTCATGCCGCCGCCGAGCGCGGTGTTGAGGACGCCGAGCGCCCAGCGGCGCTCGTCGGTGCGGGACAGGCCGGGCATGCCGAGGACGACATGGGCCTGCTCGGTGCGGCGGTCGAGGATCTCGACGCGTCCGCCGCCGCGGATCGTACGGCTGCCGGTGCGCGGCGGCCGGGGTACGGCGTCGGCGTCGGTCAGGGCGCCGGCGCGTTCGAAGGCGCGGCGGACCTGGCGGACGACGGTGGCGTGGTCGATGTTGCCCGCCGCGGCGACGACCAGCCGGGTGGGGTCGTAGTGCTTGCGGTAGAAGCGGGCGACCTGGTCGCGGGTGAGGCCGTTGACGGTCTCGACGGTGCCGAGGACGGGGCGGCCCAGCGGGGAGTCGCCGAGCAGCGCGGTGGTGAACAGGTCGTGCACCTGGTCGCCGGGGTCGTCCTCGGTCATGGCGATCTCTTCCAGGACGACGCCGCGTTCCGCGTCGATGTCCTCCTGGCGGATCAGGGACCCGGTGAGCATGTCGCTGACCACGTCGATGGCGAGCGGCAGGTCGGTGTCGAGCACCCTGGCGTAGTAGCAGGTGTACTCCTTGGCGGTGAAGGCGTTCATCTCGCCGCCGACGGCGTCGATCGCCGCGGAGATGTCCAGGGCGCTGCGCCGCTCGGTGCCCTTGAAGAGCAGGTGTTCCAGGTAGTGGGTGGCGCCGCCCAGCACGGGGGTCTCGTCGCGGGAGCCGACGCCGGCCCAGATGCCGAAGGTCGCCGAGCGCACGGTGGGCAGCGTCTCGGTGACGACGCGCAGGCCGCCGGGCAGCACGGAGCGGCGTACCGTGCCGGTGCCGTCGGTGCCGGGCAGCAGGGTCCGTGTGCGGACGGCCCGCCCCTTGGTGGAGGGGCGGGCCGTCACTGCGGTGGAGCGGGTCGTCACTTGGCCGACTCGTCCTTCTTCTCGTCGTCGCCCTCTTCACCCTCGATGACCGGGATCAGGGAGAGCTTGCCGCGCTGGTCGATCTCGGCGATCTCGACCTGGACCTTGGCGCCGACGCCGAGGACGTCCTCGACGTTCTCGACGCGCTTGCCGCCGGCGAGCTTGCGGATCTGCGAGATGTGCAGCAGTCCGTCCTTGCCGGGCATCAGCGAGACGAAGGCACCGAAGGTGGTGGTCTTCACGACGGTGCCCAGGTACCGCTCGCCGACCTCGGGCATGGTCGGGTTGGCGATCTGGTTGATCGTCGCCCGGGCGGCCTCGGCCTGGGAGCCCTCGGTGGCGCCGATCAGGACGGTGCCGTCGTCCTCGATGGAGATGTCGGCGCCGGTGTCCTCCTGGATCTGGTTGATCATCTTGCCCTTGGGGCCGATGACCTCGCCGATCTTGTCCACCGGGATCTTGATGCTGATGATCCGCGGGGCGTTGGGGGACATCTCGTCCGGGACGTCGATGGCCTCGTTCATGACGTCGAGGATGTGCAGGCGGGCGTCGCGGGCCTGCTTGAGGGCCGCGGCCAGCACCGACGCCGGGATGCCGTCGAGCTTCGTGTCGAGCTGGAGGGCGGTGACGAACTTCTTGGTGCCGGCGACCTTGAAGTCCATGTCGCCGAAGGCGTCCTCGGCACCGAGGATGTCGGTCAGCGCGACGTAGTGCGTCTCGCCCTCGATCTCCTGGGAGATCAGGCCCATGGCGATACCGGCGACGGGGGCCTTGAGCGGCACACCGGCGTTCAGCAGCGACATGGTGGATGCGCACACCGAGCCCATCGAGGTGGACCCGTTGGAGCCCAGTGCCTCGGAGACCTGCCGGATCGCGTAGGGGAACTCCTCGCGGGTGGGCAGGACCGGGATAAGGGCGCGCTCGGCGAGCGCGCCGTGGCCGATCTCGCGGCGCTTGGGGGAGCCGACGCGGCCGGTCTCGCCGACGGAGTACGGCGGGAAGTTGTAGTTGTGCATGTAGCGCTTGCGGGTCTCGGGCGCGAGCGTGTCGAGCTGCTGCTCCATGCGGAGCATGTTGAGGGTGGTGACGCCCAGGATCTGGGTCTCACCGCGCTCGAACAGCGCCGAGCCGTGCACGCGCGGGATGGCCTCGACCTCGGCGGCCAGGGTACGGATGTCGGTGACACCGCGGCCGTCGATGCGGACCTTGTCGCGGATGACGCGCTGGCGCACCAGCTTCTTGGTCAGCGCGCGGTAGGCGGCGGAGATCTCCTTCTCGCGGCCCTCGAACTGCGGCAGCAGCTTCTCGGCGGCCAGGCCCTTGACCCGGTCCAGCTCGGCCTCGCGGGCCTGCTTGCCGGGGATGGTCAGCGCCTGCGCCAGCTCGCCGGTGACCGCGGACTCCAGGGCCTCGAACACGTCGTCCTGGTAGTCCAGGAAGATCGGGAACTCGCCGGTGGGCTTGGCGGCCTTGGCGGCCAGCTCGGACTGCGCCTTGCACAGCACCTTGATGAAGGGCTTGGCGGCTTCCAGGCCGGCGGCGACGACCTCCTCGGTCGGCGCCTCGACACCGCCCTCGACCAGCTTGATGGTGTGCGCGGTGGCCTCGGCCTCGACCATCATGATCGCGACGTCGCCGTCGTCGAGCACGCGGCCGGCGACGACCATGTCGAAGACGGCCTCTTCGAGCTCGCTGTGGGTCGGGAAGGCCACCCACTGGTTCTTGATCAGCGCGACCCGGACACCGCCGATGGGGCCGGAGAACGGCAGGCCGGCCAGCTGCGTGGAGCAGGAGGCGGCGTTGATGGCGACCACGTCGTAGAGGTGGTCGGGGTTGAGCGCCATGATCGTGCAGACGACCTGGATCTCGTTGCGCAGGCCCTTGACGAAGGACGGGCGCAGCGGGCGGTCGATCAGGCGGCAGGTGAGGATGGCGTCCTCGGAGGGGCGGCCCTCGCGGCGGAAGAAGGAGCCGGGGATGCGGCCGGCCGCGTACATGCGCTCCTCGACGTCCACCGTGAGGGGGAAGAAGTCGAAGTGCTCCTTGGGCTGCTTCGAGGCGCTGGTCGCCGACAGCACCATGGTGTCGTCGTCCAGGTAGGCCACGGCGGAGCCGGCGGCCTGGCGGGCCAGCCGGCCCGTCTCGAAGCGGATGGTGCGGGTGCCGAAGGTACCGTTGTCGATCACGGCTTCGGCGTAGTGGGTCTCGTTCTCCACTATGGGAATTCTCCTCGTCTTTGCCCGCAGGGCGTGTCCCTGCCGGGCCTTCGGTGGAGGTGCGTCGTCCAGCCGGGGCCGGTCTTCGATCGAAGCCTCCGGTGGCGGCTGCCACCTGGGGGCCACTACCGAGGACCGGCGTATGCGGCGGATAGGAGGACGCTCCTCCTCATTCGTTGTCAACAGCCCCATTGCACCAGACGCGGGCCGGATCGCGCACGTCATGTGCGCGGCCCGCGGGCGGGTGCCCCGGAACCGTCGAAGAACCGTCGAACGGTTGCTCGGAACCGCTGTACGGAAAAGGGAGCGGTCCCGTTGGACGGGGACCGCTCCCTGTACGGCTTCCTAGCGGACGCCGGCCGCACCGGCACGGATGCCGAGGCGCTCGCGGAGCTCACGGAAGCGCGTGATGTCCTTCTTGGCCAGGTACTGCAGCAGACGGCGGCGCTGGCCGACCAGGATCAGCAGACCACGACGCGAGTGGTGGTCGTGCTTGTGGGTCTTGAGGTGCTCGGTCAGGTCCGAGATCCGGCGCGACAGCAGTGCGACCTGGACCTCGGGGGAGCCGGTGTCGCCCTCCTTGGTGCCGAACTCGGCGATGATCTGCTTCTTCGTCTCGACGTCGAGCGACATACGGACTCCTCATGGTGTCTACGGCCTCCGAGCGCCCCCGGTCTACATCGCGGGGGAATCTCACATGACTCGCGAGGCGCTGTCACGTGGTGCGTGCACACACGTGACCGTCACCCAGGGTACCAGGGTGCGTCGACCCCCTTACCCGCGGGTCACCTCGGCAGGGAGACGCCGCCCGGCGGCCTGCCGGGCGGCCCGGCACCGGCCGGGCGGGTCACGCGAGGACCGGGTGGTGGGTCACACGAGCGACCTGGCCGCACGTGCCGCGCGGGCCGCGCGCAGCCGCCGGAACGCGGTCGGCGGCCGGCCGCAGGCGACGCGTGACTCGACGTACTCCTTGACGAGTTCCGCGCACTCGCGCGGTGACGCGGTGCCGGTGTCGCACTCGAAGTCGTACAGGCCGTGCGCGTGCACCCGGGTGTACTGGTAGGCGGCCAGGCCCGGCGGGCGGTCGGAGCGGGACTCCTCGCGGCGCTTCAGCTCGGGCAGCGGGCAGTGCACGCCGATCAGGAAGACCTCGACGTCGGCGAGGACGGTCAGGCAGTCGTCCAGCCGCCACGGCTCGCTCAGCACGTGGTCGACGACGAGGTCGTTGCCTCCGGCGGCCATGCCGGCCACGGCGCGGTGGAATCCCATCCGGGTCCGGGTGAGGACGGCGTCGAGCGCGTCGGGCGCGATCTCCTTGGCCGCACGCATGGCGTTGATCCCGTCGAGCGGGATGTGGAAGTAGGGGTCGCCGTCGAGGATGGCCAGCAGTTCGCGGGCGATGCTCGATTTGCCCGAACTGGACGTGCCGTTGAGAAAGATGATCCGCCCGGGGCGCATGACGACGATCGTATACGCGCGTCGCCGCCCCGATGCCGGCAAGACCCGGCGGGCGGTGGCGCGCGGCGCCGGGTACGGCGCAACGGGGTCCGTCCGCGGGGCGGTTGGGGGCGCGGGCGGTGGACCGCGGTGGTGCGGGGGCGTTACGCGCAGTGGTGCGGGCCGCGACGTGTCCGGGGCGGTTCGGGCGGGAAGGAGCGGAAAGGGCGTCCGAACGGCCTGACGGCGTACGTCGACCGGCTATTAGGCTGTCCGTCAGAGTGGCGGGGCCGTGGGGCGCAGAGGCGGCCGGCGGCGCACGGGGTGGGGAGACGGTGACGTGTGACTCCCCGACGCAGACCAGGAGGCATTGTGAGCAGCGATCGGGACGACAACCGCGTGGGCGGGGCCGCCCCTGTCGAGGGCCCCTCCGGGGGTGAAGTCTCGGACATCACCGGGGAATACCGCTTCGATTTCACCCCTCCGGCCTGGTACATGCAGAGCGGCAGCGACAGCGGCACCGACGACGCGGCGGACGCCGACGCCGACGCGGACCGGGACGTGCGCGAGCAGGAGCAGGACGCGCCCGCCGCCACGGGCACGGCGGACCACGCGGGCGACGCTGACGGCGCGGCGCCCCGCGGACCGGTCTGGGAGCCGCGGCCCGCGTCCGACGCGGGAGCGGCGTCGAGCGACGCGTCGTCGTGGTCTGCTGCTTCGCTGCCGCCGGTGCCGGGTCTGGGTTCCGGCTCGGGTTCCGCTTCCGGGTCCGGATCGGGTGCGCAGGTGGGCTCGGGCACGCTGCGGGGGGAGGGCGCCGGCGCGGATGCCGGCGCCGGCCTGAACAGGGGTGCGGACACGGGTCCGCGGCCGGAGCCGGCCGCGGACAAGCCTTCGTGGTCGGCGAGTTCGGTGCCGTCGATCTCGCGTCCGGCGGCCGCCGAGCCCGAGCGGGCGGAGGAGCCCGCGCCGGAGCCGCAGGACGCGAGGCCCTCGTGGTCCGCGTCGGCTGTGCCGTCCATTCCGCCGCCCACCGCCGCCCCCGAGCCCGGACCGGTGGCGGCCGAAGCGCCGGAGCCGGAGGACGCGAAGCCGGTGTGGGCCCGTACCGACGCCCCCGACGTGCCCTCGGCGGCGCCCACTTCGGTGCCGGGGCCGACGACGGACACCGGCGCCGACGAGCCGCCGCATGGCGCCGAACCGGAGCGCCCGCGGCCGGCCGACTCGACGCTCCGCTTCAGCGCCGCGGCGATGCGGCGGGAGATCGAGGAGCGGGCGGACGCGATGATGGCGAAGGCGAGCAGGCCCGCGCCGGAGCCGGAGGACGCCAAGCCGGCGGCCCCCGAGCCCGAGGACGCGAGGCCGGCCGCCCAGCAGGCGCCCGAGGCGCCCTCAGCACCCGCGGCACCCCCGGTGGAGGACGCGCCGCCGCAGAAGCGCGCCCCGGTGTGGACCCCGCTGCCCGTGCCGCCGACCGCCGACCCGAAGCCGTGGACGCCGGACGCCCCCCGCGGCCCGGTGCCGCCGTTGCCCCCGCAGTTCCAGCGCGCCGAGGAACCGGCACCCGCCGCACCGGCCGCTGCTGCTCCCCTGAACTTCCCGCCGCCGGTCGGCGAGCCGGTGCTCCCGGAGGCCTACGGCTTCCCGCCGCCGGCCGCGCAGCCGAACGAGCCGCCGCAGGGCCCGGGCGGCTACGGCTTCCCGCCGCGCCCGAGCGCACCCGAGGCACCGCAAGTGGCCGCGCCCGCCGAGCAGTTGCCCGGTCCGACGGGGTACGCCCAGCCGCAGCCACCCGCTGCTCCCGCCGCACCCGCCGCGCCTTCCGCACCTGCCGCGGCACAGAGTCCGCAGCCCGCCCCCCAAGTACCCCAGTCCAGCTACGGACTTCCGGCGCCGACCGGGTACGCCCAGCCGCAACCCCCGGCCGCACCTGCGGCACCCGCCGCACCGCAGCACCCCCAACCCGCCCCCCAGCAACCCGGACCCGCCGGATACGGCTTCCCCCAGCAGTACTCCCCCGCCGCCGCGGCACCGCCCGCCGGGCCGACCGGGTACGCGCAGCCGCAGCCCCCGGCCGCGCCTGCGGCACCCGCCGCACCGCAGCACCCCCAACCCGCCCCCCAGCAACCCGGACCCGCCGGATACGGCTTCCCCCAGCAGGGCTCGCCGGCGCCGCAGCCGGGCCAGCCGCACGCCCCCGCGCTGCCGGCCGCGGAGAACCCGCAGCCGTACGCCCCGGCGCCGGTACCGACCGGGCTGTCCCCGCAGCAGTCCGCGCCGCCCGCCGCCGTACCGCAGCAACCCCAGCCCCAGCAACCGCAGTTCGGGCAGCCGCAGGCGGGGCAGCCGCAGCTTCCGCCGGCCGCCGAGGTCGGACAGCAGCCCGGGCCGGACGGCGGCTACGGCTTCCCTCGGCAGCCCGGACAGCCGCAGCCGGAGGCGGGCTCGCTCCAGCCGCTCCCCCAGCACGGCGCGTACGGCTTCCCGCAGCAGGGCGGCCCCGGGCAGCCGGGCCAACCCGGTCAACCCGGTCAACCCGCCATGCCGGAGGCCGCTCCGGCGGCGCCGGCCGCGCCCGTCGACCCGCGGGCCGGCGGCTGGCCGACCGTGACGCCCGACCAGCGCCAGCGCACCACGCAGGGCGGCGCGCCTCTCGGCTACACCGCGGCCGTCGAACTCAGTTCGGACCGGCTGCTGCGCAACCAGCCGAGGCCGAAGAAGCCCGGTGCCAACGCGCAGCCGTCCCGGTTCAAGCTCGGCGGCAAGAAGGAGGAGGCGGAGCGGAAGCGGAAGCTGGAGCTGATCCGTACGCCGGTGCTGTCCTGCTACCGGATCGCGGTCATCAGCCTCAAGGGCGGGGTCGGCAAGACCACGACCACCACCGCGCTCGGCTCCACCCTCGCCAGCGAACGGCAGGACAAGATCCTGGCGATCGACGCCAACCCGGACGCGGGCACGCTCGGCCGCCGGGTGCGCCGGGAGACCGGCGCGACCATCCGCGACCTGGTCCAGGCCATCCCGTACCTCAACAGCTACATGGACATCCGCCGCTTCACCTCGCAGGCGCCCTCCGGTCTGGAGATCATCGCCAACGACGTGGACCCGGCCGTCTCCACGGCGTTCAACGACGAGGACTACCGCCGCGCCATCGACGTCCTGGGCCGCCAGTACCCGGTGATCCTCACCGACTCCGGCACCGGCCTGCTCTACAGCGCCATGCGCGGGGTGCTGGACCTGGCCGACCAGCTGATCATCGTCTCGACACCGTCCGTCGACGGCGCCTCCAGCGCCAGCACCACCCTCGACTGGCTGTCCGCCCACGGATACGCCGAACTCGTCGCCCGCAGCATCACCGTCATCTCCGGCGTCCGCGAGACCGGCAAGATGATCAAGGTCGACGACATCGTGGCGCACTTCCAGACCCGCTGCCGCGGAGTCCAGGTCGTCCCCTTCGACGAACACCTCGCCGCCGGCGCCGAAGTCGACCTCGACATGATGCGACCCAAGACCCGAGAGGCGTACTTCAACCTCTCCGCCATGGTCGCCGAGGACTTCGTACGGGCCCAGCAGGCACAAGGCCTGTGGACACAGGACGGCAGCAACCCGCCGCCGGTGCAGGCGCCGCCGATGCCGGGACAGCCCGGCTACCAGGGCCAGCAGCCAGGCCAACCCGGTCAACCCGGCCAGCCAGGCCAACCCGGGCCGCAGCAGTACCCGCCGCCGGGACCGTACGGCGGCCCGCAGGACGGGGGCGCGCAGCCGTACCCGGCCCCGGGACAGCCGGGACAGCCGGGCCAACCCGGTCAGCCCGCCGGTCCGTACGGGCAGCCAGGGCAGCCCGGCCCTTACGGCGCCGCCCAGCCGATGCCGCCCGGCCAGGTCCCGCCGGGCCAGTACGGCGCGGCGCCGCAGGGCCCCCCGCAGCCGTACCCGCCGGCACAGCAGGGGCCGGGCCAGCCGGGGTTCCAGCCGGAGTCCTCCCAGCCGCAGGCCCCGCAGCCCCAGCAGGGCTGGCCGCAGCCGGGCCAGGACGGGCAACCGGGACAGCCGGGGCAACCGGCTCAGCCCGGACAGCCGCCGCAGTACGGATACCCGGCGCCGCCGCAACAGCACTGACGGCCCGCGCTCCGGGACGTCAGGGGACGTCAGGGCGGACGCGCGAACCGAGGGCCGCCGCCGTGGACCACCACGGCGGCGGCCCTGCCGTATTCCGGGCCCGCGCCGGTCCGGCCCCCGGTCGGCGTACGACACGGGTCGTACGCGCCGTCCGCCCGCAGGCGCACACCGCCGTCCGAAGGTCCGCCCGTGGGCCGTCGCCCGGCGGACCGCGGGAAACGACGATGGAAACAGCTCGCATCAGCGGGCGCCCAACCGCCGCACGGCGGCCCATCGTCCGAGGAAGCCTTCGATGATCGAAGCCCATGCCCTGTCCAAGCGGTACGGCGAGCGTGTCGCCGTCGCCGATCTGAGTTTCACCGTGCGGCCGGGCGCGGTGACCGGCTTCCTCGGCCCGAACGGCGCGGGGAAGTCCACCACGATGCGGATGATCCTCGGGCTGGACTCGCCGACCTCAGGCCGGGTGACCGTCAACGGCAAGGCGTACGCCGACCATCCGGCACCGCTGCGCGAGGTGGGCGCGATGCTGGAGGCCCGCGCCATCCACACCGGCCGCAGCGCCTACCACCACCTGCTCGCCCTCGCCGTGACCACCGGCATCCCCCGCAGCCGGGTGGACGAGGTGCTCGACACCGTCGGTCTGAGCGCGGTGGCCCGCAAGCGCGTCGGCAGCTTCTCCCTGGGCATGGGCCAACGCCTCGGCATCGCCAGCGCGTTGCTCGGCGACCCGGCCACGCTCGTGCTGGACGAACCCGTCAACGGGCTCGACCCCGAGGGCGTGCTGTGGATTCGCACCCTCCTGAAGAACCTCGCCGCCGAGGGCCGTACGGTCCTGCTCTCCTCCCACCTGATGTCCGAGATGGCGCTCACCGCGGAGCACCTCATCGTCATCGGCCGCGGCCGCCTCATCGCGGACACCTCGGTGACGGAGTTCGTCGCGGGCGCGGGCGGCGGGTCGGTACGGGTCCGGTCGGACGAGGCCGAGCGGCTGCGCGGCCTGCTGGGCGGACCGGGCGTGTCAGTGGCCTCCGACACCCGGCAGGTGCTGGAGGTGTCCGGGCTGACCAGCGACCGGATCGGCCGGATCGCGGCCGACGCGGGCATCGCACTGGCCGAACTCACCCCGCAGCAGGCCTCGTTGGAGGACGCGTTCATGGAGCTGACGAAGGACGCCGTGGAGTACCAGACTCCGCGGCACGAGACCGAGAGGCAGCCGGCATGAGTACGGGTACGGGCACGATCGCGGCCCCGGCGGGCCGGGGCGGGAGCGGCGAGGGGGCGGCCCTCGGACCTGACCGGTCCGGCGGCGGCACCGGCGTCACGCAGGCACGGGTGCTGTACTCGGAGTGGATCAAGCTCCGGACACTGCGGTCCACGTTCTGGACGCTGATCGGTGCGATGGTGGCGCTGATCGGCTTCGGGATGCTCTTCACGGCGATCACCGCGAGCCGCTGGCCGCACCTGGCGCCACACGAGCGGGCCACGTTCGACCCGGTGGCGACCAGCCTGCGCGGCTTCTTCCTCGCGCAGCTCGCGGTCGGCGTGCTCGGTGTGCTCACCGTCAGCGGCGAGTACTCGACCGGGATGATCCGCTCGTCGCTGTCGGCGGTGCCGCGCCGGCTGCCGGTGCTGTGGGCGAAGGCGGCAGTGTTCGCGGCCGTGGTGTGGGCGCTCATGACGGTGGCCGCGCTGGTGGCGTTCCTCGCCGGCCAGTCCCTGCTGACCTCCCGGCACGTCGGGGTGTCGCTCACCGATCCGGGCGTGCCGCGGGCGGTGCTGGGCACGGCCCTGTACCTGACGGTCGTCGGGCTGCTCGGGGTGGCGATCGGCGCGCTGATCCGCAACACGGCGGGCGGCATCGCCACCCTCTTCGGGGTGCTGATGATCCTCCCGGTGCTCGCCGAGGCGCTGCCGACCTCGTGGAGCGACCATGTCAGCCAGTGGCTGCCCAGTACGGCCGGGCAGTCGGTGTTCGCCATCCATCAGGAAAGTCACACGCTCGCCCCGTGGCCGGGTTTCGTGGTCTTCTGTGCGTACGCCGCCGCCGCGCTGGCCGGTGCGGCGGTCCTGCTGAAGCGCCGCGACGCGTAGGCCCGGCCTCCTCCGTGCCCGCTCCGCCGCAGTATCACCCCCGGAAGTCCCGTCCCCGGAGTGCCCGATGAGCCTGCCGACCGAATCGGTCCCGACGATACGCCCGCCCGGCCGGGGACGGCTGCGCGGTGCGAAGCGGCTGACGGGTGCCGGACGCTCATCGGGTGCCGGACACGCGTCGGGTGCGGGACGCGTGTCCGGTGCGGGACGCGTGTCCGGTGCGGGACGCGTGTCCGGTGCGGGAGGCGTGTCCCGTGCGGGAGGCGTGTCCCGTGCGGTGCGGGCCGTCGCGGACCGGTTCGGGTGGGGTCCGGCGGAGCGGCGGAGGCCGGCCGAACACCTGCCGGTGGACGCGCTGTTCGCGCTCGGGATGTTCCTGTTCTTCACCGCGCTCCAGCACGGCGTGCTGCGCCACGCCCCGGTACCGACGCTGCTCGTGCAGAGCGGACTGGTCGTACCGCTGGCGTGGCGGCGGCGGGCACCGATGGTCGTGTTCGGCGCGGTGGCCACGGTGGCGTTCGCGCAGTGGCTGGCCGGCGTGAAGACACCGGCGGACGGGGTACTGCTGGTCGCGCTCTACACGGTGGCCGCCCAGGTCGGCAGCCTGGCCCGCCTGCTGGCCGCGTTCGCGGTCCTGGAGTCGGGCATCGTGCTGGCGACCGTGCGGTGGTCGATGCACGACCGCGCGGTGGCGAGCTTCGTCTCGCTGTCGGCGATGGCCGTCGCGGCCTCGGTGATCGGTACCAACATGCGCTCCCGGCGGCAGCACATGGAGTTCCTCGAGGATCGCGCGGTGCGGCTGGAACGGGAGCGGGACCAGCGCGCCCAGCTCGCGGTGGCCGGCGAACGCGCCAGGATCGCCAGGGAGATGCACGACATCGTGACGCACAACCTGTCGGTGATGGTGGCCCTCGCGGACGGCGCCGCGTTCGCCATGGAGCGGTCACCGGACCGGGCCGCGGCGGCGATGCGGCAGACGTCGTCGACCGGCCGGCAGGCGATGACCGACATGCGCCGCTTCCTGGGAGTGCTGCGGGCCGACGAGCCGGACGCGCTGCGGCACCCGATGCCCGGGATCGCCCAACTCGAGGCGCTCGCCGAGCAGGTGCGGGCGGCGGGGCTGCCGACCCGGCTGGAGGTCGCGGGCGAGCCCGCCGTGGTGCCGGCCGCGGCGCAGCTGACCGCCTTCCGGCTGGTGCAGGAGGCGTTGACGAACACCCTGAAGCACGCGCCCTCGGGTGCCCGGGCGGAGGTGCGGCTGTCCTGCGAGCCCCACGCGCTGGCGGTCAGCGTCATGGACGACGGCGCGGGCACGACGCCTCCCGTAACGCCGCCCGGCTCTTCCGACCCGCACGAACCGTACGGGCCACACGAACCGTACGGACCTGACCGGCCGGGCCGGTCGCCCCAGCCGGAATCGCCGTCCGCCCCCGCCCGGGCCGCCGGTCACGGCCTGGCCGGCATGCGCGAGCGGGCCGCGGCCTACGGCGGGCAGCTGACCGCGGGCCCACGCCCCGGCGGCGGCTGGCAGGTCACGACGGTGCTCGCGCTGGCCACACCCGAGGCGCTGTGAACGGGCCGGGCGCAACAGGCGGCGCGGGCGGTACCGGCGATACCGGCCTGGGCGGCACCGGCGCAGGCGGCACCGGCGTGGGCACGGGCCACCCGGACAACAGCAGCGGCAACGGCAGCAGCGGGGATGCCACGGGTACGGCGTCGGCGCCGATCCGGGTGCTGCTCGTGGACGACGAACCGCTGCTGCGGATGGCGTTCACGATGGTGCTCGACGCGCAGCCGGACATGACGCCGGTCGGCGAGGCGGGGGACGGCGCGCAGGCGGTACGCCAGGTACGGGCGCTGCGGCCGGACGTGGTGCTGATGGACGTACGGATGCCGGGCATGGACGGCATCGAGGCGACGACGCGGATCGTGGAGAGCTGCCCGCGGTCACGGGTGCTGATCCTCACCACCTTCGACCTGGACGCGTATGCCTTCGCCGGGCTCAAGGCGGGCGCCTCGGGTTTCCTGCTGAAGAACGCGCTGCCCGAGGAACTGCTCGCCGCGATCCGCGCGGTGGCCGCGGGCGACGCGGTGGTGGCGCCGCGGATCACCCGGCGGCTGCTGGAGCGCTTCGCCCACCAGCTGCCGTCGGCGGACGACCGCACCGGCCACCCGTCGGGCGACGACCGGCTGGCACGGCTGACCGCCCGCGAGCGCGAGGTCCTGGTCGAGGTCGGCCGCGGCCTGTCCAACACGGAGATCGCGGGCACCCTGCACCTGGCCGAGGCCACGGTCAAGACCCACCTGAGCCGCATCCTGGTCAAGCTCGAACTGCGCGACCGCGTGCAGGCCGTCGTCTACGCCTACGAGGCCCGCCTCGTCCGCCCGGCCTGACCACTCCCCCGGCCCCGGCTCCTACCCCGACCGGTGGCCCCGGCCTCCGGGTCCCGCTCTCGGCCCCCGCCCTCGGCCCCGGCCCCGGCCCCCGGTCAGAAGCCCATCGCACCGTCTATCCGCTCGCGCAGCAGGTCCGCGTGGCCGTTGTGCCGGGCGTATTCGGCGATGAGGTCGACCAGGATGAAGCGCAGCGACATCTCCTTGCCCGTCACCAGGGAACGGCAGGTCGCGTCGAGCGAGGGCGCGGCGGCCACGATCCGGCGGGCGTGCTCGCACTCGCCGCGCCAGAGCGCGAGCGCCTCGGCCACGTCGCCGTCGAGCCACTCGAAGTCCTGGTCGGGCGCGTCGTCGGAGTAGTGCAGCGTCGGCAGGTCCTCACCGGCGAAGTGCTGCCAGAACCACCAGCGCTCGACCCCGGCGAGGTGCCGGACCAGGCCGTGCAGGCTCAGCCCCGACGGCGGGACCGCCTTCTCGGACATCCGGTCGGCGGCGACGCCGGCGCACTTCAGCGCGAAGGTCTCCCGGTGCCAGTCCAGGAAGGCGGTCAGCGTCGCGCGCTCGCCACCCGTCCGGGGCAGCTCGGGGCGGCCGGTGCGCTCCGACGCCGACGCGAGCTGGATGTGCCGGGCGAGCGGCGTGTAGTCCTTCGCGGTCATACCCGAAGTCTCGCAACGACCACTGACAGCCGACAGGAGCGTCAACGCCTGCCCTGCCCCCACCGGTTGCCGGCCGTACTGCGACCGGTTGCCGGCCGCGCTCCCACCGGTTGCCGGCCGTACTGCGACCGGTTGCCGGCCGCGCCGCCCTCAGGCGCGGGGCGGTTCCGCCGCCTCGACCAGTTCGCGGGCGCGCTTGACGTCGTCGGCCATGCGTTCCAGCAGCGCTTCGACGGTGTCGAACTTCTCCATGCCGCGCAGGTAGGCGAGGAAGTCGACGGCGACGTGCAGGCCGTAGAGGTCGAGCCCGACCCGGTCGATGGCGTACGCCTCCACGGTGCGGGCGGTGCCGTCGAAGGTGGGGTTGGTGCCGACCGAGATCGCGGCGGGCATCGGCTCGCCCTCGACGTGCAGCCAGCCCGCGTAGACGCCGTCGGCGGGGATCGCGGTGTGCGGGAGCGTCTCCACGTTGGCGGTGGGGAAGCCGAGTTCGCGGCCGCGCTGGGCGCCGCGCACCACCACGCCCTCCACCCGGTGCGGGCGGCCCAGCACCTCGGCGGCGCCCGCGACGTCGCCCTCGGCGATCAGCCGCCGGGTCAGCGAGGAGGAGAACGGCTCGCCGCCGCCGGCCGTACCGCGCACGAACAGGTCCACCACTTCGAGGTCGTAGTCGTACTTCAGGCCGAGCGCGGACAGGAAGTCCACGTCGCCGGCGGCCTTGTGGCCGAAGCGGAAGTTGGGCCCCTCCACGACGAGTTTGGCGTGGAGGCCGTCGACCAGCACCGTGCGGACGAACTCGCTCGGCGTCAGCTTGGAGAACTCGCTGGTGAACGGGAGGATCAGCAGCGCGTCCACGCCGAGTTCCGCGACGAGTTCGGCCCGGCGGTGGTGCGCGGACAGCAGTGGCGGGTGGCTGCCGGGGCGGACCACCTCGCTGGGGTGCGGGTCGAAGGTGACCACGACCGACGGCAGCCCCAGCTCGCGGGCCCGCTGCACCGCCCGCCCCATGATGAGCTGGTGGCCGCGGTGCACACCGTCGTACGACCCGATGGTGACGACGCTGCGGCCCCAGTCACCGGGAACGTCCTCCAAGCCCCGCCACCGCTGCACCTTGACGCTCCGCTTCTGCTGTTCGACTGCTGTCCGGCCGTGTCTTCGCTGTCTGCACGCTGGTTCGCGCGCTTGTCTTCGCCCTGCTCTTCGCGCTGTCTTCCGTCACCGCGTGCCCGCGGCCCACGCGGCACGCGCCCGCGCTACGGACAAGCCTGCCATGCCGCCGGGCGCCGCCTCACAGCGACGCCTTGATCCGGCGGGGCGCGTCGAGCAGCCGGCTGATCCCGCTGACCAGGGCGGGCGGCTGACGGCTGCCGTGCCGCCCCGCGTGCAGGACGTAGTAGACCTGCTCGACGGAGGGCGGGCCGACCGCCACCGTCCGCACCGCGGCCTGCTCCGCGGTGGCCTGCCCGGTACGCACCAGGTAGGCGGCGATCATCACACCGGTTCGGCCGACGCCCGCGCCGCAGTGCACGTAGACCGGTCCGTCGGACGCCTTCACGATCCGCAGGAAGTCGTCGACCTGCCGCTCGGTGGGGGTCTGGCCGTCGCGGACCGGCAACCGGACGGCGGTCAGCCCGGCCCGGGCGGGGAGCGTCACCTCCCGGGCGGACAGGTCCTCGGCGCGCAGGTCCACCACCGTACGGATGCCGTCGGCGGCGAGTTCGCGGTAGCCGGCCGCGGTGGGCGCGGACCCGCGGTAGACCTTGCCGTCGACCTTGAGGAAGTGGTTGATCCCGGCGGGAGTGTGCCGACCGCCGGACGCGTCCTGGCGGGCCCACGCGGTCAGCGCGAGCATGCCCCCGGCCGCGCCCGCCCACAGCACGCCGTAGCCGAGCAGGCAGCAGACCAGCACCTTGGCGGCGCGGCGGACCAGCACACGCCCGGACCAGACGACCGGGACCGCCGCGACCGCCGGGACCGGCAGCGCGGGAGCGGCCGCGAGCGGTGGACCCGACGACGGAGACGGGGGCGCCGACGACGGCGACGGCGAGGCGAAAGATGACGGGGAAGGCGAAGGAGGGGCCTGGGACAAGGCGCTGTTCACCACCTGGGTGGAAAACGGGGGACGGTGGCCGCCGTCCCTCCCCAGGGGCGACGCCGTACGAGCAGGCTACCCGCTGCCGGCCCGGGACGGCCGTGTCCGAGCCGGGCTGTGCCGGAGAACCGTGCCGGAGAAACCGTGCCGGAGGGCTGTACCGGCGCGCGGCCGTGCCCAGGTGAGGAGGCGTCAGTGCGGGAGGGCGGCCTGGCCGTCACCCAGGATCTTCGCGGTGGCGCGGTTCGCGGTCGCGTCGGTCAGGCAGCCGCGCAGCCGCATCACGTCGTGCGGGCTCAGGGCCGGGCGGATCACGCCCGCGTAGACGCCGTCGGAGAGCACGCCCAGGCTCGCGTCGGGGCTCGGCGCGGAAGTGGAGCGCCGGCAGCCCTCCCACAGGTCGCGGGCGGCCAGTTCGCGGGCGGCGGCGCCGGAACTGCCATGCACCTTGACCTGGAAGACGACGGTGGTGGCCGCCGCGCTCGGCCGCGCCTCCTCCCGCGTCTCGGTGGCGTCGGCGAGCGCGTGGACGCCCCAGATCAGCAGGGCCACCGCGGCCACCGCGCCGACCACGGACAGCAGCACGCGCAGTCTGCGCGCGGGCGGCACCGCGGGCTGGTCCTCCAACTGCGGGACGGCGCCGTGCACTCCGCCCGCGGGCGCGGCCAGCGGCGCCAGCCGCCCGGCGAGGCGGCGCTCGGCCCCCGGCCGGGCGGTGGCGGCCGCGATCCGCTGGATCACCCAGGCCACGCCGGACAGCGCGGCACCGGTCACCATCAGGATCGGCACGAAGACGAACGTCCCCGTGCTGCCGTCGCCGCGCCCGGCGCCGTCCCGCTGGTCCGCGCCCAGCCAGCGGAAGGGGTGCGTGGCGGACTGCTCCCGGGAGTGCTCCAGCCGCCGCCTTATCTCCTCGGCACGGGCGTCCGAGTCGTTCAGCCGGCGCTCCAGCCGTCCCATCCGGCCGAGCAGGATCACGCACACCAGGAAGCCCTCCACGGCCAGCAGCAGCACCCCGCAGAGCACGGCGCGCTGCCACTCCCACCGGTAGAGGTAGACGACGAGGTAGATCGCGGCGGCGAGGGTGGACAGGCCGCCGAACAGGTAGCTGACGTACTTCATGCCGCCGCTCCCTCGCCCTTGCCCCGCGCGTCGCCGTCGGGACCGGTGGGCCCTTCGGAGTCCGGCGGTGGGGCGGTCCGTGCGGCCACGGGAACGGGTTCGGCGGCCCGCTCGGCCGGCGGCTCGGATACGGCGAGGGGTTCGGGTGCGGGTGCGGGTTCGGGTGTGGGATCAGCTGCGGGTTCGGGTGCGGCCGGCCTGGCGTACGGCGCCTCGACCGTCCCCACCGCACCGGTCCCCCCGTCCACCGTGAGAACCGTGCCCGGGGTGAGGCGCTCGACGGCCCGCGGGACCCCCACGGCGGTCGGCACGTGATACTCGCGGGCCAGCACCGCCAGATGGGACAGCACGCTGCCGGTCTCGGCGACCAGCCCGGCGAGGCCGGGCAGCAGCGGCGCGAGCGCGGGGTCGAGCGTGCGGACCACCAGGACCGGGTGCGGCGGGCGCGGGCCCTCGCCGTCCCACGCCGTACCGGTGCCGTGGCCGCCGCCCGCGCCCTGACCGCCGCCGTCGGCACCGCGACCCCCGCCGCCGCGACCGATGCGCACCGCCTGCGGACTCCCGTCGGCGGCGATCCGGAAGGCCGCGGGCAAGGGCGCGGTCTCCGGCCGCGGCGAGCGCTCGGCGAGGCCGGTGGGGCGGGCGCCGCCGTCGGCCACGGCCATGAGCTCACGCCAGCGCAGCCGGGCGATCCGGCCCCGCTCTTCGGGCGCGCAGTGCGTGTCGATCCGGCTGCCGATCTCGCGCACCATCGACGTCTGCATCTCCTGC
Organism: Streptomyces sp. NPDC087270; assembly: GCF_044744625.1. Classification (NCBI taxonomy): domain Bacteria; kingdom Bacillati; phylum Actinomycetota; class Actinomycetes; order Kitasatosporales; family Streptomycetaceae; genus Streptomyces; species Streptomyces sp. NPDC087270. Next base: position 25,298 of record NZ_JBIUYR010000009.1, read on the forward strand.
ACCCACCGGATGCGCAGCCGCAGCCCCTCCCGTACGGACAGGAAACCGACGCCTCGCGGCACGCCGTTCCAGCCGACGTGCTCCGGCAGGCCGGGGCGCTTGCCGAGAGAGGGTGGCAGCAGCGTCAGCAACACCGGGTGCCGGCGGACCAGTTCGAGGTCGGAGCGGCCGCTCTCACGGCCCTCGGCGAGCACGGCGAGCGCCTCGCCCGCGGCGGTGCTCCCGGTGTCGGTGTCCAGCAGGGCGCCGGTCAGCGACTCCTGCGCGTGCAGCGACGCGAGCACCGTACGGCCCCAGGCGACCGCGGTCAGCAGCTCGCCGCTGAGCATCTGCCGGGGCGCGGTGAAGTGGTGCAACTGGCGGTCGACGTCGGCCATCAGGTCGCGGGCGAGCAGCGGCAGCGCCGTACGCAACCGGCCGACCCGCCAGGCCGCGGCGGCCCGCCGGGCGCCGGGAGCGGGGTTGATGAAGTTCAGCACCGGGTGGGCGGCGGGCACCGCGCCGAGCAGCAGCAGGTCGGCGGCGGCCCGGCCGTCCACGGCGGTGGCGACCGGCAGCCTGCGCAACTTGCGGCGGGGCGCGGCGCCCGCGATGTCCAGGGCGAGGGTCAGGCCCTGGTTCATCGGGGCCAGCCACAGGTCCTCCTCCAGGGGTTGGAGGACACCCGGCAGCGTCTCGGCGACCGGTCCGGGGCCCAGCAGCCGCGCTCCCCTGGCCGGGCGGGCCGCCATCGCCGTGATCGGCCGGGCCTGGAAGAGCCACAGCCGCCCGCCGTCGTCGAAGCCGAACTCGACGTCCTGCGGGCCGCCGTAGACCTTCTCGGTACGGCGGGCCAGCCGGACGAGCTGGGCCAGCCGGCGGCGGCCGAGCGGGCCGGTGCCGTGCGGTGCGGCCGGCTCGGTGTGCAACAGACTTCCGCGGCGGGTGAGCTGGTAGCGCACGCCCTGGGTGCTGCCGTCCACGAGCCGGTCGGGGCCGCCGGTGACCGCGCTGACCAGGATGTGGTCGTACCTGCCCTCCACCGGGTCGGCGCCGAACATCACGCCGCCTGCGGCCGCCCTGAGCATCGGCTGCACCAGCACCGCCATCCCGTGCAGCGGGTCGGCAGCGCCCGCGCCGCCGTCCGGCGCCGCCCGCAGCGCGGAGTCCAGCACCTGCCGGACCGCCCGCGTGAACGCCTCCCAGCCGCGTACGTCGAGCACCGAGTCGAACCGGCCCGCCATCGAGGAGTCCTCGGTGTCCTCGTGCGCGGAGGAGGAGCGGACCACCAGCGCGGCCGGGTCGTGAGGTCCCGGGCCGCCGCCGCCCGCCGTGGGCGCCGTGTCGATGGCTGCGCGGCCGGCGCTGCCCGTGCGGCGCGCACCGCCCGGGCCGCCCGTACGGTCCCCGCTCGCCTCGCCCGCCACCAGCAGTTCCCAGGCCGCCCGCAGCGCGTCGGTCCCCGCCGGGGCACCCGGCGCCCGGTCGGCGGCGACCAGGACGAAGCCCGGCAGCACCGGCAGGCCCGCGGCGGCCGCCCGCGCGAGGTTCGCCGCCTTCGCCCCGGCCACGGACGGATCGGCGGCCACGGCGCTGTCCAGCGGCGCCACCGCCAGCGCCATGGCGTCGATCCCGTCGTTCCCGTCAATCCCCTCGATCCCCATGCCCATTGCCAGCTCCTTCCGGCGGCCGCCACCCCCTGGGGGGTTGCTCCGGGAACCGGTCGCGGGTCGCGCGACCGCCCTCAACGGCCCCTACCCGTAAGGGCAACGCTTCTTCACCGCCCAGACCTTCCGCCGTCGCCGACGTGTCGCCTCCGGCGCCCTCCGACCGATCCGTTCCGGCCATCCCCACCGTCGGGACGGAGAACCCGGCGGCCGGCGCGGGTAGTTGGGCGCGCGAGGGCAACGGTGGACGCGGTGGCCGGGCGGGCTCAGGAGGCGACGAGGAGGTCATGGCGGGCGCTCGGGCCCAGCAGGGTGTCCCAGGTGGTGTCGGTCAGCCAGGTGCGCAGCAGGTGGGCGAAGGAGGGGTGCTCGGCGGCGAGGGCGACCACGGTGCGGTCGAAGCGGGCGGCGCCCTGGGGGGTGCGGGTGAGCAGCAGGGCGAGGCGGTGGACGAGGTCGCGGGTGAGCAGGGGGTGTTGCGTGGGGGCGGCGAGGGCGGCGGCGGAGAGGAGCGCGGCGAGCACGTCGGGGTCGCGCTCGGTCTCCAGGGCGGCGTCGAGCAGTTCGTGGCGCAGCGGCTGGGACAGGTGGGTGCCGGGGGTGGCGAAGACCGGCAGCAGGGCCGACCTGATCGGTGCGGGGTGGTCGCGCAGCAGGGCGGCGGTGAGGGTGCGCAGCAACGGCCTTGCGCCGGGGCCGTGTTCGAGCCGCAGGTCGAGGTAGCGGGCGACGTCGGGCGCGGCCTCCGGGTGCTGCTGGAGGTGGTCCTGGACGAGGACGGCGGCCCTGCGCGCGAGCACTGGTTCCCTGACGGCGGCGAGCGCGGCCAGCACCTCGGCCGCACGCAACGCCGTACGACGCCCGGCCGCTGCGCCCGCCGAACCCTCCCCGACGCCCTCGCACCCGCCCTCGCTCTCGCCCCCGTCACCGCCCGCGGCGCGCAACCTCGTCCGAAACGCGTCGAGCACCATCTCGGGGTGCGTGTCCATCGCTTCGACCAGCGCGTCGGGCGCGAGACCCGGATCGCCTGCGGCGAACCCGCGCAGCGCCGCCGGCAGATAGCGCACCCGCGTCGCGGGGTCCCGGACCAGCACTCCCAACGCCGCGCCGTGCAGACCGGTTTCGTCGGCCCGGGCGAGCAGCGCGAGCGCCGCGTACCGGAGCAGTTCGCGATCGGCGGGCCCGCGGGCGAAGCGCGCGACCCGGGCGCCGTACGTGGCGGCGGCGACCCGGCGGTCCGGGCGCGGGTCGTGCGCCCAGCGGTCGACGGCCCGGCAGATCGCTCCCGGATGGTCCTCGGCGAGCGCGACGAGCACCGCGTCGGCGCCGGGGTGCCCGGCGTCCACCAGCGCCTCGGTCAGCGCGTCGGGGGCGCGGCGGCTGTGGGTGTGCAGGAGCGCCTGCGCGGCGGAGGCGACGGTGAGGCGCCCGCCGACCGCGAACGGGTGCGCCGCCTGGAGCGGCCGGTCGTCGTCGAACCACCCGCACACCTCGGGCACCGCCTGCCCGCCCTGCTCGCGCACCAGATCCGACACCACGCCCAGGAAGCGGTCCTCCCGCCCGGCGCCGGGCGGCCCGTCCGCCGGGAGCAGCACCCTCAGCAGTTCCAGCCGGTCCGGCTCCGCCAGCGGCACCGCCCGCCAGAACCACGGCCCGAACTCGCCCAGAACGCCCAGGCGTTCGGGGACGAAACCGCCGGCCGCGATCGAGCGCACCACGATCCGCCCGGCCAGCGCGCGCAGTACGGGCAGCAGGGGCCCGGCGTCCTCCACCCGCAGCAGCGCCTCCCGCAGCAGGTGCGCGGCCCACCACTGGGCCTCGGTCCGGCGCCGGTCCGCGCCGGGCGCCACCGCGGGCACCAGCGACGCCCGCCCGGCCCCCCAGGGCTCCCCCGGCGCCGGCTCCGCCACCCGCGCGGGGACGAGCGCCCGGCCCCGCACGTTGGGCACCGTGTCCGCGTCCAGGTCCGTGCCTTCCGGCTCCGGTCCGGCCGGATGGCGGCCCCAGGCCGCAGTCGCGGCCGCTGCCGGCGGGCCCACCGGCCGCACCGGGTGAGCCGGTCCCGCCCACCCGGGCCGCCCGTCGTCCAGCACCTCGACCAGCGCCCCGAGATGCGCCGCGCGCGACTCCGGCGAGGCGAGCAGCAGCGCGTCCACCACCGGCCCGGCCCGGTGCCTCGGCACGGGCAGCGAGCGGGGGCGGCCGGAGGGGCCGACCGGCGGCGCGGGCGGCACCGGCGGCACCGGCACCGACCGGCCGTACGCCCCGCCGTACACCCCAACGCCGGCCCCCGAGCCGCCGCCGGCCCCGGCGGACCGCCCACCCGCCCGCGACGGGAGCCGCACCGGCGCGTCCCCGGGCACGAGCGGCGGCACGGGGTGCCCGGCGGACGGCGACCAGCGGTGCACCAGGGCGTTCAGTGCCGTCGCCAGGTCCAGGTGGAGGGACTGGACCCAGTCGCCGAACTCCTCGTGTGCGAAGCGGTATCCCGCCCCGGCCGGCACCAGCAGGCCCTCGGCGAGCACCGCGGACGCCCACCCCGTACGCCACGGGAACAGTTCCTCGAACGCCTCCCGGTCCAGCTCCCCCTGCCCCGGGCCCAGGCAGCGCCGGGCCGCTTCGTGGGCCTGCCCGGCCACCCGGGCGGCCAGCCGGCGCAGCCCCCGGCCGCGTACCGGCGGCGAGGTCGGTGTCGCGGCGCCCAGCCGCACCGCGATCCGCAGGCACGCCGCGTCCAGGTACGCGGCGAACACCTCCGCGCGGCTCGGCGCCGGCCCCTCCTCGGCGAGTTCGCCGAGCGCGGCCCGCACCTGGGACAGCAGCCGCAGCGTGAGCGGGTGCCCGGCGTCCCGGGGGCGCAGGGCGGCGTCGGGCAGGCCGTGCCGCTCGCGGGCCTCGGCCGCCTCCGTCCCGGCCAGGTCCCCCAGCCGCACGCAGGGCGGCAACGGCCGTACGGGCGCGCCGGGTTCGGCCTCCGCGCCCTCGCCCCCGCGCGCCCCCGGCACGTACAGCAGCTCGGCCGGCAGCATCGCGCCGGCCTGTTCCCAGAACTCCGGTCGGCACGCCACGACCAGCCGGGCCCGGCTGGTCCGCAGCCAGCCGGCGGTGGCGGCGGCCCACCCGGCGAGTTCGTGGGCGAGGACGGGCGGCATCTCCTCGGGTGCGTCGAGCAGGACGACCAGGGGGCGGCCGGCGGTGCGCGCGAGGAGGGCGACATCCTCGGTGGGATCGGCCATGCCGTACGCGAGCGGGGCGTGCTGCGGCTCGCCGGGGGCGTGGCCGGCCGCGCTGACCACCCGGGCTGCGGTGCGCAACGCGCGTTCCACGGCGTCCTTGACGCTGCCGTCGCCCGGGCGCAGCTCCGCGCCGCGCAGCCAGACCGTCGGGGCCGGGTGGGCGGCTTCGTGGCGGCGGGCGGCCAGCGCGGCGAGTTCGGTGCTGCGGCCGGTGCCGGGCTCGCCGACCAGGCCGAGGGCGAGCGGCGCGGCCTCGCCGCGGCGGCCGAGGAAGTCGTCGAGCGCGGCGGTGATCCGGGGTCTGGCCACCGGGTCGCGCCAGGGTTCCGAGGCGCTGCCGGCCGAGCCGACGCTGGTGGCGGCCAGGTGCAGGGCGCCCGCGAGGTTCAGGTGCGGGCCGTACGCCGGCACGGTCGCGGCGGCCCGGGCGACCAGTTCGGCCAGCGGAGGGGGCGAAGACGCGGCGTGCAGCGGCACCGCGAAGCCGCCGGCGCGGTGCCCGGCGTGCAGGGCGGTCACCACCACCGCGAGGACGGCGCCGGTCGCCGCGTCGACCACCGGGGTGCCGGACGCCTGCGGGCCCGCCTCGGCCAGGTCGGCGCCGTCGAGCGCCAACTCGTAGACGCCCTCGATCAGATGGAAGCGGTCGGTGGCGGTGTACGTGACCGCGGTGGTGCCCAGCACGGTCGCCGCGGCGGCCTGCGGCAGCCGCAGCACGGCCCGCCGCTCGGGGTGCCCGGGACCCGTGGGCGCGATCGGCAGGGGGCGTACGTCGAGGCCCTCGGTGGCGACCAGCGCGAGCCCGTACCCGGGCAGCGGGGTGACCGCCTCGGCCTCGACCAGGCACACCTGCTCGCCGGGGGCGTGCAGCACCAGTCGCGCGAGGCCGTCGACCGCCTCGTGACTGGTGATCAGCGTGCCGTCGCGGTCGGCGAGAAAGCCGGTGCCGCGCGGCCGTCCGGCCAGGTCGCAGACCCGGATCAGCGCGCCCGCGCCACCGCCCGCGCCGCCCGCGCCGTCCTGCGCGCCGGTTCGTCCGCCGGCCTGTTCGCCGGCATGCCCGGCCCACCCGGCCCACGCCCGGGTCCTGCCACCACTGCGCACCGCTGCCATGACCGGCTCTCCCCCACTCCGCCCGCGCCCCCCTGCGCCCCGTTTCGTCCCGCTATCGACGGTAGGTGGCGGAAGATCCGGCGCCAAGATCGCCGGAAGAACGCGCCCCCCGTGCGACCCTCCGTTCACTCCGAGCGCCCGGCCATCCGGGTGATTTCGGGGGCTCGGGTGGACAAGGACAGCTCAGGGGGGTTGGAGGGGGTCGTGGGGCGGGGCCGCCAAGGGGACAGGCGGTCCCGTCGCACGGCAGGGCAGGCGTCGACGTAGACGTACGGCGGGACCTCCCGCACGCGTCAGGGCCGGTGTACGGCGGGACCTCCCCGCGCACGGCAGGGCAGGCGTACGGGAAGGCGTCCCCGTACCCGCCCGCACCCTGCCGGCTACTGCGCGAAGCCCGCCACGATCTTCGCGTGGCCCTGCTGCTCCTCGACCAGCGCGAGGAAGCGGCCGTCGGGCCCGAAGGCCGCGTGGGTGCCCGCGCCGAGCGCCGGAGTGCCGATCCTGACCCCGTTGCCGAGCAGCCGGGCCTGGTCGGCGTCGACGTCCCAGCGGGGGAAGGCGGCAGCCGCGGCCCGCTCGATCGGCAGCACCTCGAAGGTCTCCTCCAGCTGCTCCAGCGTGCGCGCCCCCGTCAGGTCGTACGGCCCGACCCGGGTGCGGCGCAGCGCCGTGAGGTGGCCGCCGACGCCGAGGCCGGCGCCCAGGTCGCGGGCGAGCGCGCGGATGTACGTGCCGGAGGAGCAGGTCACGGTGACGTCGAGGTCCAGCAGGCCGGGCGCGCCGTCGGGCACCCGCATCTCCCGCACGGTGAAGGCGCTGACCGTCACCGGCCGGGCGGCCAGCTCGAACTCCTCGCCCTCGCGCACCCGGGTGTAGGACCGCACCCCGTTGACCTTGATGGCGCTGACCTTGGACGGCACCTGGAGGATCGCCCCGGTGAGCGCGGCGACCCCCGCGTCCACGGCGGCCCGGGTCACCTCGGCGGCGGACGCCTCGGAGGTGACGTCGCCCTCGGCGTCGTCGGTGACCGTGGACTGGCCGAGCCGGATGGTGGCGGCGTACTCCTTCTCGGTGAGCGCGAGGTGGCCGAGCAGCCGGGTGGCGCGCTCCACGCCGATCACCAGCACACCGGTCGCCATCGGGTCGAGGGTGCCCGCGTGGCCGACCCGCCGGGTGCCGGCCAGCCGGCGCATCCGGGACACCACGCCGTGCGAGGTGAGCCCGCCGGGCTTGTCGACGACGACCAAGCCCGACGGGCCTTCCTTCCTGGGACTCATGCCTGGGTGCGACCGTCCTCGTCGCCGGCCGCGGCGGCCGGGCCGTCGTCGTCCGAGGCGGCTTCCGCGCCCTCGGTGCCGGCCTCGTCGTCGAGGTCGTCGTCCTCGGCCGGCTTGCGGTACGGGTCCGCCTCGCCGGCGTACTGGGCGTCGGTGGCGGTCTTGCGCACCTCTTCGTCGGCCGCGCGGGCCTTGGCCAGCAGGTCGTCGATGGTGCGGGCGTTGTCGGGCAGCGCGTCGGCGACGAACGCCAGGCTCGGGGTGAACCGCACCCCGGTCTGCCGGCCGACCTCGGAGCGCAGCACTCCCTTGGCGCTCTCCAGGGCGGCGGCGGAGGCGGCGCGCTCCTCGTCGTCCCCGTAGACCGTGTAGAAGACCGTCGCCTCCCGCAGGTCACCGGTGACCCGGGTGTCGGTGATCGTCACATACCCCAGCCGCGGGTCCTTGATCCGCCGCTGAAGGGTCTCCGCGACCACGACCCGGATGCGGTCCGCCAGCTTTCGCGCCCGCGCGGTGTCGGTCATCGTGTTCTTCTCTCTTCACTCGGTTGGTTCGGTCCGTCGTCCGGTCAGTCGTCGTCGCCGCCGTGGATACGCTGCCGTGTCGACAGCAGATCCACCTCCGGGCGGGCGACCATCCAGCGCTCGCACCGGTCGAGTACGTCCTTGACGTGCCCGAGGTCGCCGGACACCGTCGCGATCCCTATCTCGGCCCTGCGGTAGAGGTCCTGGTCGCCGGTCTCGGCCACGCTCACCGCGAACTTGCGGTGCAGCTCGGCGACGATCGGGCGGATGACGGACCTCTTCTCCTTCAGCGACCGTACGTCACCGAGCAGCAGGTCGAAGCGGAGCGTTCCTACATACATGACTGTGAACGGTACAGGCGACGGCCGGGGCCGATCGACGGCTTTTCTGCCGTCGACCGGCCCCGGACCGGTGGTGCTGCCCGCCGTCGGCGAGCCGTGGGATCAGCCGCGCGGCTTCTCCCGCATCTCGTAGGTGGCGATGACGTCGTCGATCTTGATGTCGTTGTAGTTGCCGAGGTTGATACCGCCCTCGTAACCCTCACGAATCTCGGTGACGTCGTCCTTGAAGCGGCGCAGGCCCTCGATGTTGAGGTTCTCCGCGATGACCTTGCCGTCGCGCAGCAGGCGGGCCTTGGTGTTGCGCCGGACCTCGCCGGAGCGCACCAGCACACCGGCGATGTTGCCGAGCTTGGAGGAGCGGAAGACCTCGCGGATCTCGGCGGTGCCGAGCTCCACCTCCTCGTACTCGGGCTTGAGCATGCCCTTGAGCGCCGCCTCGATCTCCTCGATGGCCTGGTAGATCACCGAGTAGTAGCGGACGTCGACGCCTTCGCGTTCGGCCATCTGGGTGGCACGCCCGGCGGCGCGCACGTTGAAGCCGATGACGATGGCGTCGGAGCCGGTCGCCAGGTTGATGTCGGACTCGGTGACCGCACCCACGCCACGGTGCAGCACGCGGATGTCGACCTCCTCGCCGACGTCGAGCTGGAGCAGTGCCGATTCCAGCGCCTCGACCGAACCGGACGCGTCGCCCTTGATGATGAGGTTGAGTTCCTGCACCTCACCGGCCTTGAGCGCCTCGTCCAGGTTCTCCAGCGAGAACCTGCGGCCCTTGCGGGCGAACGCCGCGTTCCGCTCGCGGGCGGCACGCTTCTCGGCGATCTGCCGGGCGGTGCGGTCCTCGTCGACGACGAGGAAGTTGTCGCCCGCGCCGGGCACGTTGGTCAGACCGAGCACCAGCACCGGAGTCGACGGAGCCGCCTCCTCCACGCTGGCACCGCTGTCGTCGAGCAGGGCCCGGACCCGGCCGTACGCGTCGCCGACCACCATGGTGTCGCCGACCCGCAGGGTGCCGCGCTGGACCAGGACGGTCGCCACGGCGCCGCGGCCGCGGTCGAGGTGGGCCTCGATCGCGATGCCCTGCGCGTCCTGCTTCGGGTTGGCCCGCAGGTCGAGCGAGGCGTCCGCGGTCAGGACCACGGCCTCCAGCAGGCTGTCGATGTGCAGGCCCTGCTTGGCGGAGATGTCGACGAACATGGTGTCGCCGCCGTACTCCTCGGCGACCAGGCCGAACTCGGTGAGCTGACCGCGCACCTTCGTCGGGTCGGCGCCCTCGACGTCGATCTTGTTGACCGCGACCACGATCGGTACGTCCGCGGCCTTGGCGTGGTTGAGCGCCTCGATCGTCTGCGGCATCACACCGTCGTTCGCCGCGACCACGAGGATCGCGATGTCGGTGGACTTCGCACCACGGGCACGCATGGCGGTGAACGCCTCGTGACCAGGGGTGTCGATGAAGGTGATCGCGCGCTCTTCGCCGTTGACCTCGGTGGCGACCTGGTAGGCACCGATGTGCTGGGTGATGCCACCGGCCTCGCCCGCGACCACGTTGGTCTTGCGGATCGCGTCGAGCAGGCGGGTCTTACCGTGGTCGACGTGACCCATGACGGTCACCACCGGCGGACGGGAGACCAGGGCGTCCTCGCCGCCCTCGTCCTCGCCGAACTCGATGGAGAACGACTCGAGCAGCTCGCGGTCCTCCTCCTCCGGGCTGACGATCTCCAGCACGTAGTTCATCTCGCCGGCGAGCAGCTCCAGGGTGGAGTCGGACACCGACTGGGTGGCGGTGACCATCTCGCCGAGGTTCAACATCACCTGGACGAGCGACGCCGGGTTGGCGTTGATCTTCTCGGCGAAGTCGGTGAGCGAGGCACCGCGCGACAGGCGCACGGTCTGGCCGTTGCCGCGGGGCAGCAGCACGCCGCCCACGGACGGGGCCTGCATGGCCTCGTACTCCTGGCGCCGCTGACGCTTGCTCTTACGGCCTCGGGCCGGACGGCCACCGGGGCCGCGACCGAAGGCGCCCTGCGTTCCGCCACGGCCACCCGGGCCGCCCGGACGTCCGCCGAAGCCGCCGGGGCGCGGACCGAAGCCGCCACCGCCGCCGGGGGCACCGCCACCGGGACGGGGACCGCCGAAGCCGCCACCGCCGCCACCGGGACGACCGCCGCCGCCGGGACCGGCCGGACGGCCGGCGAAGCCGCCGCCGCCGGGACGCCCACCGGGACCGCCGGAACGGCCACCGGGGCCGCCGCCGGGACGCCCACCGGGACCGCCGGGACGGCCGCCCGTGGAGGGCGCGGGACGCTGCGGCATCATGCCCGGGTTCGGGCGCGGGCCCGAGGACTGCGGGCGGGGCATGCCGCCCGGGGACGGACGGGAGCCGCCGGGGCCGCCCTGACCGCCACCGGGACGCGGGGTGCCGCCGGGGCGCGGGGCGCCGCCGCCGGGACCCGCGGGACGCGGGGCACCGCCCTGGCCGCCGCCGGGACGCGACGCGCCACCGGGGCGCGGCATGCCGGTGGAGCCGGACGTGAACGGGTTGTTGCCGGGACGCGGACCGGCCGGGCGCGGAGCGCCGGGACGGGCACCGCCCTGGCCGCCCTGCCCGGACGCGGGGCGGTTGCCGCCGGGGCGGCCGCCGTCACGCTGACCGGCGTCGCGCTGACCGCCGGCCGGGGCCGGACGGGCCGGGCGCGGACCGGGCGCGGCGCCACCGGGACGCTGGCCCTGGGCTGCCTGGCCCTGACCCTGGCCCTGGCCTGCGGCCGGGGTCGTGGGCGCGGACGGGGGTGCCTGGAACTCCGCGGCGGGCACGGGTGCGGCCGGCGCGGGCTTGGGCGCCGGGGCCGGCTTGGGGCCGGGGCGCGGGCCGGAACCGGACGGCGGCGTGGCGCCACCGCTCGGGGCGGCCGGGGTCACCGGACCGCCGGCCGGCTTGGGCGCCGCCGGGGCAGCCGGACGGGCCGGCGTACCCGGGGTGGGGCCGGCCGGCTTGGGGGTGCCTCCCGGGCGGCCCGCCGCCGGGGAGGGCGCCGTCTTGCGCGGCGCGGACGGCTTCGCAGCGGACTTGCCGGCGCTACCGCCGCCGGGTCCCTGGAAAGCGTCAGTCAGTTTGCGGACAACCGGCGCCTCGATCGTCGAGGACGCCGAACGGACGAATTCGCCGAGTTCCTGGAGCTTGGCCATGACGACCTTGCTCTCGACTCCCATCTCCTTGGCGAGTTCGTATACCCGGACCTTAGCCACTTCGCTCCTTTTAGGTCCGGGGTGATCGTCCGCCGGACCGTCGCTACTTCATGGGCGTACTCATCGCGTACTCATCGAGTGCTCATCGCAATCTCGACCTACTTCCATCTCGCGAGGTACCTGACCGCACGGTGCATCCGTGCCGTTCTGCTTCTTACGGGTTCTACCGGTTCCTACGGGGCTGCCTGCTCGACGCACCGGCGCAACTCCGCGGTGTCCGGCGCGACCGGTCCTTTGAAGGCCCGGGCGAACGCCCGACGGCGGACCGCCAGGTCGAGGCAGGCAAGGGCAGGATGCAGATACGCACCCCGACCGGGCAGCGTACCGCGAAGATCGGGAACGCACGCGCCCCCGCTCACCGCCACACGCAGCAGATCGCTCTTGGCCGCGCGTTGACGGCAACCGATGCACGTTCGCTCCGGGCATGCTGACGTCAGCGTCCGACCAGACACCCTTTAGTCTACCTCCCCGCGCCAACCTCACTCCTTCGAGTGGGTCAACGGACGCTTGTTCGTCCGGAACTCACAGCCTCGCCGGTCCGGCGGAGGCCGCCGGCTCAGTCCTGCTGCTCGGTGTCCGGCCTGATGTCGATCCGCCACCCGGTCAGCCGCGCGGCGAGCCGGGCGTTCTGGCCCTCCTTGCCGATCGCCAGCGAGAGCTGGTAGTCGGGCACGGTCACCCGGGCGGACCGGGCGGCGGCATCCACCACCTCGACGTGGGAGACCCGGGCCGGCGACAACGCGTTCGCCACCATGTCCGCGGGGTCATCCGACCAGTCCACGATGTCGATCTTCTCACCGTGCAACTCGGCCATCACCGCGCGCACCCGGGCGCCCATCGGGCCGATGCACGCGCCCTTGGCGTTCAGCCCGGAGCGGGTGGAGCGCACCGCGATCTTCGTACGGTGCCCGGCCTCGCGGGCGATCGCCTCGATCAGCACCGAGTTGTCGGCGATCTCGGGCACCTCCAGGGCGAAGAGCTTCTTCACCAGGTTCGGGTGGGTGCGCGAGAGGGTCACGGAGGGGCCGCGGGTGCCCTTGGCGACGCGCACCACGTAGGCGCGCAGCCGGGTGCCGTGGGCGTAGTCCTCGCCGGGGACCTGCTCCTGCACCGGCAGGATCGCCTCCAGCTTGCCGATGTCGACCAGCACGTTCTTGGGGTCCTTGCCCTGCTGGACGACGCCGGTGACGATGTCGCCCTCCCGGCCGGCGTACTCCCCGAAGGTGACGTCGTCCTCCGCGTCGCGCAGCCGCTGCAGGATCACCTGCTTGGCGGTGGAGGCGGCGATCCGGCCGAAGCCGCTGGGGGTGTCGTCGAACTCGCGCGGCTCGGCGCCCTCCCCCGCCTCCTCCTGGTCCTCGGTCGCCCATACGGTGATCTGACCGCTGGTCCGGTCCAGCTCGACCCGGGCCCGGCGGTGGCTGCCCGGCTCGCGGTGGTACGCGATGAGGAGTGCCGACTCGATCGCCTCGACCAGCAGGTCGAACGAGATCTGCCGTTCGGTCACCAAGCCCCGCAGGGCCTTCATGTCGATGTCCACGGCTACGCCTCCTCAGTGCTCTCGTCGTCTTCGTCTTCGACGGTCTCGTCGCCGCCGTCCGTCTCGTCGTCCACCTCGTCGTCGGCGCTGTCGTCGGCGCCGCCGCTCTTGCGGTTGAACTCGACCTCGACCCGCGCCCTGGCGATCTCGCCGAAGTCCGCCCGGGCCGGCTTGGGCTTGCGGCCCTTGACGCCCGGGACCTCCAGGTCGAGGCCCTCGTCGTCCACCGCCATGATCCGCGCGATCAGCTCTCCGCGCTCCTTGAGCTGGAGCTTGACCAGGCGGCCGGCGTTGCGGCGGAAGTGCCGCGGCTCGGTCAGCGGACGATCGGTGCCGGGTGAGCTCACCTCGAGGACGTACTCGGTCTCGCCCATGGCGTCGGACGCGTCGAGGGCCTGCGACATCGCGCGGCTCAGCTCGGCCACGGCGTCGAGCTGCACGCCGTCCTCCGCGTCCACGACGACCATCAGCTGCCGGCGCTTGCCCGCCGCCGACACCGTGACCTCTTCCAGCTCCAGTCCCGCCTCGCCGACCAGCGGCTCAAGCAGTGCGCGCAGCCTCTCGCTGTGGGTGGTGCTCATCCGGGTGACTCCTCGGCCGCGTCTGCTGTTGTCATGGAAGGTCGCGTGTTGGACCGCACTTTACCCGAGTTCGACCACCCCCCGAACGCGCTGCGGGGCGGCCGCCCGGACGCCGCCGCGTCACCCCTACACTCCCTGTCATGATCCCGAAGCTGACCCGGCGTAGCGCCGTGGCCATGGCAACCGTCGGTGTGGTGGCGGGGTGCTCCGGCGGCCGGGGCAGTGCCTCCACCGCCGTGCGGGCCGACGACGCGCCGGACGCGGCGCGGCAGGCACGCGAGGCCCGGGACAGCACCGCACTGGTCGCGCGGTACGACGCGGTGATCGCGGCGTACCCGACACTGGCCGCGCGGCTGGCACCGCTGCGGGCGGACACCGCCGCGCATGTGCGGGCCTTCGGCGGCCGGGCCCCCGCCGCCCCGTCGTCTCCGGCGTCCGGCAACGGCAACGGCAACAGCAACAGCAACAGCAACAGCACGGGGTCTCCGGCGACTCCCACCTCCACGGGCTCGGCGTCCGCCGTGCCCGCCACCGCCGACAAGGCCCTGGCCGCGCTCGCCGCCGCCGAGCGCGCGCTCGCCGACCGCCGGTCCGCCACACTGCTCGACGCGCCGGGCGCCCTCGCCCGGCTGCTGGCCTCGGTGGCCGCGGCCGGCGCGGGCCATGTCGTCCTGCTCGGCCGCCCGGCCGGAAAGTGAGCGCACGGTGAGCACGATCGTCGACGCCGCGCAGGCCGCCCTCGCGGCAGAACACGCGGCCGTCTACGGCTACAGCGTGGTCGGCGGCAAGGTGGCCGACTCCCGCAAGGCCGAGGCGCGGCAGGCGTACGACGCGCACCGCGCCCGCCGGGACTCGATGGCCCGCACCGTGGCGGACCTGGGCGCCGTCCCGGTGGCCGCGGCCGCCGGCTACCGGCTCCCCTTCGCGGTGACCGGGTCCGCCGACGCGCTGCGGCTGGCCGGGTACCTGGAGGAGCACGTCGCGGGCGCCTACGGCGACCTGGTGGCGGCGGCGATAGGCGGGATACGGCAGGACGCGGCGGGCGCGCTGCGCGAGGCGGCGGTGCGTGCCGTGCGCTGGACCGGCGGCGGCGTAGCCTTCCCGGGGTTGACCGAGGAGCGCTGACCGGCGGGCCGCAGGGGGCGTACGACGGAGGGAACGCGACACGATGAGCGCAGCGGCGCACGAGGGCGGCGGCGAGGGCGACCGGTCGGCGGACCTGGCCCTCGAACCGCCCGAGCGGCTCACCCGCACCGTCACCGCCTGGGAGGGCGAGGCCGGTCGCGCGTGGCTGGCCCGGCTGCCGGAGACTGTCGCCGGCTACCTCGACCGGTGGGGGCTCACCGCGGAGCGGGTCTTCGCCGCGGGCGGCCAGATCAGCATGATCGTGCTGGTCCGCACGGACGACGGCACGCCGGCGGTGCTCAAGGTCGGCATGGTCAACCGGGAGACCGCGCAGGAGCACGCGGCGCTCGCGCACTGGGGCGGGCGCGGCGCCGTACGCCTGCTGCGGGCCGATCCGGAGCAGGGCGCGATGCTGCTGGAGCGGCTGCACGCCGACGTGTCGCTGCGCTCGCTCGCCGAACCGAAGGCGATGCTCGAAGCCGCCGGGGTGCTCCAGCGGCTGTGGGTGGCACCCGCCGACGCGCACCCGTTCACCACGGTCGAGGAGTACACCGGCGCGCTGGTGCCGCTGCTGCGGGAGCGGCGCGGGCAGCCGTACGCCGAGGACGCGCGGCCGCTGATCGACGAGGCGCTGGCCCGCTGGGAGAGCCTGGTCGGCACCGCCCCCGAGGCGGTGCTGCTGCACGGCGACTACCACCACGGGAACGTGCTGGCCGGGGACCGCATGCCATGGCTGGCGATCGACCCCAAGCCGCTCGTCGGCGAGCGGGCGTACGACCTGGCGTGGCTGGTACGGGACCGGCTCTCCACGCTCGCCGCGCAGCCGGGTTCCCGGGCGGCGGCCCGGCGGCGCCTGGCGAAGCTGGCGGATTCCCTCGAGGTGGACCCGGAACGGCTCCGCGGCTGGGCGTTCTTCCGTGCGGTCGAGGCGGGCGTGTGGGGGTTGGCGGTCGGTGGCCGCGAAGACGGCGAACTCCTCCTGGAGTTCGCGACCTGGTTGTAGCCGTTTCGGCTCCCCGCCGCGCTGCGCCGCGCGTACGGTACGGCTCCCCGCCAAGGCGTGCCGGGCGCCGCTCCCGGGTGCCACCCGGTGACCGGTTGCCCGCGCAGTTCCCCGCGCCCCTTCGGCTACACGCCATCCTGGCCGACGCCAGTCCCCGACCACAGGCCGGCCGGTGGCAGGCCGCGCAGTTCCCCGCGCCCCTTCGGCTACACGCCATCCTGGCCGACGCCAGTCCCCGGCCACAGGCCGGTCAGTGGCCGCCCGCGCGGCTCCCCGCCGCGGCATGCCGCGCGCCGCTCCCGAGTACCACCCGGTGACCGGTTACCCGCGCAGTTCCCCGCGCCCCTTCGGCTACACGCCATCCTGGCCAACGCCAGTCCCCGGCCACAGGCCGGTCAGTGGCCGCCCGCGCGGCTCCCCGCCACGGCATGCCGCGCGCCGCTCCCGAGTACCACCCGGTGGCCCGTTGCCCGCGCAGTTCCCCGCGCCCCTTCGGCCACACGCCATCCTGGCCGACGCCAGTCCCCGGCCACAGGCCGGTCAGTGGCCGCCCGCGCGGCTCCCCGCCGCGCCGTGCCGCGCGCCGCTCCCGAGTACCACCCGGTGACCGGTTACCCGCGCAGTTCCCCGCGCCCCTGGATTTCCGCGGCTTTTCCGCGAAAAGAGCGTCACCGGCCCAGGGGCAGGGGGTACTTCCCGGCGAAGCCGGGGGGAGAGCTGAGCGCCAGGCCACCCACTGGAGGGATGGCGAAGGCCCGACCGCAAGGGGCAATCACCCAGGGGCGCGGGGAACTGCGCGGCCGGCTCGCCACCGGGGGGTGGTCCCTGAACCGACAGGACACCGGACCCCGGGGGTCAGGCACCCCGGAGACGGGCGACCGCGTCGGTCAGGGGGAGGTCCTCACGGGTGCCGGTGCGGCGGTCGCGGAGTTCGAGGACGTCGTCGGCCGCGCGGCGGCCGGCAACGAGCACACGGGGCACCCCGATCAACTCGGCGTCCGTGAACTTCGCCCCCGGCGAGACCCCGTCGCGGTCGTCGAGGAGGACCCGCAGCCCGGCGGCGTCGAGTTCGTCGGCCGCGCGGGCGGCAAGCTCGGCCGCGCCCCCCTTGCCCGCGGCGACCACGTGGACGTCGGCGGGGGCGACCTCGGCGGGCCAGCACAACCCGTGGGCGTCGGCGGTCTGCTCGGCGAGGGCGGCGACGGCGCGGGAGACCCCGATGCCGTAGCAGCCCATGGTGACGCGGGCCGGCTTGCCGTCGGGGCCGAGGACGTCGAGGCGGAAGACGTCGGCGTACTTGCGGCCGAGCTGGAAGATGTGGCCGATCTCGATGGCGCGGTCCAGCCGCAGCCCGGCGCCGCAGCGGGGACAGGGGTCGCCGGCCTCGACGGTGACGACATCGAGGTGGCGGTCGACGGTGAAGTCACGGCCGCACACCACGTTGGCGGCGTGCCGGCCGGGCTTGTTGGCGCCGGTGACCCAGGCGGTGCCGGCGGCGACCCGGGGATCGGCGAGGTAGCGGATGCCCAGCGTGCTCAGGCCCTGCGGGCCGACGTAGCCGCGTACCAGGTCGGGCCGGGCGGCGAAGTCCTCGGCAGTGACGATCTCGACGGTGGCGGGGGCGAGGTGCTCGGCGAGCTTGCCGAGGTCCACCTCGCGGTCGCCGGGCACGCCGACCGCGGTGATCTCGCCGTCGACCTTCACCAGCAGGTTCTTCAGGATCGCGGCGGCGGGCACCGACACCGCGGCGGCCAGCGCCTCGACGGTGGCGGTGCCGGGGGTGTCCAGTTCCTCGACCGGGCCGGGGTCGGCCGCCGCGGGGACCTGCGCGGTGAAGACGACCGCTTCGGTGTTGGCGGCGTAGTCGCACTCCGGGCAGTCCGCGAAGGTGTCCTCGCCGGCCGCGGCGGGCGCCAGGAACTCCTCGGACGCCGAGCCGCCCATCGCCCCGGACACCGCGGAGACGATCCGGAAGTCCAGGCCGAGCCGGCGGAAGATCCGGGTGTACGCCTCCCGGTGCAGCCGGTACGCCTCGGCGAGCCCCTCCGCCGCGAGGTCGAAGGAGTAGGCGTCCTTCATCTGGAACTCGCGGCCGCGCAGCACCCCGGAGCGGGGCCGGGCCTCGTCGCGGTACTTGGTCTGGATCTGGTAGAGGATCACCGGCAGGTCGCGGTAGGAGGTGACCTGGTCCTTCACCAACAGGGTGAAGCTCTCCTCGTGGGTGGGCCCGAGGACGTAGTCGGTCCCCTTGCGGTCGGTGAGCGTGAAGAGCAGGTCACCGTACTCGTCGGCGCGGCCGGTGGCGTCGTACGTCTCGCGGGGCAGCAGCGCGGGCAGCAGCACCTCCTGGCCGCCGATCGCGTCCATCTCCTCGCGGACGATCCGGGACACGTTGTCCAGCACGCGCTTGCCCAGCGGCAGCCAGCTCCACACTCCCGCCGACGAGCGGCGTACGTACCCGGCCCGGACCAGCAGCTTGTGGCTGGTGGTCTCCGCGTCGGCCGGGTCGTCACGCAACGTCTTGAGCAGCAGCCTGGACATGCGCAGGACCATCGTGTTCTCCGTGTTCCTCGAAGGTCCGGCGAGGATATCCAGCGGGCGGGCGGGGGCCGTAGCGGTTATTCCGGGCGGCGCGACAGCGGCAGCGGGGCGCCCATCACGGCGTAGGGGCGGGGCGCGCTGGGGAAGTGCACGGGGCGGGCCAGGTCGCGGTAGCCGAGCGCGCGGTACAGATGGCGGGCGGGGCTCTCGCCGTCGATCGCGGAGAGGATGCTGCGCGGCTCGGTGGCGGTGTCGGTGATCTCGGTGATCAGCCGGCGGCCGATGCCGCGGGACTGGAAGTCGGGCAGCACATGCAGTTCGGTGATCACGAAGGAGTCGTCGAGCCAGCCGTCGTTGCCCTGCGCGCGCAGGTACGGCTGGACCACGCTCGACCACCAGTGCGCGCGGTCGTTGGGCAGGCCGTAGACGAAGCCGACCATCCGGCCGTCGGATGTGCTGTGTGCGGCCAGCGCCCGCGCGCCCCTGCACGCCAGGTGGCGCAGCACGATCTGCCGGCGGATCGCGACCTCCTCCGGCCCGAGCCCGAACGCCACCGCCTGCACGCCCAGCGCCTCGTCCACGTGCTCGCTGAGCGCACACGGGCCGACCACCACGTTCTCCATGACGCGCGACCCTATCGCCTCCCGCCCGCCCCCTCCTCCCGGGCACCGGGCGAGCTCTGCTCCGGGGCTCAGAACAACACGGACATCAGGGCGCCGACTTCCGTGAAGCCGACGCGGTGGTAGGCGGCGCGGGCGGGGGTGTTGAAGTCGTTGACGTAGAGGCTGGCGACCGGGGCGACGTCGCGCAGGGCGTAGTGCAGGACCGCGGCCATGCCGGTCTCGGACAGGCCGCGGCCGCGGTGCGAGGGGGCGACCCAGACGCCCTGGATCTGGCAGGTGTGCCGGGTGACAGCGCCGATCTCGGCCTTGAACACCACCTCGCCGTCCTCGATCCGGGCGAACGCCCGCCCCGCGGAGACGAGTTCGGCGACCCGCGCCTGGTAGAGCAGCCCACCGTCGCCGGCCATCGGCGAGACGCCGACCTCCTCGGTGAACATGGCCACGCAGGCGGGCATGATCACCTCCATCTCGTTGCGCTGCACCCGGCGGACGAGCGGGTCGGGGGCCACGTCGGCGGGCAGCGCGCGGGTGGTCATCAGGGGCTGCCGGGCGCGCACCTCGCGGGCGGGACCCCAGTACGGTTCGAGCCGTGCCCACAGGTCGGCGGTGGCGTCGACCGGGCCGACGATCGACGAGCAGCGGCGGCCGGCCCTGCGGGCGCGGTCGGCGAACGCGCTGACGGCCTCGGGGGTGGCGCAGATCGGCACGAGGTTTGCGCCCGCGTAGCAGAGCGAGGTGAGGCGGCCGGCGGAGTACCAGCCCCACATCTCGCCGCCGAGCCGCCAGGGGTCGAGGCCGGCGATGTTGACCCGCGAGGTGACGAACGCGTTGGCGACCGGGTCCCGGTCCAGGACCGCGAGGGCGGCGTCGAGATCGCCCGGTTCGAGGACGCGGGCGGTCGGTTGGGTCAGCACGGGCGCGCCTGACCGTACGGTCCGCGCTCCTCGGCGGACGAGGTCAGCGGGCACCGCGGGCGGCTGCGGTCGGGTGCGCCGGGTGCCGCGTTCGGTGCCCCGAACGCGGCACCCGGCCGGAGACGTGCGGTCAGGAGACGCTCACCTGCGGCTCACCGGACGCGGCACCGGCCGCCTCCATCTGCTCGGCCAGCTTCATGGCCTCCTCGATCAGGGTCTCGACGATCTGCGACTCGGGCACGGTCTTGATGACCTCGCCCTTGACGAAGATCTGCCCCTTGCCGTTGCCGGAGGCGACACCGAGGTCGGCCTCGCGGGCCTCGCCGGGGCCGTTGACGACGCAGCCCATCACGGCGACCCGCAGCGGGACCTCCATGCCGTCCAGGCCGGCGGAGACCTGGTCGGCGAGCTTGTAGACGTCGACCTGGGCGCGGCCGCAGGACGGGCAGGAGACGATCTCCAGGCGGCGCTGGCGCAGGTTCAGCGACTCCAGGATCTGGATGCCGACCTTGACCTCCTCGGCGGGCGGCGCGGACAGCGAGACCCGGATGGTGTCGCCGATGCCCTCGGCGAGCAGCGCGCCGAAGGCCACCGCGGACTTGATGGTGCCCTGGAAGGCCGGCCCCGCCTCGGTGACGCCGAGGTGCAGGGGGTAGTCGCACTGCTGCGCGAGCTGCCGGTAGGCGTTGACCATGACCACCGGGTCGTTGTGCTTCACGGAGATCTTGATGTCGCGGAAGTCGTGCTCCTCGAAGAGCGACGCCTCCCACAGCGCGGACTCGACCAGCGCCTCGGGGGTGGCCTTGCCGTACTTCTCCAGCAGCCGGCGGTCCAGCGAGCCGGCGTTGACGCCGATCCGGATCGGCACGCCCGCCGCCGAGGCGGCCTTGGCGATCTCCTTGACCTTGTCGTCGAACTGCTTGATGTTGCCGGGGTTGACCCGGACCGCCGCGCAGCCCGCGTCGATCGCCGCGAAGACGTACTTCGGCTGGAAGTGGATGTCGGCGATGACCGGGATCTGGGACTTCCGGGCGATGGTGGCGAGCGCGTCGGCGTCGTCCTGGGTGGGGCAGGCGACCCGGACGATCTGGCAGCCGGACGCGGTCAGCTCGGCGATCTGCTGGAGGGTGGCGCCGATATCGGAAGTGCGGGTGGTGGTCATCGACTGCACGGAGACCGGCGCGTCGCCGCCCACCGCGACGCTCCCGACCTGGATCTGACGGCTTTTGCGGCGGTCGGCGAGTTTGGTCGGAACATCCGGCATACCGAGCGAAATCGCGGTCATCTGCGTGGCATCCCCAAGGTGTGGAACGAGGTCCCGTCGTGGGCGGGCTCCAGCATCGAGATTACGACACCCCGCCCACGACTCTCACCCGGCTCGGGCCATTACGAACTCAGTTTGACCGGGTTGACCACATCCGCGATCAGAACCAGCAGTGTGAAGCACACGAAGATTCCGGCCACGACATAGGCGATCGGCATGAGCTTGGCCACGTCGAACGGTCCGGGGTCGGGACGGCGGAAGACCCGGGCGGCGTGTCGCCGGATCGCCTCCCACAGCGCGCCCGCGATGTGGCCGCCGTCCAGCGGCAGCAGCGGGAGCATGTTGAACAGGAACAGCGACAGGTTGAAGCCGGCCACGAGCATGACCATCGTCACCACCCGGTCGATGGCGGGCGCCTTCATCGCGAAGACCTCGCCGCCGACCCGGGCCGCGCCGACCACGCCCATCGGCGAGTCCGCCTTGCGCGGCGCGTGGTGGAAGGCCGCGTTCCACAGGTCGGGGATGCGCTTGGGCAGCGAGACCAGCGAGTCGACGCCCTGCTTGGCCATGTCGCCCATGTGGTCGACGGAGTCGGCGAAGCCGAGCGGCTGGATGTGGCTGGCCGGGCTGAAGCCGAGGAAGCCGGCCTTCACCGGGTTGCCGTCGGTCGGGTTGCCGTCGCTGTCGGTCTTGGCCACCGTGTTGGTGGTGATGTCCGGGTGCAGGGTGACCCGCTGGCCGTGCCGCAGCACCACGATGGTGGCCGGTCCCGCGCCCTTGCGGATGTCCTCGGACAGCTCCGACCAGTTCTTCACCGGCTTGCCGTTGAACTCCACGAACTTGTCGCCCGCCTTGAGCCCGGCGGTCTTGGCCGGCGCCACCGGGTCGGACGCGCGGCACGGGTTGTTCGCGTCGCGGTGGGAGGTGTCAGCCTGCGAGATCACGCAGTCGCTGACCTGGCCGACCACGGTGGTCGACATGCTGATGCCGAAGCCCATGAAGACGGTGAGGAACAGCGCGACGGCGAGCACGAGGTTCATGAACGGCCCGGCGAACATGACGATGACGCGCTTCCAGGGCTTGCGCGTGTAGAACATCCGCGTCTCGTCGCCCGGTTGGAGCTCCTCGTACGCGGCGGTCCTGGCGTCCTCGATCATGCTGCGCCACGGCGAGGTGGAGCGGGCGGTGATCCGGCCGTCCTCACCGGGCGGGAACATGCCGATCATCCGGATGTAGCCGCCCAGCGGGATCGCCTTGAAGCCGTACTCGGTGTCGCCCTTCTTGCGCGACCACAAGGTGGGGCCGAAGCCGACCATGTACTGCGGTACGCGGATCTTGAAGATCTTGGCCCAGGTCAGGTGGCCCAACTCGTGCCACGCGATGGAGATCATCAGACCGACGGCGAAGACGACTATGCCGAGGACCGTCATGAGAGCCGTCATACGCCTGCTGCCTCCGTTGCTTGCGCCAGTTCACCGGCCCGGGCCCGCGCCCAGGTCTCCGCTTCGAGGACGTCCTCGACCGTCAGTCGAGTTCCCGACGCCGGCGTGCCGTGCTCCTCGACGACCCTGGCCACGGTGTCCACGATCCCGGTGAACGGCAGCCGGCCGGTGCGGAAGGCTTCGACGCATTCCTCGTTGGCCGCGTTGAACACCGCGGGCGCGGTGCCTCCGAGGCTACCGACATGTCGGGCCAGTGCGACGGAAGGGAACGCGTCGTTGTCGAGCGGGAAGAACTCCCAGGTGGCCGCTTTCGTCCAGTCGACGCCCGGCGCGGCGTCCGGCACCCGGTGCGGCCAGCCCAGGCCCAGCGCGATCGGCATCCGCATGTCCGGCGGGCTGGCCTGCGCGAGGGTGGAGCCGTCGGCGAACTCCACCATCGAGTGGATGTAGGACTGCGGGTGGACGACGACCTCGATCCGGTCGAACGGCACGTCGAAGAGCAGGTGCGCCTCGATCACCTCGAGGCCCTTGTTGACCAGGGTCGCGGAGTTGATCGTCACCACCGGCCCCATGTCCCAGGTCGGGTGGGCCATGGCCTGCTCGACGGTGACGCCGGCCAACTCGGCGCGGGTGCGGCCGCGGAACGGCCCGCCGGAGGCGGTGACCACCAGCTTGCGGACCTCGGCCCGGCTGCCGCCCAGCAGCGCCTGGAAGAGCGCGGAGTGCTCGGAGTCCACCGGCACCACCTGGCCGGGCCTGGCGAGCGCCTTCACCAGCGGGCCGCCGACGATCAGCGACTCCTTGTTGGCGAGAATCAGCACCCGGCCGGCGGCCAGCGCGGCGAGCGTGGGACGCAGGCCGATGGAGCCGGTGATGCCGTTGAGCACGGAGTGGCACTCCAGGCCGGCGAGCTCGGTGGCGGCCTGCGGCCCGGCGAGGATCTCCGGCAGCGGCCGGCTGCCGTACCGCTCGGCCAGCGCCTCGCGCAGCGCGGGCACCGCCTTCTCGTCGGCGACGGCGACGGCGCGCACCTCCAACCGGTGCGCCTGCTCGGCCAGCAGCGCGACCCGCCCGCCCGCGGCCGACAGCGCGACCACGCGGAACCGGTCGGGGTTGCGCAGCACCACGTCGATCGCCTGGGTGCCGATCGACCCGGTCGAACCGAGGATCACGATGTCCCGGGGCCCGTCGTCGGGTCCGGCGGGGACGTGCGGGCGGTAGTGGGGGTCTGCGAGAGCGTCCGTCATGGGGTCATTCTGTCCTGCCCGGCCCCTTGTCCACGCACGGGCCCGGGTCGGGCGGGGTCGCGGCGGGTGGCGGGCGGTGTACGGCGGGTGGTCGGTGTGCGCCCCGGTGCGCGGGCCGGTGCGGCGGTCCGCACGGGGCGGTGGTCAGGGTACGCCCGGCGGCTGTGGAGAGCGCCGGACGCGCGGGGGGCCGGTGGGAACCGGTGGGGGGTGCGGGCCCGGGCGGCGGGTTGACGCCCCTGCCCGCGCCGGCGCCCGCCGCGGCCGGCCCGCCACGCGGGCGAGCCGACCCGCGGGGGTTCAGCGCACCGGGCGCCGTACGTTGTCGGCCGTGGACGGCCCGGGGGTCGCGTCGGCGATCCACGCGCCGTCCCGGACGGGGTCCACGATGCCCTCCTCCAGCCACTCGACCTTGCCGTCGAGGACGGCCTTGGCCAGGTGCCGGTCGGGGCCGTCGGTGTTGGCCCACAGGAGGGCGAAGAGCTCCTCCACCCGGACCCGGGACTGGCGGCAGAACGCGTCGGCCAGGCCCCGGGCGGCCGGGCCGTGCTCGCCCTCGGCGGCCAGGTACTCGGCGCGCACGCACACCGCGCTCATCGCGAACAGCTCGGCGCCGATGTCCACGATCCTGGCCAGGAAGTTCTGCTTCAGCTCCATCCGGCCCTGCCAGCGGGACATGGCGTAGAAGGTGCTGCGGGCGAGCTTGCGGGAGGTGCGCTCGATGTACCGCAGATGCCCGGCGAGGTCGCCGAACTCGGCGTAGGAGGTGGGAAGTTGGCCGGGGCCCGCGACGAGCTTCGGCAGCCAGCGGGCGTAGAACCCGCCGGCCTTGGCGCCCGCCCTGGCCTTGTCGGCGAGCGTGCTGTCGGGGTCGATGAGGTCGCCGGCGACCGACAGGTGGGCGTCGACGGCTTCGCGGGCGATCAGCAAGTGCATGATCTCGGTGGAGCCCTCGAAGATCCGGTTGATCCTCAGGTCGCGGAGCATCTGCTCGGCGGGAATCGCGCGCTCGCCGCGGGCGGCGAGCGAGTCGGCGGTCTCGAAGCCGCGGCCGCCGCGGATCTGCACCAGCTCGTCGGCCATCTTCCAGGACGCCTCGGAGCCGAAGAGCTTGGCGAGCGCGGCCTCGATCCGGATGTCGTTGCGGTCCTCGTCGGCCATCTGCGAGGACAGGTCGACCACGGCCTCCAGCGCGAAGGTGGTGGCCGCCATGTACGCGATCTTCGAGCCGACCGCCTCGTGCTCGGCGATCGGCTTGCCCCACTGCTCGCGGGCCGCCGACCACTGACGGGCCACCTTCAGGCACCACTTGGCCGCACCGACACAGGCCGCGGGCAGCGAGAGCCGGCCGGTGTTGAGGGTGGTCAGCGCGATCTTCAGGCCGGCGCCCTCGGGGCCGATCCGGTTGGCCGCGGGCACCCGCACCTGGTGGAGCCGGGTGACGCCGTTCTCGATGCCGCGCAGCCCCATGAAGGCGTTGCGGTTCTCCACGGTGATGCCCTCGGAGTCCGCCTCGACCACGAAGGCGCTGATGCCGCCCGGGTGGCCCTCGGAGCGCGGCACCCGGGCCATCACCACCAGCAGGTCGGCGACGACCCCGTTGGTGGTCCACAGCTTGACGCCGTCGAGCAGGTAGTCGTCGCCGTCGGGCACTGCGGTGGTGGCCAGCCGGGCCGGGTCCGAGCCGACGTCCGGCTCGGTGAGCAGGAAGGCGCTGATGTCGGTACGGGCGCAGCGCGGCAGGAACGCGTCCTTCTGCTCCTGGGTGCCGAACATCTTCAGCGGCTGCGGCACGCCGATCGACTGGTGGGCCGACAGCAGCGCGCCGACCGCGGGGCTCACCGAGCCGACCATGGCCAGCGCCTTGTTGTAGTACACCTGGGTGAGGCCGAGACCGCCGTAGGACTCGTCGATCTTCATGCCGAACGCGCCCAGTTCCTTCAGGCCGCGCACCACCTCGTCGGGGATCAGCGCGTCGCGCTCGATCCGGGCGCTGTCCACCTCGGCGCGCAGGAAGTCGCCGAGCTGCGCCAGGAACGCCTCGCCCTTGGCCACCGCCTCGGGCGCGGGCAGCGGGTGCGGGTGGATCAGGTCGAGCCGGAGCCGGCCGAGGAACAGCTCCTTGGCGAAGCTGGGCTTGTGCCAGTCCTGCTCGCGGGCGGCCTCGGCCACCTGTCGGGCTTCGCGTTCTGAGACGTTGCGTGTTGCGGTGGGTGCGGACACGGTGTGTGTCACCTCCGGGTAGGCCGGCTTCGAACCGGTGCTCCGTGTCCGTACTACCCCATGTCCGGCATACCAGCCACAGAAGGACGGCCGGGCCGCTGACGTGCTGTCAACGGCCCGGCCCTACCGCGGTGGCGCCCGGGGCCCTACAGGTCGAGCCCGGTCAGCACCAGCACCCGCTCGTAGGTGTAGTCGTCCATCGCGTACTTCACGCCCTCGCGGCCGTGCCCGGAGTCCTTCACCCCGCCGTACGGCATCTGGTCGGCGCGGTAGGACGGCGCGTCGCCGATGATCACACCGCCGACCTCCAGGACCCGGTGGGCCCGGAAGGCGATCTGGAGGTCATGGGTGAACACGCCGGTCTGCAGGCCGAACCGGGAGTCGTTGACGGCCGCGAACGCCTCCTCGGCACCGTTGACCCGGTGCAGTGACAGCACCGGCCCGAACGCCTCCGCGGTGGCCAGCACCGCGTCGCCCGGCAGGTCCGCCAGGACGGTCGGCGCGTAGGTCGCCCCGTCCCGGGTGCCGCCGGTGAGCAGCTTCGCGCCCTTGCCGACGGCGTCGTCCACCCACTGCTCGACGCGCTCGGCCGCGGCCTCGCTGACCAGCGGGCCGACGTCGGTGGCGGCGTCGTTGGGGTCGCCGGTGACCTGGGCGCGCACCTTGGCGACGACCTTCTCGGCGAGCGCGTCGTACACGGCCGCGTCGGCGATGACCCGCTGCACCGAGATGCAGGACTGGCCGGCCTGGTAGTTGGCGAAGGTGGCGATCCGGGTGGCCGCCCACTCCAGGTCCTGTTCGCTCGACCAGTCCGCGAGCACGACCGCCGCGGCGTTCCCGCCCAGTTCCAGCGTGACGTGCTTGCGCGGCACGGAGTCCATGATCTGGTACCCGACGGTGTCGGAGCCGGTGAACGAGATCACCGGCAGCCGCGGGTCGCGCACCAGCTCGGGCATCCTGTCGTTCGGCACCGGCAGCACGCTCCAGGCGCCCTCGGGCAGTCCCTCGGTCTCGGCGAGCAGTTCGCCGAGCAGCAGCGCCGACAGCGGGGTGGCCGGTGCGGGCTTGAGGATGATGGGCGCGCCGACCGCGAGCGCCGGGGCGACCTTGTGCGCGACCAGGTTCAGCGGGAAGTTGAACGGCGCGATGCCCAGCACCGGGCCGCGCGGGAACCGGCGGGTCAGCGCGAGCCGGCCGACGCCGCCCGGGTCGGTGTCCAGCCGCTGCGCCTCGCCGCCGTTGAAGCGGCGCGCCTCCTCCGCGGCCCAGCGGAACACCGACACCGCGCGGCCGACCTCGCCGCGCGCCCACTTCAGCGGCTTGCCGTTCTCCGCGGTGATCAAGGCGGCCAGTTCCTCGGCCCGCTCCGCCAGCTGCTTCGCCACGTGGTCCAGCGCCGCGGCCCGTACGTGGGCGGGGGTCGCCGCGAACGCGTCGGTCGCCCCGGCCGCCGCCGCGACGGCCTGCTCGACCTGGTCCTCGTCCGGCACGCTGACCCGGCCGACCAGGCCGCCGTCCCACGAGCTGGTCACGTCGAACGTCTCCTCGCCGCGGGCCGGGCGGCCGGCAAGCCAGAACGCGTACGGGGCTGCGCCTGTGGTGGTCACGGTGTTCCCGCCCTTTCGTCGGATGCGCGACCAAAGTAGTCGGCGCCGTCGCGCCCCTCCCTTGTCCACGGCGGAGCACGCCCGCCACCCTCCGCTACAACTTGGCCAGGGCCCCCGATCCGCCGGGGTGCCTCGGCCCGCCGGTCGGGGACCGTCTGCCGCAGCGAGCCCGGCCACCCGCCGCACGGCCCCGCGACCACGAGGCCGGGCACCCCAAAGGGTCAGGGCGCCCTGGCTACGCTTCCGCTTTGAGGGCGAGCCACAGCTCCATGCGGACGTCCGGGTCGTCCAGCGAGCGCCCGAGGATCTCCTCGACCCGCCGCATCCGGTACCGCAAGGTGTGCCGGTGCACGCCGAGGTCCGCGGCGGCGGCATCCCACTGGCCGTGGTGGGCGAGCCACGCGGCGAGCGAGGCCACCAGGTCCCCGCGCGACGTCGCGTCGTGCTCCCGCAACGGCCGCAGCAGCCCCTCGGCGAAGGCCCGCACCGCGTCGTCGGCGAGCAGCGGGACGACCGAGCCGACGCCGACCTCGCCGTGCTCGACCAGGTTCACCCCGCGCCGCCGGGCGACCGCGAGGGCGCGCTCGGCCTGGCCGCGGGCGGTGGGCGCGTCGGCGGGGTCCAGCGGCGCGGACAGGCCGGCCGCGAGCCCGTCCTCGGCCTCGGCCAGGTCGGTGGCCGCGGTGAGCGCCGCGGCGCCCTCGGCGGCGAGCACGATCAGCCGCTCGCCCTCGGAGACGACCAGCAGGGGCTCGGCGGCGCGGACCGCCGCGGCCTCCGCGCGCTCCGCGAGCAGGGCCAGCGCGTCCGGCACCTCCGGCGTCTCCGGCCCGGGCCCGGCGGCCGCGGAGGCTCCGCTCGGCTCGGCGATGAGCATCCGCACCGGCGCGTCCAGGAGCGTGCCGTACAGCGGCCCCGCGGTGTCCCGGGCGTGCGCCGCCTCGCCTGCCAGCAGCATCCGCAGCAGCGCCGCGGAGAGCCGGCCCTGCGCGGCGACCAGGGCGCGGGACTGTTCCAGCGAGAGCGTCAGCAGCGCGACGGCCGCGTGCACCACGTAGCGCGCGGCGGTGTCGAGGCGCTCCTCGGTGCCGACCGCGAGGAAGCCGCGCGGGCGCCGCCCGGTGCCCAGCGACTGAAGCTCGACCCGGTCCTCGCTGCCGGCCGGACCCGCCACCGCCGCGCTCGCCGGCGCGGCGACGGCCCGCAGCCGGTCGATCTCGCCGCCCAACCGCGCGGCCCTGCGGCCCGCCCACTCCGGCGCCACGGCCAGCACCGCGCCGGACGCGTCGTACAGCGCCGCCCAGCCGTTCAGGTGCGCCGCCAGCCGTGCCAGCAGGGCGCCGGTGCCGTCGGAGGCCAGCGCGGCCCTGGTCAGCTCGCGCTGCGCCTCGAACCCGGCCGTCACCGCCTGGTACTGGTCCGCGGCCACCGCCGCCGACACCGCCTTGCTGATCGCGATGAACGGGGTCGCCCGCGGCACTTCCAGCAGCGGCAGCCCCACTTCGTCCGCCGCCGCGACCAGGGCCCGCGGCACCTCGTCGTGTCCCACCCCGACGCCGAAGCCCAGCCCGACCACGCCCGCCGCCGCCAGCCGCCGGACGTATCCGGCCACCGCCGCGGGGTCGGCCGTGTCCAGCTTCAGCCCGGTGGTGAGCAGCAGTTCCCCGCCCTCCAGATACGGCGCCGGGTCCTCCAGCTCGCTGGTGTGCACCCAGCGCACCTCGGCGCCCAGCCGGCCGCCCGCGGCGAGCACGGTGAGCTTGAGGGACGTGTGGTGCGCGAGCGACGCGAGCGTGAGAGGCATGCCTACCTGGTGCCGTTCAGAGACGGAGATCTGCCGACCGGTCGCCGACACCCTGGATTCCCCCGCACCGTACCTCAACCCTCGCTCAGGCTCGCAGATCGACCAGAACCGGCGGCGCGTGCTCTCCCGAGGTGGTCGTCAACGACACCACCGCGTGTCCCACGGGCACCTGCTGGGCCAGGTCGGCGGCGCTCCAGCGCTCCCGCTCCACCTCGCGGACGGTCACCGACTCGGTGGTGACGACCTCGCCGGTGAACAGCCGCCGCACGCCCCGGCTCAGCCGCCGGGGCAGCCCGCCCGACTGGTCGGGGGTCCGGGTGATGTCGCGGGTCTGCACCCGCATGGTGCCCCACGTCTCGGAGAAGAACCGGCCGTCGCGGGGTGAGACCCCGGCGAACACCATCCGGCAGCCCACCGCGCCGACCACGGCGCCGCGCAGCCCCTCCGGCAGCGCGTCCAGCGAGCTGAGCCCGAACATCGCGCCCGCGTTCAGGCCGCGCAGCGACGGCAGCGCGCGCAACGTGCCCTCCGACAGCGCGTGCGTGGCGTCGTCGACCACGATGCAGGCGAACAGCGAGCGGTCCCGGCGCGCGGCGACCGCGGCGGTGAACTGGGCGAGGAGCAGCCGGACGAGTATCCGGGACGCCTCGGTGTGGCCGTGCTCGGGCAGCACGACCCGGACCCGCACCGACCGGGCCAGCGCGGGCATCGAGAACGACGGGCGCTGCCCCGACCCGTCGAAGAACCCGGCGAACGCGGGCCGGTCGAGCAGCCCGACCCGGTCCGCGAGTTCGGTGCCGACGTCACCGGACCGGGCACTCTGCCGCACCCGCGCGTCGAGTTCACGCACCAGGCCCGGCATGCCCACCGCGTCGACCGCCTCGCGCAGCTCGGCGACGGCGTGCGGCAGGCCCTCCAGCAGTTCGCGCAGCACGGGCACGGTGGGGAACCGGCCGTACGCGGCGGCGTACGGGGCGAGCAGTTGGCCGAGCGCCGTGGCCGCCCGGCGCTGCTCGTTCTCCGGCCCGTCGGTGAGCGCTTCGGCGAGCACCCAGGCCGCCAGGTCGGGGTCGGTGGTGCCGCCGTACAGATCGAGGCCGCACGGCGAGCCGGGGTCGGCCAGCGAGACCACCATGTCGTACGACTCGGTCGGGCCGAGGTCGACGTCGGCGCCCGCGACGGCCACCACCGCGGCGCGGCCGGCGAGCGCCTGCAGGCACAGCGACTCCACGACGGGGCGCATGAGCAGCCGGCCCTTGTCCGCGCCAGGCGGCCCGACGGCCAGCAGCCCGGTGCCCAGCACGCCCGGGTCGAGGGCGACACCCGCGCCGCGGTACTGGTAGCCGTTGCGCGGGTCCTCCACGCCCCGGCCGATCCGCACCTGGCCGGCGAGCAGGTCGTGGTCCGCGGTCCGCCGCGGCAGGTCCCGATGGCCGGACGGGTGCGCCATCGCCGCCCCGCCGAGTTGCAGCACCACGTCCGCGAACTCCCGCGCGCCCTCGGGCCGCCCGTGCACCGCCTGCCACGACTGCCGCACCCGCACGCAGTCCACGTCGTTCATCCGCCCGGTCCGCACCTCCTGCGCCAGCCGGTCGGCCACCAGGCCGTACCCCGCCTGGCGCAACTCGGACCACTCGGCGGGGCCGGGGAGCGCCGCGGGGCCACCGGGGCCCTGCTTCGGCACGGCCCCGGCGCCGTACGGCTGCTGCCCGCTCGCGGCACCGCGACCGCGCAGCAGCTCGATCCAGCGCCCGTACCTGGCGGCGACCACCGCGACGAGCACCGCGACGATCACGTCGACCTCGTACTCCACCCGCAGGGCCGCCTGCTCGCCGTGCTGGAACGACGAGGGCGGATAGAACGGCAGGATCAGCGACATCAGCGGCAGGAACTTCTTGTCGCTCAGCACCCATACGCACACGCCGATCACCGCGGCCGCCGCCGCTCTGGCACGGGGCTCGTGCAGATAGCGCCTGCCCACCTCCCGCCAGCTGCCGATCCGGGCGAAGTAGTGGGTGAGCAGCGCCAGCCAGAGGCACTGGTAAAAGGCCGCGGCGAACTGGCCCAGCCGGGACGGGGGGGTGCTGTGCCACCACGTGCCCGGGGTGAGAAGGGTCAGCGGGCGTTTCCAGAGCGGGATGTAGCCGTCGCGCATCAGCGACCACAGCAGTAACCCGCACACCAGCGCCAGCACCGCTCCCCCGATCAGCCGGCGATCGGTCATCCGGTCGGGGTCGTCCGGCGGCCGGGGCACGTGCCCGTAGGCGTAGATGCCGGGCGCGTCGGACACCCTCGGGGTGCGCAGCCAGCGTTCGACCGCCGACAGCGGCGGCGCCTGCGCGGGTGCGGGCGGCGGCACGGCCGGCCGCCGGACCGGGGTGTTCGGGGGCCTCGGCGGAGGGGGCGGGCCGTAGGGGGCGCCCTGGGTGTTGCGGTCCTTGGCATCCATCGCGTGCCTGCCCCTCGCCCCTCCATCACCGCCGATGCGCACAATGTAGTCGAGCCGCTACGCCGGCAAAAGGATCTTGGCGTATTACGGCACCGCCGCCCGCACTGTCCGAACCGGCGAAACCGCGGGCGGCAGTGTTACCTATCGGCGTATGCGGGTGCGCCGGGGCCCGGCCTACCCTCCGGGAGGACTCGGAAGACCACAGAAGACCACGGAAGACGTCGCCACGTTGCCGTAACAGCGTCAGAGCGTAAGTAAGGAGAGCGCCCGTCATGACCGAAGTGCCGCAGGAGCGCAGGCTCGTCACGGAAGTACCAGGACCGAAGTCGCGGGAGTTGGCGGCCCGGAAGTCGGCCGCGGTGGCCGACGGGGTGGGGGTGACGCTGCCGGTGTTCGTGGCCCGCGCGGGCGGCGGCGTCGTGGAGGACGTGGACGGCAACCGGCTGATCGACTTCGGCTCCGGCATCGCCGTGACGTCGGTCGGCAACAGCGCGGAAGCCGTGGTGCGGCGCGCCTCGGCGCAGCTCGCCGACTTCACCCACACCTGCTTCATGGTCACCCCGTACGAGGGTTACGTGGAGGTGTGCGAGGAGCTGGCGCGGCTCACGCCGGGCGACCACGCGAAGAAGTCCGCGCTGTTCAACTCCGGCGCCGAGGCGGTGGAGAACGCGGTGAAGATCGCCCGGTCGTACACCAAGCGCCCCGCGGTGGTGGTGTTCGACCACGGCTACCACGGCCGGACCAACCTCACGATGGCGCTGACCGCGAAGAACATGCCGTACAAGGAGGGCTTCGGGCCGTTCGCGCCGGAGGTGTACCGGGTGCCGCTGGCGTACGGGTACCGCTGGCTGACCGGGCCCGAGCACGCGGCGGAGGAGGCCGCGGCGCAGGCGATCGACATGATCACCAAGCAGATCGGCGCCGACCACGTGGCCGCGATCGTGATCGAGCCGATCGCGGGCGAGGGCGGTTTCATCGAGCCGGCGAAGGGCTTCCTGCCGCGGATGGCGCAGTTCGCGAAGGACAACGGCATCGTGTTCGTGGCGGACGAGATCCAGACCGGCTTCTGCCGGACCGGGCAGTGGTTCGCGTGCGAGGACGAGGGCGTGGTGCCGGACCTGATCACCACAGCGAAGGGCATCGCGGGCGGGCTGCCGCTGGCGGCGGTGACCGGCCGCGCGGAGATCATGGACGCGGCGCACTCCGGTGGCCTGGGCGGCACCTACGGCGGCAACCCGGTGGCGTGCGCGGCCGCGCTCGGCGCGATCGAGACGATGCGGGAGCTGGACCTGCCGGCGCGGGCGCGGCGGATCGGCGAGGTGATGACGCCGCGGCTGCGGGCGATGCAGGAGAAGTTCCCGGTGATCGGGGAGGTGCGCGGCCGGGGTGCGATGATCGCGGTCGAGCTGGTGCAGCCGGGCACGAAGGAGCCGAACCCGGCGGTGACCGGCGCGGTCGCCAAGGCGTGCCACGCGGCCGGCCTGGTCGTGCTGACGTGCGGCACCTACGGAAACGTGTTGCGCTTCCTGCCGCCCCTGGTGATCGGCGAGGATCTGTTGAACGAGGGCCTGGACATCATCGAGGAGGCCCTCGCCGGCGTGTGAACACCAGGCGGGCCGTGTGACGGATGTGAACCGTGCGACACGGGGGACGGGGTCGTGAAGAAGGTGTGCGAGCCTGATGGCGGACGGGTGATCGACGACCCTGATGAGCCGCCTGTGACGTACGGTTTCCGAGGAACACCCCGCACGTGGCCGAATCCCAGCGAGGAGGCCGCGGGCGACACCGCGCCGATGAATCCCCATCACCGGCGCAGCAGTGCCCTCGCGCACGAAGCAGCCGGAACCTTTGGCTCCGGCAATCCTCGCCGATCGGCTGGCCGTTCGTCCCAAACCCCCCGGGACGGACGGTACGGCGATCGCCCTGGCCGCCCCGGAACTCTCCCCCCTGTTCCGGGGCGGCTGACTCCTTTCCGGGCGCTCTTCGCGCTGCTCACCGTCTTCACGCTCGCCGTCACCGCCTTCTGCCTGCTGACCTGGCAGGTGTCGGCCGGCGGCCGGCTGGTCACCGACGACGGGCGGCTACTGCGCGACGTACGGCGCACGGCCGCCGCGCATCCCGGCTACGACCGGCTCGCCCACCTGCTGTGCGACCTCGGCGACATCGCGGTGGCCGTGCCGGTGCTGCTGGTCGCGCTGGTCCTGGCCGCCCGTCTGGGGCGCCGGGCGGGGCTGCCGCGCTGGTGGGTGCCGCCGGGCGCGGCGGCGCTGGCGATGTGCCTGCTGCCGGTGCTGGTGGGTGCGGTGAAGTCGGGGGTGGACCGCCCGGCGCCCGGCCGGGTGCACGCCGACCCGAACTACGGCTACTTCCCCTCCGGGCACACCGCGACGTCCTCCATGGCGTTCGGACTGGCCGCGCTGGTGCTGCTGCCGTTCGTCCGGCGTACGGCGGTGCGCGCGCTGCTGGCCGCGGGCACCGTGCTGCTGGCGCTGCTGGTGGGCGTGGCGCTGGTGTGGTGCGACTTCCACTGGCCGCTGGACGTGCTGGCGAGCTGGTGCCTGGCGGTGGCGCTGCTGTCGGCCGCGGCGGCCGCGCGGCTGGTGCCGGGGGCGGCCGGCCGCGGCGGCGGCAGGGACGAGGAGGCGGACGGGGATGCGGACGGGGACGGCACGGGCGGCGACGCCACGGAGGACGGCGCCCGCGCGGGCCACGACGGGGTCTGAGCGTCGCCCGCGGGGTCGGTGGGGGGTCAGGAGTTGGTCGGGAAGCCCAGGTTCAGGCCCGCGTGCGAAGGGTCGGGCCACCGCTGCGTGACCGCCTTGCCGCGGGTGAAGAACCGCACCCCGTCCTCGCCGTAGGCGTGCGCGTCGCCGAACAGCGAGGACTTCCATCCGCCGAAGGAGTAGTACGCGACCGGCACCGGGATCGGCACGTTGATGCCGACCATGCCCACCTCCACCTCGTGCTGGAAGCGCCGGGCGGCGCCGCCGTCGCAGGTGAACAGCGCGGTGCCGTTCCCGTACGGGTTGGCGTTGATCAGAGCCAGGCCCGCGTCGTAGCTGGGCACGCGGACCACGGAGAGCACCGGGCCGAAGATCTCGTCGTCGTACACGGACATGCCCGGGCGGACGTGGTCGAAGAGGGTCGGGCCGAGCCAGAAGCCGCCGGGGTCGCCGTCGATCGCGTGCTTGCGGCCGTCGGTGGCGAGGACGGCGCCGTCGGCGGTGCCGGCGTCGAGGTAGGCGGTGACCTTGTCGCGGTGCGCGCCGGTGACGAGCGGGCCCATCGCCGAGCCGGGCGCCGAGCCGGGGCCGACGGTGAGGGTGGCGATGCGCTGCTTGATCCGCGCCACCAGGTCGTCGCCGACCGGGTCGACCGCGACCAGCACGGACACCGCCATGCAGCGCTCGCCCGCGGCGCCGTAGCCGGCGTTGACGGCCGCGTCGGCGGCGAGGTCCAGGTCGGCGTCGGGCAGCACCAGCATGTGGTTCTTGGCGCCGCCCAGGGCCTGGACGCGCTTGCCGTGGCGGGTGCCGGTCTCGTAGACGTGGCGGGCCACGGGGGTGGAGCCGACGAAGGAGACCGCCTTGATGTCGGGGTGCTCCAGCAGCCGGTCGACGGCCGCCTTGTCGCCGTGCACGACGTTGAACACCCCGTCGGGCAGCCCGGCTTCGCGCCACAGCCCGGCGAGGAAGTTCGCGGCGGACGGGTCCTTCTCCGACGGCTTGACGACCACGGTGTTGCCGGTGGCGATGGCGAGCGGGAAGAACCACATCGGCACCATGGCGGGGAAGTTGAAGGGCGAGATGATCGCGACCGGGCCGAGCGGCTGGCGCAGCGAGTAGACGTCGACGCCGGTGGACGCCTGCTCGGTGTAGCTGCCCTTGGCCAGTTGCGGGATGCCGCAGGCGTACTCGACGACTTCGAGGCCGCGGGCCACCTCGCCGAGCGCGTCGGAGTGCACCTTGCCGTGCTCGGAGACGATCAGCGCGGCCAGTTCGTCACGCCGGGCGTTGAGCAGCTCGCGGAAGGCGAAGAGCACTCCGGTGCGCTTGGCCACGGAGGTGTTCCGCCACTCGCGGAAGGCGTCGACGGCGGCGCCGACCGCCTCGTCCACGACCTCGGGTCCGGCGAAGTCCACCTGCGCGGTGATGCGGCCGGTGGCCGGGTCGTAGACGTCGCCGTGCCGCTCGGCGGTGCCCGTCCAGGCGCGGCCGGCGATCCAGTGGGTGAGGTGCGAGGTCGTCACGGGGTGAACCCTTCCGTCGTCGTCTGCCGCCAGTGTCGCCACGGGCGGCGGGGTGCCACAAGCACCCGGGCCGGGCCGGAGGGCCCGGGACCTACCCGCCGGCGAGCTGGGCGGCCGCCTCGTGCATCGCCAGTTCCAGCACCACCGGGTCGGTGAGGTGCCCGGAGCCGTCCGGGGGGACCAGCCAGCGCACTCCCCCGGTCGGCCGGCCGGGGTAGGGCACCACGATCCAGGTGCCGCGCCCGGCCCCCCGCACCCCGGTGCCGAGCCAGCGGGCGGCGGTGCCCGGCGGCACGAAGAACCCCATCCGGGCGTCGCCGAAGTCGGCGAGCACCGGGCCGGTCCGGCCCATCAGCCGGGTCAGCACGTCGAGCGTGGGGTAGCCGATCCTGCCGGGCAGGATCAGCACGTCCCACTGCCGCCCGGCGGGCAGCAGCGCCACCCCGAGCGCGCTGCGCTCCCACTCCCACCTGCACCCCCGCGGGTCGTCCGCTACCGAAGCCAGCCACTCCACCGCGCTCTTCGCGCCCGTGTCGGCCATCGTGGGCCCCCTCCGTCTCTCGTGTGACGCGTCTGCCGTCACACGAGAGACAGGGGTGGGGCCGGATCATTACGCGGGTTTCGCTACCCATTGGTAGTGATCCGGCTCACAGCCGGGGCGGCGCGGGCCGGGTGCGGGCCGCTCACGAGTCGAAGCCAAGACCGGCCCGGTCCAGGGCGCGCAGCCACAGGTTGCGCCGCCCCCGCGCGCGGTCGGCGCGGGCCAGCGACCACTGGGTCAGCCCGATCCCAGCGGTGGCCAGCGGCTCGGGCGGGAAGGGCAGCGGGCGCTCGCGCACCATGGTGAGCGCGGTGCGCTCGGTGGGCCGCCCGGCCAGCAGGTCGAGCATCACCTCGGCGCCGAACCGCGTGGCGCCGACGCCGAGTCCGGTGTACCCGGCCGCGTACGCGACCCGCCCGCCGTACGCCGTGCCGAAGAACGCCGAGAAGCGGGTGCAGGTGTCGATCGCGCCGCCCCAGGCGTGGCTGAACCGCACCCCCTCCAACTGCGGGAAGCAGGCGAAGAAGTGCCGGGCCAGCCGCAGGTACGTCTCCGGGCGGTGGTCGTACGCGGCGCTCATCCGGCCGCCGCGCGGGTAGATCGCGTCGTAACCGCCCCACAGCACGCGGCCGTCGGCGGTCAGCCGGAAGTAGTGGAAGCGGTTGGCGCTGTCGCCCAGGCCCTGCCGACCGCGCCAGCCGATCGCGGCGCGCTGGTCGGCGGTGAGGGGTTCGGTGGTCAGGGCGTAGTCGTAGACCGGCACGGTGTGGTGCCGGGTGCGGCGCAGCAGGGAGGGGAACACGCCGGAGCCCAGGGCCACATGGTGGGCGAGCACCCTGCCGTACGGGGTGCGCACGGCGAGCGCGGCGCCGTGCCGGACCAGGGCCGTGGCGGGGGTGTGCTCGTGAATCCGCACGCCCGCCCGGGTGGCGGCGCGCTTCAGGCCCCAGGCGAGCTTGGCCGGGTGGACCAGCGCGACGCCGCTCCGGTCGTACAGGCCGGCGCGGAAGGTGGGCGAGTCGACCTCGGCGCGCACCTGGTCGCGGTCGAGCAGTTCCAGGTCCAGGCCGTGCCGCACGGCGGTGGCGTGGGCCTCGCGCAACTCCTCGACCTGGTGGTCGGCGGTGGCCACGTCGATCTCGCCGGTCCGCTCGAACTCGCAGTCCAGGCCGTAGCGTGCGACGGCGGCCTCGATGGCGTCGAGGTTGCGCTCGCCGAGCGCCTGGAGGGTCGCGAACTCCTCGGGCCAGCGCGCCAGTCCGTTGGCGGTGCCGTGGGTGAGGCTGGCCGCGCAGAAGCCGCCGTTGCGGCCGGAGGCGGCCGCGCCGATCCGGCCGCCCTCGACCAGCACCACGTCCCGGTCCGGGTCGCGCTCCTTCGCCAGCAGCGCCGTCCACAGCCCGCTGTAGCCGCCGCCGATCACCAGCAGGTCGCAGTGCTCGGCGCCGGCCAGGGCCGGTTCGGCGTCCGGCCGGGCCGGGTCGTCGAGCCAGTACGGCAGCGGGCGGGCGGCGGCGAGCGCGCGGGCCGGGTCCATGTCAGCCACGCGCCTTCCTGCGGCCCCCGACCAGCTGCCCGGCCAGCACCAGCAGCACCGCGAGCACGAACATGGCGGTGCCGATCACGTTGACCTGCACCGGGGTGCCGCGCTGCGCCGAGCCCCAGACGAACATCGGGAAGGTGACGCTGTTGCCGGCGTTGAAGCTGGTGATGATGTAGTCGTCGAAGGACAGCGCGAACGACAGCAGCGCGCCGGCCGCGATGCCGGGTGCGGCCAGCGGCAGCGTGACCCGCAGGAAGGTCTGCGTCGGGGTGGCGTAGAGGTCCTGCGCGGCCTGCTCCAGCCGCGGGTCCATGCTCATCACGCGGGCCTTGACCGCGGTCACCACGAAGCTCAGGCAGAACATGATGTGCGCGATGAGGATGGTCCAGAAGCCGAACTGGATGCGCATGTTGAGGAAGAGGGTGCCGAGCGAGGCGCCCATCACCACCTCGGGCATCGCCATCGGCAGGAAGATCAGCATGTTGGTGGCGGCCCGGCCGCGGAAGCGGTAGCGGGCGAGCGCGAAGGCGGTCATGGTGCCGAGCACGGTGGCGGCGAGGGTGGCGTAGACCGCGATCTTCAGGCTGAGGGTGAGCGAGCCGCACATGCCGGCGACGCCGCAGGGGTGCTGCCAGGCGTCGGTGGAGAACTGGTTCCAGGTGTAGTTGAAGCGGCTCTTGGGCTTGTTGAAGGAGAAGGCGAGCACCACCAGGTTCGGCAGGATGAGGTAGCCGAGGGCGAGGACGCCCGCGATCACCACGAGGTTGGCGCGCAGCCGGCGGATCAGGCGCATCAGACCAGCTCCTCCGTTCCGGCCCGGCGGATGTAGAGGGTGACGACGGCGAGGATGACGGCCATCAGGAGGAACGAGAGGGCGGCGGCCGTCGGGTAGTCGAGCACCCGCAGGAACTGCGACTCGATGACGTTGCCGATCATCTGCTGGTTGGTGGAGCCCAGCAACTCGGCGTTGATGTAGTCCCCGGAGGCGGGGATGAAGGTCAGCAGGGTGCCCGCCACCACCCCGGGCATCGACAGCGGGAAGGTCACCTTGCGGAAGACGGTGAACGGGGTGGCGTACAGGTCGCCGGCCGCTTCGTGCAGCCGGCCGTCGACCCGCTCGAGCGAGGTGTACAGCGGCAGGATCATGAACGGCAGGAAGTTGTAGGTCAGGCCGCACACCACGGCAAGCGGGGTGGCCAGCACCCGGTCGCCCTGGGTGATCCGCAGCCAGGACGTCACGTCGAGCAGGTGGACGTCGTTGAGGAAGGACACCA
The DNA here is from genome assembly GCF_044744625.1 of Streptomyces sp. NPDC087270. Taxonomy (NCBI): domain Bacteria; kingdom Bacillati; phylum Actinomycetota; class Actinomycetes; order Kitasatosporales; family Streptomycetaceae; genus Streptomyces; species Streptomyces sp. NPDC087270. The sequence goes on from NZ_JBIUYR010000009.1 coordinate 64,654, forward strand.
CCGGCCCCTGGTCGGCGAGGATCGTCTCCCAGGCGAGGGTGCGGATCAGGAAGCTGGTGAAGAACGGCGCGATCACCAGGATCAGCAGCACGTTGCGCCACCGCCCGGCCCGGAAGGCGATGGTGTACGCCAGCGGGTAGCCGATCACCAGGCACAGCACGGTGGCGATGCCGGCGTAGACCAGGGAGCGCACGAAGTGCGGCCAGTACTCGCTCAGCGCGTCCCAGTAGGTGGCGAAGTGCCAGGTGACCTTGAAGCCGTCCTCCAGGGTGCCGGTCTGCACCGAGGTGGACGCCTGGTAGACCATCGGGGCGACGAAGAAGACCAGCAGCCAGGCCACCCCGGCCAGCAGCAGCAGGTACGGAACCCGGCGCCGGCGGGCGGCGGCCCGGCGCAGCGCCTTGGGCGGCCGGGGCGCCGCGGCGGCGGGCGGCGGCAGGGGTTCGGTGGCGGCGGTCATACGGCGGCCCCCTCGGCGGACTCGGTGCGGTCGGTGCCGCCGGCCCGCGACTCGGCGCCGCCGGTCCTGCCGTCGCCGGCCGCGTCGTCCAGCCCCGCGTCCAGGCCGGCGCCGATGTCCTGTCCCGCGTCGAGACCGAAGGTGTGCTCGGGGTTCCAGTGCAGGACGACCGGCGCGCCGGGCACCAGCCGGGCGTCGCGCTCCACGTTCGGCACGAAGACTTCCAGGTCGGCGCCGACCGGGCTGTCGACCACGTACTGGGTGGACACGCCGATGAAGCTGGAGTCCACGATCCGGCCGGATATCCGGTTCCGGCCGGCGGGCACGCCGGCCGCGTCGTCGCGGTGCACGAGGGTGATCTTCTCCGGGCGGACCCCGGCCAGCACCCGGTCGCCGCGGGCCGCCTCGGTACGGCAGCGGGCGGCGGGCAGCGCCAGTTCCTGCCCGGCGCGGGTGAGCGTGAGGGTGCCGTCGGCGACGCCGGTGACCTCGGCCTCGATCAGGTTGGAGGTGCCGAGGAAGTTCGCCACGAAGGTGGAGGAGGGGTTCTCGTAGAGGTCGGCGGGCGCGCCCATCTGCTCGACCCGGCCGGCGTTCATCACCGCGACGGTGTCGGCCATCGTCATGGCCTCCTCCTGGTCGTGGGTGACGTGGATGAAGGTGATGCCCACCTCGGTCTGGATGCGCTTGAGTTCGAGCTGCATCTGGCGGCGCAGCTTCAGGTCGAGCGCGCCGAGCGGCTCGTCGAGCAGCAGCACCTTCGGCTGGTTGATCAGCGCGCGGGCCACCGCGACGCGCTGCTGCTGGCCGCCGGAGAGCTGGTGCGGCCGGCGCCGGGCCAGCGGGCCGAGCTGCACCAGTTCGAGCATCTCGCCGACCTGCTTCTTCACCGGCTTGATGCCGCGCCGGCGCAGCCCGAACGCCACGTTCTCGTAGACGTCCAGGTGCGGGAAGAGCGCGTAGTTCTGGAAGACGGTGTTGACCGGGCGCTTGTACGGCGGCAGCGCGGTGACGTCCTGGCCGCCCAGGTGCACCGCGCCGGTGCTGGGCGTCTCCAGGCCGGCGATCATCCGCAGGGTGGTGGTCTTGCCGCAGCCGGACGCGCCGAGCAGCGCGAAGAACGAGCCGGCCGGCACCGCCAGTTCGAGCGGGTGGACGGCGGTGAAGGCGCCGTAGGACTTGCTGATCCCGGTGAGGCGGACGGCGGCGTCGGCGGACTTCGCTGTGCTCGTGCTGGGGGTCGTCATGGGTTGTCCTCGGGGGGTGCGGGAGCAGGCCGGGGTCAGGCGCCGATGAGCTTGGAGAACTTGTCCTCGTACCGCGCGTCCTGGGCGTCGGTGAGCGAGCGGAAGTCGTGGCCCTTGGCGTCCATGGCCGCGTCGGGGATGATCAGCGGGTTGCTCGCCAGCTTCGGGTCGATCTTCGCCAGGTACGGCTTCACCCCGGCGACCGGGCACACGTAGTTGATGTACGCCGAGACCTGCGCGGCGACCGCGGGCTCGTAGTAGTAGTCGATCAGCCGTTCCGCGTTCGTCTTGTGCCGGGCCTTGTCGGGGATCAGCAGGTTGTCGGTGGACGACAGGAAGCCCGAGTCGGGGAAGACGTACTCGATGTCGGGGTCGTCGAGGCGCAGTTGGACCAGGTCGCCGGCCCAGGCCAGGCAGGCGGCGATGTCGCCCTTGCTGAGGCCGTCGGTGTAGTCGTTGCCGGTGAACTTCCGGATCTGCTGGCTGTCGACGGCCTTCTGGATGCGGGCGACGGCCGCGTCGAAGGTGTCGTCGGTGACCTTCTCGGGCAGCTCGCCCATGTCGAGCAGGGTCATCCCGATGGTGTCGCGCATCTCGGAGAGCATGGCGACCTTGCCCTTGAGCGAGCTGTCGTCGAGGAGTTGGGAGACGGAGCTGATCTTCCGCCCGCCGGTGGCCTTCTTGTTGTAGGCGATACAGGTGGCGATGCCCTGCCAGGGATAGGAGTAGGCACGGCCGGGGTCCCACTCGGGGCTGCGGAAGCGCTGTTCCAGGTTGGCGTAGGCGTGCGGCAGGTTCGCGGAGTCGAGTTGCTGCACCCAGCCGAGCCGGATCATCCGGCCGGCCAGCCAGTCGGTGAGCACCATCAGGTCGCGGCCGGTGTCCTGGCCCGCGGCGAGCTGCGGCTTGATCTTGCCGAAGAACTCGACGTTGTCGTTGATGTCCTCGGTGTACTTGACCTTGATCCCGGTGCGCTTGGTGAAGGCGTCGAGGGTCGGATGGTGCTTGCCGTCGTCGGTGACGTCGATGTACTCGGTCCAGTTGGAGAAGTCGACCACCTTCTCCTGCGCCGAGTGGTCGGTGGAGACGGTGTCGCCCTTGCGGCCGGCCGCGGGGATGCCGCAGCCGGTGAGGCCGACGGTGGCGACCGCGCCGAGCCCGGCGGCCCGCAGCAGCGAACGGCGGGCGAGCGCTCCTCGTCCGCTGGTCATGCTGCGCGCCATGGCGGCGCGCTGGGGCGGTGTGAGGGTCTCGAACAGCTCCATGGGTGGTGCCCTTCCGAGGGATCGGCCGGGTGGCGCCGGGCGGGTGGCCGGGGGCCGGCCGGGAGGACCGGCCAGGGGTGGCCGGGGCGCCCCGCCGGGGTCGCGAATCCATGTACCAGCGTGGTCAAAGCCTGGATTGATGGCTGATCCTGGCAGAGCCGACCGCCTCCAACAAGGGATTCCGTTGTTGCCTTTTGGTTAATCGACGAAATCTGTGCTCCGACCTTTCGCTGCGCCCCGCGCCGGCCGGACCCGTACCCGGGGGCGGGGCGCATTACGATGAACGGCACCGGCCGCGCGCCGGCCCGTCCCGCACGCCCCTCCGGAGGAACCCCGCATGCCCGAGACCGTCCCCGGCCCCTCCCCCGCCGCCGTCCCCGCCGCCGGCGCCGGTCTTGACTCCTTCATCGCCGGGCTGCCGAAGGCCGAGCTGCACGTCCACCACGTGGGCTCCGCCTCGCCGCGGATCGTCTCCGAACTGGCCGCCCGGCACCCGGACTCCAAGGTGCCCTCCGACCCGGCCGCGCTCGCCGAGTACTTCACCTTCAAGGACTTCGCGCACTTCATCCAGGTCTACCTGTCCGTGGTGGACCTGATCAGGGACGCCGAGGACGTGCGGCTGCTGACCTACGAGGTGGCGCGGGACATGTCCCGGCAGCAGATCCGCTACGCCGAGCTGACCGTGACGCCGTACTCCTCGACCCGTCGGGGCATCCCCGCGCAGGCGTTCATGGAGGCGATCGAGGACGCCCGCAAGGCCGCGGAGGCGGAGTTGGGCGTGGTGCTGCGCTGGTGCTTCGACATCCCCGGCGAGGCGGGCCTGGAGTCGGCCGAGGAGACCGCGCACCTGGCGGTGGACCTGCGGCCGGAGGGCCTGGTCTCCTTCGGGCTCGGCGGGCCCGAGATCGGGGTGCCGCGGCCGCAGTTCAAGCCGTACTTCGACCGGGCCAGGGCGGCCGGGCTGCACAGCGTGCCGCACGCCGGGGAGGCCACCGGCCCGCAGACGATCTGGGACGCGCTGGACGTCCTGGGCGCGGAGCGGATCGGCCACGGCACCAGCGCGGTTCAGGACCCCCGGCTGCTGGACCACCTCGCCGAGCACCGCATCCCGCTGGAGGTCTGCCCGACCTCCAACATCGCCACCCGGGTGGTGCCCACGCTGGAGGAGCACCCGATCCGGCGGATGGTCGAGGCCGGTGTCCTGGTCACCGTCAACAGCGACGACCCGCCGATGTTCGGCACCGACCTGAACACGGAGTACGCGGTCGCCGCCCGGCTGCTGGAGCTGGACCGGGCGGGCCTCGCGGACCTGGCGAAGAACGCGGTGCACGCGTCGTTCCTCGACCCGGCGGGCAAGGCGCGGCTGGCGGCGGAGATCGACGCGTACACCGCCGCGTCCGGCGACGCCGCCACCGGCGGCACCGGCGTCCCCGCCGCGCGGAGCTGACGCCATGGCCCCGCGCCCTGGACACCGGGTAACGGTCGTCGCCCATAGGGGCGACCCTTACGTACACCGCGAGAACACCCTGCCCTCGGTGCGCTCCGCCCTGCACAAGGGCGCCGACGTCGTCGAGGTGGACGTCCGCCTCACCCGGGACGGCGTGCCGGTGCTGCTGCACGACGCGACCCTGGAGCGGCTGTGGGGGCGCCCTGCGCCGGTGACCTCGCTGACCTACGACGAGGTGGCCGAGGCCACCGGCGGCGGCGTGCCGGCCTTCGCGGACGCGCTCGCCGAACTCCTTCGGCGGCCCGGTCCGGCCCGGATGCTGATCGACCTCACCGAGGTCCCGCAGGCGGCCGCGGCGATCACCGCGGTGCGGGAGGCGGGCGCGGCCGACCGGGTCTACTACTGCGGCGAGCTGGCCGCGATGCGCGAGGTGCGCGCCCTGGAGCCGTCGGCCGAGGTCGCCATGACCTGGACGACCTCCGCGCGCCCCGCCGACTCGCTGATCGACGGCCTCGGCCCGCGCTGGCTCAACCTCCGCTTCGGGCTGGCGAATCCGGCCACCGTCGCCTGGGCGCACGACCGCGGCCTGCTGGTCGCCGCCTGGACCGCGGACTGGCAGCGCTCGATGTCCCGCCTGGTCGCGGCCGGGGTGGACGCCATCACCAGCAACCGGCTGGACGCGCTGCTGCGCGTGGCGTCCCGGCCCGCCTGACCGCCCGGCCTCACCACCCCTGCCAGTGCAGCACCTCCGCACGCGGCACCCGCCGGGCCGGCCGGAATTCGGTGCCGATCGTGTAGGCGACGGGGATGAACGCCGCCTGCATCAGCCGCTCGTACGGCACGCCCAGCGCCCGGGACAGCTCGCGCTCGTACGCCAGGCCGCCAGTGGTCCAGCAGGAGCCGAGGCCGCGTTCCCGGGCGGCGAGCATGAAGCTCCACACGGCGGGGAGGATCGAGCCCCAGGTGCCGGCCTGGCGTTCCACGGAGGCGCCGTCGGTGCGTCCTTCCACGTACGGGACGACCAGTGCCGGCACCCGGTGCAGGTTCGCGTGGAGGTGGGCGAAGCCGGCGCCGACCCGCGCCATCCGGCCGGACGCCACGTTGGCGCGCCGGACGTCGCGGGCGGTCAGCGGCTCGGCGTCGCCGGGCGCGGCCGCGCTGGCCCGCCAGATGTCGGCGACCTCGCGGCGCTTGTCCTCGTCGGTGACGATCACGAAGTGCCAGCGCTGCCGGTTTCGGCCGGTCGGCGCCTGGACGGCCAGGTCGACGCACTCCTCCAGCAGGTGCCGCGGCACCGGGCGGTCGAGGTCGAGCCGCAGCCGTACCGCGCGGGTGGTGGACAGCAGCTGGTCGGAAGTCAGGTCCAGGTTCATGGTGTTGAGGGTGGCGGGCGGGCGCGCTCGGCGGCCAGCGCCGCATTCCACCCAGTGGAAGGCGGCCGGTGGAAGCCTTGCCCGGGGGGAGGTCCGCCCGGTGGAGGCCGCTTGGTGGAGGCCGCCTGGTGGAAGCCGCTTCCGCCCTGGAAGCGGGGGTACCCCCGGCCGAGTCGGCGAAGGGCGAATGAGATGTCCGGCAACTCCCGTACCCCGGGGCGCACCGTGTCCGCGAAGCTGCTGGCGGTGCTCGACGCGTTCACGCAGCGGACGGGGACCGGCCGGGCACCCGACGGCGGTCTGCGGCTCAGCGAGATCGCGCGGCGCGCGGACCTGCCCGCGCCCACCGCCCTGCGTCTGGTGCGCGAACTCGTGGCGTGGGGCGGCCTGGAGCGGTTCGCCGACGGTTCGTACCGGCTCGGCACCCGGCTGTGGGCGATCGGCGGGACCTCACCGTGCCCGCACCGCCTGCGCGCGGTGACCCGCGAGCCGCTGCGGGACCTCGCCACCGCCACCGGCGGCCGGGCCGAGGTGGCCGTGCTGGAGCGCGGCACCGCGCTGGTGCTGGAGGGCGCGGGCCCGGGCGCGGGCGGCGGGGCGGACCGGTTGCCGCTGCACGCCACCGCGCTCGGCAAGGTGCTGCTCGCCTGGGGCCCGCCGGCCCCGGTCGGCCCGACGGAGCGCTTCACCGCCCACACCCGTCCGGCGGGTGGGCCGCTGGAGCGGGAGTTGCGGCGGATACGGCAGGCCGGATTCGCGCTGGCCAAGGAGGAGTTCCGGCTCGGCGAGGTGGCCGCGGCGGTGCCGCTGCGTACGGAGGAGGGCAGGGTGGCCGCCGCGCTGGGCGTCACCGTGCCGTCCACGGTGCCCCTGGCGCGGGTGCTGCCGCACCTGCGACGGGCCGCCGCCAGGACCGGGGTGGTCGGCGGCCCGCCGGGGGCGCGGAACGGGTGAACGCGGGCCGGGTGAACGCGGGCCGGTGCCCGAGCGGGCGGCCTTCCTCGGCCCGCCCCGGCCCGGCCCCCCGTATTACCGGGATGACGGCCGGACCGGTGCGGTCACGGCACTACCGCCTGCTCACGCCTCCAGCGACGTCATGACGTGCTTGATCCGGGTGTAGTCCTCGAAGCCGTACGCGGACAGGTCCTTGCCGTAGCCGGACTGCTTGAACCCGCCGTGCGGCATCTCGGCGACCAGCGGGATGTGGGTGTTGATCCACACGCAGCCGAAGTCCAGCTTCTTGGACATCCGCATCGCCCGGCCGTGGTCCTTGGTCCACACCGAGGAGGCCAGGCCGTAGTCCACGTCGTTGGCCCAGGTGACGGCCTGCTCCTCGTCGGTGAACGACTGCACGGTGATGACCGGGCCGAACACCTCGCGCTGCACGGCCTCGTCGTCCTGCAGCAGCCCGGAGACGACGGTGGGCGCGTAGAAGTAGCCCTCCTCACCGACCCGGTGGCCGCCCGCCTCGACCTTGGCGTGCGCGGGCAGCCGCTCGATGAAGCCGGTGACCTGCGCGAGCTGGTTGGCGTTGTTGAGCGGGCCGAAGAGCACGTCCTCGTCGTCGGGCAGGCCGGTCCTGGTGCCGGCGGCGGCCTTGGCCAGCGCCGCGGTGAACTCCTCGCGCACGCCTTCCTGCACCAGCACCCGGCAGGCGGCGGTGCAGTCCTGGCCGGCGTTGAAGAAGCCGGCGACCGCGATGTCCTCGGCGGCCTTGGCCAGCGCCGCGCTGTCGAGGTCGTCGAAGACCACCACGGGGGCCTTGCCGCCCAGCTCCAGGTGCACCCGCTTGACGTCCTTGGCGGCGGACCCGGCGACCTCGATGCCGGCCCGTACCGAGCCGGTGATGGACGCCATCGCCGGCACCGGGTGCTCGACCATCAGCCGGCCGGTGTCACGGTCGCCGCACACCACGTTGAAGACGCCCTTGGGCAGGACGCCGGCGATGATCTCGGCGAGCAGCACCGTGGAGGCCGGGGTGGTGTCGGACGGCTTGAGCACCACGGTGTTGCCCGCCGCGATCGCCGGGGCGAACTTCCACACCGCCATCATCATCGGGTAGTTCCAGGGCGCGACCTGCGCGCACACCCCGACCGGCTCGCGCCGCACGATGGAGGTCAGGCCCTCCATGTACTCGCCGGCCGAGCGGCCCTCCAGCATCCGGGCGGCGCCGGCGAAGAACCGGATCTGGTCCACCATCGGCGGGACCTCCTCGCTCGCGGTCAGCGCGAGCGGCTTGCCGGTGTTCTCGCTCTCCACCGCGACCAGCTCGTCGGCGCGCGCCTCGATCGCGTCGGCGATCTTGAGCAGCGCCTTCTGCCGCTCGGCGGGAGTGGTGTCGCGCCAGCCCGGGAAGGCGGCCTTGGCGGCGGCCATCGCCGCGTCGACGTCGGCCTGGCCGGACAGCGGAGCGGTCGCGTACGCCCGCCCGGTGACCGGGCTGACCACCTCGGTGGTACGCCCGTCGGCGGCGTCGCGGAATTCTCCGTCGATGTGGTTGCGCAGAGTACGGAGTTCGGTCACGGCGCTTGCTCCCTGGTCCTTCTGGTCCATGTCCATGGGGTGAGACGCTGCCCAGCTTAGCGCCAGAACTGCCGTATTCGACACACCCGCCCGGCCAGAACAACCGATTCGGTGTTACAGAAGGCTTAACACAACGGAATTCATCGTGAAGGGCTTGCGGGACCGTCGACCTCTCCTGCACAGTGGTGCGCGTGGCCACTCGTGACATGAACGGCGCTTCCGCCTCGATCGACGCGGTGTCGAAGGCGATCATCGAACAGCTCCAGGAGGACGGGCGCCGCCCGTACGCGGCGATCGGCAAGGCCGTGGGGCTGTCGGAGGCCGCGGTGCGCCAGCGGGTGCAGAAACTGCTCGACCAGGGCGTGATGCAGATCGTCGCGGTGACCGACCCGCTCACCGTGGGCTTCCGCCGCCAGGCGATGGTCGGCGTCAACGTCGAGGGCGACCTCGAACCGGTCGCCGACGCGCTCGCGGCCCTCGACGAGGTCGAGTACGTCGTGCTCACCGCCGGCTCCTTCGACCTGCTGGTGGAGATCGTCTGCGAGGACGACGACCACCTGCTGGAGATGATCAACAAGCGCATCCGCGCGCTGCCGGGCGTCCGCTCCACCGAGACCTTCGTCTACCTCAAGCTCCGCAAGCAGACCTACACCTGGGGAACCAGATAGCCATGACCGCTCCGAACGCCGATCAGCCTGATCTGTCGAAGTCCGCGTACGACCACCTGTGGATGCACTTCACCCGCATGTCGGACTACCAGGACGCCCCGGTGCCGACCATCGTCCGCGGCGAGGGCTCCTCCATCTACGACGCGCACGGCAAGCGCTACATCGACGGCCTGTCCGGGCTGTTCGTGGTGCAGGCCGGGCACGGGCGGCACGAACTGGCCGAGACCGCCTACAAGCAGGCGCAGGAGCTGGCCTTCTTCCCGATCTGGAGCTACGCCCACCCCAAGGCGGTCGAACTCGCCGAGCGGCTGGCCGGATACGCCCCCGGGGACCTCAACAAGGTCTTCTTCACCACCGGCGGCGGCGAGGCGGTGGAGACCGCCTGGAAGCTGGCGAAGCAGTACCACAAGCTCACCGGCAACCACACCAAGTACAAGGTGATCTCGCGTGCGGTCGCCTACCACGGCACCCCGCAGGGCGCGCTGTCGATCACCGGACTGCCCGCGCTCAAGGCCCCGTTCGAACCGCTGGTGCCCGGCGCCCGCAAGGTGCCCAACACCAACATCTACCGCGCCCCGATCCACGGCGACGACCCGGAGGCGTTCGGCCGCTGGGCCGCCGACCAGATCGAGCAGGAGATCGTCTTCGAAGGCCCCGAGACGGTCGCCGCGGTCTTCCTCGAACCGGTGCAGAACGCCGGCGGCTGCTTCCCGCCGCCGCCCGGCTACTTCCAGCGGGTCCGCGAGATCTGCGACCGGTACGACGTCCTGCTCGTCTCCGACGAGGTGATCTGCGCGTTCGGGCGGCTGGGCACGATGTTCGCCTGCGACAAGTTCGACTACGTCCCCGACATGATCACCTGCGCCAAGGGCATGACCTCCGGGTACTCCCCGATCGGCGCGTGCATCATCTCCGACCGGCTGGCCGAGCCGTTCTACCGCGGCGACAACACCTTCCTGCACGGCTACACCTTCGCCGGCCACCCGGTCTCCGCCGCCGTGGCCCTCACCAACCTCGACATCTTCGAGCGCGAAGGGCTCAACCAGCACGTGCTCGACCACGAGGCCGCCTTCCGCGCCACCCTCGACAAGCTGAGCGACCTCCCGATCGTCGGCGACGTACGCGGCAACGGCTTCTTCTACGGCATCGAACTCGTCAAGGACAAGGCGACGAAGGAGACGTTCACCGACGAGGAGACCGAGCGCGTCCTGTACGGCTTCCTGTCCAAGGCGCTCTTCGACAACGGGCTCTACTGCCGCGCGGACGACCGTGGTGACCCCGTCATCCAGCTCGCCCCGCCGCTCATCTCGGAGCAGCCGCTTTTCGATGAGATCGAGGACATCCTCCGCGATGTCCTGCGGACGGCCTGGACCAAACTCTGACGGCGCCCCCTCCCCGGGGCGGGGGTGCCCTGGCGGGCGGCGGTGCCCAGGGGCGCTGGGCACTTTCGCGGAGGACGTTCACCCGTGAGGGGCCCTGGGGACTCCCAGGCGAGGCTCTTGGGGAGGAACTGCGCGACCAGCCGGTGGTCCGGCGATCCCGCCGCGAGGGCTGGACCTGCGGGCCTGGCGCGCCACGGCGGTGGCTGGTCGCGCAGTTCCCCGCGCCCCTGTAGGGCGCCCCGCCGCGAGGGCTGGGCCCGCGGGCCCGGCGCGGCACGGCGGTGGCTGATCGCGCAGTTCCCCGCGCCCCTGTAGGGCGCCCTGCTTCCGGTAGGGGGCCGCAGGGCCGGGCGGGGGGCGCTCGGCCGATCGGGGGGTTCGCCGCTGCGCCTGCAAGGATTCGCTGGGGTCGGATGCATACCGTGCCGGGGAGTGACCGGACAGGCGCCGGGCTCGTTGGCCGAGTGAACTCGCAATCCGCGGAGGTACGGCATGGAGGCCCCGCCCGACAACGACGTGCTCTGGGCTCGCGCCCTGCGCCACTCCTACCAGGGCTCGCCCGCGCTGCTCGGCGTGTCCGTGAGCGTGCGGGCCGGGGAGATCCTCGCGCTCGCCGGTCCGCGCGGCTCGGGGAAGTCGACCCTGCTGCGCTGCCTTTCCGGGCAGCTCGTCCCGGACGAGGGCGAGGTGTGGTTCAACAGCGGCCCCGTGCACACGCTGCCCGAGACCGCCCGGGAGCGGCTGCGCCGCGACCGCTTCGGCTGGATCGGCGCCGACCCGCAGCTGCTGCCCGAGCTGAACGTCTGGGAGAACGCCGCGCTGCCGCTGCTGCTGCGCGGCGAGAGCAGCAGGACCGCCCGGGCCGCCGCCTGTGAGTGGCTGGACCGCTTGGACATCGGCGACATCGCCCGCCGGCGCCCGACCGGGCTGCCCGCCGCGAAGCGCCAACGGGTCGCCGTGGCAAGGGCGTTGGTCACCGGACCGGCGGTGGTCTTCGCCGACGAGCCGACCGCCCCGCTGCACCGCAACGACCGCGCCCACGTCCTGCGCACCCTCACCAGCGCGGCCCGCACGCACGGCATCACCGTCGTCCTGGCCACCAGCGACCCCGACATCGCCGCGCACGCCGACCGCGTCATCCCCTTCGCCGACGGCCGCGCCGGAACTGCTGCCCAGGATCAGGACCAGGACCTGTCCGCGCCCCGCCCGGCGACCGTATGAGCGCCCCCGGCGCACACCCGGGCGGGCACGGCGGCGTCGCGGCGCGGAGCGGCTCGTGCTGAGCCTGCGGCTGCTGCGCGGGGCCCGGCCCGCCGCGCTGGGCCGATGGGCCCTGGTGGCGCTCGCGTCGTGCGGCAGCGGCCTGCTCCTGCTGGCAGCCCTCGGCTGGGCGCTGGCCCACCCGAAGGGCGGGACGTCGGACGCGGTCGCGCGGCTCGGCTGGTGCGTCGTCCCCCTCGTGGTCACCGTGCAGCTCGCGGTCGCGGTGGGCCGCGCGCAGTCCGGCGGGTGGCCCCGGGCCGGCCTCGCCGCGGTCGGTCTCGGCCGCAACGGCGTGGTGCTGCTGACCGCGGCGACGGTGACCGTGGTGAGCGCGTTCGGCAGCGTGCTGGCCCTGCTCGCCTTCCTCCAACTGCGCGGCGACGTGACGGGCGTGCCGTACCACGGCGTCGGGCCCGGGCTGCTCGCGGCGGGCCGGAGCCTGCCGCCGGCCGGCGCGGTGACGCTGCTCGCGCTGGTCCCGCTGACCGCCGGTGTCGCGAGCGCGGCGCGGCTGCGGGCCGAAGGCAAGTCCGCCGAGGACATGCCGGGCGGGCTGCCGTGGGGGGTCGCGCTGGTCGCCGTGGGTCTGGCGATCGAGGTGACGGCGCCCGACGGGCACAGCTTCCCGCTGCCCAGCGGGCTCGGCTCGATGGCCCCGGCCGCGGTCGGCGGCTGGGTGCTGACCGCGGCGGGCCTGGTGCTGGCGGGACCGGGACTGGTCTACGGCTGCGGGCGGCTGATCGCCGCGTACCGGCCGGGCGGGCTGCGGCTGCTGTCCGGCCGCGGCCTCCAGCACGAGGCGCGCCGGCTCGGCCGCCCGCTCGGCCTGCTCTCGGCGACCGCGGCCGTGGCGCTGTCCGGATACGGCCTGCACCAGCACAACGGCCGGACGCTGGGCCCGGTGACCACGTTCGCGGCGACGCTGGTCTGCGTGTGCGTGCTGGCCTCGACCGCGGTGGCCGCCATGGAGTCCCGCACCGAGCGCGCCTCCACCACCGCCGCGCTCCGCGAGCTGGCGGTGCCCGCCACCATGCTGCGCGCCTCGGCGGCCGTGCGCACGGGCGCCCTGGTGGTCGCCTTCCTGGTGCCCACGCTGCTGGTCGCGGCGCTGTCCCCGACGCCGTAGCGCCGTATCCCGGATCGCCGGGCACATGACGCGGCGCCGCCTGCGGTCATCCGCGCGGCGCCGCGTCAACAGCGCGACGCAGAGGTCCTCCTTCGCCACGGCCCGGCGCACACCTGAGCGCGCTATCGTGCTCGCGTGCCAGCGCCTACTCCCCCCGATTCGCCCCATCCGCCCCATCCGCGGCTGCCCCGCCCCACGCGCGGCGCCCGCCGTCCGCCGGGCCCGCCGGAGCCGCCGAAGGAGCCCTCGGACGCGGCACCCGAGCCCATCCACCGGGCCCGCGGGGTGGAGACGCTGGAGGAGTTCGACGCGGTCGCGCTCGGCGGGTCGTTCGCGGACTGCCGGGTGCGGGCCGTGGACCTCACCTCGCGGACCTTCGCGCTGCTGGTGACCGACACGTCGGAGGCGGTGTTCCTCGGCTGCCCGATGGAGCCGCAGGCCCTGGCGCACGTACGGGCCGGCGGCGCGCTGGTCTTCCCGCCGGTGCCCGGCCTGCCGTTCGACCCGTACCGCGCGGCGCCCTACCGGCCCGAGGAGCTGTACGCGGACCTCGCCGAGGGCGGGTACGCCGCGACGCCGGACGCGCTGACGTACGAGTGGTGGCTGCGGACCTCCGCGGAGGGCGACGTGTTCGCCTCGATGCTGCGCTCCATCCACGACGACGCGGTCTCCGACGTGCTGGACGAACGGCTCGGCGGCGCGCGGGTCGTGGGGGTGATGGGCGGGCACGCGATGGAGCGCGGCACGGAGGCGTACGCGGGCGCCGCGCGGCTGGGCCGGTCGCTGGCGGAGTCCGGGCTGACGGTGGCGACCGGTGGCGGGCCCGGCGCGATGGAGGCGGCCAACTTCGGGGCGTACGCGGCCGCGTACGACGACGTCATGCTCGGCAAGGCGCTCGACGTGCTGGCCGGCACCCCCTCCTTCAGCCCGTCCGTCGACGCCTGGGCGTCGACGGCCTTCGAGGTACGCGACCGCTGGCCGGACGGCGGGCCGTCCTACGGCCTGCCGACCTGGTTCTACGGACACGAGCCGCCCAACGCCTTCGCCGCGCACATCGCGAAGTTCTTCGCGAACGCCACCCGTGAGGACGGCCTGCTCTCGCGCTGCTCGGCCGGCGCGGTCTTCCTCCCGGGCGCCGCCGGCACCGTCCAGGAGGTCTTCGACGCGGCCACCGCGAACTACTACGGTTCGCACGGCGAGCCCGCGCCGATGGTGCTGGTGGACCATGCGTACTGGACGGACGAGTTGCCGGTCTGGCCGCTGCTCAACGCCTTGGCGGCGGGCCGTTCGATGGGGGGACGGGTCGCCCTCGTGGACAGCGTGGACGATGTCCCGGCGGCCCTGGAACGCCTGGGTTCCGCGTAAGAGCACCCGGCCCGCCAGAGCTTCGCCTGGAAGGTGCCCCCAGCGCCCCTGTCCGTGCGGACCACGATGGCGAGCAGCCGTCAACGGGGGCCCGGGGAACTGCGCGACCGGCCCACCACCGGCGGACGGTCCGGGAACCTACGGGACCGGGCAGGACGGGCGGACCGGCTCAGCCTCCCGCAGGGCTGAGCACGACGACGTCCGCGGCCTCGAACGAGGCACCCACGGACGCCCCGAGTTCCGGGGCCTCGCGCAGGGCGCACTCCGCTTCGAGGGCGGGGCCGCGCTCGGGCCGGAGCATGACGCCGACGTGGCCGCCCCGGAAGGTCCGGGAGGTGACCTCGCAGGGCAGCCCGGCGGTGTCGGGCGGGCCGAGCCGCACCCCGGAGGGCCGGACGAGGATCAGGTGCTCGCCGTCGGGGGTCCCGTCCGGGACGGGCAGTTCGCCCCAGGCGGTGACGGCGACGGCGCCGCTGACCGTGCCCCCGGTGATGTTGTCGAACCCGAGGAAGCGGGCCACGAACTCGGAGCCGGGCCGCTGCCACACCTCCAGCGGGGTGCCGCTGCGCTCGATCCGCCCGTCCCGCATCACCACCACCCGGTCGGCGAGCGCGAACGCCTCACCCTGGTCGTGGGTGACGGCCAGCACGGTGGTGCCCAACTGCCCGAACAAACGGCGCAGTTCGACCACGAGTCGCTCGCGCAGGGAACGGTCGAGCTGGCCCAGCGGCTCGTCGAGCATCAGCAGGCGCGGCTCGGGCGCGAGCGCACGGGCCAGGGCGACCCGCTGCTGCTCGCCACCGGAGAGCGTGGCGACCGGGCGGGTGGCGGCCCCGGGCAGGCCGACCAGGTCGAGGAGTTCGGCGGTCCGCCGGTCCCGGGCCTCGCGCGGCATCTTGTGCATGCGCGGCCCGAACGCCACGTTGCCGCCGACGTCGCGCTGCGGGAAGAGCTGGTGGTCCTGGAACATCAGCCCGACCCCGCGGCGGTGCGCGGGCACACCCGCCTGGTCGGCGCCGTCCAGCAGCACCCGGCCCCCGTCGAGCGGCTGCAGCCCGGCGACCGCGCGCAGCAGCGTGGACTTGCCGCTGCCGCTGGGCCCGAGCACGCAGACGATCTCGTGCGCGGCCGCGTCCAGGCTCACCGCGTCCAGTGCGGTGCGCGCCCCGAACCGTACGGTGGCGGCGTCCAGGCTCAGCAGGGCATCGGTCATCGTGGGCTCTCCGAGCGGGCAGGGGTAGCGGGGGCCTCGAGCACGGCGGGAGCTTCGGGCGCCGTGCGGGATGCGGTGGCCCGCGGAGCCGCAGCCAGGCCCTGCGCGGCGGCCGTTACGTCCTTACCGCCCGGCACGTCCTTACGGCGCGGCGCGTCCTTACGGCGCGGCGTCGTACGCCCGGACAGCGGGTACTCCAGGATCAGCAGGCTGGCCGCGCAGACCACCATCAGGATGGTGCTCAGGGCCATCGCCTGGCCGTAGTTCATCTCGCCGGCCCGGCCGAGCAGGCGGGAGACGGCCACCGGGAGGGTGGGGCTGTCGGGCCGGGCGATGAAGACCGTGGCGCCGAACTCGCCGAGCGACACCGCGAACGCGAACCCGGCCGCGATGCCCAGCGCCCGTCCGACCAGGGGCAGTTCGACCTCGCGCCAGACCCGTAGCGGGGACGCGCCGAGCACCGCGGCGGCCTCCCGCAGCCGCTCGTCGACCGCCCGCAGCACCGGCAGCATCACCCGTACCACGAACGGCGCGCCGACCAGCGCCTGTGCGAGCGGCACCAGCAGCCAGGAGTCGCGCAGGTCGAGCGGCGGCTTGTCGAGCGTGATCAGGAAGCCGAAGCCGACCGTGACCGCGGAGGTGCCCAGCGGCAGCATCAGCAGCCCGTCGAAGCCGCGCATCAGCCGCCCGCTGCGGCGGGTGAGCGCGGCTGCGGCCAGCCCGCCGACCAGCAGGGCGATGACGGTCGCGGCGGCGGCGAAGCGCAGCGAGTTCCAGACCGTGTGCAGCGGTGAGACGAGGAAGGTCCCGTCGGCGCTGGTGGAGCCGAGCGCGCGGTAGAAGGCGAAGCCGTAGCCGTTCGGGCCGTCGAGGGAGCGGGCCGCGAGCACGCCGAGCGGCAGCAGGATCAGCAGCGCGATCGACCCGAGGACGGCGGCGAGCAGCATCCGTTCGCCCGCGCCGCGCGGGCGGTGCGCGGTGCCGGCCGGGTCGACCAGCCGCAGCGCGGACTCGCGGCGGCGGGCCGTCCAGGCATGCACGGCCAGGATCGCGACGACCGCGACGAGTTGGAGCAGGGTGAGCACGGCCGCGGTGGGCAGGTCGAAGATCTCGGCGGTCTCCCGGTAGATCTCGACCTCCAGGGTGGCGCGGGTGGGGCCGCCGAGGATCTGGATCACGCCGAAGGAGGTGAAGGTGAACAGGAAGACCATCACCGCGGCCGACGCGACGGAGGGGGCGAGGGCCGGCAGGGTGACGCGGCGCCAGGCGGCGAGGCGGCCCGCGCCGAGCATGCGGGCGGCCTCCTCCTGGCGCGGGTCGAGTTGCGCCCACAGGCCGCCGACGGTGCGGACGACCACGGCGTAGTTGAAGAAGACGTGCGCGATCAGGATCGCCCACACGGAGGTGTCCAGGCGTACGCCGAAGAGGCTGTCGGTGAAGCCGCCCTGCCCGAGCAGCGCGAGGAACGCCGAGCCGGCGACGACGGTCGGCAGCACGAACGGCACGGTGACCACCGCCCGCAGCAGCCGCTTGCCGGGGAAGTCCAGCCGGGCGAAGGCGTACGCGCCGGGCAGCGCGACCGCGAGGGTCAGCGCGGTGGACGCGCCGGCCTGCCAGCAGGTGAACCACAGCACGTGCCGTACCGAGCCGTCGCCGAGCACGTCGCCGATCCGGCCCAGCCGCCAGTGGCCGCCCGGGTGCAGGCCCCGGCCGACGATGGACGCCACCGGGTAGGCGAAGAAGGCGGCGAAGAACGCCAGCGGCAGGGCGGCCAGGGCGAGCCCGGTCGCGGTGCGGCGGCGCCCCGCCCTCCGATCGGCGGGCCCCGCCTCAGGCTTGGCGGGTCCCGCCTCAGGCTTGGCGGGTCCCGCCTCAGGCTTGGCGGGTCCCGCCTCCAGCGCGCCGGACCCCGCCTCCAGGTTGCCGGGCCCCGCCTTCCGGACGGCTACAGGACGATCGAGTTCCACGACTTCACCCAGTCGTCCCGCTTCGCGGCGATCTTGTCGGGCGCGAGCGTCGTCGGGTGCGGGACCTTCGCGCCGTACTTGATGAACACCTCCGGCTCGGTGGCGCCCTTCACCACCGGGTCGACGTACATCTGGAGCGGCATGTCCTGCTGGAAGGTCCTGCTGAGCATGAAGTCGATGAACGCCTCGGCGCCCGCCGGGTTCTTCGCGCCGTGCAGCACTCCGGCGAACTCGATCTGGCGGAAGCAGGTGCCAGTGGCCACCCCGACGGGTGACTGCGCGGGCGGCGGGTTGACGCCGACCACCTCCGCGGGCGGGCTGGAGGCGTAGGAGACCACCAGCGGCTTGTCGCCCTTGGCCTTCTTCCCGGCGGCCGACCCGGAGAAGGCGCTGTCGTACGCCTGCTCCCAACTGTCGACGACCTGGACGCCGTTGGCCTTCAGCTTCTTCCAGTACGCCTGCCATCCCGCGTCGCCGTAGGTGGCGGCGGTGCCCAGCAGGAAGGCCAGGCCCGGCGATGAGGTGGAGACGTTCTCGGTGACCAGCAGGTTCTTGTACTGCGGCTTGATCAGGTCGGCGAAGGTCTGCGGCGGCGCGAGGTGGTGGGAGGTGAAGTAGGCGCGGTCGTAGTTGACGCAGACGTCGCCGGAGTCGATCGGCGTCACCCGGTGCTTGCCCGCGTCGAGTTGGACGTCGGCGGGCACCTGGTCCAGGCCCTTGGCGGTGTAGGAGTCGAACAGGCCGTTGCCGAGGGCGCGGGAGAGCAGGGTGTTGTCGACGCCGAAGAAGACGTCGCCGCGCGGGTGGTCCTTGGTGAGGATGGCCTGGTTGACCGCGGCGCCCGCGTCGCCGCCGCGCAGCACCTTGACGGTGTAGCCGGTCTCCTTGGTGAACTCCGCCATCACCGACTTGGATGCCGCGAACGAGTCGTGGCTGACCAGGGTGACGGTCTTCGACGGCTTGCCGCCGGACGCCTTGCCGGAGCCGGAACCGGAGCCGGACCCCGAGCCGCCGCAGCCGGCGAGGACGGTGGCGCCCGCGGTGGCGAGGACGAGCGCGCCCACGGCACGCCGACGAATGGTGCTCTTCACTGTGCTGACTCCCTACGCCGGTATGACCCGGATCAGGTGGGAGGGTCTGCGGCCTGGGCTTCTCGACGGTCTCGCCGTCGCCCCAGCCGCACTCTCAGCGCCGTCTCAGGCGCTCCCCTGTCGGATGTTCATTTGTCCAGATGTTCATTCAAGCGGTGCGACCAGCGCACCTGCGCACCGTATCAGCGCGCGGACGCGGCCAGCTGACCGCAGGCCCCGTCGATCTCCTGACCGCGGGTGTCCCGTACGGTCACGGGCACGCCGTTCGCCTGGAGGGCGGCCACGAACGCCCGCTCGTCCTCCGGGCGGGAGGCGGTCCACTTCGAGCCCGGGGTGGGGTTGAGCGGGATCAGGTTGACGTGCACCCGGTGGTTCTTGAGCAGCTTGCCGAGCCGGTCGGCACGCCACGCCTGGTCGTTCACGTCGCGGATCAGGGCGTACTCGACGGAGACGCGGCGGCCGGAGACGTCGGCGTAGTGCCAGGCGGCGTCCAGCACCTCGCGGACCTTCCAGCGGGTGTTGACCGGCACGAGGGTGTCGCGCAGTTCGTCGTCGGGGGCGTGCAGGGACACCGCGAGGCGGCACTTGAAGCCCTCGTCGGCGAACCGGTGCATCGCGGGGACCAGGCCGACCGTGGAGACGGTGATGCCGCGCTGGGAGAGCCCGAGGCCGTCGGGCGCCGGGTCGGTGAGGCGGCGGATCGCGTCGATGACCCGGCGGTAGTTCGCCAGCGGCTCGCCCATGCCCATGAAGACGATGTTCGACAGCCGGTCCGGGGCGCCGGGGCCCGCGCCGGGCACCTCGCCGTCGCGCAGCGCGCGCATCCCGGCGACGATCTGGTGCACGATCTCCGCGGTCGACAGGTTGCGGTCCAGACCCGCCTGGCCGGTGGCGCAGAACGGGCAGTTCATCCCGCAGCCCGCCTGCGACGAGATGCACATCGTCACCCGGTCCGGGTACCGCATCAGCACCGACTCGACCAGGGTCCCGTCGAACAGCCGCCACAGCGTCTTGCGGGTCTCCCCGTCATCGCACGACGCGTGCCGCACCACCGTCATCAGCTCCGGCAGCAGATCCCCGGCCAGCTTCCCCCGCGCCCCGGCCGGAATGTCCGTCCAGGCCGCCGGGTCGTCCGCGTAGCGCGCGAAGTAGTGCTGCGACAACTGCTTGGCCCGGAACGGCTTCTCCCCCAGCTCCGCCACCGCCTCCCTCCGCTCCGCGGGCGACAGGTCGGCAAGATGCCGCGGCGGCTTCTTGGCCCCGCGCGGCACGGCAAACGTCAGTTCTCCGGGTACAGGCATGATGCCTACCAGTGTCGCAGACTCCGCGCAGTGCCCTGTTCGTACGGCCGGCGCCGTGCCAGGGCCGGGCGCAGGTGGGTGGTCAGCCCTGGCCGACGAAGGCTACGAGGAGGAGCCAGACGACCGGGGCGGTGGGGAGGAGGGAGTCGAGGCGGTCCATGATGCCGCCGTGGCCCGGGAGGAGGGTGCCCATGTCCTTGATGCCGAGGTCGCGCTTGATCATGGACTCGCCGAGGTCCCCGAGGGTGGCGCTGACGGCGGCGGCGAGGCCGAGCAGCAGGCCCTGCCACCAGCGGCCGTCGTCCACGAAGAACTGCATGAGCAGGGCGCCGGCCACCATGGCGAAGGAGATCGCGCCGAAGAGCCCCTCCCGGGTCTTGCCGGGGCTGATCCGGGGGGCGAGCTTGTGGCTGCCGAAGCGCCAGCCGACCGCGTAGGCGCCGGTGTCGCTGATCACGGTGAGCAGGAGGAAGACCAGCACCCGGCGCGGGCCGTCGTCGGCGGCGAGCATCATGACGACGAAGGTGGCCAGGAAGGGCACGTAGAACGCGGCGAAGACGGCCGCGGTCACGTCGCGCAGGTAGTCCTCCGGCGGCTGGGCCATCCGCCAGACCAGGACGGCGAGCGCGGTCAGCGCCATCGCGATCCACGCGCCGTCGGCGCCCTTCAGGTACCCCGCGATCACCATGGCGGTGCCGCCGATCGCCAGCGGGATCAGCGGCGCCTGGATCTGCTTGCGCTCGGCGAGCCGGGAGGTCAGCTCCCACAGGCCGATCACCACCGCGACCACCACGATGCCGACGAACACCGCCTTGACGACGAAGAGCGCCGCGACCACCACCGCGCCGAGGCCGACGCCGACCCCTATCGCCGCCCGCAGGTCCCGGCCGGCGGACTTCTTCGCGGGGGCGGCCGGCGGCTCGGAGCCGGGTCCGGGGCCCCGGCCCGGTGGCGGCGGGTCCTGGGGCGGCGAAGGGGGTGGCGGCGGCATGGTGGAGATCTTCCTCCTGACCCCGGGCTCCGTGGCGGAACCCGCCGCGTGACCTGCACGTGGCGAAACGCCCCAGGAAGAATCGTTCACGGAGCGTCGCCTCGCGTCGTCGTCAGGGTGGTGGTCGGCGTGGTGGTCGGCGGGTGCGGTCGGCCGGGAGATGCGCGCCCCGGTGTGCGACCCGGGCAGGGGGCAGTGTGCGCGGAGAAGCGAATCTCCACGCGGTGTGCCGCGCGGAGGTCAGACCTCCAGCAGCTCCGCTTCCTTGTGCTTGAGCAGCTCGTCGATCTGCGCCACGTACTTCGACGTGGTGTCGTCGAGCTCCTTCTCCGCGCGGCGCACCTCGTCCTCGCCGGTCTCGCCGTCCTTGACGAGCTTGTCCAGGGTCTCCTTGGCCTTGCGCCGGACGCTGCGGATGGAGATCTTCGCGTCCTCGCCCTTGGTCTTGGCGACCTTGATGTACTCGCGCCGGCGCTCCTCGGTGAGCTGCGGGAACACCACCCGGATGATCCGGCCGTCGTTGCTGGGGTTCACACCGAGGTCGGAGTTGCGGATCGCCTCTTCGATGTTGCGCAGGCTGCTGCTGTCGAAGGGGGTGATCACGGCCATCCGCGGCTCGGGCACCGCGAAGGAGGCGAGCTGGTTGATCGGGGTGACCGCGCCGTAGTACTCGGCGACGATCTTGTTGAACATCGCCGGGTGCGCACGGCCGGTGCGGATCGCCGCGAAGTCGTCCTTGGCGACGACGACGGCCTTCTCCATCTTCTCCTCGGCCTCGAGGAGGGTCTCTTCAATCACCATGTGCTCCTGGTATTCAGAAGGCAGAGCCGTCGGGTCGGGGCCCCTGCGCACGTGTTCCTGCACGGTCTCGGACCGGGCAGCCTGTTGTCCATACCGGCCGCGCCGGTCACGCCCTGGTGCCCTGGTCGTTGACCAGCGTGCCGATCTTCTCACCCTTGACGGCGCGGGCGATGTTGCCCTCGGCGAGCAGTTCGAAGACCAGGATGGGCAGTTTGTTGTCCTGGCAGAGGGTGATCGCCGTGAGGTCGGCGACCCGCAGGTCGCGGGCGATCAGCTCGCCGTACTCCAGGGCGTCGAAGCGGACGGCGTTCGGATTGTGCTTGGGGTCGGAGTCGTAGACCCCGTCCACCCCGTTCTTGCCCATCAGCATCGCCACCGCGTCGATCTCCAGGGCGCGCTGGGCGGCGGTGGTGTCGGTGGAGAAGTAGGGCATGCCCATGCCCGCGCCGAAGATCACCACGCGGCCCTTCTCCAGGTGCCGGACGGCCCGCAGCGGGATGTACGGCTCGGCGACCTGGCCCATGGTGATGGCGGTCTGCACCCGGGTCTCGATGCCCTCCTTCTCCAGGAAGTCCTGGAGCGCGAGGCAGTTCATCACGGTGCCGAGCATGCCCATGTAGTCGGAGCGGGCCCGGTCCATGCCGCGCTGCTGGAGTTCGGCGCCGCGGAAGAAGTTGCCGCCGCCGAGCACGACCGCGATCTCGTAGCCCTCGCGGACCACCGCGGCGATCTCCCGGGCGATGGCGTGCACGACGTCGGGGTCGACGCCGAGACCGCCGCCTCCGGCGAACGCCTCACCGGAGAGCTTGAGCAGGTAGCGGCGGGGAGTGGACCCGTCGCGGCCTTCGTGACGCCGTCCGCCGTCGTCGTCGTGGGTGGGGGTGTGGTCGCGGGCCTTGCCGGCGCCTTCGGCACCATCATCCATGGGAGGTCTCCTCGTGCACGTACCGAGGAGGCCATTGCCGTGGGTCCTTGTCGGTTCCCGGTACGGCAATGGCCTCCTCGTCACCTCTGCGGCCGGCCGGCGGGCGACCGGCCGCGTACGGCCCCAGCGGGACCGTCTGTCTTGCGCCGCGCGGCCGCGGGGCGACCGTGCGGACGTGGGTGGCAGCCCGCCGCGGCCGAGTGGTGTCCGCGGCCGGACCGGCGGGTGCCGGTGCGAGCGGACGTCAGACGCCGACGCGGAAGCGCGCGAAGTGCTTCAGCGTGACCCCGGCCTCGTCGAGCACCTTCTGCACGGTCTTCTTGGAGTCCTTGGCGAACGCCTGCTCCAGGACGACGTTCTCCTTGAAGAAGCCGTTCACCCGTCCTTCGACGATACGCGCCAGGGCGGCCTCCGGCTTGCCCTCCTCGCGCGCGGTGGCCTCGGCGACCCGGCGCTCGTTCGCCACGGTCTCCTCGTCGATCTCGTCGCGGCTGAGGAACTTCGGGGCGAACGCGGCGATGTGCTGCGCGACGTCCTTGGCGGTCTGCGGGTCGGCCTTGTCCAGCTCGACCAGCACGCCGACCTGCGGGGGCAGGTCCGGGCTGGTGCGGTGCAGGTAGGAGGCGACGTAGCCGTCGGTGAACTGCGCGAAGCGGTCCAGCACGATCTTCTCGCCGAGGGTGGCGTTGGCCTCGTCGACGAACGCCTGGACGGTCTGGCCGTCCTTGATCTCGGAGTTGAGCAGCGCGTCGATGCCGGCCGGCTTGGTGGCGGCGACGTGCGCGGCGATCGCGTCGGCGACCGCGACGAACTTGTCGCCCTTGGCGACGAAGTCGGTCTCGCACTTCAGCTCGACGAGGACGCCCTCGGAGTTGTCAGCGGCGATGAGGGAGACGACCGCGCCGTTGGAGGCCGAGCGGCCCTCGCGCTTGGTGACGCCCTTCTGGCCCTTCACACGGAGGATCTCGACGGCCTTGTCCAGGTCGCCTTCGGCCTCGGTGAGGGCGTTCTTGCAGTCCATCATGCCCGCGGCGGTGAGCTCGCGGAGCTTCTTGACGTCGGCGGCGGTGAAGTTCGCCATGGGTGTGAGTCTCTTCCCGGATGGTCGGTGGATCTACGGGTGAACGGCGGGGGCGCTGGGCCCCCGCCGTCGTCACGCGTGGTGCTGTTCCCGGACGCTCGCGTCCGCGGGTGATCAGGCTCCGGTGGAGTCGTCGCCCTCGGTGGCCGCGGGCGCGGCGTCGGCGGCCGGAGCCGCGGGCGCCTCGTCGGCCGGGGCAGCGGCCTCGGCGGCGTCGGCAGCGGGGGCCTCGGCAGCCGGGGCGGCGGCCTCGGTGGCCGGCTCGGAGTCGGCCTTCTTCTCGCCCTCGAGCAGGTCGCGCTCCCACTCGGCGAGCGGCTCGGCGACGCCTTCGGCCTTCTTGTCGCCGGTGGCGGCGCCGGAGCGGGCGATGAGGCCCTCGGCGACGGCGTCGGCGATCACGCGGGTGAGCAGCGTGACGGAGCGGATCGCGTCGTCGTTGCCCGGGATCTTGTAGTCGACCTCGTCGGGGTCGCAGTTGGTGTCGAGGATCGCGACCACCGGGATACGGAGCTTGCGCGCCTCACCGACGGCGATGTGCTCCTTCTTGGTGTCCACGATCCAGACGGCGCTCGGCACCTTCTGCATCTCGCGGATACCGCCGAGGGTCTTCTCCAGCTTGTCCTTCTCGCGGGAGAGGACCAGCAGCTCCTTCTTGGTGAGGCCGGAGGCGGCCACGTCCGAGAAGTCGATCTCCTCGAGCTCCTTCAGGCGCTGGAGGCGCTTGTAGACGGTCGAGAAGTTGGTGAGCATGCCGCCCAGCCAGCGCTGGTTGACGTACGGCATGCCGACGCGGGACGCCTGCTCGGCGATTGCCTCCTGCGCCTGCTTCTTGGTGCCGACGAACATGATGGAGCCGCCGTGCGCGACGGTCTCCTTGACGAACTCGTAGGCGCGGTCGATGTACGACAGCGACTGGAGCAGGTCGATGATGTAGATGCCGTTGCGCTCGGTGAAGATGAAGCGCTTCATCTTCGGGTTCCAGCGGCGGGTCTGGTGCCCGAAGTGGACGCCGCTCTCCAGCAGCTCCCGCATCGTGACGACGGCCATGGCCGTACTCCTTGATGTGCTCGGTTACCGCGGCCACCGGACGGCGGCCACGCCTGACGTCCCGACGCGCCGTGCCACAAGGGACCGAGGGGCGCGGCCACCGCCCGTGACCATCAAGGTCCGGGGTTGGTGGCGGGGCGTGCGAAGTCGACCCGGTGACCCGAGTCGCCAGAGAAAGTGTACGGGACCGCTGGAGTCGCAGGCGACACTCGACTTGTCCACAGGCCGCGGACCAAGATCATCGCGGGGTGGGCGCGGTGCGTCATCGTGGGGACATGGCGTACACGGCGGCGTGGTTGACGGTGATGGTGGCGGTACTGGCGGCGGGCGGAGGCGTGGGGCCCGGGGCCGGCTCGGGAGTTGGGGACGGCGGCCGGCCCGGCGGTGGGGCCGCCGGTGGTGGTGCCCCCGCTCCGGTCCGGTCGGGGTACGGCGCCGGGGCGCGGGTGCGCGCGGGCTGCACCGGGCCGCCCGGGCCGGCGGCGCGGTGCTGGCCGGTGGCGGGGCCGGGGGCGCGGGGGCGGCCGCTGGTGCTGCGCGGCTTCGAGCCGCCGGCGACCGCGTGGGCGGCGGGGCATCGCGGTGTCGATCTGTCGGCCGCGCCGGGCGCGGAGGTGCGGGCGGCGGCCGCGGGCGAGGTCGCCTTCGCCGGATCGGTCGCCGGGGTCCCGGTGGTGGTCGTCGCGCTGCCCGGCGGCCTGCGCACCACCTACGAACCGGTACGGGCCGCGGTCGCGGTGGGCGCGCGGGTGGCCGCCGGGGACCGGCTGGGCGAGGCCGCCGCCGAGATGCCGGCGCACTGCCCGGCGGCCTGCGTGCACTGGGGGCTGCTGCGCGGCGACGTCTACCTCGACCCGCTCACCCTGCTCCCGCCAGCGCTGCGCCGGGCCGGACCGTCGCGGCTGCTGCCGGTGGACGGGGCGGCCCGGGCGTAGCGGAACCGGTCGGTCCAGAGGTCAGTCCAGGGGCATCGCGGCGGCCAGTTCGCGCCATTCGGCACGCGGGAGGGCGGTGTCGGGGCGCAGCACCTGGATCGCCACGTGGTCGGCGCCGGCCTCGTGGTAGGCGGCGACCCGGGTGCGGACATCGGCGGCGTCCCCGATGGCGAAGAGCGCGTCGAGCAGTTGGTTGCTGCCGCCGTCCGCGAAGTCCTCGTCGGTGAAGCCGAGCCGCCGCCAGTTGTTGACGTAGTTGGGGAGCTGGAGGTACATCGACAGGGCGCCGCGGGCCGTCGCGCGGGCGCGGCCCAGGTCGGAGTCGAGGACGACGCCCAGCTCGGGCGCGAGCAGCTTGCCGGGGCCGAGGGCGGCGCGCGCCTGGGCGACGTGCTCGACCGTGACCAGGTAGGGGTGCGCGCCGGCGGAGCGGTCGGCGGCGAGCTTGAGCATCCGCGGACCGAGCGCGGCGAGCACCCGCCGTCCGGCCGGGACCGGGGCGGGGGCCGAGTCGAGGCCGTCGAGGAACTCGACCATCTTCGCGTACGGGTGCGCGTAGCCCTCGGTGATCGGGGCGTGGCTGACCCCGAGGCCGAGCAGGAACCGCTCGGCCGTGCCGGCCTCCAGGTCGGCGATGTTCTGGGCGACCTCCGCGGCGGGCTGGTTCCAGACGCTGAGGATGCCGGTGGCCACGGTGATGCGGCGGGTGGCGGCGAGCAGCGGCACCGCACTGGCGACGGGCGGCGAGCCGCCGAGCCAGATCGCGCCGTAGCCGAGTTCGTCCAGCTCGGCGGCGGCCTCGCGGTTCTCACCCTGGAACTCGCTGTCGCCTTGGCCCAGCCGCATGTTCCACACGCCGACCCGGCCGATGTCCTGTTGCTGTGCTCCTGAAGTCATAGCTGCGGCAACAGGGCAGTGCGGGCAGGCTATTCCGGGCTGTCCGCCGACCGGGTGACTCCGTGCAGGGCCATGGCGACGGCGGCCTCGACGATCTCGGTGGGCAGCTCGGCGGCGCCCAGCTCGATCCGGCGGACGGCGGCGTCGACCACGCCCTGCAGCAGCATGGCGGTCAGCCGCGGCTCGGGGTGGCCGAGGCAGGACAGCGCGGCCACCACCATGGCGACCAGGCCGCCGTGCGCCGCGCGGATCTTCTCCCGCGCGCCGGCGTCCAGCTCACCGGCGGAGATCGCCACGACCGCGCGGTGCCTGCGGTCGCCGACCAGGGTGAGCTGGCTGCGGACGTACGCCTCGATCTTGTCCGCGGGGGTCTCGGCGGCCTGCATCGCGGCCTCGACCTCGGCGGCCCAGACCGGGAAGTCGACCGCGCACAGCTCCTCCACGACGGCGGCCCGCGAACGGAAGTACTCGTAGACCGACGAACGGGCCAGCCCGGTCCGCTCGGCGAGCGCGGGGAAGGTGAGGGCTTCGGTGCCGCCCTCGGTCAGCAGGGTGCGGGCGGCGTCCAGCAGGGCGCGGCGCTGCATCGTCCGGTGCTCGGCCACCGAGGCCGCTCGAATTCTCGGCATTACCCCACTGTAGACAGTCCGGCTCAGCGTGCTCCCATGTCGGCGAGCTTCGCCCGTAGTTGGAGCACGGACTTGGTGTGGATCTGGCTGACCCGGCTTTCGGTGACGCCCAGTACCTGACCGATCTCCGCGAGTGTGAGCCCCTCGTAGTAGTAGAGGGTGACCACGGTCTTCTCCCGGTCGGGGAGGGTGCTGACCGCGCGGGCGAGCAGGCGGCGCAGCTCTCTGTCCTCGGCGACCTCGGACGGGTTGTCCGCGCCGGTGTCCTCCAGGGTGTCGACCAGGCTGAGCCGGTCGCCGCTCTCGGCGCCGACGTGCAGCAGCTCTTCGAGGGCGACCACGTTGGCGAGGGAGAGCGCGCTGAACACGCCGTGCAGCTCCTCCAGGCCGACGCCCATCTCGGCGGCGACCTCGGGCTCGCTGGGGGTACGGCGCAGCTTCGCCTCAAGGGTGGCGTAGGCGCGCTCCACCGCGCGGGCCTTCTGCCGGACCGAACGGGGAATCCAGTCCAGGGCACGCAGTTCGTCGATCATGGCGCCGCGGATGCGGGTGATGGCGTAGGTCTCGAACTTGATCGCCCGGTCCGGATCGAACTTCTCGATCGCGTCGATCAGCCCGAAGACCCCGGAGGACACGAAGTCGGCCTGTTCCACGTTGGCGGGGAGCCCCACGCTGACCCGGCCGGCCACGTACTTGACCAGCGGCGAGTAGTGCAGGATGAGCTGTTCCCGCAGCCGCGCGTCCCCCGTGGACTTGTAGGTCCGCCACAACGCGTCGAGCGAGGTGGGTGCGGCGGGCCGGGGGGTGGCCCGGGCGGTGGCCACTGCCGTCGCCTGTTCGGACCCGGGGGTGTGCTGGGGCATACGTTGTCGTGAGCCGTTCTGCCTTGGCGTGGGCGGGAGATCAAACCTCCGCGAGCGTAGCGTGACCATAGTGTCGCTGATTGCTACGGCATCCGTGTGGGACATGCGCAGATACGTTCCTCTACGGGTGCGGGTGGTCCGGAAAGGGCGCGGGGTAACGCACCGGACCGTGTGGGGGCGTGAGGGCAATAATGCGCCGCATCCCGCCGCCGCGCCGTCCGCCCTGCGAACACCGCAGGTCAGCGAGGTTTCCTGTCACCTGATGGGGTGTCGGCCGCGTCAACCTGCCCCACTTCCCGGGTTGTCACGCGCGGTACGGACCAACCTCCAGCGCCCGCACTCGCGTACGACGAACCCGAGGGCCCGCAACTCGTGCAACCCGCTCAGCGTGTCGGCGGCCGAGATGCCCAGCGTGTCGGCGATGTCCTGCTCCGCGGCGTCCCCGCGGCCGGGCAGCGCCTCCAACACCCGCGCGGCGCCTGGTCGCAGGAGGTCCCTGGGCAGCACGGGTCCGCGCCGCACCGGGGCGAGGTCGGCACCGATCTCCCCGACCAGCTCGACCACTTCGGCCGCGTCGGTGACCATCACCGCGCCGCCGCGCAGCAGTTCGTGCACCCCTTCCGACATGGCGCTGGTGCACGGCCCCGGCACGCCCATGGTGATCCGGCCCAGCTCCGCCGCCCGCCGAGCGGTGATCAGGGACCCGCTGCGGTAGCGGGCCTCGACCACCACCGTGCCCCGGGTCAGCGCGGCGATGACGCGGTTGCGCTGCACGAACCTCGACCTGGTCGGATGCTCGCCCGGCGGCAACTCACCGACCAGCAGGCCCCGTTCGGCGATCCCCGCGATCAGGTCGGTGTTCCCCCGCGGGTACGCCACGTCGATCCCGCTGGCCACCACGCCGATCGTGGCACCGTCGGCCTCCAGTGCGGCGCGGTGCACGGCTCCGTCCACGCCGTACGCCGCCCCCGACACCACCGCCCATCCCGCGCCCGCGAGCCCCGCACCGAGCCGGACCGCCATGTGCCTGCCGTAGTCCGTGCAGGCCCGGGCGCCGACCACCGCGACCGAACGCAGGGCCCACAGCCGCAGCGACGGTCTCCCCCGCACCCACAGTCCGTACGGCCGCTGCACGTCCAGGTCGTCGAGCTGGCCGGGCCAGTCGCCGTCGCCCGGGCACAGGAACCGGCCACCCGCCCGGTGCGCCGCGGCCAGGTCCGCCACCGGGTCGGCCCGCGCGGCCCTGATCCCGTAGCTCTCCGTCCGCCCGACACCGGCCCCGGGCAGCCGCCGCCCGCCGAGTGCGGCCCGCAACGCCGCCCGCGGACCCAGATCCCGCACCGCCCGGCCCATCACCTTGTCACCGGGATCGGCCACCCGGGTCAGCGCGACCCGGGCGAGCCGCTCCTGCCACCCCACCGCCGCACCCGCGCCGCCGGCCCCCGTCAACTCACCGCTCCCGTAAGCCGCCCGCAGTTCCTCCTCGGCAGCCGCCCGCCCGCCGGCACGGCCCCGGACACCAGCCGCACCACCCCCGCCGGCCACACCGACCCCGCCACCGCTCCCGCTGTCTCCGGCACCGCCTCCACCGGTATCCGCGCCGGCGCCCGCGGCCACCGCACCGGCTTCCGCATCGGCCCCCGCGCCCGCCTCCGGCGGCTCCGCGGCCGCACCCAACCGCCCGGCCCACTCCGCCTCGGCACCCTCCTCCTCCGCCATCACACCCCTCCCGCCACGGCCGGCACTCCCCTGTTCACCCCGGTGCGCAACTGGAGTGCCAGCAGCACGTGTTCGGGAGTCGGGCAGTCCGCGCCCGCGAGGTCCGCGACCGTCCACGCCACGCGCAGCACCCGGTCAAGGCCGCGGGCGGTGAGCAGGCCACGCTCCATGTCCCGCTCGACCGCGCGCAGGGCGCCCGCGGCGACATGCCAGCGGGTGCGCAGCTCATGTCCCGGCACCTCGCTGTTCAGCCGCCAGGGGGTGTCCTGGTAGCGGACGGCGGCGCGGGCCCGGGCTTCGAGGACCCGCGCGCCGACCGCGGCCGAGGACTCCCCGGATGTGCCCACGCCACCCGGTCCGATGAGCTCGGCGCGGCTGACCGGCTCGACGTCCACCCGCAGGTCGACCCGGTCCAGCAGCGGGCCGGACAGCCGGGCCTGATAACGCCGCACCGCGCTCGGCGAGCAGTCGCAGCCCCCGCCGAGCACCGAATACCGCCCGCACGGGCAGGGGTTCGCGGCCAGCACCAGCATGAAGCGGGCCGGAAGCCGTATCACCCCGGCGGCCCGGGCCACGATGACATGGCCCGATTCCAGCGGTTGCCGCAGCGCGTCG
This sequence comes from Streptomyces sp. NPDC087270, assembly GCF_044744625.1. Lineage (NCBI taxonomy): Bacteria > Bacillati > Actinomycetota > Actinomycetes > Kitasatosporales > Streptomycetaceae > Streptomyces > Streptomyces sp. NPDC087270. The sequence continues at coordinate 94,851 of NZ_JBIUYR010000009.1, forward strand.
AGCGACTGCGAGCTGAACTCCGGCGCCTCGTCCAGAAACAGCACTCCGCGATGGGCGAGCGAGACCGCGCCCGGCCTCGGCAGGCCGCTGCCGCCGCCGACGAGCGAGGGCATGGTCGCCGAGTGGTGCGGCGCGCAGTAGGGCGGGGCGTCGACCATGGGACGGCCGGTCGGGAGGATGCCCGCCACCGAGTGCACCGCGGTGACCTCCAGCGACTCCTGGCGGGTCAGCGGCGGCAGGATGCCCGGGAGCCGCTCGGCGAGCATCGTCTTGCCCGCGCCCGGTGGACCGTTCAGATAGAGGTGGTGGCCACCGGCCGCGGCGACCTCCAGGGCGAGCCGGGCCGCCCGCTGCCCGGCGACGTCGGCCAGGTCGGGACGGTGCTGGTCCCCGCCGGGGCCGCCGCCTCCCGCGGCCGCGAACTCCGCGCTGCCGAATCCACCGCCGCCGAACCCGGTCCCGGCGAACGCGCCCGGTCCGCCGCCGGCGCCCAGCCCCGCGCCGGCACCTCCGCCGGGCACCGCCAGACCCGCCAGCATCGGGTCGGGCCGCTCCCGCCCGGCACTCTCGTCCGGCTCCTCGGGCACCGCCTCGTCGTTGAGCACCGCGACAAGCTGGCGCAGGCTGCGCACGCCCAGCACCGAGACGCCGGGCACCAGGGCCGCCTCGGAGGTGGTGCGCTCGGGCACCACCACCTGCCGGTATCCCGCGTCGGCGGCGGCGAGCACGGCCGGCAGCACGCCGCGCACCGGGCGGACCCGCCCGTCGAGCCCCAGCTCGCCGATCATCATCAGGTCGGCGATGGCGCTCGGCGCGATCCGGCCGCTCGCGGCCAGCACGGCACAGGCAACGGCCAGATCGAAACCGGAGCCGCCCTTGGGCACCGACGCCGGGCTCAGCCCCACGGTGAGCTTCTTCTGCGGCCAGGTCTCGCCGCTGTTCACGATCGCCGCGCGCACCCGGTCGCGGCTTTCCACCAGGCTCTTGTCCGGCAGCCCGACCAGGGCGAAGGCGGCCACACCCGGCTCCAGATCGGCCTGGACCTCGACGACGACGCCTTCCACGCCGATCAGGGCGACCGAGCAGGTGCGGGCGAAGCCCATCACGCCACCCCCCGCACATGCTCGACCCGGGGCGCGCCGCGCGCGGGCAGCACGACTCCGACCAGGTCGATCCGGACGCCGCCCGGCGGCGCCCCGCCGTGCTCGGCGGTCCATCGCTCGGCGAGCGACCGCAGTCTGGCCGCCTTACCGGGGGTGATCCCCGCCATGGGGTGCTGGTGGCCGCCCTCCCGGCGGGTCTTCACCTCGCACACCACCACCGCGTCGCCGTCGGCGGCGACGATGTCGATCTCGCCCCGCCGGCCCCACCGCCAGTTCCGCTCCAGGATGTCCAGCCCGGCGTCCCGCAGCGTCCTGGCGGCCACACCCTCTCCGTACCGCCCCAGCGCACCTCGTGCGTTCATGAGTACCACCTCCGTCACTCACTGTGACAGAAGGCGGCCTCACGAAGATGATCTCGAACCTCAGCCTGTGGATAACTTTCCGCGCCGCGCCACGACGCTCCCACCGGGCCGACCCGACCCACCCCGGACAGCCGGCCCACCCTGGCCCGACCCACCCGGGACGGCCGGCCCACCCCGCCCCGGCCGTCCCGGCTCAACCCGAGCCCATCCCATCCTCAGCTGTTGAATCCCGAGTCGTCCGACGGCAGATCGAGGTCCGCCTTGTTCAGCTCCTCGATGTTCACGTCCTTGAACGTCAGCACCCGGACCTGCTTGACGAAGCGAGCCGGCCGGTACATGTCCCAGACCCACGCGTCGGCCATCGACACTTCGAAGAACACCTCGCCCTGGACCGAGTGCACCTGCATCTCGTAGTCGTTGGTGAGGTAGAAACGCCGCTCGGTCTCGATCACGTACTTGAACAGGCCGACGACGTCGCGGTACTCCCGGTAGAGCTTCAGCTCCATCTCGGTCTCGTATTTTTCGAGGTCCTCGGCGCTCATGGCATGTTCCCCTTCAGCCGTACGTGACCCCATTGTGCGCTACCGGAAGACCACCGGAGCCGCACACCGCCGTATCGCTGTGGGAGCGTCAGCCCGCCCGCCGCCGGACGAGGCCGGCCAGCGGGGTGTACGCGGCCCCGCCCAGGATCAGCAGCACCCCGGCCACGATCGCCGCCGCCAGCCAGCGCAGCGGGCCGTGAGGGGACGCTCCGCCGCCGGAGAGCCCGTCGAAGGCGGAGGTGCGCTGCACCGTCCCCACCCGGCTCAGCGGCCACGCGGTGGCCTCCACCCGGGCCTTCACGTCGGAGGCCGGCACCGAGCCGCGCTGGGCGTCGTCCAGCCGCAGCCGGGAGTCCTCGGAGACGGCGCGGTTGTCGCCGACGAGGAACAGCTCGCCCTTGGGCACCTTCGTGTCGAACTTCGACGCCGACGCCAGGCCGGGCGCGGCCAGATAGGTCTCGTCGACGGCCTTGCCGTCGACCATCAGCCGCCCGCGCGCGTCGCAGCAGGAGACCGTGTCACCGCCGACCCCGACCACCCGCTTGACCTCGGGCAGGTCTCCCCACAGCTTGTCCTTGAAGACCACGATGTCGCCGCGGTGCACCTGGTCGCCGGAGATCCGCTGGGCCAGCACCTTGTCGCCAGGGCTGACCGTGGGCTCCATCGAGCTGGTCGGCACCGTGTAGGGGCGGTAGACGACCGCGGCCCAGCCGAAACCGCCCAGGAAGAGCACGCAGCCCAGGGCCACGGCGATCCCGGACAGTCTGTGCCCGGTCCCGCCGCGGCCCTGGGCTATCGCTCTGCCGCTGCTCGTACGTGTCGCGCTCATGGAGCCGCACCCTACCCGTCGGTACGCGCCCCGGTCAGCCCTCCGCGCCCTCGGACGCGCCCGCCGCCTCGTGCTTGCGCAGCAGCCTGCGCCGCCGCAGCATCACCAGCGGGATCGCACCCGCCACGCCGACCGCGGCCGGGCCCGCGGTGCCGGCCGCGTTGATCCCCGACTGGGAGAAGGTGCCGGGGATGCCCAGCCAGTCCCAGCGGTTGATCGGCCAGGCGACCACGACCGCGCGGCCGACGACCTGCTTGGTCGAGACGGTGCCGTCGGTGTGCTTTCCCTTGTACATGCCCACGTGGTAGCGGGAGTCGAGCGAGTCCTGGCGGTGGTCGCCCATCACCCAGATCCGGCCCTTGGGCACGTGGACGGTGAACGGCATGTCCGGGGTGCACGGGGTGTTGCCCGGGAAGACGTAGGGCTCGTTCAGCGGCTTGCCGTTGACCATCACCGGGCCGGTGCCCTTGCAGCTGACGGTGTCGCCGCCGACCCCGATCACCCGCTTGATCAGGTCCTTCTCCTCGGCCGACGGCATCAGGCCGACGAAGCTGAGGGTCTTCTGCAGGCCGCGCACCGCCGGGTTGCTGCTCGGCGGCGGGTTCTCCGGCAGCCAGCCGCCGGGGTCGTGGAAGACCACGACCTCGCCACGGCTCGGCGTGGAGCCGAACCACGGCGTCAGCTTGTCGACCAGCACCCGGTCGCCCTTGAGCAGGGTGTTGTTCATGGAGTCGGACGGGATGGAGAACGCCTGCACCAGGAAGGTCTTGATGATCAGCGCCAGCACCAGCGCGATGCCGATCAGCAGCGGCAGCTCCTTCCAGAAGGAGCGGGGCTTGCGCTCGGCGGCGTGTGCGGGCTCGCCGCCGGACGAGTCGCCGCCGCCACCTGCGGCGCCGGGCTCGTCGGGGCCGCCGGAGTCGTGGCGCCGCGCGCCGTCGCCGCTCACGCCGCCCACGTCCTCCGGCCTGGTGCCCGCCACCGGGACGTACCCGGGTTCGTACCCCGCGCCCTGGCCGTAGTCCGGGCCCTGGTCGTAGCCGGCCTGGTATCCGCCCTCCGCCCCGGCGTCCCGGCCGGGGTCATAGCCGCCGGCGTAGCCGCCGTCGGAAGGTCCGGGGACCCTGCCGGCGGACGGGACGCCATGCGCACCGTTCCGAGTCGTCTCCTCGGGGACCACGCCATCGGCCTCCGTGCCGTCCGCAGGGGGCACCGGGCCGTCCCCCTTCTCGGGCTCGCCGGAACCGGACCGCGCACCGACCACCAGGTCCCCCACATCCACTCCTCATTCGATATCGACGCCTGCCCCGGAACCGGCGCAGGCCCACCATTCCCATAACGAGCGGGAGTTCCGCAGGAGTCGGGAGCGGGTCGGTCCTTTGAGCATTGTTGGCCGAGCCGCCGGCCCCATCCACCATAGTGGTGCCGGCTGTGCGGGCGGGGATCGCCGCGTCCGCCTGCGGCACCGAACCGAAGGTCGAGGGCTCCTTCAGCCGCCCCCAGTGGCCGATCGGCCAGCCGATCACGAAGGCCCGTCCGACCACCAGGTTCTGCGCGATGGTGCCCTCGGTGCGCTTGCCGTCGATGACCTGCTGCATGTGGTAGCGCGAGTCCGCCGAGTCCGAGCGGTGGTCGCCCATCACCCACAACCGACCGAGCGGTACGTGCACGGTGAACTTGATCATCGACGGCGGGTTGCCCGGATACAGATACGGCTCGTCCAGCGGTTTGCCGTTGACCGTCAGCCGCCCCTGGGCGTCGCAGCAGCTCACCGTGTCGCCGCCGACGCCGATCACCCGCTTGATCAGGTCCTGCTCGCCGGAGGCCGGCAGCAGCCCGATGAAGGTGAACACCTGCTTGACCTGCTTGATCACCACCGGGTCCGGCTTGGGCGCGGGCTCGCCCTGGAGCCAGCCGCCGGGGTCCTTGAAGACCACCACGTCACCGCGGTGTGGCTCGGCGCCGAACCACGGGGTCAGCTTGTCCACCAGCACCCGGTCGCCGATCCGGATGGTCTGCTCCATCGAGCCGGACGGGATCACGAACGCCTGGAGCAGGAAGGTCTTCAGCACCAGCGCGATCACCAGCGCCACCACGATCAGCAGCGGCACCTCGCGGGCCATCGAACGGCGCCTCTTGCGCTTGACCTTGCGGGCCAGCTTGCGCCGCTCCACCCGGCTGCCGCTGACCGGCGGCGCGGGCGGCGCGTCGGTGCCACGCGGCCGCCCCCGGTTACCCATGCGAGCCGGCCGGCGCGGGCACGTCGGAGAAGACGGCGGGGCGGCGCACCCGGGTCCAGTGGCCGGGCGGCCAGGCGATCCACTCGGCGCGGCCGATCACCTCGCCGACCGGTACGGTGCCGCCGCCAGGGTCGCCGAGGTGCTCGCGGGAGTCGGCGGAGTCCGCGCGGTGGTCGCCCATCACCCACAGCCGGCCCGGGGGCACCACGATGTCGAACGGCTCGCTGGAGGGCGCGTTCCCGGGGTGCAGGTAGGTCTCGTCGAGCGCGTGGCCGTTGACGCTGACCCGGCCCTGGGCGTCGCAGCAGGTGACGCGGTCGCCGCCGACACCGATCACGCGTTTGACGTAGTCAGTGCCGCTGGTGGTGGAGAAGGAGTCCTTGCCGTCGAACACGATCACGTCTCCCCGGCGGGGCGTGCCGCCGAAACGGTACGCCAGCTTGTCGACCAGCACCCGGTCGCCGATCCGCAGCGTGTTCTCCATGGAGGAGCTGGGCACTTCGAAAGGCTCCACCACGAAGTGGCTGACCAGCAGCAGCGCCGCGCAGCAGGCGAGAGCGAGCAGCAGCGTGCGGTTCCAGTCGTCCCACCAGTCGGCGAGGCGCTCCCTCATGACGGAACGCGACCGCTCCTCCAAGTCCGCCTCGTCGGCGGTGGGGGAACGGTCGCGCTCCGGGGTCACTGCTTCGCTGTCCATCGGGGCGGAAGCTTATCCGGCCCGCCCCAAGGGAGAGTCAAACGATCAGTTGTCGCGCTTCTCCTTGATCTTCGCGGCCTTGCCGCGCAGCTCACGGAGGTAGTACAGCTTCGCGCGGCGCACGTCGCCGCGGGTGACGACCTCGATCTTCTCGACGATCGGGGTGTGCACCGGGAAGGTGCGCTCGACGCCGACGGAGAAGCTGACCTTGCGGACCGTGAAGGTCTCGCTGATGCCCGCGCCCTGGCGGCGGATGACGACGCCCTTGAACTGCTGCACACGGGAGCGGTTGCCCTCGATGACGCGCACGTGGACGTTGACGGTGTCGCCGGGGCGGAAGGCCGGCACGTCGGTGCGCACGCTGGCGCTGTTGACGCTCTCGATGAGGTTGGTCATGGTCGTTCGTCGCTTCCTCGCCGATGCCACAGGTCATCGACGGCATGTCGTCTTGGATGTTCGGGTTGTCCTACGGTGCGGTCGCCCGGCACCGGGCGGCGGCTGTCCCCCTGTGGCAGGGGCGCGCGCCGGGCAGGCAACAGCGGGTCATTCTTCCACGGCGTCGGGGTTGCGCCCAAATCGGCCGTCGGGACCCGGCTGCCAGCCCAGGATGCTGAGCATCTCGCGGTCCTTCTTGTCGAAGGCCGCGGGGTCGGCGCGCTCGATCAGGTCGGGCCGGTGCGCGACCGTACGGCGCAGCGCCTCGTCGCGGCGCCAGCGGGCGATCTTCCCGTGGTGGCCGCTGAGCAGCACCTCGGGGATGCCGCGGCCGCGCCAGGCCGGCGGCTTGGTGAAGACCGGGCCCTCCAGCAGGTCGGCCATGGCGCCGGGGGCGAAGGAGTCGTCGGCGTGCGACTGCGCGTTGCCGAGGACGCCGGGCAGCAGCCGGGCGACGGCCTCGGTGACGACCAGGACGGCGGCCTCGCCGCCGGCCAGGACGTAGTCGCCGATGGAGACCTCGTGGACCGGCATCCTGGTGGCGTACTCGGCGGTGACGCGGCTGTCGATGCCCTCGTAGCGGGCCGGGGTGAAGATGAGCCAGGGGCGCCGGGACAGCGCCACGGCGGTCGCCTGGGTGAAGGGGCGGCCGCTGGGGGTGGGGACGACCAGCACGGGCTCGTGGGCGCCTTGTTCGTACCCGTCGGCGATGGTCTGGTCGAGGGCCTCGCCCCAGGGGCCGGTCATCATCACCATGCCGGGGCCGCCGCCGTACGGGGTGTCGTCCACGGTGTGGTGGCGGTCGCCCGCCCAGCCGCGCAGGTCGTGCACGCGGACGTCGAGGCGGCCGGCCGCGCGGGCCTTGCCGACCAGGGAGACGTCCAGCGGTTCGAGGTACTCGGGGAAGATCGTGACGACGTCGATCCGCATGTCAGGCGCCGTCGCTCTCGCGCCGCGCGTCGTCCGCACCGGACGCGTCACCCTCGTCCCTGGCGGCGTTCTCGGTGCCGGCACCGGCACCTTCACCGGCTTCGACCTCGGCATCGGCATCGGCCTGAGCACTGGCCACCTGGGCGTCCGCCTCGTCCAGCAGCCCGGGCGGCGGGTCGATCACGGCCCGCTGCGCGTCCAGGTCGATCTCGGGCACGATCTCCATGACGAACGGCACCAGCACCTCGCCGCCGCCGGTGCGCGCGACCACCAGCAGGTCCTGGTACGGCAGGTGCGAGACCTCGGTGATCCGGCCGACCTCGCGGCCGTCCACGGTCACCACGTCGAGGTCGATGAGCTGGTGGTCGTAGAACTCCTCGGGGTCCTCCGGGGTCTGCTCCGGGTCGACCTCGGCGATCAGCATGGTGCCGCGCAGCGCCTCCGCGCCGTTGCGGTCGCTGACGCCCTCGAAGCGCAGCATCAGGCGGCCGCTGTGCACCCGGCCGGTGGCGATGGTGAGCGGCCCGGTGGCGGCCGGGTCGGTGGCCAGTACGGCGCCGGGCGCGAGCCGCAGTTCCGGCTCGTCGGTGCGCACTTCGACGCTCACCTCGCCCTTGATGCCGTGGGCGCGTCCGATCCGGCCGACTACGAGCTGCACGTCCTGCTCAACTCCCGCTGTGGGAACGGTGGGAACCGCACCTGAGGGGCGCGGCGGAAACGCACCGGGCCGGAGGCGGTGTAGCCGCCTCCGGCCCGGTGCAACGAAAACCCGATGTGCCCGCGGCGAACGCCGGCACGTGCGGGGCACGGCAGGGCGCGCTCAGCGCACCTGGTCCACGTCGACGAGGTCGACGCGGACACCACGGCCGCCGAGAGCGCCGACGACGGTGCGCAGCGCGCGGGCCGTGCGGCCGTTGCGCCCGATGACCTTGCCGAGGTCGTCGGGGTGCACCCGGACCTCCAGCACACTGCCTCGGCGCAGGGTCCGCATGCCGACCTGCACATCGTCGGGGTTGTCGACGATGCCCTTCACGAGGTGCTCAAGGGCCTCCTCAAGCACGCTCAGGCCCCGGTGGACTCGGCAGAGGCGGTGGCCTCGGCGTCGTCGGCCTTCTTGTCAGCCTTGTCGGCCTTCTTGGCCTTGGGGGTGATCGCCTCACCCTTCGGCTCGTCGGCGGTGTCCTTGGCGGCGGCCTCGAACAGCGCGCGCTTGTCGGCCTTCGGCTCCGGCTGGAGCAGCGGGGCCGGGGCGGGCTCGCCCTTGAACTTCTGCCAGTCGCCGGTCAGCTTCAGGATGGCGAGCACGGGCTCGGTCGGCTGCGCGCCGACGGAGAGCCAGTGCTGCGCGCGCTCCGAGTCGACCTCGATGCGCGACGGGTTCTGCACGGGGTGGTACAGACCGATCTCCTCGATGGCCCGGCCGTCACGGCGGGTACGGGAGTCGGCGACGACGATGCGGTAGTGAGGCGCGCGGATCTTGCCCAGGCGCTTCAGCTTGATCTTGACTGCCACGGGAGTGGGTTCTCCTGAAGTTGACGTGTTTGGGCACACGGACGGCCCACGTGGGGTTGTGGAAGTCGTGCGCCCGACGGACGCGTCAGCCGAAGGAGAGAGGGTTCCTGCACGGCTGTCGAGTTCTCAGCTAAACATTGTGCCACAGTCAGCCGACCCCAACGACCTCCGGGATACGGAACGGCTGCCCGCACGCTCCGCACATGATCGGGGCCTGGGCCAGCACCGAGGGCACCACCCGGACATTCCGCCCGCAGTCGCAGACGGCCTTGACGCGCACGCCGCCGCCCGAGGAGCCGTGCCGGGCGGCAGGTCCACGGAAGGAGCGGGCGGTGTCGGCGGTGGTGGCCACGGTGTGCGCCTTCAGAGCGCGCTGCAGCCGCTCGATGGTGCCCCGGTAGCGCTTACGGGTGTCGGGGCGCATCACCACGAGCGAGAAGCCGCTGCTGGGATGCGGCTCGTCGGCGTGGTCCAGGCCCATCTCGTCGGCGATGGCGAGGAATCTGCGGTTGTGGTAGCGGCCGGCGCGTGAGGTGTCGCGGATGCCGCGGGCCGCGGCGATCCCGTGCACAGCCTCGTGCAGCAGCCTTTCGAAGGAGAGCTCGGTGCCGCAGGCGGACGAGGACTCTCCGATCAGGGACTCGGGCGCGGCCAGATCGGGCAGCTCGGGATGGTGCCGTTGAATATCGGCCCAGGCGACTGCCAGCTCGGCGGCGAGAACAGGTGGTGTCGTGCTCACGCCGTGACAACGAGCCGGGCGCCCCCGGTGTTCCGATTCCGGGCTAGCCCAATTAATTTGCACTGATCGGTCAGTTCCGGATGTTGCGCATGGATACGCATGACGCAGGGCGGGTGCGGAGGGACCGGAGTAACACCGGTGAACCTGCGCACCCGCCCCAAGCGCGGACGTATGAACATATTCCGTACACCGCTGATCGGTCAGCGGACGCCGGAGGGAACCGGCCGGCGCGGATGAGCCCGAGGCCCGACGCCCGACCCGGGGCCCGACGCGGGCCTGGCGGGCCCGGTGGCGCCGGCCTGGTTACCGCGGACCTAGTAGGCGCGGGCCACGATGGCCACGGTCCCGGGTGCGTCGTCGGCGACGGGCACCGATCCGTCCTCGGCGACCAGGCAGCGCACCGAGACGCCCTGCTCGGCCAGCTTCGCCTCGCCCTCCGGCCCCAGGTCCGCCCACGGGATGCGGGCCCAGCCGGTGGCCGCGGCCTCGGCGGCCTCGGCGACCGTGGCCACGTCCACGGTCCGGGACAGCCGGCGGTCGCGGGACTCCTGGAGCAGCCGCGCCTGGTCCTCTTCCATCGCCTTGGGCAGCAGGGTCTCCAGCGCGTCCAGGGAGACCGGCTCCTTGCCGCCGGGGATGCGGCGGGCGACCATCGCGGTGCCGCCGGCCAGGTCGCGCGGGCCGATCTCGACCCGCAGCGGCACGCCCTTGAGCTCCCAGTCGACCGCGCGGCGCCCGAAGGGGGTGTCGGTGCGGTCGTCCACGACCACCCGCATCCCGGCCGCGCGCAGCTTCTCGCCGACCTCGTGCACCTTCGCCACGACGGCCTCGTCGTCCTTGATCGCCATCACCACGACCTGCACGTGCGCCAGCCGCGGCGGCACCCGCAGCCCGTTGTCGTCGCCGTGCATCATCACCAGCGCGCCGATCATCCGCGTGGTGCTCCCCCAGGACGTCTGCCAGACGTGCTCCTGGGTGCCCTCCTTGGACAGGTACGACGTGTTGAACGCCTTCGCGAAGTTCTGCCCCAACTCGTGGCTGGTGCCCAGCTGGAGCGCCTTGCCGTCACCCATCATCCCCTCCAGGGTGAGGGTGTTGATCGCGCCCGCGAACCGCTCCTTGACGGTCTTGCGGCCCGGCACCACGTCCATCGCCAGGACGTTCTCCATGAAGTCGCCGTACACGTCGTACTGGATACGGGAGGCGAACTCGCGGGCGTCGTCCTGGGTGGCGTGCGCGGTGTGCCCCTCCTGCCACAGGAACTCCGTGGTGCGCAGGAACAGCCGCGGCCGCAGCTCCCAACGCACCACGTTCGCCCACTGGTTGATCAGCAGCGGCAGGTCGCGGTAGCTCTGCACCCACTTGGAGAAGTACTCGTTGATGATCGTCTCGGACGTCGGCCGGACGACGATCGGCTCCTCCAGCTCCTTGCCGCCGCCGTGCGTCACCACCGCCAACTCCGGCGCGAAGCCCTCCACGTGCTCGGCCTCGCGGGTGAGGTAGGACTGCGGGATGAAGAGCGGGAAGTACGCGTTCTGCGCGCCGACCGCCTTGATCCGCGCGTCCATGTCGGCCTGCATCCGCTCCCACAGACCGTAGCCGTACGGCCTGATCACCATGGTGCCGCGCACCGGTCCGTTGTCGGCCAGCTCGGCCTTGTTGATCAGGTCCTGGTACCAGCGCGGGAAGTCGTCCGCCTGAGGGGTGAGAACGGGAGCCTTAGCCATGGGCCGATGGTAAGGCCCCGTGCCACCCCAGCGTGAATCGGCCATCGCCGAGCGCACGCCGGCGCACGCGAGCCGCGTGAAACACGGGCGTCGCCGGAAGTTCACGAGAACGCGTCCCCCGCCCTCTGGACGGGGGCGCGAAACGGCAGTTGTCTGGCATGCAGGGACGAGTACGGCCCCTGGCACCACAGCACGGGGAGCAGAAAGCGGTTCCGGTCGGCTGATGGGAGCTCTTCCATGACGGCTACGCTCTATCGCGGCTCCAGGCCCGGCACGCGGGGCAGGGCGCGGGACTGGGCGGAAATCCAGGAACGGATGCTCGTTCCGCTCTACGAGACGGTGTACGACCGGCTGGAGGTCGGGGCCGGCACCCGGCTGCTCGGCCTCGGGTGCGGCAGCGGTCTGGCACTGATGCTCGCCTCCGCGCGGGGCGCCGCCGTCATCGGCCACGACCGTGACGCCGAACGGCTGGCCCTGGCCCGCGAGCGCCTGGCGGCGAGGGAGCGCGACCGCCCGCCGGAGCACCGTACGCGACTGCTCGCCGGCGACCTGCGCCTCGCGGACCTGCGCACGGCGGACCCGCGCACCGACCGACCGCGCGGCACGGCCGCCCTGGCGGCCAGGACCCCCGCGCTCAGCGGGGCCGCGAGCGCCGGAAACGGCAGGACACCGCCGCCCGCGCCCGACGCCCCCAGCGGCGCGGGAGAGCCCGCCGCGGACCGGTCCGGCTCCTGGCCCGGCCGCGGCTACGACGTCGTCACCGCCTTCGAACCGGCCGCGCCCGCCGCCGAACTCGGGCCCGCGCTCGCCGCGGTGGCACGCACCGCGCGGCGCGGCAGCACCGTCGTGCTGGCCGGCTGGGGCCCGCCCGAGCGCTGCGCGACCTCCCACGTGCTCAAGGTCGCCACACGGCTGGCCGAACCGCGCGGCGCCGCGGCCCCCGCCCTGCGGCTCAGCGGCCGCGACGACCTGGAGGACCTGGCGCGTACGGCCGGACTGCGGCCCGACGGCTCGGGGCGCGTCTCGTGCCCCTTCGGCTACCCCGACCTGCCCAGCGCGGTCCGCGGCCTGCTGTCCACCGGGCTGTTCGACGCGGCCGTCGCCGCCACCGACCACCAGCAGGTCGACAAGGAACTCGCCGAGGCCCTGCACCCCTACCGCCGGCCCGACGGGTCGGTACGGATGGAGAACGTCTTCCGCTACCTGATCGCCCGCACCTGACCCCGAATCCGGGAACGCCCAGCCGCGGCACGGCAGCTCCGCACCACCGCCCGCCACCCGGAAAACGGCTGGCCGCTCCCGGGTCCTTCGGGCGAGAGTGGCCGCATGCCGACGCACCCCGCTCCCCTGTCTCCCGACACCCCCGCCGTCGTCCGCCTGGTCAAGGCCGGACGGGAGAAGGTCCGCTACGACGCCACCGTGCGCTCCGACGACGGAGTCCGCGTGACCGTCACCGCGCCCTGGTCGCTGCCCACCGTCCGCGACTTCGGCTTCGTCCGCTTCGAACCCGGCGACGTCTTCACCGAGCACTACTGGCGCGACCGCTGGTACGCGATCAAGGAGGTGCGCGACCCGGCCGGCGCCCTGAAGGGCTGGTACTGCGACATCACCCGCCCGGTCGCCGTCGAGGAGGCCACGCTGCTCTCCGAGGACCTGGACCTCGACCTGTGGGTGTCCGCCGACGGCGGCGACGTCCTGCGCCTGGACGAGGACGAGTTCGAGGCGAGCGGGCTGGCCGGGCGGGACCCGGCGGCCGCCGAGGCGGCGGTGCGCGCCCTGGACGAGCTGGAGCGGGTGGCCACCGACGCCGGGCTCGCGTCCCTGCTGTGAGCCGGCCGGCGCCCTTGCCGCGCCGAACCAGGCGCCCTTGCCGCCCTGCCTTGCCGCGCTGACTTGCCGCACTGACCGGCTGCCTTGCCGCGCTAGGCGGTCGGGCCCTGCCACTCCTCAGCGGTCAGCGCGAAGCGCTCGTGGTCCCGCCAGGCGTCGTTGATGAACAGCATCCGCGGCGAGAAGCCCTCGTGGCGGAAGCCGAGCCGGCGGGCCATCGCGAGTGAACGGGTGTTGTCCGGCTGGACGTTGATCTCCAGCCGGTGCAGCCCGAGCCCGTCGGGCCGCGCCCTGAAGCAGCGGTCGACCACCAGCCGCAGACCGAGCGTCATCCGCCCGGTGCCCGCGTACGGCAGGTAGCTGTCGTAGCCGAGCGCGGCGTTGCGGAAGCGGCCCAGCACGATGTTGGCGACGTTGCAGGTGCCCACCAGCCCGCCGGTCCCACGGGCCGCGCCGGCGCCCCCGGCCCCGTCCGGGTTCCCGGCCGCGTCGTCGTCATCGACGATCAGGTACGTCCGCAGGCCGGCGCCCTGCCGCCGCAGCAGCTCGGGCAGCGCGTCCGGCTCGACCGGGTTCCACGGCCGCAGGTGCCGGTCCGACCGCAGGACGGCGGCGCGGTGGGCCTCGGCGTCACCTGCCCGGGGCTCGCGGATCGAAATACGCATGGTCACATCATCGCAGGAAGCCCCCTGACGCCGCGCGCCGTCCACGTGCGCAGAGCCGCCCACCGCAGCCCCGCCCGCCCGGCCGGACACGCCGGCCGGGCGCTCGCCAGGGGCCCGGCCGGCCACGGCCGCGCGCCCTGGAGGCGAGCGGCGTCAGCCCATGAACTTCTTGAACTCGTCCGGCAGCTCGAAGTCCTTGCCGCCGGGCAGGCCGAGCCCACCGTCCTCGCCGCCCTGTTGCTGCTGCTCGCGCTTGGCGGCGGCCGCGGCCGCCTCGGCCTTGCGCTTCATCGGGTTGCCCGACTGCCGCTTGCCCTTGGCCTGCTTCTGCTGCTTCTTCTGCCGGCCGGGACCGCCGCCCATGCCCGGCATCCCGGGCATCCCCGGCATGCCGCCGCCCTGCGCCATCCGCGACATCATCTTGCGCGCCTCGAAGAACCGCTCCACCAGGCTCTTGACCGCGCTGACCTCGACGCCCGAACCCTTGGCGATCCGGGCCCGGCGCGAGCCGTTGATGATGTGCGGGTCGGCCCGCTCGGCGCGCGTCATCGACTTGATGATCGCGGCGGTGCGGTCGACGTCCTTCTCGTCCAGGTTGTTGATCTGGTCCTTGATCTGGCCCATGCCCGGCAGCATGCCGAGCAGCTTGGAGATGGAGCCCATCTTGCGGACCTGCTCCATCTGCGCCAGGAAGTCGTCGAGCGTGAACTCCTTGGGGCCCTTCGCCAGCTTGGCGGCCATCTCCTCGGCCTGCTGCTGGCTGAAGGTCTGTTCGGCCCTCTCGATCAGCGACAGGACGTCGCCCATGCCCAGAATCCGCGACGCCATGCGGTCCGGGTGGAAGGTGTCGAAGTCGTCCAGCTTCTCGCCGTTGGAGGCGAACATGATCTGCTTGCCGGTCACGTGCGCGATCGACAGGGCGGCGCCGCCGCGGGCGTCGCCGTCGAGCTTGGAGAGCACCACGCCGTCGAAGCCGACGCCGTCGCGGAAGGCCTCCGCGGTGTTCACCGCGTCCTGGCCGATCATCGCGTCGACCACGAACAGGATCTCGTCGGGGTGCGTGACGTCGCGGATGTCCGCGGCCTGCCGCATCATCTCCTGGTCGACGCCGAGCCGGCCGGCGGTGTCGATCACGACGATGTCGTACTGCTGCGTCTTGGCGAACTCGATGGAGTCCTGGGCGACCTTGACCGGGTCGCCGACGCCGTTGCCCGGCTCGGGCGCGTAGACCGCGACGCCGGCGCGTTCGCCGACGACGGAGAGCTGGTTCACCGCGTTCGGGCGCTGGAGGTCACAGGCGACCAGCAGCGGGGTGTGGCCCTCCTTCTTCAGCCACTGGCCCAGCTTGCCGGCGAGCGTGGTCTTGCCGGCGCCCTGGAGGCCGGCCAGCATGATCACGGTCGGCGGCTGCTTGGCGAAGCGCAGCCGCCGGGTCTCACCGCCCAGGATGGTGACCAGCTCGTCATTGACGATCTTGATCACCTGTTGCGCCGGGTTCAGCGCCTGGGAGACCTCGGCGCCGAGCGCACGCTGCTTGACGTTGGCGATGAAGGCCCGCACCGCGGGGAGCGCGACGTCAGCTTCCAGCAGCGCGATACGGATGTCGCGCGCGGTGGCGTCGATGTCCGCCTCGCTCAGGCGGCCCTTGCCCCGGAGGCTCTTGAAGGTATTCGCGAGGCGATCAGACAGAGTGTCGAACACGGTGGTCGCAGGTCCTCAGGGGTCGGGGGCGGAGACAGTCGCCTTCCAGGGTATCCGGCCCGCGCGCCGAGCCGGATGCCCCGGGCGGAAGCTGCCGGAATCGGCGCTCACCGCAGGGCGGCCTCCACCTGTTTCGCCACCTCGGCCGCGCGGGCCGGCGGCAGCGGGTTGCCGTCCTTGCCGACGAGGTAGAAGGCGTCGACCGCGTTGGCGCCCAGGGTGGAGATACGCGCCGAGCGGACGGTGACGGCGGTCGCGGTCAGCGCGAGGCCGATCCGGTGCAGCAGCCCGGGAGCGTCGTGCGCGCGGACCTCCAGCACGGTGGCGGTGTGCGAGGTGTGCCCGGGGGCGATGGTGGCCCGGGCCGGCGGCGGCACGATGCCGCGGCGGCGCGGGTAGGCGGACTCGCGCTCGGCCAGCCGCGCCTCGATGTCGAGGGAGCCGTCGAAGGCGCGGGCCAGGTCGGCGCGCAGCCGGGCCGCCTCGGGCAGCGCACCGTATTCCGCGGACACCCGCCAGCTCAGCAGGGCCACCGGGCCCTCCCCCACCGGGTCGACCGAGCGCAGGTCGGCGGCGCGCACGGTGAGCCGGTGCAGCGCGAGCACCCCGGCGGCGTGGGCGAGCAGACCGGGCCGGTCGGGCACCGCGACGAGCAGTTCGACGCCCAGCGCCTCGTCCTGGGCGTCGCCCTCCGGCTGCGGCTCGGCCTTGGCGTGCAGGGCCAGTACGGGGCCGCGGGTGCGGGCGGCCTCGATCGCCAGCCGCTCCTCCTCGGCGGTGGACTCGCGGTCGCCGTTGTCGGGCAGGTCGCCGGTGTCCAGGGCGCCGGCGACGCGGTCCACGAGGTCGGCCAGGAGCGAGGCACGCCAGGTGCTCCAGGCGGCGGGGCCGGTGGCCAGGGCGTCGGCCTCGGTGAGGGCGGCGAGCAGTTCGAGGGTGGAGGTGTCCCGGACGGCCTCGGCGACCATGCGGACGGTCTCCGGGTCGTCGAGGTCGCGGCGGGTGGCGGTGTCGATCAGCAGCAGGTGGTGGCGGACCAGCAGGGCGAGGGTGTCCACGTCGGCGGCGCCGAAGCCGATCCGGGCGGCGACGTCGCGGGCGATCACCTCGCCGGCCGCGCTGTGGTCGCCGGGCCAGCCCTTGCCGATGTCGTGCAGGAGGGCCGCGGTCAGCAGCAGGTCGGGGCGGCCGACCCGGCGGGTGAGGCCGGACGCCTGGACGGCCGTCTCCACCAGGTGCCGGTCGACGGTGAAGCGGTGCACGGCGTTGCGCTGCGGGCGGCAGCGCACCCGCTCCCAGTCGGGGATGAGCCGGGTGACCAGCCCCTCGGCCTCCAGGGCCTCCCAGACCGGCACGGTGGACTCGCCCGCGCCGAGCAGCGTGAGCAGCTGTTCGCGGGCCTCCGCGGGCCACGGCACGGGCAGCGGCCGGGACGCGGCCGCCAGCCGCCGTACCGCGTGCAGGGACAGCGGCAGATCGGCCTGTGCGGCCGCGGCGGCGGCGCGCAGCGGCAGCACGGGGTCGCGGTCGGGCTTGGCGGCCATCGCGAGCACCGCCTCGCCCTCCTGCTCCACGACGCCCTCGGCGAGCGGGACCCGCTCGGCCGCCGTCTGCGGGGCGGGGGTACGGCCGCGGCCGAGCAGGCCGCGGCGGCGCGGGCGGGACTCGCGGGCGCGCAGCACCCGGCCGACCTCGCGCCAGGTGACGTCGGCGGCGTAGGAGATGCGGCGGGCGGCCTCGTAGACCTGGCGGAGCAGGGCGTCGGCGTCGAGCAGGCCGAGGGCGTCGGCGATCTGGTCCTGCTCCTGGAGGGCGAGCCGGTCGGTGGCGCGGCCGGTGACCAGGTGGAGGGCGTCGCGGGTGTCGAGCAGCCGGGTGCGGGCCTCTTCGAGCCCTTCGCGGGGGGCGTCGGCGAGCCAGGACGCGGCGACGGCGCGCAGCGCGGTGGCGTCGCGCAGCCCGCCGCGGGCCTCCTTGAGGTCGGGTTCCAGCAGGTAGGACAGCTCGCCCTGGCGTTCGGCGCGTTCGGCGCACAGTTCGTGCAGGGCGGGCAGCCGCTTGGGTGCCTGGTTGCGCCAGTCGGCCAGGACGGCGCTGCGCAGCCCGGAGGTGAGGGCCGCGTCGCCGGCGATGTGCCGGGCGTCCAGCAGGCCGAGTTGGACCTTCAGGTCGTCCGCGGCGGTCTTACGGGCCTCCGCCGGGGTGCGGACCGAGTGGTCGAGGGCCAGCCCGAGGTCCCACACCGGGTACCAGACCCGGTCGGCGAGGGCGGCGACGGACTTCGGGGAGTCGTGCAGCAGCACCAGGTCGAGGTCGCTGCGGGGGGACAGCTCGCCGCGGCCGTAACCGCCGACCGCGACCAGTGCCCAGTCGGTGGTGTCGACCGCCTGGGCGGCCTCGGTGGCCAGCGCGGCCAGCCACCGGTCGGTGAGGGTGGCCAGGGCGGCACGGCGCGGCGGCCCGGACTGCCCCTCCTCGGTGAGGAGGTGCAGCCGGGCCGCCGCGTAACCGTGGCCTTGCGCTTCGACGCTTTCGGTCACTGGTGCTCCGCTGTCTTGTCGTCGAGCCGCGGCTCGGGGTGGCCGGGGCTTGCGACCGGGGGTGCGATGGTCGTCAGAGCGCGTCGGGCCCGCGCTCGCCGGTACGGACCCGGACGGCCGTGTCGACCGGCAGGCTCCACACCTTCCCGTCTCCGATCTTGCCCGTTCTGGCCGCCTTGACCACGACCTCGATGAGTTGTTCGGCGTCGGCGTCCTCGACCAGGACCTCGATCCTGATCTTCGGCACGAGGTCGACGGTGTACTCGGCGCCCCGGTAGACCTCGGTGTGGCCGCGCTGGCGGCCGTAGCCGCTGGCCTCGGTGACGGTCAGGCCCTGGACGCCGAACGCCTGGAGGGCTTCCTTGATCTCGTCGAGCCGGTGCGGCTTGACGACGGCGGTGATGAGCTTCACGCGTCCACCTTCTTGGTCAGGCCGGTCTCGAGGCCGGCGGGGGCCGCGTGGGAGACGCTGCCGACTCCGGTGAAGTCGTACGCGGTCTCCGCGTGCTCGGCCTGGTCGATGCCGCTGATCTCGACCTCCTCCGGGACCCGGAAGCCCATCGCCATGTCGATCAGCTTGGCGAGGATCGCGGAGCAGACCAGGGAGTAGCCGAGGACCGCGAAGACCCCGATCGCCTGGATGCCGAACTGGTGCCAGCCGCCGCCGTAGAAGACGCCCTTGACGTCCTGGCCGACGCCGCCGGTGGCCAGCAGGCCGATCAGCAGGGAGCCGACGATGCCGCCGACCATGTGGACGCCGACCACGTCGAGGGAGTCGTCGTAGTTGAAGCGGTACTTCAGGCTGACCGCCGCCGCGCAGATCACACCGGCGATGACGCCGACCGCTATCGCGCCGAGCGGGCTGACCGAGGCGCAGGAGGGCGTGATCGCGACCAGGCCGGCGACCGCGCCGGAGGCGGCGCCCAGGGTGGTGAAGGAGCCGTGCCGCAGCCGCTCGTAGGCCAGCCAGCCGACCATGGCCGCGGCGGTGGCGATCTGGGTGTTGATGAAGACCGTCGACGCGACGCCGTCGGAGGTGATCTCCGAGCCGGCGTTGAAGCCGAACCAGCCGAACCACAGCAGGCCGGCGCCGAGCATCACCCAGGGCATGCTGTGCGGGCGCATCGGGTCGCGCTTGAAGCCGACCCGCTTGCCGATGACGAGGATGACGCCGAGGGCCGCGGCGCCCGCGTTGATGTGGACCGCGGTACCGCCGGCGAAGTCGATCACGCCCTTCTGGCCGAGCCAGCCGCCGCCCCACACCCAGTGGGCCACCGGGAAGTACACGACGGTCGCCCACACGGCGATGAACAGCGACCAGGCGGTGAACTTGACCCGGTCGGCGAGCGCGCCGCTGATCAGTGCGGGGGTGATGATCGCGAACATCAGCTGGAACGCGGCGAACGCGAAGATCGGGGTGCCGGTCGCGCCCCAGAGGTCGTCCGGTGCGATGTCCCGAAGGCCCAGCCAGCGCGTGCCGCCGAGGAATCCGCCGTTGTCGCCGTCGAAGGCGAAGCTGAATCCGTAACCGGTCCACAACAGCGTTATGATCCCGAGGCTGATGAAACTCATCATCAGCATGTTCAGGGCACTCTTCACACGGACCATGCCGCCGTAGAAGAACGCCAGCCCCGGTGTCATCAGCATCACGAGCGCGGAGCTCAGAAGCAGAAATGCGGTATTACCGGAGTCGAGCTTGGGCGCATCCGCGGCCAGTGTGATGATGGCTGGTGCCATCGGCGTCTCCTCGTCATCCGAACGGCCCGTGCGGGCGGTGCAGGGGTGGGCCGGTATTGGCCTTGAGGTTGGCCGAAGCGGGTTTCACCCGATGCCATAGGATGTTTCACCGCCGTGACGAAGAAGTCACCCGTGTTACGCGGAGATGAACCATCCGGGTGTTCGGTGAAGGATGTATACGGGTGGGAAAGAAGACGACCGGCCGGGCGACGCGGTGACGGCGCCGGGCGGTTTCGCGGTTATGCCGACTCGGCGACTTCCGGGAGTTCCTCGGAAAGCCGCTCGGCGAGCTGGACCACCTCGGGCACGTCGCCGAAGTCGCGGACGGCGGCGTGGGTGGTCTTGCGGATGCGGGTGTTGACCCGCTCGGAGCGGACCCGCCTGGCGGCTTCCATCGCCTCGACGGTGTAGTGCGCGGCCTGCTCGGGCTCGCGCATCAGCAGCTGGACGGTGCCCATGCCGACCAGGTTGAGCGCGTAGGCGCGCTGGTGGACCGGGTCGTCGCGGAAGCCGTCGACGGCTTCGAGCATCTCGGGCTGGGCGAGGGAGGCGTAGGTGGGGCTGCGACCGGCGACGTAGGCGAGGTCGCGGTAGGAGTGCGCGTTCTCGGCGTGCAGCTCGGCCTCGGTGAAGAAGTTGATCCAGGCCGGTTCCTCGCCCGGGCGGGCGTCGGCGAAGGTGTCCTCGGCCATCCGGACCGCGCGGTGGCACTTGTTGACCTGGCCCATGTTGGCGTAGGCGCGGGCCTCCAGGGTGTAGAGCATCGCCTGCGTGGCGGCGCCGGCCGAGTCGCGGCTGCCGTACTGGGCGAGGTGGATGAGCTCCAGGGCGTCGTCGGGGCGCTCCAGGTGGATCATCTGGCGGCTCATGGAGGAGAGCACGAACGCGCCGAGCGGCCGGTCGCCGGCCTCCTTGGCGGCGTGCAGCGCGAGGACCAGGTACTTCTGCGCGGTGGGCTGGAGCCCCACGTCGTAGCTCATCCAGCCGGCGAGGGCGGCGAGGTCGGCGGTGATCCGGTACAGCCGGCGGGCGACGGGCTCGGGGTGCGGCTCCTGGAGCAGGTCGGTGATCTCGTGCAGCTGGCCGACGACGGCTTTACGGCGCAGCCCGCCGCCGCACTGGCTGTCCCACTCGCGGAACATCGCGGCGGTGGACTCCAGGAGTTGCAGCTCCTGCTCGGACAGCCGGGACGGGCGGCCGGCGTCGCGGCCCGCGGCCTGCGCGGCGGCGGGACGGGCCGGCGACGAGGTGGGCACCAGCCAGCGCTGCATGGGTTCGAGCAGCGCGGGTCCCGCGGACAGGACGAGGGAGGCGCCGAGGAATCCGCGGCGGCCGAGCATGAGGTCGCTGCGGGAGAACTCGTTGATGAGCTGGACGGTCTGCGGGCCGGCCCACGGCAGGTCGATGTCACCGCCGGAGGGCGGCTGCTGGGCGGAGCGCAGGCCGAGGTCCTCGACGGGGACGACGCATCCGAAGCGTTCGGAGAACAGCTCGGACAGGATGCGCGGGATGGGCTCCCTGGGCTGCTCGCCGTCCAGCCAGCGCCGCACTCTTGACGTGTCCGTGCTGACGTGGTGTGCGCCCAACTGGCGTGCCCGGCGGTTGACTTGACGAGCGAGTTCGCCCTTGGACCAGCCGCTGCGCACGAACCACGAGGTCAACTGCGCGTTGGGCTGCTTGTCCGCTGCACCGGTCACGGCCACGCCCCCATCCCGCCTCTTCTACCAACGTAAAGTAGCGCCACGGTCACCCCTCCTGCGACCGCAATTGCGGAAACGCCACCATTCGCCACCCCTTCGGATGAACTCTGTTGCGGCCGCAGGCGATTCACTTGACACATGCCGCTGGGAGCGGCGCTCGCGAGTGCGTAACCAACGGCGGGCGCGATCAGTTGGAGGGGTCATGGTGTTCACGATCGGCACAATGCGTGAGATGCGGCAGCACCGGACCGTCGTGCGGCACGCCGCAAGGATGGCAGCGCTCCCCGGCGTGTGGAGTGCGGCGCGCCGCAGGGCGCGCACCACGGTGTGCGGCACGGTCGCCGAGTACACCGGGCTGTGCGGCTGGGCGGTGGTGCCGGGGACCCGGGCGGCGCGCGGCGGCGAGGTGTGCTCGTGCGGGGAGCCGCGCTGCAAGGAGCCGGGCGCCCACCCGCTGGACCCGGCGGCCGAAGTGCCGGCCGGCACGGGGCCGGAGGCGGTCGCGCGGATGTGGGAGCGGATGCCGGGCGCGTCGGTGCTGCTGCCCGCCGGGCGGACGTTCGACATCATCGACGTGGCCGAACTGCCGGGCCGGCGGGCGCTGGTGCGGCTGGAGCGGATGGGCCTGCACCTGGGGCCGGTGCTGCTGACGCCCACCGGGCGGGCGCAGTTCTTCGTGGCCCCGGGGGCCGCCGCCGAACTCCCGCACCTGCTCTACCGGATGGGCTGGGACGACGCGCGGCTGGACCTGCGCTGCCTCGGCCCCGGCGACCATGTCACCGCTCCCCCCTCGGACTTCGGCGGGCTCGGCCCGGTCCGCTGGCTGCGCGAGCCCCGGCTGGACTCGATGCCCCATCCCCCCGAGGCCCGCCTCCTCCTGGGCACCCTGGCGTACGTGTCCCACCGCGCGCGGGCCTGCGCGTAAGGCTGTCGCGTCCTCGGATACGTGCTCGGCGTATACGTACCGCACGTATACGCGCTCGGCTCATGTGTAAGGGGCGCCCACTCCTGGTGGGCGCCCCTTACACGTGGGCCGGCGTGGCGAGCGATCGAGCGATCGAGTGGCCGAGTGGCCGACACCCGCGGCCGGACCCGGGCGGGCTACTCGCCGATCAGCGCGTCGACGAACGCCTCCGGCTCGAACGGGGCGAGGTCGTCCGCGCCCTCGCCGAGGCCGATGAGCTTGACCGGGACACCGAGTTCGCGCTGGACGGCGACCACGATGCCGCCCTTGGCGGTGCCGTCGAGCTTGGTGAGCACGATGCCGGTGATGGCCACCACCTCGGCGAAGACGCGGGCCTGCACCAGGCCGTTCTGGCCGGTGGTGGCGTCCAGGACGAGCAGCACCTCGTCGACCGGGCCGTGCTTCTCGACCACGCGCTTGACCTTGCCGAGCTCGTCCATCAGGCCGGTCTTGGTGTGCAGCCGCCCGGCGGTGTCGATCAGCACGGTGTCGGCACCCTCGGCGATGCCCTCCTTGACCGCGTCGAACGCGACCGACGCGGGGTCGCCGCCCTCGGGGCCGCGCACGGTGCGCGCCCCGACGCGTTCGCCCCAGGTCTGGAGCTGGTCGGCGGCGGCGGCCCGGAAGGTGTCGGCCGCGCCCAGCACCACGCTGCGGCCGTCGGCGACCAGCACCCGGGCGAGCTTGCCGGTGGTGGTGGTCTTGCCGGTGCCGTTGACCCCGACGACCAGCACGACGGCCGGTGACTCCTCGTGGCTCTCGGTGCGCAGCGTACGGTCCAGGGTCGGGTCGACCAGCGTGACCAGTTCCTCCCGCAGCAGCGTGCGCAGTTCGTCGGGGGTGCGGGTGCCCAGCACGCGCACCCGGGTGCGCAGCCGCTCGACGAGTTCCTGGGTCGGGGTCACACCGACATCGGCGGTGATGAGGGTGTCCTCGACCTCCTCCCAGGTGTCGTCGTCCAGCCGCTCCCGCGACAGCAGGGTGAGCAGGCCCTTGCCGAGCGAGTTCTGCGAACGGGACAGGCGGGAGCGCAGCCGTACCAGCCGGCCCGCGGTCGGCTCCGGCTGCTCGACCACGAGCTGCTCGGGGACCCCCACCTCCTCAGGGGCCTCGGGCGCGGCGGTCGCGCCGGGCAGCTCGACCTCCTCGATGGTCCTGCGGGACTCGTCCCGCGGGGTCTCGGCCTCATCCCCGACGTGCGGTTCGGCGGGAGGCTTGGTGATCGTCGGGGTGCTCGGCGGGGACGGCGGCAGCTGCTGCTTCTTCTTGCGGCGGCTGCCGACCACCAGCCCGCCGGCCCCAAGGAGCACGACCAGGGCAATGACGACGACAAGGATGACGGTTTCCATAGCCTCCCTAGTATCCCTACTCCGGCGTCGCCGCCGTCTCACCCGGGTTCTTCCGCGCCGCGGAGGTGGCGGAAACGGCCGGGCGACGAGCACGGGTGCGTCGGAGAAGCGGCGGCAGCGGGGGGCGCGGCGGAAGCGAGGAGCGCGGCGGAGACGGGGTGCCCGACGGAAGCGGCCTCAGCCGGACCCCGGGCTCCGGACACTGGCGGCCCACGGGTTCCGGACCACGCCGTCCTGCTCGCGTGCGCTCAACTTGCCCGCAGGCCCCGGTCGGCGAAGGCGATCAGCCACTCGAAGCTCTCGTCGATGTCGGCGCTCCACTGGAAGCCGTTGGACGCCTGCAAGGTGGCGAACCCGTGGCACAGGCTGCGCAGCATCCGCAGCGCGTGGTCCACGTCGGCCGGCGCGACGTCGTAGCCGCGCAGCACCGCCCTGAACGCGTCGAGCGACCGCTGGCCCTCGACCGCCAGCGGGTCGTCCGGGCCGGACGGTTCCACGCCGATCGTCGCGGCGTACCGCCCGGGGTGCTCCACGACGAACGCGCGGAAGGCGCGTGCCGCCGCTGCCAGGGCGTCGCGGCCGGCGTAGCCCTGGATCGCGCCGCCGATGACGTCCGCGGCCTGGCCCAGCGCCAGGACCGCGATGCGCCGGTTGAGGTCGTCCTGGCCGGCGACGTGCTTGTACAGGGACGGGGTGCGCACGCCCAGCCGCTCGGCCAGCGAACCCATGGTCAGCTGGGCGAGGCCCACCTCGTCGGCGAGGGCGGCACCGGCCGCGACCACGGTCGCCCGGTCCAGGCCGGCCCTAGGCACGGGCGGTGACCGTACGGAGGAAGTCGAGCACCAGCGACACGACCTGGTCGGGGAACTGGTCGTGCGGGTAGTGCCCGGCGCCCTCGATCATCTCCAGGCGGCCGAGGCCGGCCGGCAGGGCCTCGACGATCGCCGTGCCCTCGGCGTGCGGGTCGGCCCAGTCGGGGTCGAGCGTGCCCATCACGACCAGGACCGGGGAGCTGACGTTGCCGAGTTGCGCGCCGGCGTCGGTCGGGGCGCTGCGGCCCATGCCCTGCATCGCCTTCATCCGGCCCGGCTCGCGCATCATGGTGTCGATCCGGCCGAGGTACTCGTCCCAGCCGGCCGGCTTCACGCCGGGGTAGGCCACGTCGAGGTACGCCTTCCACAGCCGCACGCTGCCGAACATCCCCGCGCCGACCAGCCGCAGCATGCCCCGCCGGAAGCGCTTCACCCGCAGGTCGCCCAGGCGGATCGACTGCTTGCGGGTGAACGGCCCCAGCTCGACGACCGCGCTGATCAGCGAGGGCTCCTGGGCCGCGGCGATGGTGGCGGCGCCGCCGGAGATCGAGTGCCCGACGAGTACGGCCGGGCCGCCCAGGTGCCGGATCACGGCGAGCAGATCACCGGCGATGGCGGTACGGCTCCAGGCCGGCCAAGCGACGCTGGACTCGCCGCTGCCCCGCAGGTCCACGGCGGCGACCCGGTAGCCCGCCGCCACCAGCGCCGGCATCACCTTGCGGTACGCGGCGCGGCTGTTCCCCATTCCGTGCGCGAGGACGATCAGCGGGCCGTCTCCCGCCACTTCGTACGCGATCGTGCCGCCGTCGACAGCGAGGTACTCGGTCATGGCATCCCCTGACACTCGGATCTGGCTAATTCCGTTAGCTAAAAGCTAATCCCATTAACCAACCTTGTCAACGCCCCCCGCGACGATCCACCTCTCCCAGCGTCCCGCCCCGCACCCCACCCGGCGAACCCGCAGGTCACAGCACCGCCGGCGGCAGATCCGGCACCCGGGGACGCGAAAGACGCACACCCTCGCCGCGCACACGCCTCGGCGGCCCGTACGGCGTTCCGCGAGGCTCGGGTGCCTCAGTCGACCCTCAACTCGTAGTGGAGCCGTTGGGTGGCGGCGGAGAATGCCGATACGTCGACTTGGAAGGCGGTGCCGTCGGCGTCGAGGGTGACGCGGACCAGTTCGAGGACGGGGTCGGCCGCGGCGAGGCCGAGGGCTTCCCGCTCGGTCGGCAGCGGCAGCCGGGCGCGGACGTCTTCGCGTACGGTGCGGGCGCGGTGGCCGAGCGCGGCAAGCAGGGTGACGGCGCCGCCGCGGATCTTCGCGGTGCCCGCCAGCGCGGTGCCGCGCGCGACGCTCACCGGGTAGTAGGTCACGGTCACTTCGGTGGGTTCGCCGTCCAGCAGGATCACCCGGCACCGTTCGACCACGGCTTCGCCCTCACCCACGCCGAGGAGCCTCGCCACCTCCGCGGGCGCCGCCGTCTCCCCGGCCCGCACGATCCGCTGCGAGCCGCTCCGGCCGCGCGCCGCCGTCTCCTCGCTCCACGCGTCCCGCTCACCTTCCGCCCGCGCCCGCACGTAAGGCGCCGACCCGTGCACCCATTCTTCTCCGGCGCCCATCAGCCCGGCTCCTCCCGTTCCCATGCCCGCGCTGCGGCGCCCGCCCGGCTTCAGACGACGCCGAAGTCGACGGCGCCGGAACGGACCAACTCCACGAAGGAGGCCCACGCCACGGGGGTGACGAGGAGGGCGGGGCCCGCCTTGTCCTTGGAGTCGCGCACACCGACCGCGCGGGTGAGCGGCGCGACCTCGACGCAGTTGTTGCCCGAGCCGTCGCTGTAGGACGACTTGAACCACGTGGTGGCACCGATCGCAGGGCTCGTGTCGACCAGTCGCTTGTGTATCTCGGTCATGTGGTGATCTCTCGCGTGAGTTGTTGCAGGTAGACGGGCGTGTCCTCCGGCGGCAGCGCCGAGGCGGAGATGGCCTGGAACTTCCTGGTGAACCGTCCGACCTCGCGCGGCTTGTCGGAGACCGAAGTCGCGCCCCATGGATTGTCGACCTGCACGGAGGTCGGCAGTTCGTGCTCCAGATGCAGGATAGTGAAGTCGTGGATCGGCAGGTATCCACGAACCTTCGGCGGCAGGAGTGGAAGTACCTGCACAGTGACGTTCTGGAGGGAGGCCAACCTCGCGATCTCCTCGTACTGCTCGCACATCAGGTCGACGCTGCCGACAAGATGCCGAAGCGCTGGTTCCCACAGGACCGCCCGTACGACCAGCGGATCGTCGGGGTGGGTCAGCGCCTCCTTACGGCGCATGCGTACGTCTACGTTCCGCACGATGAACTCGGTCGTCGTCTCGTCGATCGGTTGAGTGAGTTCGTAGAGCCTGCGCGCGTACGCCTCCGTTTGGAACAGCCCGAGGACCAGGGCTGGATGGAAGGCCCACGTCTCCCGCGCCGCGCTCTCGATGCCTACGAATCTGGGCATGCCTGACGGCATGGTGGATCGGTACGGCGTCCACCAGTCGGTGCTGGCAGCTTCCCTCTGGATCGCCAGCACCTGGTTGACGTCGTCCTCATCGGTGACGCCGTAGAAGCCGAGCAGATCACGGAGGGCGCCGGCGCTGCCCAGGTCCGTCAGCCCTTTCTCCACCTTCTGCAACTTGGAGAAGTACAGCCCGGCGACCGCACCTGAACCGCACACCTCCTCGAGCGTGACGCCTCTTCGCTCACGCAGTTGTCGTAGCTCGTGACCCAACTCGATGCGACGTACGGTCGGTCGCGGTTTCTGTGCCATGCGGTTGCCCCTCCGCTCCATGCGAACGTCGAACTCACCTATGAGAGCGGCCTCCTGCGGTATGCCCTCATCTCACTGCGCCATGCGATCGGTCGCGGCATGTGCCAAGTTCGATTCCCAAGAATATCCACCGGCTTATCCATTGCGCCATGCATAGGTGGTGCAGCAGCCTGATCGTGCAAGCACGGTGCGCGACAAGGCGACAGCGTTCCGTGGGCGCAAGGCTCGTACGCGCTCCGGCCGCAGAGTCCTGACCGGCGGCGCAACCACCCAATCCACAAGGCAAGGAGCCCTGTCATGTCTCTGAACGCCGGCCGATTTTCGGCGAAGTTGTTGGACCCGACGCTGTCCGCGCGGTCGCTGTACGGGGCCGAGTTGAGGTACTACCGGGAGCGGGCCGGGCTGACTCTGGAGGAGTTGGCGGACCGGCTGCACATCGAGATGTCGTTCCTCGCCCGGATCGAGCAGGGGGAGCGGCGGCTGTCCGACGAGTTGGCGCGGGCGGTGGACGACATCCTCGGCACCGGCGGCTTCTTCGCACGGAACCTGGTGGTCGCCCGCTCCGCGCCCGCTCCCGGGCGGCTCACCCCGCTCGCGGAGTGGGAGTGGCTGGCGACCGCCATCCGGGAGTGGGACGCCGCGCTCGTGCCGGGCCTGCTCCAGACGGACGCGTACGCCGAGGCCGTCGCGAAGACGTACGCCGCGCTGCTGGCGGACCGCCCCACCCGGCACCGTTGGGACGCGAGGCTGTCGCGGACCCCCGTCCTGCTGGACCCGCGCGGCCCCCGCTACACCGGGGTGCTCGGCGAGGCCGCGCTACGCCGCCCGCTCGGCGGTCCCGCCGCCATGGCCGGGCAACTCCACCACCTCGCCGATCTGGTCCGCCGCGAGCGCATCACGCTGTACGTCCTCCCGCTGACCGCCACCCCGCACCCCGCCGCCACCGACGGGGCGTTGCGCGTCATGACGTACGCCGAGGAGAACCCCACGCTGCACTTCACGGCCCACCACACCGGCACCCACCAGACCGACCCCGCCGCCGTCGCCCTCGCCCACCTCACCCACGACCTGCTCGCCGGCGCCGCCCTGCCCCCGGCCCAGTCGCTCACCCTGATCGAGAGCGCCGGGGCCGACTACCGTGCGGAGGCAACCGGAGAACGGTCCGCCGACCGCGCCGCGCTGTCGGAATGACGTTGCGGCCCAGTGCGCGATCGGCCGAGCCGCCAGGTCACCCCGTAAACAGCCGGTCCAACGCCGTCTGGCTCTTGTCGTCCGCGGCGCGGTAGATCAGCAACCGCTGATCCGGGTCTTGGAGTGGCACGAGCACTTCGAAGTGCAGGGCGACCACACCCACGTCGGGGTGCCGCAGCACCTTGCGGCCACGCCCGTTGGCCTTGATGTCCCGCTCGGCCCACAGCCGCGCGAACTCCTCGTCGGCGGCGAGGCATTCGCTGATGAGGGCGCTCAGCGCAGGGTCCTCCGGGTGGGTGGCCCACGCGGCGCGCAGGTGGGCGATCCCGTCCCGCACGACCCGTTCACGGTCGTCGTAGAGCTCCCGCATGTCCGGGTCCAGCAGGCACAGCCGCATCGCGTTGCGCTCGTTCGGCGGCAGCCGGTCGAAGGCCGGCAGCAGCCTCGCCATCTCGCCGTTCCAGGCGAGGATGTCGTAGCGGTGGTTCATCAGCATGGCCGGTCGCGGCGACAGGTCGGCGACCAACCGGGCCAGCGACGGGTCCGCGGCGGTGGCGGGTTTGTCGGCGCCGCGGGGGCGCTGCTGCGCCAGGCCGAAGAGGTAGGCGCGTTCGTCGGGGGCCAGGCGCAGCGCCTGTGCCAGCGCCTCCACCACGCCCGCTGAGGGGCGCAGCCCGCGGGCCTGTTCCAGTCGCACGATGTAGTCGGTGCTGACCCCGGCCAGCTCGGCGACCTCCTCGCGGCGCAGTCCGGGGGTGCGCCGGGCCTGCCGGCGCGTCGGCAGGCCGAAGTCCCCCGGGTCCAGACGCTCGCGCCGGGTCCGCAGGAACGCGGCCAGCTCCTGCGTCGCGTCCACGGTGCCACGGGTCATGGTCGGGCCAACCGGCTGACTGGGACTGCTATTCCCAGGAAGATCCCTCCCTTACCCCGGGCCCGCGGGGGTCGCAGGCTGGCGGAGACGGCGACGTTCACGAGCACGGGAGTACCTGATGTCACTCACCCTCGACACCTACCGGCTGCTGGGCCGCTCAGGACTGCGGGTGTCTCCGCTGGCCCTGGGCACGGCGACCTTCGGCAACGAGTGGGGCTGGGCCGCCGACCCGGACGACGCGCGCAGGCTCTTCGACACCTACGTCGAGCGCGGCGGCAACTTCATCGACACCGCCAGCGGCTACGGCGGCTCCGAGCGGATGCTCGGCGAGTTCACCCGCGACCGCCGCGAAAGCCTGGTGCTGGCGACGAAGTACACGACGCTGCGCCGGCCCGGCGACCCGAACTCCGGCGGCGCCCACCGCAAGAACCTGTTCGCGTCGGTGGAGGCCAGCCTGCGGCGGCTCGACACCGACTACCTCGATCTGCTCCTGCTGCACGTGTGGGACTTCACGACCCCGGTCGAGGAGATCCTGCGCGGCCTGGACGACCTGGTGCGGCAGGGCAAGGTGCTGTACGTGGGGATGTCCAACACCCCGGCCTGGGAGATCTCGCGCATGCAGGCCATCGCCGACCTGCGCGGATGGTCGCCGCTGGTCTCGCTGCAGATCGAGTACAGCCTGATCAACCGGGGCGGGGAACGCGACCTGATGCCCATGGCGCGGACGATGGGCCTGGGCGTGACCCCGTACTCGCCGCTGGGCGGCGGCGTGCTCTCCGGCAAGTACAGCCGCGCCGACCTGACCGCGGCGAACCCCGACTCCGCTGAGAGCACCCGCAAGAGCTTCAACGCCGGACTGGGCATGGTCACCGAACGCACGCTGGACATCGCCGACGTCGTACGGGAGGTCGCCGAGGAGGTGGGGCACACGCCCGCCCAGGTCGCGCTGGCCTGGACCCTGCGCAACCCGGCCGTGACGGCGCCTGTCATCGGCGCTCGCACCCACGAGCAGCTGGTGGGGAACCTGGCCGCCCTGGAGGTCGACTTCACCGCCGGCCAGCTGGCCCGCCTCGACGAGGTCAGCGCGATCGACCTCGGCTACCCGCACGACGTGCTCTCCGGCGACCACATCCGCAACGTGACCGCGGGTGGCCTGACGATCGAGGCCCGCCGCTGACGTACGGCCGAAACCCCGCACGGTACGGCCGGACGCGCGCCCCCACGGAGGCCGGTCAGCCCATCTCCTCCAGGGACTTGCCCTTGGTCTCCTTCACGAAGAGCAGCACGAAGGGGATCGAGGCCAGCGCGAAGCACGTGTAGATGACGTACGTGCCCGACAGGTTCCAGTCCGCCAGGCTCGGGAAGCTCGCGGTGATGGCCCAGTTGGCGATCCACTGCGCGGAGGCGGCGACCCCGAGGGCGGCCGCGCGGATCTTGTTGGGGAACATCTCGCCGAGGAAGACCCAGACCACCACGCCCCAGGACAGCGCGAAGAAGAGCACGAAGCAGTGGGCGGCGACGAGGGCGACGGTGCCCTCGGCGTTGGGGAGGGTCGCGCCGTGCTTGGAGGAGAACGCCCAGGCTTCGAGCGCGAGCGCGATCGTCATTCCGGTGGAGCCGATCAGGGCGAGCGGGCGGCGGCCGATCCGGTCCACGAAGATCATGGCGATCACCGTGCCGATGATGTTCACGATCGAGGTGGTGAAGGAGTAGAGGAAGGAGCTGGTCGGGTCGATGCCGACGGACTGCCAGAGCGTGGCGGAGTAGTAGAAGGCCACGTTGATGCCGACGAGTTGCTGGAACGCGGAGAGCCCGATGCCGATCCAGACGATCGGCATGAAGTTCGGCATCCGGCCGCGCTTGGAGCTGAGCAGGTCGCGGAAGCTCGCCTTGTGCTCGCGGTGCATCGCGGTGCGGATCTGGTTCATGCGCGCGTCGAGGTCGGTGCCCTTGCCCTCGACTTCGGCGAGCACCGACCGGGCCTCCTTGTCGCGACCGACGGCGAGCAGGAAGCGCGGGGACTCGGGGATGGCGAAGGAGAGCAGCCCGTAGATCACCGCGGGGATGACCATCACGCCGAGCATGACCTGCCATGCCTCCAGGCCGATCACATGGCCGCGCTGGTCGCCGTTCGCGGCTTGCAGGATGCCGTAGTTGACGAGCTGGGAGATGGCGATGCCGAGCACGATGGCGCCCTGCTGGAAGGAGGCGAGCCGGCCGCGGTAGGCGGGCGGCGAGACCTCGGCGATGTAGGCGGGGCCGATCACCGAGGCCATGCCGATCGCGAAACCGCCGATGATCCGCCACATCGCCAGGTCCCACAGCGCGAACGGCAGCGCGGAACCGATCGCGCTGATGGTGAAGAGCACCGAGGAGATCTGCATACAGCGGATGCGGCCGATCCGGTCGGCGATCCGGCCCGCCGTGGCGGCTCCGATCGCACAGCCGATCAGCGCGATCGCGATCACCTGGGCGAGGGCCGCCGAACCGATGTCGTACTTGGAGCGGATCGCCTCGACCGCGCCGTTGATCACCGAACTGTCGTAGCCGAAGAGGAAGCCGCCCATCGCGGCGGCGGCGGTGATGAAGATGACGTGGCCGAGGTGCTCGGTCGGCGGCGGCACCTGGCCCGACGTGCCGGCCGCTGTCGTGGTGCTGGTCAAAGTGCGCTCCTCGGGCTCGGCGGTGAGCCCTCACATGGAGGGTTCGGATCTTCCAGTGTTGGCGGACGACGTAGCGGCCACCACCCGAACGTATGGTCAGGCGTTCGGAGATTATGCCTACATGTTTGGAAGATAAAAAACCGAGAAGGCTGGCAAAGAGGCGTCAGTGGCGGATCTCACCATGGAAAGCAAGGAAAAGACGGCTGGCGACTTCGGCTTGTGAACGATCAGACGGCTTGGGCGGCCGTCCGCTTGCCGTCCCGGAGCCGCTGGCTGATCACCTTGGACACGCCGTCACCCTGCATCGATACTCCGTACAGGGCATCGGCGACCTCCATCGTGCGCTTCTGATGGGTGATCACGATGAGCTGCGAGCTCTCCTGGAGTTCCTCCATGATCCGGATCAGCCGTTGCAGGTTGGTGTCGTCGAGCGCCGCCTCGACCTCGTCCATCACGTAGAACGGGCTCGGCCGCGCCTTGAAGATCGACACCAGCATCGCCACCGCGGTCAGCGAGCGCTCACCACCCGACAGCAGCGACAGCCGCTTCACCTTCTTCCCCGGCGGCCGCGCCTCAACCTCCACCCCCGTGGTGAGCATGTTCTCCGGGTCGGTCAGCAGCAACCGGCCCTCACCACCGGGGAAGAGCCGGGAGAAGACGCCCTCGAACTCGCGGGCGGTGTCGTGGAAGGCGGCGGCGAAGACCTGCTCCACCCGCTCGTCGACGTCCTTGATCACCTGGAGCAGGTCGGCGCGGGTCTTGCGCAGGTCCTCCAACTGCTCGGTGAGGAACTTGTGCCGCTCCTCCAGGGCCGCGAACTCCTCCAGCGCCAGCGGGTTGACCTTGCCGAGCTGCGCGTACGCCTTCTCCGCCGCCTTGAGCCGCTTCTCCTGCTCGGCACGGACATACGGCACGGGCTGGTTGCGCGGGTGCTCCGGGTCGTCGGGCAGCACCTCGCCCTCGGCGGGCGGCGAGGGCGGCACCGGCAGCTCCGGGCCGTACTCGGCGACCAGCCCGGCCGGCTCCATGCCGTGCTCCTCCAGCGCCTTCGCCTCCAACTGCTCGATCCGCAGCCGCTTCTCGGCGCCCAGCACCTCGCCCTTGTGCACGTCACCGGTCAGCCGGTCCAGCTCGGACTTCAGCTCCCGGCCGCGCCGCCGCTCGGCGCCGAGTTCCGCCTCCCGCTCGGCCCTGGCCTGCTCGGCCGCCAGCCGCTCGGCCTCGGCCCGGCCCAGCGAGACCTGCACGCACTCCAGCAACCCGCGCGCACCGGCCAGCACGGCCGCCGCCACCGACGCCTCGTACGCCAGCCGGGCCCGGCGCCGCTCGGCCCGCGCCCTGGTCTCCCGCTCGGCGCGGGCCGCCCGGTCCAGTCCGTCGGCCCGCCCGGCCAGGCTCTTGACCCGCTCCTCGTGGGTGCGCACCTGCAAGCGCGCCTCCATCTCGGTCTGCCGCGCGTTGGCGCCGTCGGCGGCCAGCCGGTCCCGGGCGAAGGTGTCCGGCTCCTCCTCCCCCGGCTCCTGCTGCGCCTCGCTCAGCCGGTACGACAGTTCCTCGAACTCCTCACGCGCGGCGGCCAGCGACTCCTCGGCACGGACGACGGCCGCCGCCGCGCGGTCCGCCTCCCCCGCCGCCGCCCGCGCCTGGCCGCCGTACCGGCCGAGTTGCTGCGCCACCGACGACTTCGCCTTCTCCGCGGCCCGGCGCCGCTGCCCCGACTCGTCGACCTCCCGCGCCGCCGCGGCCCTGCGCTCCTTGGCCGCCTGCTGGCGCTCGGCCAGCTCCGCGCACTCCTCCGCCAGCCGCTCCAGTTCGGCGGTCGCCTCGTCCACCTGCGCCTGCACCTCCAGCACGCTGGGCGCCTTCGCCGAACCGCCCTGCGCGAGATGCGCGGCCAGCAC
Organism: Streptomyces sp. NPDC087270; assembly: GCF_044744625.1. Taxonomy (NCBI): domain Bacteria; kingdom Bacillati; phylum Actinomycetota; class Actinomycetes; order Kitasatosporales; family Streptomycetaceae; genus Streptomyces; species Streptomyces sp. NPDC087270. The sequence continues at coordinate 128,691 of NZ_JBIUYR010000009.1, forward strand.
GTCGCCCTCGGCGGTCACAGCGGTCAGCTCCGGGTGCCGGGCGACCAGCGCCTCGGCGTCCTCCAGGGTCGGCACGACCACGAACCCGTGCAACAACCGCCGCACCGCGGCCAGCAGACCGGCGTCCGCGGCCACCAGGTCCACGGCGTCGCGCGCCTGCGCGGGCAGCCCGGCGCCTTCGGGTCGCGGCGCCGGCAGCCCGGGCGCGGCGACAGCCGATGCCGTACGGTCCGCGGCCGCACGATCCGCGGCGGTACGGTCGCCCGCCGCGTGGGCGGGCGCGCCGGACTCCTGCACCCTGCGGTCCGCGTCGCCGCCGCCGGGTGCGGCAACTCCCCCGCCGGAGGCGCGAACCGCATCGCGGCCCGTGTCACGGCCGGGGTCCGTACGGTCCCCCGCCGTCTGGCCGGGCAGGACCGCCTCGGGGGTCGCGGGCGGCGCGGCGAGCAGCAGCGCGGCCCGGCCGCCGTCCTCCTTGCGCAGCAGCCGCAGCGCCTCCGCGGCCGCGGCCGGACCGGTGACGGCGACCGCGTCGGCGGCGACCCCCAGGGCGGCGGCGACCGGGACCTCGTATCCAGGGGTGACCCGCAGCAGCGTGGCGGCGGAACCGAGCACGCCGGCGAGCCCGTCGGGGGCGCCGGCCCGGGCGAGCAGCGCACCGGTGCCGTCCTTGCGGCGCAGCGACGGGGCGAGGGCGTCGCGGCGGGCGGCCACCGCGGCGCGGCGGCGCTCGGCGGTGGTGGCGGCCTCCCGCGCGGCGCTGAACTCCTCCTCCGCGGCGGCCTGGGCGGCGCGGGCGGCCTCGAAACGGGCTTCGAGTTCGGTGTCGTCGGCGTCCAGGCTCTCCACCTGGGCGCGCAGTTCCTCGTACTCGGCCTGCGCGGACTCGGCGCGGTCGCGGGCCTCGTCGCGGGCGGCGGCGAGCCGGCCGATCTCGGCCTCGGCCGAACCCGCCTTCGAACGGGCCGCGTTGACCTGCGCGTTCAGCCGGGCCAGGCCCTCACGGCGGTCGGCGATGGCGCGGGCGGCGACCCGTAGCCGGGTCTCCTCCTCGGCGAGCCGCCGTTCGAGTTCCGCGCGGTGGCCGACGGTGTCCTCCAGGGCACGCTCGGCCGCGTCGAGCGCTTCGGTGAGTTCGGCCTCCTGCTCCCGGATACGGGCGGCCTCGCGCTCCATGTCCTCCGGGTCCCGGCCGCGCCGCTCCTCGGCGGGCTGGCCGACGGCGTGCCGGTGGCGCTGCTCGGCCAGCCCGATGGTGCCGCGCACCCGCTCGGTGAGCTGGGACAGGGCGTACCAGGTGGCCTGGGCGTCGTTCACCCGCGGGGTCAGCGCCCGCACCTGCTCCTCAAGGCGGGCCTCGCGCTGCACCGCGGCGGCCAGTTCGCTCTCGACGGCGTCCCTGCGCTCCTTGAGCGCGGCCTCGTCGGCGACTTCCGCGCGCAGCGCCTCGCGCAACGTCACCAGGTCGTCGGCGAGCAGCCGCAGCCGGGCGTCGCGCAGGTCGGCCTGGATGACGGCGGCGCGGCGGGCGACCTGCGCCTGGCGGCCCAGCGGCTTGAGCTGGCGACGCAGTTCACCGGTGAGGTCGGTGACGCGGGCGAGGTTGGCCTGCATCGCGTCGAGCTTCCGGAGCGCCTTCTCCTTGCGCTTGCGGTGCTTGAGGACGCCGGCCGCCTCCTCGATGAAGGCGCGCCGGCCCATCGGGTCGGCGTGCAGCACCGAGTCCAGCTGGCCCTGGCCGACGATGACGTGCATCTCGCGGCCGATGCCGGAGTCGGAGAGGAGTTCCTGGATGTCGAGCAGCCGGCAGGTGTCGCCGTTGAGCTGGTACTCGCTGCCGCCGTTGCGGAACATGATCCGGGTGATGGTGACTTCGGCGTACTCGATGGGCAGCACGCCGTCGGTGTTGTCGATGGTCAGCGACACCTCGGCGCGGCCCAGCGGGGGGCGGCCGGTGGTGCCGGCGAAGATCACGTCCTCCATCTTGCCGCCGCGCAGCGACTTGGCACCTTGCTCGCCCATCACCCAGGACAGCGCGTCCACCACATTGGACTTGCCGGAGCCGTTGGGCCCGACGACGCAGGTGATTCCGGGTTCGAAGCGCAGCGTCGTCGCGGAGGCGAACGACTTGAATCCGCGCAGCGTGAGGCTCTTGAGATGCACGCCGGTCGACTCTACCCGCCGGGTGCGGTTTCACCGAGGAATATGCAGGGCAGATCAGACGTAGAACCGGGGCAACGGGTGATCGTCGAGCATGGGAAGCGTTCCCAAGGGGAGGCCAGGGGTAAGGAACAGCCGGGGCGGCGAGCAGTTCGCGACACGACGAAGGGACGCCGAGAAGGCGTCCCTTGAAGTGCCGTAGTCATATCTCCTTGCGGCGATGCGCAGCGGTGACAGGCGATGGCATGTCGCGTGGTCAGTACACGCGATGAACGTCCGGCGCGGGAGTTCCAGCGGTGAAAGCCGACCGCGAACGCGGTGGAGCAGAACCGAGGAAACAACCGCGGGTGAACACCACGGGGAACACCACGGTGAAAGCCGTGATCAAAACCTTGATGAAAGCCGTGATCAAAGGGGCGGCGGGTCCTGGGGACGCCGTCCGGCGATATCGGTGGGGGAAGTGACCCGTCACCCGCCGGATCAGGCGAGCGCGGGCTCCGCGCGAGTGACGTCGATGCTGTTGAGCAGCGACTCTTCACGCGATGCGACAGTCAGGGCGTCGTTCTCCGCCTGCATGCGGATCAGCTCGGACTCCAGGTCCTGGACGCGCTGCTGAAGCCTTCGCATCTCGGCGAGGAGTCGCGGGTCGGGACCGCCGACGTAACCGAGAAGCGCCTTTGCCATGATGAATGGTCCTCCACGCTGAGTGACCGACCGGGGCGGGTGGGTCGTGGGTGAGGGGTACACTCCCGCACAAAGCTCGATGCCGCGGCTTCCATATCATTCATTGGTGCCGCGATGCGCGGGGCTTCCAGCGTCTCACCAAAACGGGGGACGGTCAACACGATCACAGCCCAGCCGTCGGGTCCGCCTCAGAAAACACGGCGCCGACGTGCGCCGCGGGCTGCCCGCGTGGGGGTTCGCGAGGCTTGACGATCATCCTCGCTTGGGGGCAGCCTGACACGCCGATCGCCGGAAGGCAACGGGTTGTGGTCATCGGATCTCGAATCCTTGATATCCACCCCGGGTGACCCCCCAGATTTCCGTCACCCCGTCGACCCGCCCGGGCGTGTCGCCGTGCCGCAGCCATTCCAGCAGCCGCTCGCACTGCTCGAAGGCGCCTTCCGCGACCACCTGGACCCGGCCGTCGGAGAGATTGCCCGCGTAGCCGGCCAGGCCGCCGATCTCCAGGGCGGTCGCCCGGGTCCACCAGCGGAAGCCGACGCCCTGCACCCGGCCGCGGACCCAGGCGGTGAGCCGGACCTCTTCGTTCATGAGGGCACGCTATCCCGCCCCGATCCACCCGGTCGCGGCCGCCTGACCTCCGAACCTCGTCCGGCATGGCCAACATTCGCTACAGTCCCCCCTCAACAGCTTCACCCGTTCGGAGTAGTCCAGGCGAGCAGTGAGAGCAGTGAGGAGTGCGGCGATGGGGCGTCACAGCCGACATGCCCAGCCCGCGGCCCCGCAGCCAGGGCCGCGCGGCCACCGCGGCCGCCGCAGGCACCACCCGGTACGGACGGGGCTGCTGGCCTCGTCGGCGGCGCTCGCGGTGGGCGCGGTCGCCGCGTCCTCGGGTCTGCTGTCCGAGATCAGCGGCGAGCTGGGGCACCTCGACGGCGACGGCGGGGTGACCCAGGCGGACGGGGCCGGGCCGGACGGCGGCGACTCGCCCTCCTCCCTCACCGACACCAACACCCCGACGTCCGACGGCACCAGCACCACCGCGCCCGGCTCGCCCACCGCGACCACGCCCGGCGGCTCCCCGTCGACGACCCGCGGCGCCTCGCCGTCCCACCCGGCCACCACCAAGGCCGCCGCGCCCTCCCCCACCCGCACCACCGCCGCGCCCACCACCCCGGTGAAGACGACCGCGCCGCACACCACCACCGCGCCCTCCACCGTGCGCCCGGCCACCACCAACGCGGTCACCTCCGCGCGGGCCCAGATCCTCACCCTGGTCAACGAGCAGCGCGCCACCGCCGGCTGCCAGCCGCTCACCGCCAGTTCCTCCCTCGACACCCTCGCGCAGAACTTCAGCGACGAGATGGCCGCCCGCGGCTTCTTCGACCACACCGACCCCGACGGCAACGACCCGTGGGACCGCGCGAAGAAGCTCGGCATCACCAACCTCGGCGGCGAGAACATCGCCATGGGCCAGGCCGACGCCCAGGCCGTGATGACCGCCTGGATGAACAGCCCCGGCCACCGCGCCAACATCCTCAACTGCGACTACAAGACCCTCGGCGTCGGCATCCACTTCGGCACCGGCGGCCCCTGGTGGACCCAGGACTTCGGATACTGATCGCGTTCGGGCGCTGATCGTCCGTCGGTCCGCGCCGGGGCAGGAACGGTTCGGACGCGGGTCAGGATCGGGATCGGGCGCGCTCGGGATCGGACGCGGCGCGGGCACAGCCCGGGGATCAGGCACCGACTCCGCCCTGCTCGGCTCCGCGCGTTCCGCTCGGGATTGACCCGGGAGCCGGGGGGTAATCGGACGACGCCCGCCCGACAGCTCCCTGGCAGACCCTAGGTGCCGGCTGCGAATCCGCTGGGAATCCCTGACCGCCCCCGCACACCCTCCTCCGTCTGACCTGCCACAACGTCCGGCGGCGACGGCCCACCGGGCACAGCTGCCCCTCACATCACAGCTTCCTCATATCGGCGGCTGCCAGGTTCTGCGTGTTGACCAAGCGAAGAGGAGCGCCATCATGAACGACCACGACACGACAGGCCGCTCGACCGCCGGTTCGGACCCGGCGACCACCGCCGCGCAAGCGCACCGGCCGAGCGCCTGGCGATCGCTGCCGAAGAAGAAGGGGACGTGGATCGTGGCCGCCGGGATGACCTGCGCGGTGGCCGGCCTCGGCGTCTTCTCGGCGTCGACGTCGTCCGCCGCGTCGGCGTCCGGCACCTCGGCGTCCGGCACCTCGGCCGCCACGTCCACCCCGACCGCGACGCCGACCGCGCCGGGCTCCGGTGGCGGCGCCCGGTCCGGGCCGGCCGCCGGAGGCTCCACCGGCATCGTCGACACCACCTCCGCCTCGGGCTTCACCTTCGCGACCGCGACCGGTGTGAAGGTGACCGTCGACGAGACGGCCGGTACGGCCTACCTGCGGGGGACCCACCCCACCTCGGCGAGCGCCGTGCACAAGGGCTCGAGTGTCCTGGTACTGGGGACGGTCGACACCGCGACCATCACGGCCACCCGGGTCGTGGTGCAGCCCGGTGGCGACGGCGGGGCCGCGGCCGCCAAGAAGTCCGGGGTGATCCCCTTCCAGCAGGGGACGCCGTCGCCCACGAAGTCGGTGGGCAAGGTCCCGTCGGACTACACCGAGGGCGAGGGAACGGTCGTCAGCGGCACGGCCGCCGACCAGGCGACCACGGCCGCGCAGTCCGTCTTCGCCGGCGGCATCGTCGACCGCGTGGTGAAGCTGGCCGACGGCGAGTACGAAGTCCACAACATCAGCATCAACTGGCCGCACCACGTCTTCGTCAGCAAGAGCTTCAAGGTGCTCGGCGCCGAGTAGCCACGCGACCGCCGCGGGCGTGCGCCCGCCTCGGCCGCCTCTCGCGTCCCACCGCGTTGCCCCTGGCGGCTTGCCGCCTGGGGCAACGGCATCCCCCGCGCCGCCGACGGCCCCTCGCACACACCCGCCACACCCGCCGCCCGCCGCCCGCCGCCCGCGATCGGACACGCTGCTCCGGCGAAAGCGCAACCTGGCGGAAAGCGCCGACCCGGTTAAGCTGGGAGCCATGAGCGAGGTGGTGGAGCAGTCGGCAGAGCCCGGGACCGAGCGGGGCGGGCCGCCGGACGCGTTCGACGTGTTCTCGCGGAACTGCCCCTCGCGCGCCACGCTGGAGCACGTCACCGGGCGCTGGGGCATCCTCACGCTGACCGCGCTCGCCCACGACACCCTGCGGTTCAACGCGCTGCGGCGCAGGGTGGACGGGGTGAGCGAGAAGATGCTCTCCCAGACCCTCCAGGCGCTGGAGCGCGACGGGCTGGTGATCCGCGACGCGCAGCCGGTCAACCCGCCGCACGTCGAGTACCGGCTCAGCCCGCTCGGGCGGGAGACCACCGACCGGCTGCTCGCCCTCATCACGCTGGTCGAGGACCGGATGCCCGACGTGCTGGCCGCACGCGGGCGCTACGACGAGGCGCGCGGCACCGGCTGACAGCGCGGGCAGAAGTAGCTGGAGCGGTTCATCCACGCCCTGCGCCGGATCGGGGTGCCGCAGCGGCGGCACGGCTCGTCCTCGCGGCCGTACGCGTCCAGGGAGCGGTCGAAGTAGCCCGACTCGCCGTTCACGTTGACGTACATGCTGTCGAAGCTGGTGCCGCCGGCGGCCAGCGCGTCACCCATCACCTCCCGGATGTGGGTGAGGAGTTCGGCGGTGCGCGGGCGGGTCAGCGTGGCGGTCGGGCGGTCGTAGTGCAGCTTGGTGCGCCACAGCGCCTCGTCCGCGTAGATGTTGCCGACGCCGCTGATCAGCGTCTGGTCGAGCAACGCCCGCTTGATCGTGGTCTTCTTGCGGCGCAGCGCCGCGTGGAAGGCGTCGTCGTCGAAGGCGGGGTCGATCGGGTCGCGGGCGATGTGCGCGAGCGGCTGCGGCAGTTGCTCCGGGTCGCCCGGGACGGTGTCGTGCACGGAGAGCCCGCCGAAGGTGCGCTGGTCCACGAAGCGCAGGTCGGTGCCCTCGGTGTCCTCGAACTCCAGGCGGACCCGCAGGTGCTTCTCCGCGGGGGCGTCCTCGGGGCGGATCAGGAACTGGCCGCTCATGCCGAGGTGGGCGACCATCGCGGTGTCCTCGGTGAGCGGGACCCAGAGGTACTTGCCGCGGCGGTGCGGGGCGGCGAGGGTGACGCCGGTGAGGCGGTGCGTGAAGTCGTCGGCGCCCGCGGGGTGGCGGCGGACGGCACGCGGGTGCAGGACGGTGGCCCGGGCGACGGTACGGCCGGCGGCCCACTTGGCGAGGCCGCGGCGGACGACTTCCACCTCTGGTAGTTCGGGCACGGTTTCCTTCCCCGCCCGCCCCTTGGTCCTCAGACGCCGGGCGGGCTGATGAGGATCAGCCCGCCCGGCGGATGAGACGCGGTTCAGCCCGCAGGCGAGTTGGACGCTTCTCGGATGGAGCGCCATGCCGCTTCCGCGGCCTGCTGCTCCGCTTCCTTCTTGCTGCGGCCGGTGCCGGTGCCGTACTCGACACCACCGACGCGGGCGGCAGCCGTGAAGGTCTTCTCGTGGTCGGGGCCGGACTCGGAGACGACGTACTCGGGGACGCCGAGACCTTCGGCGGCGGTGAGTTCCTGGAGAGAGGTCTTCCAGTCCAGGCCGGCGCCGAGATTGGAGGACTCCTCGATCAGGGGGTCGAAGAGTCGATGGACAAGAGCCGAAGCCGCGTCGAGGCCCTGGTCGAGATAGACCGCGCCGATGACCGCTTCGAGGGTGTCCGCCAGGATGGATGCCTTGTCCCGTCCACCGGTTCCCTCTTCACCACGGCCGAGCCGGATGAACGCGCCCAGGTCGAGCCCGCGACTGACCCCGGCAAGGGCCCGCGAGTTGACCACCGCTGCCCGGAGCTTGGCCAACTGGCCCTCGGGGAGATCGGGGTGGGTGCGGTAGAGGGTGTCGGTGACCACCAGGCCGAGCACGGAGTCCCCCAGGAACTCCAGCCGCTCGTTGGTGGGCAGCCCGCCGTTCTCGTACGCGTACGAGCGGTGGGTCAGCGCACGCACCAGAAGGGCGGGCTCGAGGTGGTACCCGAGCCGCCCTTCCAGAAGCGTGTGGGACGAGGCTTTGTCCGTGGCGGCCTTCTTCGACACCGGAGCGTCGGGCGTGGAGGACGTGGAGGACACTGAGCCTGTCACCTGCCGATCAGACCTCGAGGACCTGACGACGGTTGTAGGTGCCGCAGCTCGGGCACGCGATGTGCTGGAGCTTCGGCTCGTGGCAGCGCTCGCATGCCACCAGGCTCACGGGCGCAGCCTTCCACTGCGAACGGCGGTGGCGCGTGTTGCTGCGCGACATCTTCCGCTTCGGAACAGCCACGGCTACTTCTCCTGGTTCTCGTCGGCACCGTCTCCGGTGCCGTTCTGCTGGAAGTCCTGCAAGGCGGCCCAACGGATGTCGGTCGCCTCGTGGTGGTGGTCCGGGTCGTCGGCGAGCCGCGCTCCGCACTGGGAGCACAGGCCCGGGCAGTCCTCCCGGCACACCGGCTGCATGGGCAGTGCGAGCACCACCGCGTCCCGCAGCACGGGTTCGAGGTCGAACAGGTCGTCCTCGAGATACAGCACGTCGTCCTCCTCGGAGGCCGCGGCGTCGTCACCGGCTTCGTCCCTGCGGGCGGTCCGGGTGTCGGCGTCGGGGTAGGAGAACATCTCCTGGAACTCCGCGTCCAGCTCGCGCTCTAGCGGCTCCAGGCACCTGGTGCACTCCCCCGTCAGCGGTGCATGGGCGGTGCCGGTGACCAGCACACCCTCCATGACCGACTCCAGGCGGAGCTCCAGCTCGACGTCATTGCCCTCCGGCACCCAGATGACATCGGCGATGCCGAGGTCCTTGGGCGCGGAGACCGTGCGGGAGACCTTCTTCATCGCACCAGGACGCCGACCCAGCTCGTGTGTGTCGAACACGAGGGGGTTGCGGTGGTCGAGGCGGGTGTTCAGGGCTTCCTGCTTTCATCGGTACGGCCTGCAACGATACGGCCGCGTCCGCGCGAACCCCGGTGAGGGGCCCGGATGGACGGGCAGGCCGAAGCGCCGGTGCGTGACACGGCTGGAGCCAACAGGATACTGGACACTTCGCCCGGACCCAAACAGAGCGGTCCCGGAGGGTTCAGCCCCTGCTCGGCGGGCTGCTCACAACCCCTGTTCCAGCTCCCGGAGCCGGTTGAGGTCGATCATCCCGGTGTCGAAGAAGCTGGTCTCGTCCAGCGCGGCGGGCTGCTGCCCGGGCTGCTGGCCCGGCTGCTGCTGGCCGTACTCCTGGCCCTGCTGCTGGTACGGGATCTGCGGCTGCTGCTGCGGGTACTGCGGGTCGTATCCCCCGGCCTCCGTCGGGGGGACCCCCAGCTGCGGGTAGTCGTAGCCCTGCTGCTGGCCGCCGTACGGGTCGTAGCCGGCCTGCGCGTACTCCTGCTGGCCCTGCTGGGGCGGCAGCGGCTGCGGGACCTGCGGATAGGCGCCCTGCTGGGGCTGCTGCGCGTACACGTCCTGCTGCTGGTAGCCGTAGGCGGGGTCGGGCTCGTAGGCGGGGTCGGGCTCGTAACCCGGCTCGGGGTCGTAACCCGGCTCGGGCTGCTGCGGCGGGGCCGGCTGCGCGGCAGCGGCGGCGGCCGCGGCCGGGGTGTAGCCGTACTGCGACAGGTCGGCCTGGCCGTCGGCGGAGGGCGCGGCGAGGCCGGCCATGAACTCGTCGTCGGACTGCCGGTGGACCTCGGGGCCGCCCTCGGCCGCGTCGGCGGCGGCCATCTGCGCGGCGAGGTCGTCGATCGGGTTGTGGCCGGTGAGCTTGAGCCGGCCCCGGCCGACCGCCTGGAGGGTCTTGCTGAGCACCGCCTCGAAGGCGCGCATCTTGGTGTCGACGTACTCGTCGGCGCGGCGGCGCAGCGTCTCCGGGTCGGAGCTGCGCTCGGGGGCCTCCGGGTCGTCCTCCGCGAGGCCCGCGCCGCCCTGGCCGTCCTCGGCGTACGGGTCGCGGCCGAGCAGCTTCTCGCGGCCCCGGTCGACCGAGCCGATGGTCTTGGTGAGGACCACCTCGAAGTTGGCGAGCTTGCTGTCGACGTAGTCGTCCGCCTCGGCACGGATCTCGTCGGCCTCGCGGCGGGCCTCGGCGATGATCCGCTCGGCCTCGTCCTGGGACTGCCGGGCGATCTGGGTGTCCGAGACCATGGAGCCGCGCTCGGCGTGCGCGGACTCGATGATCCGCTGCGCCTCGGCGCGGGCCTGCTGGACCATCTGCTCGCGGTCGCCGAGGAGTTCCTGGGCCTGGGACAGAGAGTCCGGGAGCGCCGCGGCGACCTCTTCGAGCATCGCGAGCAGTTCGGCCCGGTTCACCACGCAGGAGGCCGACATCGGCATGGACCGCGCACTGCTGACGGTCGCCGTGATCTCATCGAGCTTCTTCTGGACGTCCACAGCGGCAAAGCCTACTGCTGCCGGAGCCGGGCGTTGAGCGCGTCGAGGACCGGCGGGGGGACCAAGTGGGAGATGTCGCCGCCCCATTGGGCGACTTCCTTGACCAGACTGGAGGACAGGAAGCTGTAGGCGGGGTTGGTGGGCACGAAGAGCGTCTCCACGCCGGACAGGCCGATGTTCATCTGGGCCATCTGCAACTCGTAGTCGAAGTCGCTGACCGCCCGCAGTCCCTTGACGATGGCGGGGATCTCGCGCTGCTTGCAGAAGTCGACGAGCAGGCCGTGGAAGGACTCCACCCGGACGTTGCCGAGGTCCGCGGTGACCTCCTCGATCAACGCGATCCGCCGGTCGATGTCGAACAGGCCCTGCTTGGCCTTGTTGATCATCACGGCGACGTACACGGTGTCGTACAGCCGGGAGGCGCGGGCGATGATGTCGAGGTGTCCGTTGGTGATGGGGTCGAAGGACCCCGGACAGACTGCGCGGCGCAAGACTGGCTCCTCGCTCTCCGTACCGGTCGGGCGGGTGCTGCGGTTCATGGCGGGCTCACAGGGACTCGTGCGGGCCGGGCCGACCCGCATCTGCGCTGCCGGGCGCACGACTTCATGACCCGGCGGTAACTTCGGCGGCGCGACCGTACCAAAGAGTCGCCTCGCCGTACTTGCGCGAGCGCAGCCCGGCGAAGCCGTCGGGCCAGCCGAAGACACCGCCGCGCGTCCTGCGTTCCACGGTGACGAGTGCGTCCGTGGTCAACCAGCCGTTGGCCAGGAGTGTGAGCAGGATCTCCCGCAGCTCGTCGTCCGGCACGTCGTAGGGCGGATCGAGGAAAACCGTGTCGTACGGGGGGCCGGACGGCGGCCCGGCCACCGCCTTCTCGGCGCGGCCCGGACGCACCTCGGCGCCGGGCAGCTTCAGGGCGGTGGCGTTCTCCCGGACCACCTGGGCGGCGCGCGGGTCCGCCTCGACCAGGAGGACGTGGGCGGCGCCGCGGGACAGCGCCTCCAGGCCGACCGCGCCCGAACCCGCGTACAGGTCGAGCACTCTGGCCCCTTCCAGGGTGCCGCGCAGCGACTCCCAGGTGGAGAAGAGCGCCTCCTTGGCCCGGTCGGAGGTGGGGCGGGTGCCGTTGCCCGGGGGGACGGCCAGCCGCCGGCCGCCGGCCGCTCCGGCGATCACGCGGGTCATGACTTGCTCACAGCTCCGACCCTACCCGTCGGGTGTGCGGGCGCCGCCCGGGGATCGCGGTCCGGGCGGTCGCGGCCCCGGGACGCGGCGGTTGAACCTTCCGGCGTACGACCTGGTGCGCCGGGTCGTCAGCCCTTCTCCAGGTACTCCTCGCGGTCCGCGTCGAGCAGGCTCTCCAGCGCGCTGCGCAGGTCGGGGTGTCCGGCCAGGTCGGGGTCGGCGGCGACCAGCGCGGTGGCCTCGTCGCGGGCCGCGGCGATCACGTCCTCGTCGTCGATGACGGCGAGGACCCGCAGGCTGGAGCGGCTGCCGGACTGGGCCTGGCCGAGCACGTCGCCCTCCCGGCGCTGCTCCAGGTCGATCCGGGACAGCTCGAAGCCGTCGAGGGTGCGGGCGACCGCGTCGAGCCGGGTCCTGGCCGGGCTCGCCTCGGGCGCCTCGGAGACCAGCAGGCACAGCCCGGGGGCGCTGCCGCGGCCGACCCGGCCGCGCAGCTGGTGCAGCTGGGAGACGCCGAACCGGTCAGCGTCCATGATCACCATCGCGGTGGCGTTCGGCACGTTGACCCCCACCTCGATGACGGTGGTCGCCACCAGCACGTCGACGCCGCCGGCGGCGAACCGGCGCATCACGTCGTCCTTGGCGTCGGGGGCCATCCTGCCGTGCAGCGCCTCGACCCGCAGGCCGCTCAGCGGGCCCTTGGCGAGCTGGTCGGCGACGTCGAGCACGGCCAGCGGCGGGCGGCGCTCCTCGCCCTCGTCGGCGGCGCCCTTCGCGGCCGCCTTGCCGCTTGCCTTTCCGCTCGCCTTCCCGCTGCCGCCCGCGGCCTTCGCGACGGCCTTCGCGTCCTCCTCGTCGCCGATCCGCGGGCAGACCACATACGCCTGGTGGCCGGACTCGACCTCCTCGCGGACCCGTTCCCAGGCCCGCGCGAGGAAGTGCGGCTTCTCCGCGGCCGGCACCACGTGGGTGGCGATCGGGGAGCGCCCGGCGGGCAACTGGTCGAGCACCGAGGTCTCCAGGTCGCCGAAGACCGTCATCGCGACCGTGCGCGGGATGGGGGTGGCCGTCATCACCAGCAGGTGCGGCGGCTGTTCGGCCTTCGCGCGCAGCGCGTCGCGCTGCTCCACCCCGAAGCGGTGCTGCTCGTCCACGACCACCAGCCCCAGGTCGCGGAACTTCACCTTGTCCTCGATCAGGGCGTGGGTGCCGATCACGATGCCCGCGTCCCCGCTGATCAGGTCGAGCAGCGCCTGCCTGCGGGCCGCCGCGCCCATCGAGCCGGTCAGCAGCACCACCTTGGTGCCCAGTTCGGAGCCGCCGAGCATGCCGGACTCCGCCAGGTCGCCCATCATCTCGGTGATCGAGCGGTGGTGCTGCTGGGCGAGCACCTCGGTCGGCGCGAGCATCGCCGCCTGGCCGCCGGTGTCCACCACGCCGAGCATCGCGCGCAGCGCCACCAGGGTCTTGCCGGAGCCGACCTCGCCCTGGAGCAGCCGGTGCATGGGGTGGTCGGTGGCCAGGTCCGCGAAGACCTCGGCCGACACCGCCTGCTGGCCCTCGGTCAACGTGAACGGCAGTCGCCCGTCGAACGCCGTCAGCAGCCCGTCCTCACCCGGCACCCGCGGCACCGCGGGCAGCGCCGACTCGTCGGCCCGGCGCCGGGCCAGCGCCACCTGGAGCACGAACGCCTCGTCCCACTTCAGCCGCTGCCGGGCCACCTCGATGTCCCGCTTGGTGCGCGGCCGGTGCACCTTCTCCAGCGCCTCGGGCAGCGCCACCAGGTCCCGCCCGGCCCGCAGCTCCGCCGGCAGCGGCTCGCCGACCCCGGCCCAGCCGATCGCGCCGAGCGAGTCGATCGCGGTGTCCACGGCCTGGGCGATCCGCCAGGACGTGATCTGCTTCACCGCCGGGTACAGCGGGATCAGCCGGTTCGCGAACGCGTCGACCGCGTCCTTCGCGTCCGGGCCGTCATCGGCCTCCGCGTCGAGCAACTGGTAGTCCGGGTGGGCGAGTTGCCGGGTGCGGTTGAAGACCGAGACCTTGCCGGAGAACATTCCGCGGCGGCCGGGCAGCAGCCGGTGCGCGTGGGCGTGCGCGGCCTTGCTGAAGAAGACCAGGGTGAGCGAGCCGCTGCCGTCGGTCACCACGACCTCCAACCGCACCCCGGACCCTCCGCCGTACGTCCGCTTGTCCGCCTTCGCGATCTGCGCGACCACGGTGACGTACTCGTCGACCGGCAGGTCCGCCAGCCGCGTCAGCTCGCCGCGCTCCGCGTACCGCCGCGGGTAGTGGTGCAGCAGATCCCCCGTCGTGCGCAGCCCGAGGTGCTCGTCGAGCACCTTGGCCGTACGGTCACCGACGAGCTTGCGCAGCGGGTCGTCCAGCGGGTTCCCAGTCATCACGCCCAATCTTTGCGCACCGCGCCGACAACGGCACGAGCCACACGGGCCGGCCCGGTGACGGGGGTGCCGTTCTTACGTGTGGGGCGCCGGACCGGGGGTGCCGTTCCTACGTGTGGGGCACCGTCACGTGGGGAGCCGTTCTTACGCTGCGCCGCACCGGACCGGGTGCCTACGCGTAAGAACGGTTCGCCGTTGTAGCCGGCGAGCCAAAGGGCGCGCCGGTGTCGAAAGTGGAGAACGCGCGGAGATCGTGAGGAACGAGCGATCGAGCACGATCGACCGTCGACACCGGATCTAAGCGCCCGGAGGCGAGCCGGCGGCAAAAAAGGGGCTGAGCGGGTGCCCCACACGTAAGAACGGCTCGCACGTAACGGCGCCCACTCCGGGAACCGGTCCTAACCACCGTAGGACCCTCGCTACTCCACCCGATTTGCGGGTGCCCGCTCCCGGAACCCTTCCACCTGCCGGTGACGGCGGACCTATTCCACGCCGATGAGGAGAGGGGTGGCCGTGTCGCCGCCTTCGTAGGTGACCGTGTCGACCGCGAGGTGGTGGTCGTGGACGTGGGCGCGGAGGCGGTCGGCGAGGTCGGGTGGGGCGGTGGGGCCGAGGACGAGGGTGACGAGTTCGCCGCCGGCGGTGAGCATCCGTTCCAGCGTGGCGACCGCGGTCTCGGCGAGGTCGGCGCCGATGACGGCGACGTCGTCCTCGATCAGGCCGAGGATGTCGCCGGCCTGGCAGATCCCGGCGGTGGTCCAGGACTGGTGCTCGGCGACGGCGAGTTCGGCGTAGCGGGTGGCGCCGGCGGCCGCGGTCATGGCGACCACGTCCTCGTCGAAGCGGCGGCTCGGCTCGTGGACGGCGAGCGCGGACAGGCCCTGCACGGCCGAGCGGGTGGGGATCAGGGCGACCCGTACGCCGTCGGCCCTGGCCTGTTCGGCGGCGGCGCCCGCGACGTGCCGCAACTCGGTGTCGTTGGGCAGCAGGACGACCTCGCGGGCGTGCGCGCGGCGGATGGCGGCGGCGATCTCGCCGCTGGCGGGCCGCTCCCCCGGGCGTAGGGCGACCACGGTCGCGCCGGCCTGGGCGCACAGTTCGGCGAGGCCGTCGCCGCGGACGACGGCGACCACGGCGCGTACGGCTCGCTCGCCGCGCGGCCGCCGGGCCTGGTCGCCGAAGTGCGTGACCCTGATCCGGTACGGCCGCCCGGCGTCGATCGCGGCCTCCAGCGCGGCCCCGACGTCGTCCACGTGGACGTGGACGTTCCACAGGCCGTCGCCGCCGACCACGACCAGCGAGTCGCCGAGCGCGTCGAGCCGGCCGCGCAGCACGTCCACGGTGGCGTCGGTGCCCTCCAGCAGGAAGATCACCTCGAACGCGGGTCCGTCGGCGCCGAACGCGGAACCGTCGGCGCAGGGCCCGGCGTCGGGGTCGGCGGCTTCCGGTACGTGCGCGTGGCGGAAGGAGGTGCCCGTGCCGGAGACCGGCCGGTCGGTGGGGGGCTCGCCGGTGACGACCTCGCAGAGCGCGCCGAGCAGCGCGACCAGGCCGAGGCCGCCCGCGTCCACCACACCGGCCCTGCGCAGCGCGCCGAGTTGGCCGGGGGTGGCGGCCAGCGCGGCGAGAGCGGCGGCGTGGGCCGCCCGTGCCACCTCGGTCATGCCGCCCTCGGCGGCGCGGGCCGCCTCGGCGGCGCGGGTGGCGACGGTGAGCATGGTGCCCTCCACCGGCCGGGCCACGGCCGCGTAACCGGCCTCCGCGGCGGCCGCGAGCGCGCGGCGCAGGTCGTCCGCCGCGATCCGGCCGTCCGGTCCCGGAGGCGCGGACAGCGCCTCGTTCACGCCGCGCAGCAACTGGGCGAGGATGGTGCCGGAGTTGCCGCGGGCGCCGATGAGGGCCCCGTGCGACAGGGCGCGGAACGCCTCGGTGAGGGTGGGCGCGGGGGCGCCGCCGGGGTCGGCGCGGCCGGCGGCGTGCGCGTCGAAGACCGCTTCGACGGCCTGGGCGGCCGACTCGACGGTCAGGTAGAGGTTGGTGCCGGTGTCCCCGTCGGCGACCGGATAGACGTTGATCGCGTCGATCTCCTCGCGGGCCCGCCCCAGCGCCCGTAGCGAGAGCCGGCACCAGGAACGCACCGCGGCCGCGTCGAGCGTGGGGGGCAACAGGTCCTCCTTGCGGGGCACCGGGGGCGCCGGGGTCGGGAGTTCGGCGGTCAGGCGGTTCGGACGTCGGCGGTCCGGGCGTCGGGGGCCGGGGGTCCGGCGTCCTGGGGTGGGGCTGCTGGTGAGCGTACTGCCGGGCGGGAGGGCGGGCGGAAGGCGACGGCCGGGTGGTGCGGGCGTCCGGCGTCCGGCGGGCGCGCTCCCTGCCGGCAACCTGGCCGTCACCTGCCGATCTCCCGTACGGTCACCGGGTGGTCACCGGCGGGGTCCGGGCGGCCACCGGCCGGGAGGGCGCCCGGACCGTGGTAGTTTCGTTCTACGGGAGCGGTCGTTGTATGCTGCTCCGGTTGCCTGGGGCTCTCCCGGGTTTTCTCACCGTAAATGCATCTGAGCATCTGAAGTCTTTGGAGTGACCCGTGGCTGCTAACTGCGACGTCTGCGGCAAGGGGCCGGGCTTCGGCAACAGCATCTCCCACTCGCACCGCCGTACTCCGCGTCGTTGGAACCCCAACATCCAGCGCGTGCGTGCGGTTGTCGGGAAGACGCCGAAGCGCCTCAACGTCTGCACCTCGTGCATCAAGGCCGGCAAGGTCACGCGCTGACCGCAGCGCAGTCCTGGTGGCTACCTGAAGCCGATCCACCTCACGGTGGATCGGCTTTTCAGCGTTCCCCGGTGCGGGTCCGCCAGCCGTGGTCGACCGGGCCGATGCCCGCCCCGAGCGGGAAGCCCGCCTCGATGGCGCCCCTGACGTACTCCTTGGCGTAGCCGACCGCCGCGGGCACGTCGTGCCCCAGCGCCAGGTACGAGGCGAGCGCGCTGGCCAGGGTGCAGCCGGTGCCGTGGGTGTGGCGGTTGGCGTACCGGGGCGCGCGGTACCACCGCTCGGTGCGGCCGTCGGAGAGCAAGTCCACGGCCTCCGCGTGCCGCTCGGCGCCGGGCAGGTGCCCGCCCTTGACCAGCACCCAGCGCGGGCCGTACCCGAGCACCGCGCGGGCCGCCGCGCGCATCCCCGCCTCGTCGGCGACCACGACACCGGTGAGCTGGGTCACCTCGTCGAGGTTCGGGGTGGCCACCGTGGCCAGCGGCAGCAGCCGGCCGCGCACCACGTCGACCGCCTCCTCGCCCAGCAGCGCGTCGCCGTGCTTGGAGACGGCGACCGGGTCGACCACCACGGGTACGTCGCGGTCGAGCCCGCCGAGCAGGTCGGCGACGGTGCCGGCCGTCGCCGCGGAGGCGAGCATGCCGGTCTTGACCGCCTGCACCCCGATGTCGTCGACGACGGCGCGGAACTGCGCGCGGACCGCGTCGACCGGCAGTTCCCAGGCACCCTGTACGCCCAGCGAGTTCTGCGCGGTGACGGCGGTGAGCACGCTCATGCCGTGCACGCCGAGCGCGAGCATCGTCTTGAGGTCGGCCTGGATGCCCGCGCCGCCGCCGGAGTCGGAGCCGGCCACGGTCAGCACCCGCGGTGGCGCGGTGCGCTGCTGCCGGGGCGCGGCCGGCTCACCCGTGGCGCCGGCCACGTCCGGGCCGCTCACGCGTCGGACCCGAAGTGGTCCCAGCCGCCGGCCTTGTCCCAGGGAGCGCCGTCGACGGTGACCCGCGGGGTGCGTCCGGCGGGCGCGGTGACGTCGCCGATGATCCGCCAGCGGGCCGGGAGTTTCACGTCGCGCGGGAACGCGGCCACGATGGCGTGGTCCTCGCCGCCGGTGAGCACCCAGTGCAGCGGATCGACACCGACGGCCTGGCCGATGTCCGTCATCTGCGCGGGTACGTCGATGGCGGCGGAGCGCAGGTCGATGTCCACGCCGCTGGCGGCGGCGATGTGGCCGAGGTCGGCGACCAGGCCGTCGCTGACGTCGGTCATCGCGGTGGCGCCGAGTTCCGAGGCGGCCGGGCCCGCGTGGTACGGCGGCTCGGGCCGGCGGTGCGCCTCGACGAAGGCGCGCGGCGAGCGGAACCCGCGGGAGAGCACGGCGAGTCCGGCGGCGGACCAGCCGAGCCAGCCGGTGACGGCGATCAGGTTGCCCGCGCGGGCGCCGGCGCGGGTGACGGCGGCGCGGTTGCGCAGGTCGCCGAGCGCGGTGATGGACACGGTGATGGTGTCGCCGCGCACCACGTCGCCGCCGACCACCGCCGCACCGGCCACCTGGCACTCGTCCCTGATGCCGTCCATCAGCTCGACCGGCCAGGTGACGGGCAGTTCGGCGGGCACCACGAGGGCGAGCAGCACCGCGGTGGGCACCGCGCCCATGGCCGCGATGTCGGCGAGGTTCTGCGCGGCGGCCTTGCGGCCCACGTCGTAGGCGGTGGACCAGTCGCGGCGGAAGTGCCGTCCTTCGAGGAGCACGTCGGTGGTGGCCACCACCCGGCGGTCGGGTGCGGCGACCACGGCGGCGTCGTCGCCGGGGCCGATCTGCACCGCGGGGGTAGAGGTGAGGCGGGAGGTCAGTTCCCTGATGAGCCCGAACTCCCCCAGCTCGCCCACAGTCCCCTTCATATCGTCGTCCCCTCGATTCTCGGCCGGTGCCCGTGCTCCGGTCCGTTCCACTGCGTGTTTCCCGCCAATACGGGGGTCTGGTACCGCGCGGGTCTCCCCGCTGCGCGCGGCGACGCGATAACGTGGCGTCTCCCCTCCCACATGATCCTCGAAGCCGCCCTGGAGGTTCCGTGGTACAGGCGTACATCCTGATCCAGACCGAGGTCGGGAAGTCCTCGGCAGTAGCGGAGGTGATCTCCAAGATCGACGGAGTCATTCAGGCGGAGGACGTCACAGGTCCCTATGACGTCATCGTCCGCGCCCAGGCCGACACGGTCGACGAACTCGGCCGCATGGTGGTCGCCAAGGTCCAGCAGGCGGAAGGCATCACCCGCACGCTGACCTGCCCGGTCGTCCATATATAGCCCCCGCCGAGCCCTGGAAGCGGGGCTCTCCCTATGCTTTCCCGGTGATGTTCTACCGCCGGGTCGTGCTGATCTCCGTGTCCGCCGCCGCGTGCCTGTCCGCGGCGGCGGTCTACGTGTTCACCGCTTCCGGTAGCGACGACGAGTCGGTCGCCGTCCCGGTTCCGGACTCCCAGGTCACCGCCTACTGCAAGGCGCTGCACGCGCAGTTGCCGAAGAAGGTCAACGGACTGCCCGGCCATGATCTCAAGCCGGTGTCCCCGCTGACCGCCGGATGGGGTGATCCTACGATCGTGCTGCGCTGCGGTGTGCCGCGTCCGGCCGCGGACGACTCGGAGAACACCGACGGGGTGGAGGTCGACGGTGTCGGCTGGTCCATCGAACCGCAGTCGGACGGTTCCTTCCGGTTGACCACGACGCTGCGCAAGGCGTACGTCGAGGTGGTGCTGCCGAAGAAGTACGCCACCGACCTCGGGCCGCTGACCGATCTGGCCTCGGCCGTCAAGCACACGATCCCCGCCGGAATCTGAGCGCGGCACGCTCGGCTCGGCGGGGATCGGTACGGACGGCGGGTCGGGGCCGGCGCCGCGGTCAGCGCAGGCCGGTGGAGCGGCGCAGCGCCGCCTGGATGAGCAGGTCGATCAGTTCGGTGTAGCCGACACCGCTCTCCTGCCACATCCGCGGGTACATCGAGATCGGGGTGAAGCCGGGCATGGTGTTGATCTCGTTGATCACGAACTCCCCGCTGTCCAGCAGGAAGAAGTCCGCGCGGACCAGGCCCTCGCAGGACGCGGCCTCGAACGCCTCGACGGCCAGCCGCCGTACGCGCTCGGTCTGCTCCTCGGTGAGCGGGGCCGGCACGATGCCCTCGGCGGAGTCGATGTACTTCGCGTCGAAGTCGTAGAAGTCGCTGCTGGACGCCGGCGGGATCTCGGCGGGCACCGAGGCGCGCGGGCCGTCCGCGAACTCCAGCACGCCGCACTCGATCTCGCGTCCGCGCAGCAGCGCCTCGACGAGCACCTTCGGGTCGTGCCTGCGGGCCTCGGCGAGCGCGGCGTCGAGTTCGTCGGGGCCCTCGACCTTGCTGATGCCGATGGACGAGCCGGCCCGGGTCGGCTTGATGAACAGCGGCCAGCCGTGCACCTGCGCGAAGTCCAGCACCTTGCGGCGGGCGGCGGCCTGGTCCTGCTCCCACTCGCGCGGGCGGATCACCGTGTACGGGCCGACCTTCAACCCGAACGAGGTGAAGATCCGCTTCATGTACTCCTTGTCCATGCCGACCGCGGAGGCGAGCACACCCGCGCCGACGTACGGCACGCCGGACAGTTCCAGCAGCCCCTGGAGGGTGCCGTCCTCGCCGTAGGGGCCGTGCAGCATGGGGAAGACGACGTCGACCTCGCCGAGTGCCTTCGGCACCGCGCCGACCTCGGTGTAGACGACCTCCCGGTTGCCCGGGTCGACGGGCAGCAGGACCGCGCCGTCGTGGTCGGTGACCTGCTCGACGCTGGGCATCCGCCGGTCGGCGATGGCCATCCGCTCGGGTTCGTCGGCGGTGAGCGCCCAACGGCCCTCGGTGGTGATACCGATCGGCAGGACGTCGTACTTGTCGCGGTCGATGGCGCGCAGCACGCTGGCCGCGGTCACCACGGACACGCCGTGCTCGGAGCTGCGCCCGCCGAACACGACGGCGACGCGCGGCTTGCGGTCGTAACTCGGCCGCTCGGAGTGCTGATCCGGGCTCTGGGGCGATGGCAGGTTGCTCATGTCGCGTTGACCTTACCGTTCGGGTTTCGCGGAACGTGACATCAACTCCTTGACGGCCACGACGGGTGACTTCCCGTTGTGCACGATGTCGACCACGGTCTCCGTGATCGGCATGTCGACGCCGTGCCTGCGGGCGAGGTCGGCGACGGACTCGCACGACTTGACGCCCTCGGCGGTCTGGCTGGTGGCGGCGATGGTCTCGGCGAGGCTCATGCCGCGGCCGAGGTTGTGGCCGAAGGTGTTGTTGCGGGACAGCGGGGAGGAGCAGGTGGCGACGAGGTCGCCCATCCCGGCGAGGCCGGCGAAGGTGTACGGGTCCGCGCCCATCGCCAGGCCCAACCGGGTGGTCTCGGCGAGGCCGCGGGTGATCAGGGACGCCTTGGTGTTGTCGCCCATGCCCATGCCGCCGGCGATGCCGACCGCGAGCGCGATCACGTTCTTCACCGCGCCGCCGAGTTCGCACCCGGTCACGTCGGTGTTGGTGTACGGCCGGAAGTACGCGGTGTGGCAGGCGGTCTGGATGCGGCGGGCGGCGGACTCGTCACGGCAGGCGACCACCGCGGCGGCGGGCTGGCGGGCGGCGATCTCGGGGGCGAGGTTGGGGCCGGTCAGCACCGCGACGCGGTCCTGATCGACCTTGGCGACCTCCTCGATCACCTCGCTCATCCGCTTGGCGGTGCCGAGTTCGACGCCCTTCATCAGGCTGACCAGGACCGCGTCGGGGCGCATCAGGGGCGCCCAGTCGGCGAGGTTGGCGCGCAGCACCTGCGACGGCACGGCCAGGAAGACGAATTCGGCGCCGGCCGCGGCTTCGGCCGGGTCGGTGGTCGCCGTCACGGCCGGCGGCAGCGTGATCTCGCTGGAGTACTCCGGGTTGATCCGGGTGGTGTTGATGGCGGCGGCGAGGTCGGGCCGGCGCCCCCACAAGGACACCTCGCAGCCCGCGTCGGCCAGCACCATCGCGAACGCGGTGCCCCAGGACCCGGTGCCGTACACGGCGCAGCGAGCCGTCACGCCGCCCCCTTGCCGTCGTTGCCCTTGGCGTCCTTGGCCGCCTTGCGCGGGTCGTACAGGCCGTCCGGGGCGGGGATGCCGCGGACTTCTGCCAGGAGTTGCTTCACATCGGACATGATGGCCCCGGTGACCTCGCGCAGCACCTCGGCGGTGGGCTCTTTGCCGTACCAGGCGCTGAGGTCGACCGGCGGGCCGACCAGCACGCGGTGCGTCTTGCGCGGCAGGAAGCTCGGCTTCTTCGCGTACGGCGGCAGGAACTCGTTGGCGCCCCACTGGGCGATCGGGATCACCGGTGCCCGGGTGAGCAGCGCGACACGGGCGACGCCGGTCTTGCCGACCATCGGCCACTGGTCCGGGTCCCGGGTGAGGGTGCCTTCGGGGTAGAACGCCACACACTCCCCCTTGTTGACCGCCTCGACCGCCGAGCGGTACGCCGCCGCGGCGTCGGCGGTGGCCCGCACCACCGGGATCTGCCCGGTGCCGCGCATCACCGCGCCGACGAAGAACGGCTTGAACAGCGCCGCCTTCGCCAGGAAGCGCGGAAGCCGACCGGTGTTGTACTGGAAATGCGCGTACAGCAGCGGGTCGAGGTAGGAGTTGTGATTCACCGCGGTGAGGAATCCTCCCTCGGCCGGAATGTTCTCCATTCCGCGCCAGTCCCGCTTGAAGAGCACGATGAGCGGCGGCTTGGCGATGGCGGCCGCCAGGCGGTACCAGAAACCGATTCTGCGGCGGGACACCCGGGACTCCTCTTCGTTGCCGGTGGCGCCGCTCAAGGATCGCGGCTACCGAGAGGTTAACGCCAGCGGTTCACGTCCGGCGGGGCACCTCTGCCACCGGGCTGTCACCGGGCGGGTACCGGGTTGGTACCGGGCACCGACGGTGCCGCGGGGCCGGCCGCGCCCGGGCCCGGCCGCTTTGTCGGTGGTGGCCCGCACAATGGACGACGTGGATGAGGCGAGGTGGTCGCTGGTCGTGCCGTTGAAGCCGCTCGCGGTGGCCAAGAGCAGGCTGGCGGCGGCGGGAGCGGTACGACCCGCGCTGGCACTGGCGTTCGCGCTGGACACGGTGGGCGCCGCGCTGGCCTGCGCCGAGGTCGAGGACGTCACGGTGGTCACCGACGACGCGACCGCCGGTGCCGAACTCGCCGGGCTCGGCGCCTTCGTCGTGGCGGACTCCCCCGCCGCCGGGCTGAACGCCGCGCTGCGGCACGGCGCGGAGACGGTCAGGGCGCGCCGGCCGCATGCTCCGGTCGCGGCCCTGAACGGCGATCTCCCGGCCTTGCGGCCGGGGGAACTGGCGGAAGTGCTGCGCGCGGCCGCGGGGGCCTGTGAGCGGGCGTTCCTCGCCGATGCGACCGGCGTGGGGACAACGTTGCTCACCACGGTGCCGTATCTGCCGCTCGCTCCCGGGTTCGGCGGGGCGTCGCGTGCGCGGCACCTCGCGTCCGGGGCCGCCGAGATCACGCTCCCCGCGGCGCCCTCGGTGCGGCAGGACGTGGACACCCTGGAAGACCTCGCCGTTGCGCTCGCGCTGGGCGTCGGCCCGCACACGGCCGCGGCTGCGGCGAGCCTGACCCCCCAGGGCGGGTAGCCCCGCCGGTTCCGGGACCAGCTGTCGGTGGGTGGCTTGTCGCGCGGGCCAACTGTCCACCGGCAAGGGGTCCCGGAACCGACAGAACGCACCGCCCCGGAGGGTCCGGTCTAGGCTTGCCACCATGCAGGCCACCGCGTTCACGTTCGATCCCGTCAGCCGCGCCGGCAGTGTGCTGCTGGACGACGGCACCCCGCTGGAGTTCGACGCCGCGGCGTTCGACGCGGGGCGGCTGCTGCTGCTGCGCCCGGGCCAGCGGGTCCGTATCCGCACCGAGGGCGCGGGTTCGGCCCGCCGCGTGACGTTCCTGACCCTGCAGACCTTCCCGGACCCGGGTCCCGACCCGGCCTGACCCGGAGCCCGATCCCGTCCGAGCCGGAGCCCGATCCCGTCCGACCCGCGGACGCGAAATAGCGCGGGCCGGGCGCCCCGTGGGAAGGGGGCCCGGCCCGGCGCGGTGAAGCGGGTGGAGCGGGTGGAGCCGTAACGCGGCTGTCACCTGGCGGCGGCGCGCTTCGCGGTCTTGCGGGCGGAGCGCTTGGCCGGCGCCTTCTTGGCGGTGGTCTTCTTGGCGGGCGCCTTCTTGGCGGCGGCCTTCTTCGCGGTGGTGGCCTTCTTCGTGGCGGACTTCTTCGCGGTGGACGCCTTCTTGGCGGTGGTCTTCTTGGCCGCCGTGGTCTTCTTCGCGGCCGCGGTCTTGGCGGTGGCCGCCTTCCGCGCGGTGGTCGCCTTCTTCGCGGCGGCCTTCTTCGTCGCGGTGCGGGCGGTGGTGGAGGCACCGCCGCTCAGGCTGCCCTTGGGCGCCTTCTTGACCGAGACCTCGCCGCCACGCGGAAGCTTCTTCGACCCGCTGACCAGGTCCTTGAAGCCCTGCCCCGCACGGAACCGCGGCACGGAGGTCTTCTTGACCCGGACCCGCTCCCCGGTCTGGGGGTTGCGAGCGTAACGGGCGGGACGCTCGACCTTCTCGAACGAACCGAACCCGGTGACCGAGACCCGGTCACCGGAGACCACCGCGCGGACGATCGCGTCGAGAACCGCGTCAACCGCGTCCGCGGCGGCCTGCCGGCCGCCCACCTTGTCGGCAATCGCTTCTACGAGCTGCGCCTTGTTCACGTCTTCCCCTTCGGAAACTTGCCCGGCGAATGAGTACGGGCTGATTTCGCACGCTAGGCGGATATATACCGCAAATCAAATACGAAACGGGCGAATCACCCTTGTGCCGCAACGAACTCGGTACTCCGCGTGATCAGTGATCGGGGATTCCGAGCTCGTCCAACTCAGCCGTTAACACCTCCAGGCGCCGTGCCGCGTCGGCGAGATCGTGCTTCGCCACCGCGGTCACCGCGAGCAGTCGCCGGGTCAACTCCCGCCTTGTCCCGTCCGGGACTTCGGGATTGGCGACGCGCGTGTGCGCCTGCTTCAAACGCGCGGCGAGGACCCCGTAGAGCTCCAGTTGGCCGTCGCGTTCCATGCGTCGATTGTGCCATCTGCGGCGAGTTGTCGAGCGCGACAGGGCCAACCGGGTGTTCCGAGCCTGTTTTCCAGTACCCATGGCGGGGTGGTGTCCGGGTCGTCCGGACACGCGAAAGCGCCCCCCACGAGGACGTGAGGGGCGCTTGCGCGGTGCGTGCGGCGGCCGGACCCAGGGGCCCGGCCAGGGGCGTCAGACCCTTGCGGTACTGGGCTTCCAGGACGGCCGGGTGCTCTCGAACGCGGCGATGTCCGGCTCGTTGGCGAGCGTCAGGCTGATGTCGTCCAGCCCTTCCAGCAGCCGCCAGCGGGCGTTGTCGTCCAGCTCGAACGGCGCGGTCAGCGGCCCCTGCGGGCGGTCGGCGCGCACCTCCCGGGCGACCAGGTCCACGGTGATCTCCGCGGTCGGGTCGGCCTCGACGAGCTGCCACAGCTCCTCGACGGTCTCCTGCGGCAGCACCACCGTCAGCAGCCCGTTCTTCAGCGAGTTGCCGCGGAAGATGTCCGCGAAGCGGGACGAGATCACCGTCTTGAAGCCGTAGTTCTGCAACGCCCAGACGGCGTGCTCACGGGACGAGCCGGTGCCGAAGTCGGCGCCGGCCACCAGGACGGTGGCACCCGCGTACTGCGGCGCGTTGAGCACGAACGAGTCGTCCTTGCGCCACGCCTCGAACAGGCCGTCCTCGAACCCGTTGCGGGTGACCTTCTTCAGCCAGTGCGCGGGGATGATCTGGTCGGTGTCCACGTTGCTGCGGCGCAGCGGCACGGCCCGGCCGGTGTGGGTGGTGAAGGCTTCCATGGCGGCTCAGACCTCCGTCAGGACAGGGGCGTCGGACAGGTCGGCGGGCGAGGCGAGGTGGCCGAGCACCGCGGTGGCGGCGGCCACCTGCGGGGAGACCAGGTGGGTACGGCCGCCCTTGCCCTGCCGTCCCTCGAAGTTGCGGTTCGAGGTGGACGCGGAGCGCTCGCCGGGCGCGAGTTGGTCGGGGTTCATACCCAGGCACATCGAGCAACCCGCGTGCCGCCATTCGGCGCCGGACGCGGTGAACACCTTGTCCAGGCCCTCCTCGACGGCCTGTAGCGCCACCCGCACCGAGCCGGGGACCACGAGCATCCGTACCCCGTCGGCGATCCGGCGGCCCTGCACGACGGCGGCGGCCGCGCGCAGGTCCTCGATCCGGCCGTTGGTGCAGGAGCCGACGAAGACGGTGTCCACGGCGACCTCGCGCAGCGGCTGCCCCGCGGTCAGGCCCATGTACTCCAGGGCCTTCTCGGCGGCGATCCGGTCGCCGGCGTCGGTGTACGACGCCGGGTCCGGCACGGACGCGCTCAGCGGCGCGCCCTGGCCCGGGTTGGTGCCCCAGGTGACGAACGGCGCCAACTCGGCCGCGTCGATCCGCACCTCGTGGTCGAAGACGGCGTCGTCGTCGGTCCTGAGCGTCTTCCAGTACGCGACGGCCGCGTCCCAGTCGGCGTCCTTGGGGGCGTGCGCGCGGCCCTCCAGGTAGTCGAACGTGGTCTGGTCCGGGGCGATCATGCCCGCCCTGGCGCCCGCCTCGATCGACATGTTGCAGACGGTCATCCGGGATTCCATCGAGAGCTTCTCGATCGCCGAGCCGCGGTACTCGATGACGTAGCCCTGGCCGCCGCCGGTGCCGATCCGGCTGATCACCGCGAGGATCAGGTCCTTGGCGGTGACGCCGTCGGGCAGTTCGCCGTCGACGGTGACCGCCATCGTGCGGAACGGGGCCAGCGGCAGCGTCTGGGTGGCCAGCACGTGCTCGACCTGCGAGGTGCCGATACCGAACGCCAGCGCGCCGAAAGCGCCGTGCGTGGAGGTGTGCGAGTCGCCGCAGACCACGGTGGTGCCGGGCTGGGTCAGGCCCAACTGCGGCCCCACCACGTGCACCACGCCCTGCTCGACGTCACCGAGCGGGTGCAGCCGCACCTCGAACTCCGCGCAGTTCTTGCGCAGCGTCTCCAACTGGGTCCGGGAGACCGGGTCGGCGATCGGCTTGTCGATGTCGAGGGTCGGGGTGTTGTGGTCCTCGGTGGCGATGGTGAGGTCGGTACGGCGCACCCGCCGGCCGTTCATCCGCAGCCCGTCGAACGCCTGGGGGCTGGTCACCTCGTGCAGGAGGTGGAGATCGATGAAAAGCAGATCAGGTTCGCCTTCGGCGCGGCGGACGACATGGTCGTCCCAGACTTTTTCCGCGAGTGTCCTACCCATCGCTGTCCCTCCGGCCCGCGTCGTCGCGGGGCCCACTAGGTGTTGGTCCTGCGCTGTGCTCCCAGCGTGACGCGTTCCCGGGAAAATTGAACTTGCGTTTCACACTCTGAGACGCGAGTATCGTTTCATGGACAACTCTAGCGGCGTCGGCGTTCTCGACAAGGCGGCTCTGGTGCTCAGTGCGCTGGAGTCGGGTCCGGCCACCCTGGCCGGGCTTGTCGGTGCCACGGGCCTGGCCCGCCCCACCGCGCACCGCCTGGCGGTCGCGCTCGAACACCATCGCATGGTGGCTCGCGACATGCAGGGCCGCTTCATCCTGGGCCCGCGCCTGTCGGAGCTGGCCGCCGCGGCCGGCGAGGACCGGCTGCTGGCCACCGCGGGGCCGGTGCTGACGCACCTGCGCGACATGACCGGCGAGAGCGCGCAGCTCTATCGCCGCCAGGGCGACATGCGGATCTGCGTGGCCGCGGCGGAGCGGCTGTCCGGGCTGCGGGACACCGTGCCGGTCGGCTCCACGCTGCCGATGAAGGCCGGCTCTGCCGCTCAGGTCCTGATGGCCTGGGAGGAGCCCGAGCGGCTGCACAGGGGCCTGCAGGGCGCCCGCTTCACCGCCACCGCGCTGTCCGGGGTGCGCCGCCGGGGCTGGTCGCAGTCGATCGGCGAGCGCGAGCCCGGGGTCGCCTCGGTCTCCGCGCCGGTGCGCGGGCCGTCCAACCGCGTGGTCGCCGCGGTGTCGGTCTCCGGGCCGATCGAGCGGCTCACCCGGCACCCGGGCCGGATGCACGCCCAGGCCGTGGTCGACGCCGCCGGCCGGCTCAGCGAGGCACTGCGCCGCTCCGGATGAACGACGAAGCCCGCCGCGGACCGCGGCGGGCTTCGGGTCGAACTCTGTACCCCCGACCGGATTCGAACCGGCGCTACTGCCGTGAGAGGGCAGCGTGCTAGGCCGCTACACAACGGGGGCCCTGGCGATCCTCGCGTCGTCCAGGCCGGGAGCGACCCGACGTGGACGGAATGAAAGGATCTGTACCCCCGACCGGATTCGAACCGGCGCTACTGCCGTGAGAGGGCAGCGTGCTAGGCCGCTACACAACGGGGGCTCGCACTTGCTGAAGTGCTGCTGGGGTACCAGGACTCGAACCTAGAACAACTGAACCAGAATCAGCCGTGTTGCCAATTACACCATACCCCACCAAAACGCAATCCCGGTAAGGGATCTTGTTCGGTGTGCGTCTCCGGTTCGGGCCTTGGCCCTGTCCGGCGGCGCAGGAAGAACATTACCCGATCCGGGACGGCGCTCCAAAACGAGTATCGCCAAGTCCCCCCGGAACCGGGCCGGTGCGCCCCTCGGACGCACCGGCGGACCCGCCGGCGTCAGCGCAGCCGGGCCATCAAAGCGTGCTCGACGAGCGTGATCAGCGCGCTCTTCGCCTCGCCGCGGTGCCGGGCGTCGGTGGTGATGATCGGCGCCTCGGGACCGATCTGCAGCGCCTCACGGACCTCCTCGGGGCCGTACGGCTGGTGGCCGTCGAAGCCGTTGAGGGCGATCACGAACGGCAGCCCGCTGTTCTCGAAGTAGTCGACCGCCGGGAAGCAGTCCGCCAGCCGCCGGGTGTCGACCAGCACGATCGCGCCGATCGCGCCGCGCACCAGGTCGTCCCACATGAACCAGAACCGGTCCTGCCCCGGGGTGCCGAACAGGTAGAGGATCAGGTCCTCGTCGAGCGTGATGCGGCCGAAGTCCATCGCCACCGTGGTGGTGGTCTTGTCCGGCGCGTGCGTGAGGTCGTCGATGCCGGCTGACGCGGAGGTCATCACGGCTTCGGTGCGCAGCGGGTTGATCTCCGAGACGGCACCGACGAACGTGGTCTTGCCCACGCCGAAGCCGCCCGCCACCACGATCTTCGCGGAGGTGGTGGCGCGGGCCGGACCGCTAGAGCTTCCGAAGTCCACTGAGCACCCTTTCAAGCAGTGTCACATCTGGCTGGCCGCCCGCGGCCTCGTCGCCGCCGGGCTGGTGGATCGCGACCAGTCCGGCCTCGGCCAGGTCGGCGACAAGAATGCGGACCACACCGAGCGGGATGGTCAGCAGCGCGGAGATCTCGGCCACCGACTTGACCTCGCGGCACAGCAGGCAGATCCGCTGGTGCTCGGGGAGCTGCCCGCGCAGGCGCTCCGGGTCGGCGGTGGTGCTGACCAGTGCCTCGATGGCGAGCTGGTAGCGCGGCCGGGTCCGCCCGCCGGTCATGGCGTAGGGGCGGACCAGTCCTGAGGGCGTGCGTGAGCGGCCCGCGTCGTGCCGGCCCTGCCCCTGGCCGTACCCCTGGCCCTGACCTTGGCCGTATCCCTGGCCCTGCGCCGGCGGGCGGCCGTGCTGGCCCTGGCGCTGCCCCGGCGCCTGGCTCTGCGGTGGCGGGGCCTGCGGCGGGGCGTACGGCTGGATGCGGGGCTGGCGGTAGGGCGTGCCGGGCTGCCCGGGCTGCTGCTCCGGGTCGGGCGCCGACGGGTAGGTGTACGGGTTCGCCGGCTGCTGGGGCTGGTTGCCGTACGGGTCTCCACCGGGGGAAGTGCTCACGAGTCCTCCTCCTGAAACGGCCGCGCTGCCACCCGAGCACCTGGCAGGTGCCCGGGCGTGCCCGCCGCCCATGCGTTAGTTGAGCAAGCTGCCCTGAAGTTCGGCCCGAAGGTCGGGGGTGAGTACGCTTCCTGCCCGGTCGACGAGCAGGGCCATTTCGTAGCCGACCAGACCGATGTCGCACTCCGGATGCGCCAGCACCGCCAGCGACGAACCATCCGACACCGACATGATGAAGAGGAAGCCCCGCTCCATCTCCACCACCGTCTGGTTCACACTGCCCCCCTCGAAAATCCGGGAGGCACCAGCGGTCAACGACGTCAACCCCGAGGCCACCGCCGCCAACTGATCCGCACGATCACGCGGAAAACCATCAGACATCGCGAGCAGCAGGCCGTCGGCGGAGACCACCACCGTGTGGGACACCCCCGGGGTGTTGTCCACGAAGTTGGTGATCAACCAGTTCAGATTCTGTGCCGCCTGGCTCATCGGACTCAACTAGCGCTCCTGGTTCTGGGGGCCGCCGAATCGGCTGTCGGTGGCCTGTCCGTTCGTGTCAGTTCCAGCAGTGCGCCCTTGCTGGACGCCACGTCGCAGATTACTCAACCTGCCACGTACGTCCTCCGGTGCGCGGGAGACCTGTGGGCCGCCCTGCGGGGTCTGTGCCGCGGCACCCGGGACCAGGTTGGCCTTGGGTACCCGCCGTGGCAGGCCGGAGGGGGTGACCCCGCCTGCCTTGGGCTCGCGGACCGACTCGGCCCGCTGCCAGTGCTCGTCGTTCGTCGACCGCCAGTCGGTGCCGTCCGGCTGGGGTTGCTCGTGGGGATCGGTGGACTCCTGGGCGGGCTGCTCCCCCGCGGGCGGCGCGGCCTGCGGGTTCGGACCCGGCTGCCGGCTCGGCTCGCTGGGCTGCTGATCGGACTGCTGGTCGGAGGGGCTGGTGCGCTGCCGTTCGCGGCGCGGTAGACCGGCGTCCGTCAGCGAAGGCGAGACTACGCTCTCGGAGGGTCCCTCGGGGAGCGGCGGAACGGATTCCGTTACCTCCGGTGTGTCCTGCGGCCATCCCTCCTGAGCAGGGCCGTAACCGGGAGCCCCCGGGAACCCGGCCTGCTGACCGCCGTCTTGGTACTCCGTGCCGTATCCGGGCTGCTCGGCATAGGGCGCCGCGGGGTCGTAGGTCTGGCCGGAACCGGTCCCGTACGGCTGCTCGAAGAAACCGTTCTGCGCGGGACCGGCCGAAAAGCCGTTCTCCGCCGGGGTCTCGGCCGGGGGTTGACCCC
Organism: Streptomyces sp. NPDC087270; assembly: GCF_044744625.1. Classification (NCBI taxonomy): domain Bacteria; kingdom Bacillati; phylum Actinomycetota; class Actinomycetes; order Kitasatosporales; family Streptomycetaceae; genus Streptomyces; species Streptomyces sp. NPDC087270. Next base: position 159,577 of record NZ_JBIUYR010000009.1, read on the forward strand.
ATCCGCCCGCCGGCTCGGTGTAGCCCTGCTGCTGGTAGCCGGGCTGGAAGCCCTGTTCGTACGCCTGCTGCTGGTAGGCCGGGTCGAAGCTGGGGTCGTACCCCTGGGTGTATCCCTGCGGGTACTCCTGGGCGTACCCCTGCGGGTAGCCGCCTTGGCCGGCGAAGTCCCCGGCGGCCGGCTGCTGGGTGCCGAAGTCCGGTCCGCCGAGGTGGTCCTGGCCCCCGAGGTTCTGGCTGCCGAGGTTCTGGTTCCCGAGGTCCTGGTTCCCGAGGTTCTGGCCGGTCGGGTCGAAGTCGGCCGGTTCCCTTCGCTGCTGGGGCAGTTCGACCGGCTGCTCGCCGTCCTGACGGTCCGAGGCGGCGGCCTCCAGCTGGGCGCGGCGCTCCTCGCGCAGCAGCGAGCGGCCGACCGGGTCGAGCGCGCGCGGGCCGTTCTCGTCGTAGCGGGAGTCGTCGAAGCCGAGTTCGGCCGCGGTGCGCTGCCCGTTGACCTCGGGCCGCAGCAGGCCGGGCTCGCCGGGCCGGCCGGGCTGGTCGGCCGCGTGTTCCGGGACGATCCGGGAGACGGTGAAGTCGCTGTCGGGCTCGACCGGGTCGCCGCCACCGCCGTGGGTGATCGGCTCGGGCAGCATCACCAGCGAGGTGGTGCCGGCCTGCTCGCCGGAGGGGCGCAACTGGACCCGGATGCCGTGCCGCTCGCAGAGCCGGCCGACCACGAACAGGCCCATCCGCTTGGCGATCTCTACATCGATCGTGGGCGGGTCGGCGAGCTTGTGGTTGATGTCCGCGAAGTCCTCGGCGGTCAGGCCGATGCCCTTGTCGTGGATCTCGACCATCACCCGGCCGTCCGGCAGCCGGGTCGCGGTGACCCGCACCTTGGTCTGCGGCGAGGAGAACGAGGTGGCGTTCTCCAGCAGCTCGGCGAGCAGGTGCACCAGGTCGCTGACCGCGCTGCCGTGGATGTCGGTCTCGGGGATGCCGACCAGTTCGATCCGGTCGTACGCCTCCACCTCGGAGGCCGCCGCGCGCAGCACGTCCACCAGCGGCACCGGCTGGTTCCACTGGCGGCCGGGCTCCTCGCCGGCGAGCACCAGCAGGTTCTCGCCGTTGCGCCGCATACGGGTGGCGAGGTGGTCCATCTTGAAGAGGTTCTCGAGCTGGTCGGGGTCGGCCTCGTTGTTCTCCAGCTCGGTGATCAGGCTGAGTTGGCGCTGGATGAGGCCCTGGTTGCGCTGCGAGAGGTTGGTGAAGATCGCGTTGACGTTGCCGCGCAGCAGCGCCTGCTCGGCGGCGAGCCGGACCGCCTCGCGGTGCACCTGGTCGAAGGCGCGGGCGACCTCGCCGATCTCGTCCCGGGTGTTGATCGGGATCGGCGCGACCTGGGTGTTCACCCGGCCCGGGTCGGTGCGGGAGAGCTGGTCGACCAGTGCGGGCAGCCGGGTCTCGGCGATGTCGAAGGCGGCCGCGCGCAGCCGCCGCATGTTGCGGGACATCGAGCGGGCCATCAGCGCGGCCACGATGAACGCGATGATCAGCGCGACCAGCACGATCGCGGAGTTGATGAACACGTCGCGCTTGGCGTGGGAGGCCAGGTGCGAGGCGTCCGCGGCGGCCTGGTCGGCGAGGTGGGTCTCGACCGAGCGGTAGGCGTCGAAGGAGAGCGTGGCGGCGGAGAGGTAGGACGCGGGGGTGACGCCCTCGGCGTCGAGCCGGGCGACGGTGTACGCCGGGTCCGTCAGGTCGGTGACCATCTTGGTGAGGTCCGGCGGCACGACGTAGGCGGTGTGCGCGGCCTTCGCCTTGTTCAGCGCCGTGGTGATCCGCGCCTGGCCCTGCTTCACCGCGTTGTCCTGCGCGGCCTTGAGCCGGGCCTGGTCCGCGGTGCTGCCACCGCCGTCGTACTCCTCCAGCGCGATGCCCTCCAGGTACTGGTACGAGCCGAGCGCGGTCTTCTGGAGGGCGAGTTCCTGCGCGGAGGGGTGCTTCTCGACGAGGATGTGGACGCCGATGGAGCGGGTCAGCGACTCGGCGGCCTTGGCGAGCGAGATGGCATACAGGGTGCGGCCGTAGGAGGCGCTGTTGCCGGTGCCGAAGCCGAGTTCGTTAGACAGCTCGCTCAGCGGGTGCTGGATTCTGACGTACCACTCCTCGGTCTGCACACCGGAGAGCTGGCCGGTGAAGGCGGACTTGCGGAGCGAGGGGAGCTGCGGCTCGACGCTGCGGAAGCTGGCCATCCGGCGCTTGAGGTCGGCGCCGTCGGGTATGCCGATCGCGGCCTTGTCGAAGGCGCGGGCGGCGGCGTCGGTGGTGGCGTAGGCGGACGACACCTCCTGCGCGTCGCGGTGGCCTTCCAGCAGGGGCACCACGGTGGTGTCGCGCTCGTTCTCCAGCGCGTTGCCGTAGGTGGCGGCGGCGCGGACGAGGTTGGCGATGTGCACCGCGTCGTCGGCCTGCTGCCAGGTGCTGACGGCGCTGTTGACGCGGAAGCCGCCCAGCACGAGTGCGACGAGGACCGGGATGAGGAGGATGGCGTTCAGCCGGGTGGCCATCCGCCAGTTGCGCGCGCTGAACCGGCCGCCCGGCCCCGGCACGTCCTCGGCCACCGGCTCCGGGCTGCTGCCCGGACGCTGTGGCGGAGTGAAGTTCCCACGCGGGCCCTGCCCGGTACCCGCCTCAGCTCGCCTCGTGTTCCTCACTGGACCAACAACCTCTCGGCGACGGCGCAACAACGACGGCCGTTCCTACGCTCAGGTTCTGCGAATTCCAGCACGTCATACAGGTGCACGCCAAACGTCTGGCGTCCGGCGGGCTCCGTGAGAAGGCTAGAGATAAAAAGGGCATAAGTCCAAAGGCTGAGCAAACCATAAGACAGACGTACACGCGGTGGCACCGGCCGAGCGCGAGCCGTGTTCGCGACCTCCCGGAAACTCTCTCGAAATGTTATGAAGACCAAGGACCCGTTACGTCGTGCGACATAACGGGTCCTCGCGTTACCGGCCGGCGAAATCGCCGGCGGCACAAGCTACTTGAGACGTGCCAGCAGCGCGTGCTCGACGAGCGTGATCAGCGCGCTCTTCGCCTCGCCACGGTGCCGGGCGTCGGTGGTGATGATCGGCGCCTCGGGACCGATCTGCAGCGCCTCGCGCACTTCTTCCGGCCGGTACGGCTGGTGGCCGTCGAAACCGTTGAGCGCGATCACGAACGGCAGCCCGCTGTTCTCGAAGTAGTCGACCGCCGGGAAGCAGTCCGCCAGCCGCCGGGTGTCCACCAGCACCACGGCGCCGATCGCGCCGCGCACCAGGTCGTCCCACATGAACCAGAAGCGGTCCTGGCCCGGGGTGCCGAACAGGTAGAGGATCAGGTCGTCGTCGAGCGTGATGCGCCCGAAGTCCATCGCCACGGTGGTGGTGGTCTTGTCCTGCACGTGGCTCAGGTCGTCGATCCCGGCCGACGCCGAGGTCATCACGGCCTCGGTGCGCAGCGGGTTGATCTCCGACACCGCACCCACGAACGTGGTCTTGCCCACGCCGAAGCCACCCGCCACCACGATCTTCGCGGAGGTGGTCGACCGCACCGGCGGCGCGCCGTACGCCGGCTGCTGCGCTTGCGGCCTAGAGCTTCCGAAGTCCACTGAGCACCCTCTCAAGCAATGTCACATCTGGCTGGCCGCCCGATTCGCCGCTGCCGGGCTGGTGGATGGCGACCATGCCGGCCTCGGCGAGGTCGGCCACAAGAATCCGGGCCACACCGAGCGGTATCGCGAGCAGCGCGGAGATCTCGGCCACCGACTTGATCTCACGCGTCAGATGGCAGATCCGCTGGTGCTCTGGAAGCAGTCCCGCGTACTGCGCCGGGTCGGCGGTGGTGCTGACCAGCGCCTCGATCGCGAGCTGGTAGCGAGGCCGGGTACGGCCACCGGTCATGGCGTACGGCCGCACCAGCGGCTGGTCGCCTTCCACCCCGTACGGCGCGTGGTGGGACGCGCCGTACGGGCCCGGCGAGGCGGGTGGCGGGGTCATGAGGGTCCTCCGTGTCCGGGCAGTGCTATGGCTGGTGCGGAAGTACGGGAACGTTCTGTTGTGCGGGCGGTTGTCCGCGGCTGCGTGCGGGCCACCCGGCGGCGGGGTGCGGTGCTCAGTTCAACAGACTGCCCTGGAGTTCGGCCCGAAGGTCGGGGGTCAGCACGGCACCCGCGCGGTCGACGAGCAGGGCCATTTCGTAGCCGACCAGACCGATGTCGCACTCCGGATGCGCCAGCACCGCCAGCGACGAACCATCCGACACCGACATGATGAAGAGGAAGCCCCGCTCCATCTCCACCACCGTCTGGTTCACACTGCCCCCCTCGAAAATCCGGGAGGCACCAGCGGTCAACGACGTCAACCCCGAGGCCACCGCCGCCAACTGATCCGCACGATCACGCGGAAAACCATCAGACATCGCGAGCAGCAGGCCGTCGGCGGAGACCACCACCGTGTGGGACACCCCCGGGGTGTTGTCCACGAAGTTGGTGATCAACCAGTTCAGATTCTGTGCCGCCTGGCTCATCGCACTCAACTAGCGCTCCTGGTTGTTCATGCCGAGACCACGGCCGTCGGTGGTACCGGTACCGCCGGCCTGGCGGCCCTGCTGGATGCCCCTGCGGAGGTTGGTCAGACGTCCGCGCACGTCGTCGGGGGAGCGGGAGACCTGCGGGCCGCCCTGGGGGGCCTGCTGGGGAGCCGCGCCGCCCGCGACGAGATTCGCCCGGGGGACCCGCCGCGGCAGGCCGGAGGGAGTGACCCCGCCCGCGGTGGGTTCCCGGATGGATTCGGCCCGCTGGCGCAGTGCGTCGTTGGGCGAGGTACGCCAGTTCGGGGTCTCCCGCGGCAGCGGCTGGGCGCTCGGTGCGGCAGGCATGTGGGCGCCGCTCTGCGCGCTGTGGTGTGCCGCGGGGTCCTGGCCCTGGCTCTGGGTCTGCTGGCCCTGGCCGGCCGGCGCGGTGGCCTGGGTGGCCGGCTGCGGGCCGCCGGTGAGGCGCTGCGGGCCGCCGGCGGGGTTCGGTCCCGGCCGGTCGGTACGCGGGCGCTGCGGCGGGGCGGTGCGGCCCACCGGGCGGGGCGGCGGCGCCTGCTGGCCCCGCGCGCTCTGCTCGACGTGGATCTGCTGCATCCGCTCGGCCTGGCCGGTACGGAACCAGTCGGACTCGATCGACGCGAAGATCGGCGTCGGCTCGTCGCCCCGGGTCGGGGCCGGCGGCAGCGCCATCGGCTCGGCCGGGCCGGGGAGTTGCGGCTCGGGGCGCGGCGCGTGCTGCGGCCCGCCCGGCTGGCCCTGGTACGGCTGCCCGTTGTGCTGCTGCGGCTGGTGCGGCATCGGGTACTGGCCGCTGGTGTCGCCGAGGCCCGGCATCGGCTGCGAGCCGGTGTCGTACGCGTCCGGCCGCTGCTGCGGCTGGCCGCCCTGGCCCTGCGGGTTCCAGCCCGGAGTGCCCTGGGGGCCGCGCGGCCCGCGCTGCGGCATCCCGCCGGGCCGCGCGGGCCCGGGCTGCTGCGCCGGGTACGAGCCGGAGCCGTCCTCGGCGCGGACCGCCGGGAACTGGCTGGTGTCACCAGGACCGCCGGGGATCGGGAAGGAGCCCGTGTCACCCGGACGACCGCCACCCTGACCCTGCGGCTGACGCTGCCCCTGCGGGAATCCGTCGCTGCGCACGGCCGGGAACTGGCTGGTGTCACCAGGACCGCCGGGGATCGGGAACGAACCGGTGTCGCCGGGACGGCCGCCGCCCTGCCCCTGCGGGAAGCCGTCCTCGGCGCGGACCGCCGGGAACTGGCTGGTGTCACCAGGACCGCCGGGGACCGGGAAGGAGCCCGTGTCACCCGGACGACCGCCGCCCTGCCCCTGCGGGAAACCGTCCTCGGCGCGGACCGCCGGGAACTGGCTGGTGTCACCAGGACCGCCGGGGACCGGGAAGGAACCCGTGTCACCGGGACGACCGCCACCTTGACCCTGCGGCTGACGCTGCCCCTGCGGGAAACCGTCGCTGCGCACGGCCGGGAACTGGCTGGTGTCGCCAGGACCACCGGAGCCACCGGGGACCGGGAAGGAACCCGTGTCACCCGGGCGGCCGCCGCGCTGGTCGTCGGAGTTCCAGCCGGGGGTGCCCTGGGGGCCGCGGGAACCGCGCTGCGGGAGGCGGTTCTGCGAGCCGTCGTCCTGGCCGGTGGGCGCGCCACCGTCGGCGCGGACCGCCGGGAACTGGCTGGTGTCACCGGGACCGCCGGGGGCCGCCGCCGGGGACTCCCCGGCGCCGGGGCCGCCGCTGTGCCGCGGCGCGGGGCCGGAGCGGCCGCCGAAGACGTCGGAGCGGAAGCCGGAGGGGCCGGTGTTCTGCGGCTGCGGGACCGGGAAGCCGCCGGGGCCCTGGGGCCCGGGGGCGCCGGGACCGTTCGGCTGCCCGTGCTGGCCGTGCCGGCCGGGGCCGGACTGCGGCCGCCCGGCGGGGCCGGACTGGTCGAAGGCGTCGAACGCGGGCGCCTCGACGTCCTCGTGGCCGCGCGGGGTGTCCTCGCCGAAGCCCTGCTGCTGGTTGTCCTGCGCGGCCCAGCGCGGGCCGCCCTGCTGGCCACCGGGACCGCCGGTGCCGCCCTGGTCGCCAGGGCCGGCGGCCGGTCGCCCGGCGCCGGGGAGCGCGGGGCGTGCCGCGCCCGCGCCGACCTGGCCGCGCTGCCCTGCCCGGCTGCCGCCGGCCTGGCCCGCGTTGCCGAACGCACCCGCGATGCCGGTGCCGGCACCGCCCGCGACGGCACCCGCGGGACGCGCGCCGGGGCCCGCGTTCTTCGCGTTCGCGTTGGCGCCGCCCTGCGTGACGTCGACCGGCAGCATGACCAGCGCGGTGGTGCCGCCGGAGTCCGACGGGCGCAGCTGGATGCGGATGCCGTGCCGCAGGGACAGCCGGCCGACCACGAACAGGCCCATCCGGCGGGAGACCGAGACGTCCACGGTGGGCGGGTTGGCCAGCCGCTCGTTGATGTCGGCGAGGTCCTCCGGGGACAGGCCGATGCCGGTGTCGTGGATCTCGATCAGCACGCGGCCGTCGGGCAGCGAGTGACCGGTGACCCGCACCTTGGTCTGCGGCGAAGAGAACGAGGTGGCGTTCTCCAGCAGCTCGGCGAGCAGGTGCACGAGGTCGTTGACGATGCGGCCGGTGACCTCGGCCGACGGCACCGATGTCAGCTCGATCCGCTCGTACTGCTCCACCTCGGACGCGGCGGCGCGCAGCACGTCGACCAGCGGGACCGGGCGGGTCCACCGGCGGCCGGGCTCCTCACCGGCGAGGACCAGCAGGTTCTCACCGTTGCGGCGCATGCGGGTCGCGAGGTGGTCGAGCTTGAACAGCGAGGAGAGCTGGTCCGGGTCGGCCTCGCGCGACTCCAGTTCGGAGATGAGCGACAGCTGGCGCTGGATGAGGCCCTGGCTGCGGCGGGAGAGGTTGGTGAACATCGCGTTGACGTTGCCTCGCAGCAGCGCCTGCTCGGCGGCGAGCCGGACCGCCTCGCTGTGGACCTCGTCGAACGCGCGGGCCACCTGGCCGATCTCGTCGCGGCTGTTGATGCCGATCGACTCGACCGAGGTGTCGACGTCCTGCGGGTCGGTGTCGGAGAGCTGCTTGACCAGCTCGGGCAGCCGCTTCTGGGCGACGTCCTGGGCGGTCTGCTGCAGCCGGCGCAGCGAGCGGACCATCGAGCGACCGACGACGAACGCGCCGACCACGGCGACGCCGAGGACGAGCAGGATGATCGCGCCGGATATCAGCGCCTCGCGCTTCGCCTCGCTCTGCAGGTGCAGCGACTTCTGCTGCATCTCGCTGAGCAGCGAGCGCTCGATCTGGTTCATCGCGTCGATCTTGGTCTTCGCCGCGTCGTCCCAGTCCAGGTACGAGCTGTTGATCTTGGTGATCGCGGTCTGCGAACTGGCGATCCGCTCGCGCTCGTTGTCGTGGGCGGCGATCGTGTCGTTGTCGCCCTGGATGGGGCGCAGCAGCGCGGCGGCGTCGGTGCCGTAGACCTTCATGAACCGGGTGATCGCGGTGTTCTCGTCGACGGCCGCCCACTTCACCGACTGGTACTCGTCGGCGTTGAGCTTGCCGCCACTGGCGAACGCGGCGCTGATCACCGCGCGCTGCATCGACTCGTACTCCTTGGCGGAGGAGAACGCCGACAGCGCGCGGGTCGCCTTGATCATCTGGGAGTTGCTGGTGGCCTGCGCCATGTCCTGGGAGAGCGACAGCAGCGAGGTGACCAGACCGTCGTACTCGGAGACGGTCTGCGCGATGCCCGACTGGGAGGTGTACGCCTCGCTGCGGATCTCGTTGAGGTTGGCGAGCTGGCCGCCGATGGCGACCAGGGTGGCGCGGACCCCGCTGAAGACCGGGTCGGAGTCCGAGATGTTGTCGGTCGACTGCTCGTAGAGCTTGAGGTCGCGGTCGGTGGCCTGGCGGGAGGCGGCCACCGCGTCGTTGCTCTTCTGGTTGGCCGACAGCGGGCCCGCCGAGCTGTCGCGCTCCTCCTGGAGGGCGGCGGCCAGGTTGGTGGCCTGCTCGGTGATGTCGGTCAGGGTCTTCATGTGCTCGAGCTGGTGGATGTTGTCCACCGAGTTGTTGATGCGCAGGCCGCCGAGGGCGGAGGCGGTGACCACGGGGAGGGCGAGCAGCGAGATGAGTCTGGTGCTGATGCGCCAGTTGCGCATGGCTATTCGGGGGCCGGGCTTGCCGTCGAGGCCGGTGATCTTGCCGGCTTCGAGGCCGCTGGGCATGCTCATCCGCCCGGGGGCCGCAGTGGTACCCGGCGTGGCGGTTCCGGAGTCGGCCGCGGCCTGGGAGCCGTTGCCGGCCCCGCCGGGCTGCCGCTCCGAGTCGCCCGCAGCGCCGCTGTCCCTCTTGAAACGTCCCTGCACTAGCGTCGCAACCTCTGGACCAGGCGCCCCTCGCCGTAAGGCTGGAGGGACGGTGTCGAGTCATGGGGGCTCAGGCCGACCCGGGTCGCGGGACGGCTGATGTGCCCTTCACCGCCGCTCGGTGTTCCGTCCGCGCCCCCTGCGCGCCGGTTCGTTGTGATGCGGCGGTCCGGGGAATTCCAGCACAGTGCCGGATCTCCCAACAAGGCCCGCAGCCGTCCTCTTGGAATGTGTCACTCGTCGCGATGGTCCATACACACAGCGTCGAGCGCCAGGGCGGCGATATGGGGCGATTACGGGCCGCGATGGTAACTGGTTGCACCGGTGTCAGGCCGCGTCCACCCCGGCGACAAACGACCATTTCCGCACCGAAGTACGCTTTGCCCGATTCGCTCGCGCGCGCCGATTGTCCGAATGGCGGGAAATGATCCGTAGTTCGTGAGCAAAATCACAGAGCGTCAGATGTCTGCGCCCGGCCACGGCGGGAATGGGCGGCACTAGCCTGGTGCTTTACAGAAGTCGCGGTGATGTCAACCGCGGCCCGCTCCCACCACCGAGACCCGAGGTCCACACGGCAGATGAAGACCACCTTGATGTTCCGTCAGATGATCGCCAACCCGCGGCGCACCACTCTCGCGCACCTCAAGGACGCGTCCGAACTGACCGGCACGCCGGCCGTGGCGGACCCGACCGCCGGCGAATCCGCCGAACCCGCGGTGAACACGCTGCCGCAGCGCACCGCGAACCCGCGTCGTACGGTACTCAACGAACTGCCGCAGACGCCCGTCGCCCCCTGAGTCCGACGCTGACCTGCGGCGATCACCGAGTCAGCGGAGGCCGGGCCGGCCGCTAGGCTGGGCGCATGCGCATCGTCAGGTTCTCCATCGACGGCAACGTGGCGTTCGGAGCGGTCGAGGGCGACCCCACCGGCGGCCCCGAGGGTCTTGTCGTCGACATCATGAAGGGCGTGCCCTTCGCGGACTTCGAGCTGTCCGGCACGAAGGTCCCGCTGGACAAGGTGCGGCTGCTGTCGCCCGTCCTGCCCAACAAGGTGGTCGCCATCGGCCGCAACTACGCGGCCCACGCCGCGGAACTGGGCCACGAGGTGCCGGACGCGCCCTGGGCGTTCTTCAAGCCGTCGACCTCGGTGATCGGCCCCGGCGACCCGATCGTGTACCCCTCGTTCTCCCACGAGGTGCACCACGAAGCGGAGTTGGCCGTCGTGATCAGCCGGCTGTGCCGGGATGTGCCGCGGGACCGGGTCAAGGACGTGATCCTCGGCTTCACCTGCGCCAACGACGTGACGGCCCGCGACACCCAGCGCACCGAGAAGCAGTGGGCGCGGGCGAAGGGCTTCGACTCCTCCTGCCCGCTCGGCCCGTGGATCGAGACCGGCCTCGACCTCGACGCCGCCGGCGACCTCGCGATCACCGCGACGGTCAACGGCGAACTGCGCCAGGCCGGCCGCACCCGGCAGATGCTGAACTCGGTCGAGGACCTGATCGTCAACATCACCGAGGCGATGACGCTGCTGCCCGGTGACGTCCTGCTCACCGGCACCCCCGCGGGCGTGGGCCCGCTGCTCCCCGGCGACGAGGTCGCCGTCACCATCGAAGGCATCGGCACTCTCACCAACAAGGTGATCTCGCGTGGCTAGCGCATCCGCTCCTGCACCCTCCTCCCCCACCTCCGGCGGCACCGGCGTCCGCGTCCGGTTCTGCCCCTCCCCGACCGGCAACCCGCACGTCGGGCTGGTCCGCACCGCGCTGTTCAACTGGGCCTTCGCCCGGCACGAGCAGGGCACCCTGGTCTTCCGCATCGAGGACACCGACGCGGCCCGCGACTCCGAGGAGTCGTACCAGGCGCTGCTGGACTCGATGCGCTGGCTCGGCCTGGACTGGGACGAGGGCCCCGAGGTCGGCGGCCCGTTCGCGCCCTACCGGCAGTCCCAGCGGATGGACCTGTACGCCGACGTCGCGCTGCGGCTGAAGCAGGCCGGGCACGCGTACGACTGCTACTGCACCACCGAGGAGCTGGAGGCCCGCCGTGAGGCCGCCCGCGCGGCCGGCCGCCCCTCCGGGTACGACGGCCACTGCCGGGACCTCAGCGCCGAGCAGATCGGCGCGTACCAGGACGAGGGCCGCGCCTCGATCGTCCGCTTCCGGATGCCGGACCGCCCGATCGTCTTCACCGACCTGGTCCGCGGCGAGCTGACCTTCACGCCGGACAACGTGCCGGACTACGGCATCGTGCGGGCCAACGGCGCGCCGCTGTACACCCTGGTCAACCCGGTGGACGACGCGCTGATGGAGATCACCCACGTGCTGCGCGGCGAGGACCTGCTCTCCTCCACCCCGCGGCAGATCGCGCTGTACGACGCGCTGATCGAGCTGGGCGTCGCCAAGGCCGTCCCGGCCTTCGGCCATCTGCCGTACGTGATGGGCGAGGGCAACAAGAAGCTCTCCAAGCGGGACCCGCAGGCGTCGCTCAACCTGTACCGGGAGCGCGGCTTCCTGCCCGAGGGGCTGCTCAACTACCTCTCGCTGCTGGGCTGGTCGTACTCCGCCGACCAGGACGTCTTCTCGATCGCGGAGATGGTGGCGAAGTTCGACATCGCCGACGTCAACGCCAACCCGGCCCGCTTCGACCTGAAGAAGGCCGAGGCGATCAACGCCGACCACATCCGGCGGCTCGGCGTGAAGGAGTTCACCGAGGCGTGCGCGCCGTGGCTGCGCGCCCCCTTCGCGCCCTGGGCGCCGGAGTCCTTCGACGAGGCCGCGTGGCAGGCGATCGCGCCGTACGCCCAGACCCGGGTGACGGTGCTCTCCGACATCACCGCGAACGTCGACTTCCTCTTCCTCGACGAGCCGGTCGACGACGAGGCGTCGTGGGCGAAGGCGATGAAGGAGGGCTCCGACGCGCTGCTGCGCACGGCCCGGGAGAAGCTGGCGGGGGCGGACTGGTCCGCCCCCGAGTCGCTCAAGGACGCGGTGCTCGCGGCCGGCGAGGAGCACGGTCTCAAGCTCGGGAAGGCCCAGGCGCCGGTCCGCGTCGCGGTCACCGGCCGCACGGTCGGCCTGCCCCTCTTCGAGTCCCTCCAGGTCCTGGGCCGCGACCGCACCCTGACCCGTATCGACGCGGCTCTGGCGAAGCTGGCCTGACCCGACGCAGTAGTGCGGCTCCCTCCATGCTGAGCATGGAGGGAGCCGCACTTGTTTCAGGGCCGCGGGGAACCGCGCGACCAGCCACCGCGGACCGCGAGGTCCCGTGTCACGCAGGACGGGGCAGCCGGGGGGTCAGCCGCCCTCAGCCCTGCCAGGAGTGGGGGGCGCGGAAGCCCGGGGTGCGCTCGAGACGGCGCCAGCCGGCCGTGGAACGCACCGGCGCGGTGTGCGCGGCCTCGCCCGCACCGCCGGCGGCAGCACGCGCCAGCAGCAGCGCGGTGAGCGCGGCGAGCTCCTCGGGGTCCGCGTGACCCTTCTCGACGCGCACCAGCGAATCCGTGGGAGTGCTCACGATGGTCTCCAAGGGTGAACCGCCGGGCAGGTTGCCGGGGTGGTCCGGGTCGTTCGGATGATCGGGGTCGGCCGGAGTGTGCGCCGCGTTCAGGAACGTGGCGCTCACCGGCTGCGGTCGAGGGATCACTGCGGCGGGTTGCCGTGCTTGCGGGACGGCAGGTCGGCGTGCTTCGTGCGGAGCATGGCCAGCGAGCCGGCCAGCACCTCACGCGTCTCGGCCGGGTCGATCACGTCGTGCACCAGGCCGCGCTCGGCGGCGTAGTACGGGTGCATCAGCTCGGCCTTGTACTCCTTGACCATCCGGGTCCGCATCGCCTCCGGATCGTCGGCGTCGGCGATCTGCCGACGGAAGATCACGTTCGCCGCGCCCTCCGCGCCCATCACCGCGATCTCGTTCGTCGGCCACGCGAACGTCAGGTCCGCGCCGATCGACTGCGAGTCCATCACGATGTAGGCACCGCCGTACGCCTTCCGGAGGATCAGCGAGATCCGGGGGACGGTGGCGTTGCAGTAGGCGTAGAGCAGCTTGGCGCCGTGCCGGATGATTCCACCGTGCTCCTGGGCGACGCCGGGCAGGAAGCCGGGTACGTCCAGAAGAGTGATGATCGGGATGTTGAACGCGTCGCACATCTGTACGAAGCGGGCCGCCTTCTCGGACGCCTCGATGTCGAGCACACCGGCGAGCGAGGCGGGCTGGTTGGCGACGATGCCGACCACCTGGCCGTCGATCCGGGTGAGCGCCACGATGATGTTGGTGGCCCAGCGCTCGTGGATCTCCAGGTACTCGCCGTCGTCGACGATCTCCTCGATCACCTTGTGCATGTCGTACGACCGGTTGCCGTCGGCCGGCACCAGGTCGAGCAGCACGTCGCTGCGGCGGTCCACCGGGTCCTCGTTCTCCGCCGCCGGCGGGTTCTCCCGGTTGTTCTGCGGCAGCAGCGAGAGCAGGTAGCGGACCTCCTCCAGGCAGGTCTGCTCGTCGTCGTAGGCGAAGTGCGACACGCCGGAGACCGCCGAGTGCACGTCGGCGCCGCCCAGGCCGTTCTGGCTGATCTCCTCGCCGGTCACCGCCTGCACCACGTCGGGGCCGGTGATGAACATCTGCGAGGTCTCCCGCACCATGAATACGAAGTCCGTGAGCGCCGGGGAGTAGGCCGCGCCGCCCGCGCACGGGCCGAGCATCACCGAGATCTGCGGGATGACGCCGGAGGCGCGGGTGTTGCGCTGGAAGATCCCGCCGTACCCGGCGAGCGCCGAGACGCCCTCCTGGATACGGGCGCCCGCGCCGTCGTTCAGCGACACCAGCGGCGCGCCGGCCGAGATCGCCATGTCCATGATCTTGTGGATCTTCTGCGCGTGCGCCTCGCCCAGCGCGCCGCCGAAGATCCGGAAGTCGTGCGCGTACACGAACACGGTCCGGTCGTGCACGGTGCCCCACCCGGTGATCACACCGTCGGTGTACGGCCGCTTCGCCTCCAGCCCGAAGCCCGTGGCCCGGTGCCGGCGCAGCGGCTCCACCTCACGGAACGAGCCCTCGTCCAGCAGAAGTTCGATCCGCTCGCGCGCGGTCAGCTTCCCCTTCGCCCGCTGCGCCTCCGTGGCCTTCTCGCTGGGCCCCCGACGCACCTCCTCGCGGATCGCACGAAGCTCCACGACGCGCCCCCGGGCGTCGTTCGCCGGGACGGGCAGCTCTTGCGATGTGGTCATGTACCGACAGTACGAGCGTGCGGGGTCGGAACGGGCCATCTACTTCGTACAGTGTCCACCGGCTCTGCCTGGTGGGTCTCGACAGACGGCGAGGTGGGGCGGGGTCCGGAGGCCCGGGCCGGAGCCCGCCCCGTTTGGCGGGTTCATGCCGCCAAGGCGGTGATCGCCGTCAGCGTCCGGCGACGGCCTCGGCCAGCGCGAGTACCCGCCGGGCCTCCTCGACGTGCAGGTTCTCGATCATCCGGCCGTCCACGGTGACCACGCCGCGCCCCTGTGACGTGGCCTCTTCGAAGGCGGCGATGATCCGTCCGGAGCGCTCGATCTCCGCCTGGGTGGGCGCGAAGACCCGGTTGCAGGGTTCGAGCTGCTTCGGGTGGATCAGGGTCTTGCCGTCGAAGCCGAACTGCCGGGCTTGGAGGGTCTCCGCCTCGAAGCCGCTCAGATCGTGGACGTCGTTGTAGACACCGTCCAAGATGACCTTGCCCGCGGCGCGGGCGGCGAGCAGGGCGAGCGACAGCCCGGCGAGCAGCGGGGCCCGGCCGGGGACGTGCTCGGCGTGCAGTTCCTTGGCGAGGTCGTTGGTGCCCATCACCAGGACGGTCAGCCGCGGTGACGCCTCGGCGATGGCCCGCGCGTCGAAGAGCGCCGCCGGCGTCTCCAGCATCGCCCAGACGGCGGTCCGCTCCGGAGCGCCGGCCGCCTCCAGTGCCGCCTCGACCTCCCGTACGGTCCGCGCGGAGTCCACCTTGGGCACGACGACGGCGTCCGGGCCGGCCGCAGCGGCGGCCTTGAGGTCGTCGGCGTGCCAGGGGGTGCCGGGGGCGTTGACCCGGATGGTGACCTCGCGGTGGCCGTACGCGCCGCTCGCCGCGGCGGCCGCCACCCGCTCACGGGCCTCGGTCTTCGCGTCGGGGGCGACGGAGTCCTCCAGGTCCAGGATGAGCGCGTCGGTGGGGAGGGTCCTGGCCTTCTCCAGGGCGCGCTCGTTGGCGCCGGGCATGTAGAGCACCGAGCGGCGCGGGCGCGGGGCGGGAGCGCTCGCGGAGAGGTCGGCGGGGGTGCTCATCGGGCGGCCTCCTCGGCGGTGGCGTCGGCGTAGGCGCGGGCGAGTTCGGGGTCGCGGGCGGCGAGCGCGTCCGCGAGTTCGGCGACCACCCGGCACTGCTTGTAGGTGGCGTCGTCCTGCATCTTGCCGTCGATCATCACCGCGCCGGTGCCGTCGCCCATCGCCTCGATCACCCGGCGGGCCCAGGCGACGTCCTCGGGGGCGGGCGAGAAGACCCGCTTGGCGATGTCGATCTGCACCGGGTGCAGGGACCAGGCGCCGACGCAGCCGAGCAGGAAGGCGTTGCGGAACTGGTCCTCGCACCCGGTGACGTCCTTGATGTCCCCGAACGGCCCGTAGTACGGCAGGATGCCGTTCGCGGCGCACGCGTCGACCATCCGGGCGATCGTGTAGTGCCACAGGTCCTGCTGGTAGGTGGGCCGGGGGGCGTCGACCGGGGCGCCCGCGGCGGGGTCCTCGCGCACCAGGTAGCCGGGGTGGCCGCCGCCGACCCGGGTGGTCTTCATCCGGCGGCTGGCGGCCAGGTCGGCCGGGCCGAGCGACATCCCCTGCATCCGGGGGCTGGCGGCGGCGATCTCCTCGACGTTGCCCACGCCGGCCGCGGTCTCCAGGATCGCGTGCACCAGGATCGGCCGGGTCAGCCCGGCCTTCGCCTCCAACTGGGCGAGCAGCCGGTCGACGTAGTGGATGTCGTGGGCGCCCTCGACCTTCGGCACCATCACGACGTCGAGCCGGTCACCGATCTCGGCGCCGAGGGTGAGCAGGTCGTCCAGCGCCCAGGGCGAGTCGAGGCTGTTGATCCGGGTCCACAGCTGGGTGTCGCCGAAGTCGGTGGCCCGGGCGACCTTCACCAGACCGGCCCGGGCCGCCTCCTTGCGGTCGGCCGGGACCGCGTCCTCCAGGTTGCCCAGCAGCACGTCGACCTTCGGCGCGATCGACGGCACCTTGGCCGCCATCTTCTCGTTGCCCGGGTCGAAGAAGTGGATCATTCGCGAGGGGCGGAACGGCACGTCCCTGACGGGGGCCGGCGCCCCCACGGCCAGCGGGCGGAAGAAGTCCTTCGCCGAGCGCATGCGATCTCCCGGTGGTGTCGGGTCGAGGGTGTGGCGCTCACCCTACGACCGCGGGCACCCGACGGTTACCCGTCGGTAGATGTGCTGTTGGTCACCGGGGTCCAGCGCAGCGTCATATCCGGTTCACGCTCCATGTTCCGCGAACCGTCGTTCAGATCCACCACCGTGAAGCCGTGGCGCGCGTAGAACGCCCGCGCGTCGGTGTTGCGCTGGAAGACGTGCAGGTCCAGCCGGTCCGGCCGGTGCTCCTTCGCCCGGGCCAGCAGCAGCGAGCCGATGCCGCGCCGCCGCACCTCCGGCAGCAGGTACAGGTGCTCCAGCCACTCCCCCTCCACCGCCGCGTAGCCCAGCACCGCGCCGCCGGCGTCCACCGCGACCCACACATCCGCCTCGACGAGCACCACTTCGCGCACCCAGCGCTCCACCTCCGCGTCGGTGCGCTTGCGCGGCGGCAGCCACGGCATCGCGACCTCGCGCGAGATGATGTGCGCCCGCGCGATGGCGGCAGCGTCGGCGGCCTCGGCCGGGCGTACGACGATCTTCTCTTCCACGGTCTCCGTCACGCCCCGCAGGGTAGGGCCCCGCGGCCGCCGGATCGACCGGTTTTCCCGCGGCGGAGGTGGCGGGGGTACGGCGGGGGTACGGCGGGGCAGCCGCGGGGCAGCCGCGGGGCCCTGACCCGCGGCTCTACCCGGGCTCCTAGTCCTGCGGCTCCAGGCCGGCCCGGATCAGGCCGTAGGCGCAGGCGTCCTCGAGTGCCTGCCAGGACGCGGCGATGACGTTGTCGGCGACGCCGACCGTGGACCACTCGGCCGCGCCGTCGGACGTGGTGATGAGGACCCGGGTGGTGGAGTCGGTGCCGGAACGGCCTTCGAGGATACGGACCCGGTAGTCGACCAGCGCGAACGTGCCGAGCTGCGGGTAGATCTGCTCCAGCGCCACCCGCAGGGCGCGGTCGAGCGCGTTGACCGGGCCGTTGCCCTCGGCGGTGGCGACGATCCGCTCGCCCTTCGCCCACAGCTTCACGGTGGCCTCGTTGGCGTGCGAGCCGTCGGGGCGGTCCTCGGTGATGGCGCGCCAGGACTCGGTGCGGAAGAAGCGCCGCGGCCCGTCCGGCCGGCCGGCCTGGAGTTCGTCGCGCAGCAGCAGCGCGAAGGAGGCGTCGGCGGCCTCGTACGTGTAGCCCTTCAGCTCACGCTCCTTGACCCGGGCCACCACCCGGCCGACCAGCTCGCGGTCGCCGCCGAGGTCGATGCCGAGTTCCTTGCCCTTCAGCTCGATCGAGGCGCGGCCGGCCATGTCGGAGACCAGCATCCGCATGGTGTTGCCGACCCGCTCGGGGTCGATGTGCTGGTAGAGGTCCGGGTCGACCTTGATGGCGGAGGCGTGCAGCCCGGCCTTGTGCGCGAACGCGGACACGCCCACGTACGGCTGGTGCGTGGAGGAGGGCAGGTTGACGATCTCGGCGATGGCGTGCGAGATCCGGGTCATCTCGCCGAGCGCGCCCTCGGGCAGCACCCGCCGGTCGTGCTTGAGCTCCAGCGCGGCGGCGACCGGGAAGAGGTTGGCGTTGCCGACCCGCTCGCCGTAGCCGTTGGCGGTGCACTGCACGTGCGTGGCGCCGGCGTCCACCGCGGCAAGGGTGTTGGCGACCGCGCAGCCGGTGTCGTCCTGGGCGTGCATGCCGAGCCGCGCGCCGGTCTCGGCGAGCACCTGCGCGGTGACCGCCTGCACCTGCTTGGGCAGCATCCCGCCGTTGGTGTCGCAGAGCACCACCACGGACGCGCCGGCCTCGTGCGCGGCGCTGACCACGGCGGTGGCGTACGCCGGGTTGGCCCGGTAGCCGTCGAAGAAGTGCTCGCAGTCCACGAAGACCCGGCGGCCCTGGGCGACGAGGTACGCGACGCTGTCGCGGACCATCTCCAGGTTCTCCTCCAGCGTGGTGCGCAGTGCCAGTTCCACGTGCCGGTCATGGGACTTGGCGACCAGCGTGATGACCGGCGCGCCGGACTCCAGCAGCGCGTTGACCTGCGGGTCGTCGGCGGCCTTGGCGCCCGGGCGGCGGGTGGCGCCGAACGCCACCAGCGTGGCGTGCTTCAGCTCCAACTCGGCGGCGGCCCGGGCGAAGAACTCGGTGTCGCGGGGGTTGGCACCGGGCCAGCCGCCCTCGATGAAGCCCACACCGAAGTCGTCCAGGTGCCGCGCGATGCTCAGCTTGTCGGCGACGGTGAGGTTGATGCCCTCGCGCTGCGCGCCGTCGCGCAGCGTGGTGTCGAAGACGTGGAAGCTGTCGTCGGGTTCGGCGGTCATGGCAGTTGCAACTCCTGTCGGGTGGGTGGGGTTACCCCCGAACGGCGTTCACCATCCGGAGGTTCCGACTCCACTTGCCCCCAGTCTCCTCGTGCGCTCCCGCCTCCGGCGCGGGTGGGCCGGGAAACGAAAAAACCTCTCGCGGATGCGAGAGGTCTGCACGCGGGTCTGGGGCACGGTGGCGTTCCACTTGGGTTCAGCGGAAGCGTCACTGCGGACCGGCGTGCCTGCGGCCAATAATCAGCGTGGCGTACGAGGACACAGCTGCAGTGTGGCACACCTTTCCGCCATTCGGGTTGCCGTCTCACGTTCTGGGCCCCCGCCGCGGAGGCGGGGGCCCAGCGTCCTCGGGGGCCCAGCGTCCTCGGGGGGCTACACGCCGAGCGGGTGCATCCAGCCGTGCGGGTCGGCGGCCTGGCCCGTCTGGATGTCGAGCAGCGCGGAGCGCAGTCGCATGGTGACCTCGCCCGGACCGCCGTCGCCCACCGTCCAGTTCGCCCGGGTGGACTTGACCGAGCCGACCGGGGTGATCACGGCGGCGGTGCCGCAGGCGAACACCTCGGTGAGGGTGCCGTCCTCGTTGCCGCGCTTCCAGTCCTCGACGCTGATCCGGCTCTCGCCGACTTCGTACCCGAGGTCCGCGGCGATGGCGAGCAGCGAGTCCCGGGTGATCCCGGGCAGCAGCGAACCGGTGAGCGAGGGCGTGACGATCCGGTTGCCGTACACGAAGTACAGGTTCATGCCCCCCATCTCCTCGATCCAGCGCCGCTCGATCGCGTCGAGCCAGACCACCTGGTCGCAGCCGTGCTCGATGGCCTGCGCCTGGGCGACGAGGGAGGCCGCGTAGTTGCCGCCGGTCTTGGCCGCGCCGGTGCCGCCGGGGGCCGCGCGGACGTACTCCTCGGAGAGCCAGACCGAGACCGGCTTGACGCCGCCGGAGAAGTAGGCGCCGGCCGGGGAGGCGATGACCAGGAAGAGGTACTCGTCGGCCGGGCGGACGCCGAGCCCGACCTCGGTGGCGATCATGAACGGCCGCAGGTAGAGCGAGGCTTCGCCCTCGGTGGGCACCCAGTCCTTGTCCTGGCGGACCAGCACGTCGCACGCCTCGATGAAGGTCTCCACCGGCAGTTCGGGCATCGCCAGCCGCCGCGAGGACGCCTGGAAGCGCAGCGCGTTGGCCTCGGGGCGGAAGGTGGCCACGCCGCCGTCGGGCTGGCGGTACGCCTTGAGGCCCTCGAAGATCGTCTGCGCGTAGTGCAGCGTCATGTTCGCCGGGTCGACCGACAGCGGGGCGTACGGGACGAGCTGGGCGTCGTGCCAGCCGCGGCCGGCAGTCCACTTGATGGTGACCATGTGGTCGGTGAAGTACCGTCCGAAACCGGGGTCGGACAGGATCGCCTCGCGCTCGGCCGCGGGCAGCGGGTGCGAGGAGGGCTTCAACTCGATCGTGGGCGTCGTCATCTTCAGTTCCTTCACCATGTCGCTGACGCCCTCGAACGTACTGCTAGGACGTCCTACTTTCCCGCCGTGCAGCGGCCCCGCCACTGATTATCGCAGCGACGGGGCCGGGTCGTACCTGTGGAGCCGGCTCTGCCGGGTCAGCCGGCCACGCGAGCGGCCAGCGCGTCGCCGATCTGCACCGTGGAGCGGGCCGGGCCGCCGGTGCGTTCGGCCAGGTCGGCCTGGACGGCGGCGTCGATCCGGTCGGCCTCCGCGTCGTAGCCGAGGTGGCGCAGCAGCAGCGCGACGGAGAGCACGGTCGCGGTCGGGTCGGCCTTGGACTGGCCGGCGATGTCCGGGGCCGAGCCGTGCACGGGCTCGAACATCGAGGGGAACTCGCGGCTGGGGTTGATGTTGCCGCTCGCCGCCACGCCGATGCCGCCGGAGACGGCCGCGGCGAGGTCGGTGACGATGTCGCCGAACAGGTTGTCGGTGACGATCACGTCGAACCGCTCGGGCTGCGTGACGAGGAAGATCATGGTGGCGTCGACGTGCAGGTAGTCGGTGCTGACGTCGGGGAACTCCTTGCCGACCGCCTCGAAGACCCGGGTCCACAGGCCGCCGGCGTGCACCAGCACGTTGTTCTTGTGCACCAGGGTGAGCTTCTTGCGCGGGCGGGCCTGGGCGCGGGCGTACGCGTCGCGCACCACGCGCTCGATGCCGTACGCGGTGTTGAGGCTCACCTCGGTGGCGACCTCGGCGGGGGTACCGGTCCTGATCGCGCCGCCGTTGCCGGTGTAGGGGCCCTCGGTGCCTTCGCGGACCACCACGAAGTCGATGTCCGGGCTGCCCGCGAGCGGGGTGCCCACGCCGGGGAACAGCTTGCTGGGCCGGAGGTTGACGAAGTGGTCGAAGGCGAACCGCAGCTTCAGCAGGAAACCGCGCTCCAGCACGCCGGACGGCACCGACGGGTCGCCGATCGCCCCGAGCAGGATCGCGTCGTGGGCCTTCAGCTCCGCGAGGTCCGCGTCGGTGAGGGTCTGACCGGTGGCGTGATAGCGCTTGGCGCCGAAGTCGTACTCCTTCGTCTCCAGCTTGGTTTCCTGCGGGAGCGCCGCGGCGAGGACTTTGAGACCCTCGGTGACGACTTCTTGACCGATTCCGTCGCCGGGGATCACTGCGAGGTTGATGCTGCGAGACATGCGGGGCACCCTACTCCGCGTCTTGACCTATGACACGGCATGTCCGCATGTCGGACGCAGGTGTGTGGGTACGGGGTGGGGGGTGGGTACGGCGCCGGCTGCGGCTACGGCTCAGTGCTCGTGGCCGGTGGAGCCGCCGTTGTCGCGGCGGTCCATGGAGCGCTGCAGGGCGCGCAGGGCGTTCTGGCGGGCGGTCTCGTCCATGGTGATCAACTCCATTGGAAAGCGGTGGAGACGGGTGGAGGTGAGACGTGCCATGGAACGCGGGCGGAGAGTCGCGCCGCGGGGGGTGACCCCGCCTGGAGTGCGCCGGACTCCTGTCCGCCGTCCGCTCGATCGAGCGGGAAACGTTCGGCTTCTTCCAAAGCTAGGACACAGCGGACGTCCTGTCGCCAGGATTACTCGGACTTCCTACTATCTGAGACGGCCGGTCGTCCGTTCGGCCCCACGCGCCGCGAAAACCGGTACAAGGCAGCCCGAAACGGCAGCTCGAAACGGCAGCCCGGCGCGGCAGCCCGCAGGGGCCCGTCATGGAAGCCGCCCCCGTCTCCACGGGGGTCAGGAGACGGGGGCGGCGGAACGAGGGGCCGAGCTGCTCAGCCCTGGTGCGGGTAGCGGTAGTCGGTCGGCGGGACCAGCGCCTCCTTGATGGCACGGGTCGAGGTCCACCGGAGGAGGTTCTGCGCGGAGCCGGCCTTGTCGTTGGTGCCCGAGGCGCGGGCGCCGCCGAAGGGCTGCTGGCCGACCACGGCACCGGTCGACTTGTCGTTGATGTAGAAGTTGCCGGCCGCGAAGCGCAGCCGCTCCATCACGTGCGCCACGGCCGCGCGGTCGCGGGCGACGACCGAGCCGGTGAGGGCGTACGGCGCCACGGACTCCATCTGGTCGAGCATCGCGTCGAAGGCCGTGCCGTCGGTGTCGTCGCTGTCGTCGTAGACGTGCACGGCGAGCAGCGGGCCGAAGTACTCCTCACGGAAGATCTCGTTGCCCGGGTCGGTGCAGAGCAGCACCGTCGGGCGGACGAACCAGCCGACCGAGTCGTCGTACGTGCCGCCGGCCACCACCTCGACGGCCGGGTCGGCCTTGGCGCGCTCGATCGCGGCCTTGTTCTTGGCGAACGCGGCCTCGTCGATGAGGGCGCCGACGAAGTTGGTGAGGTCGGTGACGTCGCCCATGGTGATGCCGTCGACCTCGGCGGCGAACTCCTCCTTGAAGCCGCCCTCCCAGATCGAGCGGGGGATGTAGGCGCGCGAGGAGGCCGAGCACTTCTGGCCCTGGTACTCGAAGGAGCCGCGGGTGAGCGCGGTCTTGAGCACCGCCGGGTCGGCCGACGGGTGGGCGACCACGAAGTCCTTGCCGCCGGTCTCACCGACGATCCGCGGGTAGGAGCGGTAGCCCTCGATGTTCTCGCCGACCGTGCGCCACAGGTACTGGAAGGTCTTGGTGGAGCCGGTGAAGTGGATGCCGGCCAGGTCGGGGTGGGTGAGCGCCACCTCGGAGACGGCCTCGCCGCGCCCGGTGACCAGGTTGATGACACCGTCGGGCAGCCCGGCCTCCTTCAGCAGCCGCATCAGCAGCAGCGCGGAGTGCGTCTGGGTGGGCGCCGGCTTCCACACCACCACGTTGCCCATCAGCGCGGGGGCGGTGGGCAGGTTGCCCGCGATCGCGGTGAAGTTGAACGGCGTGATCGCGTAGACGAAGCCCTCCAGCGGGCGGTGGTCGAGCCGGTTCCACACGCCGGGCGCGTTGGCGACCGGCTGCTCGGCGAGGATCTGCCGGGCGAAGTGGACGTTGAACCGCCAGAAGTCGACGAGCTCGCAGGGGCTGTCGATCTCGGCCTGCTGCACCGTCTTGGACTGGCCGAGCATGGTGGAGGCGACCAGCGTCTCCCGCCAGGGGCCGGCCAGCAGTTCGGCGGCGCGCAGGATGATGGCGGCGCGGTCGTCGAAGGAGGTGGCGCGCCAGGCCGGGGCGGCGGCCAGCGCCGCGTCCACGGCGTCCCGCGCGTCCTGGCTGTCGGCGGCGGTGCCGCTGCCCAGCTTGGCGGCGTGGTTGTGCGGCTGCACCACCTCGAACCGGTCACCGCCGCCCGGCCGTTCCCGGCCGCCGATCACCAGCGGCAGCTCGATCGGGTTGCCGGCCAGTTCCTTGAGCTTCGCTTCGAGCCGAGCGCGTTCCGGGCTGCCGGGCGCGTAGGTGTGCACCGGCTCGTTGACCGGCACGGGGACCTGGGTCACAGCGTCCATGGAGCGTGTCTCCTTGTGGGATCGGTTCAGCGGCTGGGGGCGAAGGAGCGCAGGAAGAAGGCGAGGTTCGCCGGGCGCTCGGCGAGGCGGCGCATGAAGTAGCCGTACCAGTCTGCGCCGTAGGGGACGTAGATGCGCATCCGCTCCCCGGACGCCGCGAGTCGCCGCTGCTCGGCGGTGCGGATGCCGTAGAGCATCTGGAACTCGTAGGAGCCGGGCGCGCGGCCGGCGCGGGCGGCGAGGTCCTGGGCGATGGCGATCATGCGCGGGTCGTGCGAGCCGACCATCGGGTAGCCGTCGCCCTCGAAGAGGGTCCGCAGCGCGCGGACGTAGGCGCGGTCGACGGACTTGCGGTCCTGGAAGGCGACGTGCGCGGGCTCCTTGTAGGCGCCCTTGACCAGCCGGACCCGCGAGCCGGCGGTGGCCAGGTCGCGGGCGTCGGCCTCGGTACGGAAGAGGTACGACTGGAGCACGGCGCCGGTGCGCGGGTGCTCGCGGCGCAGCTCGCGCAGGACGGCCAGCGTCGAGTCGACGGTGGTGTGGTCCTCCATGTCGAGCGTGACGGTGGTGCCGGTCGCGGTGGCGAGTTCGGCGACCGCGCGGACGTTCTCCAGCGCGACGTCGTGGCCGCCGTCGGGCAGCGCCTGGCCGAAGGCGGAGAGCTTCACCGAGACCTCGGCGCGGTCGCCGAGGTCCGCGGCGGCCAGCGTCTCCAGCAGCCGCAGGTAGGCGTCGCGGGTGTGCCGGGCGGTGGCGCGGTCGGTGACGTCCTCGCCGAGGTGGTCGAGGGTGACGTCGAGACCGCTCGCGGTCAGCGCGTGGACGGTGTCCATCGCGGGGTGCAGCGCGTCACCCGCGACGAAGCGCTCGACCACCGGACGGGTGACGGGCGCGGCGGCGACGACGCGGCGCAGCCGGTCGCTGCGCGACGCGGCGAGCAGCACGGGACCGAGCACTGGGAGCCTCCTGGCGGGTGGCGGGACAGCGGAGGGGAAAGGGTTGTGGGTGCGGCGGGGGTACCGCCGCACCGGAGCGGCAGCACGGATCACGTGCCGTCACCGTGAATCTAGGTACCGGCCGCCGCGCGGGCCATCGACACCTGTCACGCATCCGGGTGCGACCCCTCATACATATGTATGAGGGCGATGAGGGAGAATGGACGCGTGGCCGCTGACTACGGTGATTTCCAGGATCTGGTGGACGAGGTCTCGGCGCTGCTCGGGGCGCCCGCGACGCTGGAGGACCGGGACTTCCGGCTGATCGCGTTCGGCGTGCACGACGGCGACGACGAAGCGGCGGTCGACCCGGTGCGGACCCGATCGATCCTGACCCGGCGCTCGACCGCGGAGGTCCGCGCCTGGTTCGAGCGGTTCGGCATCGCCCGCGCCACCGCCCCGATCCGTATCCCCGCGGCCCCCTCGGCGGGCGTCTTCACCGGCCGGCTCTGCCTCCCGGTCCGGCACGGCGGGGTGGTCTACGGCTACGTCTGGCTGCTCGACGAGGCCGACCACTCCCCCGCGCAGCTCAGCGCGGCGATGTCGGTCGCGGCACGGATCGGCGACCGGCTCGCCGCGATGTCGGTGGCCGGAACCGAGGCGGCCCAGGCGCTGCGGGCGCTGCTCACCGGGGCGACCCGGGCCGCGCGGGACACCGCGGAGGACTCGCTACGCAAGGCGCTGGGCCCGGACGCGGACGAGCCGCACGCGCTGGTGTGCGTGTGGCCGCCGGACCGGGGCGGCAAGCGGCTCGCCGCGTCCCCGCCGGACCGCTGGGCCGAGCACTCGGACGACCTGCCGGGCGCGCGTACGGTGCCGGGCGCCGCGGCGATCGTGCGGGTGCCGGGGTGGGGCCGCTGGGAGACGGTCGCGGTGCTGGTACGGCTGCGCTCGCCGCAGGTGCTCGCGCCCGCGCGGACGGCCGCGACCCGGGTGCTGGCCGCGCTCGCGGCGAGCGCGGCGGCGAGTGCGGGGGCCGGTACGGGGGCCGGTACGGGTGGGGCTGCGGGGGTGGGCAGGGCCGCGGCCGAGCCAGGCACCGGTGCCGGTGCCGCCGAGACGGAGGGGCTGGTCGCGGGGGTGAGCGACGCGCGCACCGCGCTGGCCGCGCTGCCCGGAGCCTGGCAGGAGGCGACCGCGTCCGCCCGGGCCGCCCGGGCCCAGCCGCTGCTCGGCCCGATCGCCAAGTGGTCGGGGATCGGCCCGTACCGGCTGCTCACCGCACTGCCGGCCGACGCGCCGCCGGACCCGGCGATCGCTCCCCTGCTCACCGCGGCACACCGCGAACTCGCCCACACCGCCGAGGTGTTCCTCGACCACGCGGGCCAGGCCGGCCGCACCGCCACCGCCCTGGCGATCCACCGCCAGACCCTCTACTACCGGCTGTCCCGCATCGAGCAGCTCACCGGCCTCGACCTCTCCGACGGCGAGTCCCGCCTCCTGCTCCACATGGCCCTGAAGGCGGCCCGCCTGTAGAGGGGCGGACCGCACCACGGTCGTATACGACTACATGCGGTCGATCTCGGTCAGGTCGATGTCGATGGTGAACGGAGCGGAGAGCTTGAGGCGGTCGTGGTGGATGCCGGTCAGCGCGTACGCGTGGCCGAGCCGGTCCAACTCGTAGGTGTGGACGACTGGACGACCGCCGTCCATCCGCTCGACCAACCAGAAGTGCGGGATACCCGCGTGCGCGTAGAGCTGCGGCTTGCGCGCCCGGTCACGACTGGCGGACTCCGGCGAGACCACCTCCACGGCGAGGACCACGTCCTCGGCCCGGTAGCTCGTCTCGGCGTGTCCGCCAGCCGGTACCGCCCGTTCGTGCAGCACCGTCAGGTCCGGTTCCGGCCGGTTCTCCCTGTCCAGCACGATGGTCATTTCCCGGCGCACCCTGAGGCCGTCGGGAGCATGCATGCGAAGTCCTTTCTCCAGCAGAAACATCGCCAGAGTATGGAAACTCTTCTGCGGACTCGCGAAAACGAGGCTCCCGTCGATCAGCTCGGTGTGCGGCGGGAGATCGGGGATGCGGTCGAGGTCGTCCGCGGTGAAGCCACCCGGAGGGGGAAAAACCCAGTCCGGGAGTTTTTCGGCAGTCATCCGTCCTCCCATGGACGGGATCTTGTCGGCATTGATCAGATGAACGCCAGAAAACACCGGCACTACCACCCAAAAGGGTTATTTGTAGTACCGGTGTTCCCTGGTCAGAGCGCTCAGATCAAGCGTACGCGCAATCGTCGTCCGGAATTCAGTCCGTGAGATTGACGGCGCGGGCCGACGTCGCACCGATCTCGTCGGCGATGTCGGTGAGGACGCCGGCCGGGATGGTGGAGTCGACGGTCAGGGCCACCAGGGCGTCGCCGCCGGCGGCCGCGCGGGCGACCTGCATGCCGGCGATGTTGACGCCGACCTCACCGAGGATGCGACCGATGGTGCCCACGATGCCCGGGCGGTCGGTGTAGCGCAGGAAGGCCATGTGGTCGGCGAGCGCGAGGTCGACGTCCTCGTCGCCGACCGCGACGACCTTCTGCAGGTTCTTCGGGCCGGCCAGCGTGCCGGAGACCGACACCTCGGTGCCGTCGGCGAGGGTGCCGCGCACGGTGACGAGGTTGCGGTGGTTGGGCGACTCGGAGCTGGTGGTGAGGCGGACCTCCACCCCGCGCTCCTGCGCGAACAGCGGCGCGTTGACGTACGACACCGTCTCGGCCACGACGTCCTCGAACACGCCCTTGAGCGCGCTGAGTTCGAGCACCTTGACGTCGTGCTGGGTGATCTCGCCGCAGACCTCGACATCGAGGCGGGCGGCGACCTCGCCGGCCAGCGCGGTGAAGATCCGGCCCAGCTTCTCGGCGAGCGGCAGCCCGGGCTTGACGTCCTCGGCGATGACGCCGCCCTGCACGTTGACCGCGTCCGGGACCAGTTCACCGGCGAGCGCGAGCCGCACCGACTTGGCGACCGCGATGCCCGCCTTCTCCTGCGCCTCGTCGGTGGAGGCGCCCAGGTGCGGGGTCGCCACCACGTTGTCGAACTGGAAGAGCGGGGAGTCGGTGCACGGCTCCTTCGCGTACACGTCCAGGCCCGCGCCGGCCACCCGGCCCTCCTTGAGCGCGGCGGCCAGCGCCTCCTCGTCGACGATCCCGCCGCGCGCGGCGTTGACGATCCGCACCGACGGCTTGACCTTGTGCAGCGCCTCGTCGCCGATCAGGCCGAGCGTCTCGGGGGTCTTCGGCAGGTGGACGGTGATGAAGTCGGAGACCTCCAGCAGCTCGTCCAGGGTGAGCAGCTTGACCCCCATCTGGGCGGCGCGGGCCGGCTGCACGTAGGGGTCGTACGCGACGACGTTCATCCCGAAGGCGGACATCCGCTGGGTGACCAGGACGCCGATCCGGCCCAGGCCCACCACGCCGAGGGTCTTCTCGCTCAGCTCGACGCCGGTGTACTTGTTGCGCTTCCACTCACCGGCCTTCAGCGCCGAGTTGGCGGGCGCGATGTTGCGGGCAGTGGCGATGATCAGGCCGCAGGCGAGCTCGGCGGCGGTGACGATGTTGGAGGTCGGGGCGTTCACGACCATCACGCCGGCCTTGGTGGCGGCGGCCACGTCGACGTTGTCCAGGCCGACGCCCGCGCGGGCGACGACCCGCAGTTTGTTCGCGGCGGCGACCGCTTCGGCGTCGACCTTGGTGGCGCTGCGGATCAGGATGGCGTCGACATCGGAGATCGCGGACAGCAGTTCGGCTCGGTCCGCGCCATTGCAGTGCCGGATCTCGAAATCCGGGCCGAGCGCGTCGACCGTGGCCGGCGACAGCTCTTCTGCGATGAGTACGACAGGCTTCTGGCTCACGTGGTCCTCACTTGTTCCTGCGGGGGCGGCCGGTCCCGTGGGGCCGCTCCGGGGAGGGCGGGGTAGTGGGCTGACGCCTGAGCTCGCGCAGTGGCCGGCCGAGGTACGAGGCCGTCCGCGGAGCGAGTGAACAGGAAGCCCACCCATCCGAGGTAGTGGGCTGACGCCTGAGCTCGCGCAGTGGCCGGCCGAGGTACGAGGCCGTCCGCGGAGCGAGTGAACAGGAAGCCCACCCATCAGGGGATGGCATGCCGCGTGGAAGACGCACGACGCTGTGAGCCTGACGCGCTTGTTAAGGGAGTGTATCGGCGGGGTGGACCAGCGCCATCGCCGAAATGGAAGGATCACCCACAAGGGTTGCGTCGCTTCGTACAAACCCCGCCGGTTCTCCCCTGTTCAGGGGACCGGCCGGTGTACGAAGCGACGCTCGTCCGGCATTCGTCCGGGGGGTTGCCCCGGCGCGGCCTTACGCCTCCTCGTCCACCCAGCTCATCAGCTTGCGCAGCTTGCGACCGGTGGTCTCCAGCAGGTGGCCCTCGTCGGCCTTCTTGTACTCGTTGTACTTCGGCAGGCCCGCGTTGTACTCGGCGATCCAGTTGTTGGCGAAGGTGCCGTCCTGGATCTCGCCGAGGATCTTCTTCATCTCGGCCTTGGTGTTCTCGTTGATGATCCGCGGGCCGGAGACGTAGTCGCCCCACTCGGCGGTCTCGGAGACCGACCAGCGCATCTTCTCCAGGCCGCCCTCGTACATCAGGTCCACGATGAGCTTCAGCTCGTGCAGGCACTCGAAGTACGCGATCTCCGGCTGGTAGCCGGCCTCGACCAGGGTCTCGAAGCCCGCCTTGACCAGCGCGGAGGTGCCGCCGCACAGCACCGCCTGCTCGCCGAAGAGGTCGGTCTCGGTCTCCTCGGTGAAGGTGGTCTTGATGACGCCGGCGCGGGTGCCGCCGATGCCCTTGGCGTACGAGAGCGCGAGCGCGAACGCCTTGCCGGTGGCGTCCTGCTCGACGGCCACGATGCACGGCACGCCGCGGCCTTCCTCGTACTGGCGGCGGACCAGGTGGCCCGGGCCCTTCGGGGCCACCATGCAGACGTCCACACCGGCCGGCGGCTTGATGAAGTCGTAGCGGATGTTGAGGCCGTGGCCGAAGAAGATGGCGTCGCCGTCCTTGAGGTTGTCCTTGATGGAGTCCTCGTAGACGCGGGCCTGGATCGGGTCGGGCACCAGGATCATGATGACGTCGGCTTCGGCGGCGGCCTCGGCGACCGTCACCACGCGCAGGCCCTGCTCCTCGGCCTGCGCCTTGGACTTGGAGCCCTCGTGCAGACCGACGCGCACATCGACGCCGGAGTCACGCAGCGACAGCGCGTGGGCGTGGCCCTGGCTGCCGTAGCCGATGACCGCGACCTTGCGGCCCTGGATGATGGACAGGTCGGCGTCGTCGTCGTAGAACAGCTCGGCCACTTCGGGTCTCTCCTTGGATCGGTTGGTACGGCCCACCGTACGACGGGTGGGCGAGAAGGGGTTTCGGGGTCTCGCCATACGGATCGGCCGGCGCGCGGATCACCCGCGCCGGCCGATCCGCTGCTTCACGCGGAACGGTCGAGCGCGCGCAGGCTCCGGTCGGTGATGGAGCGGGCGCCGCGGCCGATGGCGATGGTGCCGGACTGGACCAGCTCCTTGATGCCGAACGGTTCCAGCATCTTGAGCATGGCCTCCAACTTGTCGGCGCCGCCGGTGGCTTCGATGGTGACGGCCTCCGGGGAGACGTCGACGGTCTTGGCGCGGAAGAGCTGCACGATCTCCACGATCTGCGACCGGGTCTCGTTGTCGGCCCGCACCTTCACCAGCACGAGTTCACGGGCGACCGCCGCCGACGGGTCGAGTTCGACGATCTTCAGCACGTTGACCAGCTTGTTGAGCTGCTTGGTGACCTGTTCGAGCGGCAGTTGGTCCACCACGTTGACGACGATGGTGATCCGCGAGATCTCGGGGTGCTCGGTGGTGCCGACCGCGAGGGAGTCGATGTTGAAGCCGCGGCGCGAGAACAGCGCGGTGATCCGCGCCAGGACGCCGGGCTTGTTCTCCACCAGGACGGAGAGGGTGTGCTTGGACATGTCTGTGGTTTCCTTCGTCGGACGTCAGTCGGACGTCAGTCGGCCGCTCTTCTGGTCGGAGGTCCTGCTCTCTCCCGCAGCGGGCGGCCTCGCTCCTCGGCCGCCCGCTGCGGGAGCTCGGGCGTCAGTCCTCCGCGCCGTCGCCGAAGTCAGGCCGCACGTCCCTCGCCGCCATGATCTCGTCGTTGGAGGTGCCGGCCGCGACCATCGGCCAGACCATGGCGTCCTCGTGCACGATGAAGTCGACGACCACCGGGCGGTCGTTGATCTCGTTCGCCTTGGCGATGACCGCGTCCAGCTCGTCGGGGGACTCGCAGCGCAGACCGACGCAGCCCATCGCCTCGGAGAGCTTGACGAAGTCCGGCACCCGGGTGCCGCGGTTCTGGATGGAGCCGACGCCCTGGGTGGAGCCGGGCACGCTCTCGGCTCCGGAGTGCAGCACCGTGTTGGAGAACCGCTCGCCGTAGAAGAGGTTCTGCCACTGGCGGACCATGCCCAGGGCGCCGTTGTTGATGATGGCGACCTTGATCGGGATGTTGTTCAGGGCGCAGGTGGTCAGTTCCTGGTTGGTCATCTGGAAGCAGCCGTCGCCGTCGATCGCCCACACGGTGGCGTCCGGCCGGCCCGCCTTGGCGCCCATCGCGGCGGGCACCGCGTAGCCCATGGTGCCGGCGCCGCCGGAGTTGAACCAGGTACCGGGCTGCTCGTACTTGATGAACTGGGCGGCCCACATCTGGTGCTGGCCGACCCCGGCCGCGAACAGCGTGCCCTCGGGGGCGAGTTGACCGATCCGCTCGATGACCTGCTGCGGGGAGAGGCTGCCGTCCTCGGGCACCTCGTAACCGAGCGGGTAGGTGTTGCGCCAGAAGGACAGCTGCCGCCACCAGTCGGTGTAGTCGCCGCGGTGGCCGGCCTCGTGGTCGGCCTGGACGGCGACGATCAGGTCGGCGAGCACTTCGCGGGCGTCACCGACGATCGGCACGTCGGCGACCCGGTTCTTGGAGATCTCGGCCGGGTCGATGTCGGCGTGCACGACCTTCGCGAACGGCGCGAAGGTGTCCAGCCGGCCGGTGACGCGGTCGTCGAAGCGGGCGCCGAGCGCGATGATCAGATCGGACTTCTGCAGCGCGGTGACCGCGGAGACGTCGCCGTGCATGCCCGGCATGCCGACGTGCTGCGGGTGGCTGTCGGGGAACGCGCCGAGCCCCATCAGGGTGGTGGTGACAGGCGCGCCGGTCAGCTCGGCGAGGATGCGCAGCTCCGCGGTGGCGCGGGCCTTGAGCACGCCGCCGCCGACGTACAGCACCGGGCGGCGGGCCTCGTTGATCAGCCGGGCGGCCTCGCGGATCTGCTTGGCATGCGGCTTGGTCACCGGGCGGTAGCCGGGCAGGTCCGTCTGCGGCGGCCAGCTGAAGGTGGTCTGGTTCTGCAGCGCGTCCTTGGCGATGTCGACCAGCACCGGGCCGGGGCGGCCGGTGCCGGCGATGTGGAACGCCTCGGCGATGGTGCGCGGGATCTCCGCCGGGTCGGTGACCAGGAAGTTGTGCTTGGTGATCGGCAGGGTGATGCCGCAGATGTCCGCTTCCTGGAAGGCGTCGGTGCCGATGGACTTCGAGGCGACCTGGCCGGTGATGGCCACGATCGGCACCGAGTCCATGTGCGCGTCGGCGATCGGGGTGACCAGGTTGGTCGCGCCCGGGCCTGAGGTGGCCATGCACACGCCGACCTTGCCGGTGGCCTGCGCGTAGCCGGTGGCGGCGTGGCCGGCCCCCTGCTCGTGGCGGACCAGCACGTGGCGGACCTTGGAGGAGTCCATCAGCGGGTCGTACGCCGGCAGGATCGCGCCGCCCGGGATACCGAATACGGTGTCGGCGCCGACGGCCTCGAGGGAGCGGATGAGGGCCTGTGCACCAGTCATGCGCTCCGCGGGGGCGGCGGGTGCCGCGCTGCGGCTCCGCTGCGGGTGGTGGGACCCGGTGGCCTGCTCGGTCATCTGCGTTCTCTTCTCTCGAAGATGAGGGTTTGCGGTGGTGCGTCGGTGCTCTGGTACTGCGGTGGCTGCGCCGGCGTTCTGGTGCCGGACAACAAAAAACCCCTCGTGCCGTGAGGCAAGCGAGGGGAGCGCGCCGGTGCGGTGCGAGGCGGATGATGCCTCGGTCAGCCGACGCGCTTTCCAAGTACGAGAATTCGGGTGCGCATGGCACAGACCCTCCTCCCGCCCCCGCTCGGGTGTCAAGCCGGTGGGACGGGCGTCTCAGCATTCGAGCACACCGGGTAGCCACCGCGGGCCAGCGAACCGCGCAGGTGGTGCTCGTCGAGCGGGCCGGAGAAGGCCATCCCCAGGCCCTGCGCGCAGCCCATCTCGCGCATCGCCTGGACCTGCTCGGGCCGGTCGATGCCGTCGGCGACGGCGCGGATGCCGAGGTCGGCGGCGATGCCCAGCAGGCCGCGGGTGATCTTGTGCAGCCGGCTGGATTCGACGACGCCCTCCGTGAAGGCGCGGTCGAGTTTGATCACGTCGACCGGCAGGGTGCGCAGGGCGCCCAGCGAACCGTATCCGGCGGCGAAGCCAGCGAGCGCGATCCGCACCCCGAGCCGCCGCAGACCGGCCAGCCGGCGCTCCAGCTCCTCCGGCGCGATCCGCGGGTCGCCGCCGGTCAGTTCGACCATCAGGCCGCTGGGCGGCAGCTCGTGGCGGGCCAGCAGCCTCTCGATGCCGGTGACCGGTGGGTCGCGGTGCAGCAGGCGGCGCGCGGACAGCCGTACGGTGACCGGGACGCGGTGGCCGGCGCCGTAGCGGAGCGCGGCCTGCTCGACGGCCTGGTCCAGCAGGCGGTCGAGCAGCCGCGCGGTCTCTAACCCGCGCTCGCCGTCCTCGCCGGCGGCGTGCAGGAACTCGGCGGGGGTGGAGAGCAGGCCCTGCGGGGTGCGCCAGCGGGGGCGGGCCTCCACGCCGGTGATCCGGCCGCCGACCAGCTCCACGACGGGCTGGTGCAGCAGGGTGAACTCGCCGTCGTCGAGCGCCTTCCTGACCCGGCCGGCGAGTTCGGTGCGGCGTACGGCGTCGGCCTGGAGCCGGGGGGCGTACAGCTCGACGCGGCCCTTGCCGGACTGCTTGGCCCGGTACATCGCCAGGTCGGCGTGGCGCATCACGTCGCCGGGGGCGGCGCCGGGCTCGGCGAAGGCGATACCGACGCTCGCGCCGACCCGGACCTCGACGCCGTCCACCCGGTAGGGCTCGGAGAGCACGGTGCGCAGCCGGTCGGCGATGTCGCGGACGCGGTCCTCGACGGCGCGGGCCGCCGGGCCGGAGCCGGAACCCAGGCCCGAGCCGGACGGCGGCTCGGTGGGGGCCGCCCGGGGACCGGGGATCGGGCCGTGTCCCAGGTACGCGGAGTGGCCGGAGTGGCCGGAATGGCCGCCGGGGTGGGCCGGGCAGGTCGGGTGGCCCAGCGGGTACCCGGGGTGGTCGGCGGTGTGCCCGGAGTACGCGGCGTGCGCCGGATACGGGGCCGGGTGTGCGGCCTGGCCGGTGTCCGGGCCGGAGATGAGCGCGGCGAACTCGTCGCCGCCGAGCCGGGCGGCGATGTCGCCGGAGCGGAGGGTGTCCCGCAGCCGGCGGGCGGCCTGGATGAGCAGGTCGTCGCCCGCCTGGTGGCCGACGGTGTCGTTGACCGCCTTGAACCCGTCGAGGTCGACGTAGAGCACGGCGGCCCTGGCGTCACCGGACCGGCGGCCGCCGACCGCCCGGCCGAGCCGTTCGAGGAACAGGGCGCGGTTGGGCAGGTCGGTGAGCGGGTCGTGCGAGGCGTTGTGCTGCAACTGGGCCTGCAACCTGACGCGTTCGGTGATGTCGCGACTGTTGAAGATGAGGCCGCCTTGGTAGCGGGTGACGCTGGACTCGATGTCCAGCCAGCCGTGCCGGCCGCCGCGGGAGCGTTCGCCGGGGCCGCCGCGGGACCGCTCGGAACGGTCCTGCCGGTCCGCCCGGTCCGCCCGGTCCGCCCGCTCGGAACGGTCGCCGCGGTCGGGTCGGTCGGGTCGGTCGGGTCGGTCAGCGCGGATACGGCACTCGATGCGCGTCGACGGTTCCTCGCCGGGCGGGGCGGCCAGGAAACGCCGCACCTCGTGCAGGACCCGGCCCAGGTCGTCGGGGTGGATGTGGGCGGCCAGTTCGGTGCCGACCATCTCCTCCGGGTCCCGGCCGTACACCCCCTGGGCGGCGGGGCTGACGTACCGCAGCACGCCGGTGGGCGCGGCGATCATGATGACGTCGCTGGAGCCCTGCACCAGGGAGCGGAAGTGGTTCTCCTTGTGGGCCAGTTCCTGGGTGAGCGCGATGTTGTCGAGCAGCATGATGCCCTGCCGGACCACCAGGGCCATGACCACGGTGCAGCCGGTGAGCAGCACGACGCGGTCGCACTTCTGGCCGGTGATCACGTTGTAGAGGATGCCGAGGGTGCAGACCGCGGCGGCCAGGTACGGGGTCAGGGCGGTCAGCGAGGTGGCGACCCGGCGGGTGGTGGCGCCGGTCCTGCGGGAGGAGTGCGCGTGTGCGTAGAGCCGGGCGCCGACCCAGGGGGCGTACGCCAGCAGCAGGCTGCCGGCGAACCAACCCGCGTCGAGCACCTGCCCGGAGCGGTAGTGCGCCCGCAGCAGCGGGGAGGTGAACAGCGCGTCGCACAGCACGGTGAGCGCGAGGGCGGCGATCGCGGTGTTGACCGCGGCGCGGTTGACCCCGGCACGCCGGAAGTGCAGCGCGAGCACCATGCTCACCAGCACGATGTCCAGCAGCGGGTAGGCCAGGGAAAGGGCCATTCGGGCGGTACTGGGTCCGTCGATCGCGGCGGTGCGGGCCAGCGCCAGGCTCCATGACAGGGTGAGCAGCGAGCCGCCGATCAGCCAGGTGTCCAGTGCGAGGCACACCCAACCGGCTCTGGTCACCGGGCGTTTGGCGAGCACCAGGAGCCCGATGATCGCGGGCGGGGCGAACATCAGGAAGCAGAAGTCGGCGGCGGAGGTCTGCGGCACGGGGCGGCGCAGCACCACTTCGTACCAGCCCCAGATGCCGTTGCCGAAGGCGGTCATCGCCGAGGAGCAGGAGAACAGCAGCCAGGCCAGGCGGTGCGGGCCGGCGGCGCGGCGCGCGTACAGCAGCGCGGAGACGGACGCGGCGGCCGCGGCGGCGGCAAGCCCGAAGTCGCCCATGATCAGGGCGGCTTCGTGGCTCCCCCAGCCGAGCGAGGCGCCGGTGGTGTAGCCGCCGCAGACCAGGGCCAGCAGGAGTTGGGGCAGCAGGCCGACGGTGGCGTGCCCCTGGTCCTCTGCGGTGGTCTGCGGTGCCGCGAGCACGGCTCCTCCGGTGCTCATGGTGCGGTCCGGTGTGCCGCGGTACGCCGGCGCCGCGTGATCGGTTCTCGCTGTCGGTCCTGCATCGCCCGCCCCCCTCACTCTGTCGTCGTTCACAGCGCCGCGCCCGTGGTCGTTCGGTCACGACGTGCCCCCGAATGCCGACGATACACCAGATTGGTCACTCTGGGATAGGTACTTCCTACTGTGTGTAACCGTCAGGGGGTTGCCGGCCGTATCAGGCCATGTCCCGCCGCCTCGCGGCGCGTTCGGCCCCCTCGCGGCGCGCTCGGCCGCCGGCGGGCGATCAGCTCTCGGCGACCACGTTCTCCAGCGGCAGGCCCGCGGCGAACCGCTCCAACTGCGCGCGCACCAGCCGCTGGGCGCGCGGCAGGAACGCGGAGGTGCTGCCGCCGACGTGCGGGCTGATCAGCACGCCCGGCGCGTGCCACAGCGGGTGGCCGGCCGGCAGCGGCTCGGGGTCGGTGACGTCGAGCGCGGCGATCAGGCGCCCCGACTCCGTCTCGGCGAGCAGCGCCTTGGTGTCCACCACCGGCCCGCGCGCGACGTTCACCAGCAGCGCGCCGTCCTTCATCGCGGCCAGGAACGGGGCGTCGACCAGACCGCGGGTCTGCTCGGTGAGCGGGGTGGTGAGCACCACGACGTCCGCGCCCGGCAGCAGCCCGGTCAGCTCGTCCATGGCGCGCACCGGGCCGCGCGGCGAGGAGCGCGCGGTGCGGGCGACCCGCTCCACCGTGCATTCGAAGGGGGCCAGCCGGTCCTCGACGGCGGCGCCGATCGAGCCGTATCCGACGATCACCACCCGGCGGTCGGCGAGCGCCGGGTAGAAGCCGGAGTACCACTTCTCGTTGTCCTGCCCGCGCACGAAGCGGGGGATGCCGCGCAGCGAGGCGAGGATGAGGGCGACGGTGAGTTCGGCGGTGCTGGCCTCGTGCACGCCGCGGGCGTTGCAGAGCTGGACGCCGGGCGGCAACTGCCCGAGGTGGGGCGCGATGTGGTCGACGCCGGCGCTGAGCGTCTGCACCACGCGGACGTTGCGCATCCGCGCGAGCGGGCGCCCGCCGGCGACCGGGCCCTTCATGTACGGGACGACGTAGAAGGCGGCGTCGGCCGGATCGGCAGGGAACTCCTCGGCGCCGTCCCAGAAGACGTAGTCGAAGGCGTCCGGAAGTCCGTCGATCTCGGCCGGCGGCAGGGACAGCCACACCGTGGGGCGGTCGGTGGACGCGCTCTGGCCTGGGGTGCGGTCGGTTCGGGTGGTGTCGTTCATGGTCAGGAGGCTATGGCACAGTGGGGCGGCGCAAGGAGGTTGTGACGGGTGGAGCGCAGAAGGGTCGGGGCCACGGCGCTCGACGTGGGCGCGGTCGGCCTCGGCTGCATGCCGATGAGTTGGGGTTACAGCGCCTCGCGGCAGGACGGCGCGCAGGCGCCCGGCGGCCGCCGGTCCGGCGGGCACTCGCTGCGGGTGGTGCACGCCGCCCTCGACGCGGGGGTCACCCTGCTGGACACCGCCGACATGTACGGCCCGTTCACCAACGAGCTGCTGCTCGGACGGGTACTCAAGGAGCGGCGGGCGGACGCGTTCGTCTCCACCAAGTGCGGGCTGCTCGTCGGCGAGCAGCACATCGTGGCCAACGGCCGCCCGTCGTACGTCCGCAGGGCCTGCGACGCGTCGCTGCGCCGGCTGCAGACCGACACGATCGACCTCTACCAGCTGCACCGGGTCGATCCCGAGGTGCCGGTCGAGGAGACGTGGGGGGCGATGGCCGAGCTGGTCGCGGCGGGCAAGGTGCGCACGCTGGGCCTGTGCGCGGTCGGCGCGCGCGGCGGGCGGAGCAGGGGTGGCCGGGCGGGCCGCGGCCGGCTGCACGACGAGACGATCCGCCAGCTGGGCCGGGCCCAGCAGGTCTTCCCGGTCGGCTGCGTGCAGGCGGAGTTGTCGGTGTGGGCGCCCGAGGCGCTGGCGGAGCTGCTGCCGTGGTGCGTGGCGCGCGGGATCGGCTTCCTCGCCGCGATGCCGCTGGGCAACGGCTTCCTGACCGGCACGCTCACCCCCGGTGAGGGCTTCGAGCGGGACGACATGCGGGCCCGGCACCCGCGCTTCACCGCGGAGATGATGGCCGCGAACCAGCCGATCGTGGCCGGGTTGCGCCGGGTCGCCGCCCGGCACGACGCGACAGCCGCGCAGGTCGCGCTCGCCTGGGTGCTCGCGCAGAGCCCCTCGGTGGTGCCGGTGCCCGGCACCAGGTCGGCCGACCGCGCGGCGGAGAACGCGGCGGCCGCGGACCTCGTCCTGACCGCGGCCGACCTCGCCGAGATCGCCGCGCTGCCGGCGGCCCAGGGCTCATGGGACTGACCCCGCAGTTCCCATACGGCTGGGCCGTGTGAGGAAGGTCGCGCCAACCGCCCGGTAGGCGGAGCCCGCGGTGCCCGGCACTCCCCCACGACCCAGGGCTCGTGCAACTGACCCCGCGACTCCCTACGCCTCGGCCGTGTGAGGAAGGTCGCGCCAACCGCCCGCTAGGCGGAGCCCGCGATGCCCGACCCTCCCCCACGACCCAGGGCTCGTGCAACTGACCCCGCGACTCCCTACGCCTCGGCCGTGTGAGGAAGGTCGCGCCAACCGCCCGCTAGGCGGAGCCCGCGGTGCCCGACCCTCCCCCACGACCCAGGGCTCGGAGGCATCCCCAGATCGCAAGGCGATGCGGGCGCCCCCAGCCGTCCGGCGAGGGGAGGCACCCCAACACGGCCAGGGCCCACCGGAATCCGCGGCGAAGGGGCCCCGGCAGGCCCGGCGGGGCCGGGGGTCCCGGCGAACCCGGGTCCCCGGCACCGGACGCCGGTTCGCCGATGCCCCGC
This sequence comes from Streptomyces sp. NPDC087270, assembly GCF_044744625.1. Lineage (NCBI taxonomy): Bacteria > Bacillati > Actinomycetota > Actinomycetes > Kitasatosporales > Streptomycetaceae > Streptomyces > Streptomyces sp. NPDC087270. Next base: position 198,252 of record NZ_JBIUYR010000009.1, read on the forward strand.
TACCCGTCCGGCCGCGTGCCGCTGTCCCGCTGTCCCGCTGTCCCGCTGTCCCGCTGTCCCGCTGATCGTGAACAGGCCCTTCACCAGGGCGAGATGTGGTGTGCTTGGCTGGTGGGGGCCCGGCGGAACCGGGTCCGGCAGAACTGGTGGATCGACGGTTGCGGGAGCTGACGGTGAAGGCTAGCGGCAGGTCCGTACGGGCGTCGGCGCGCGGTGGGGCGTGGGTCGCGGGGGTGCTGGCGGCGGTACTGGTCGGCGGGTGCTCCTCGTCGGCCTCGCCCAACCTGGCGGCGCATCCGACGGGGCGCAGCGCACCCGCCTTGCCGCCCGCGGGCGGCAGTGCCGCGCCCTCCGGGGGCGCGACCCCGTCCGCCCCGGCGTCCACGCCGCCCGCGAAGGGCACCGTGAAGGTCACCGCCACCGTCGCGACCGGGCTGAGCGCCCCCTGGGGCCTGGTCCAACTCCCCGACGACAGCCTGCTGGTGGCCGCCCGCGACACGGGCCGGATCTCCCGGATCGACCCCAAGACGCACTCCGTCACCCAGATCGGCCTGGTGCCCGGCGTCACCCACACCAAGGGCGGCGAGAACGGCCTGCTGGGGCTGGCGGTCTCACCGGACTACGGCTCCGACCACCTCGTCTACGCCTACTTCTCGACCGAGTCCGACAACCGCATCGCCAGCTTCCTGTACGACCCGTCGCGGCCCAAGGGCGAGCAACTGGGCGCCCCCGACACGATCCTGCGCGGCATCCCCACCGGCTCCCTGCACAACGGCGGCCGGATCGCCTTCGGGCCCGACGGCGACCTCTACGCGGGCACCGGCGAGACCGGGCAGCGGTCGCTCGCGCAGAACATGTCCTCGCTCGGCGGCAAGATCCTGCGGATGACGCCGGACGGCGAGGTGCCCACCGACAACCCGACGCCCGGCTCGCTCGTCTACTCCCCCGGCCACCGCAACGTCCAGGGCCTGGCCTGGGACGACCAAGGGCGGCTGTGGGCCTCGGAGTTCGGGCAGGACACCTGGGACGAGCTGAACCGGATCGAGCCGGGCAAGAACTACGGCTGGCCCACCGTCGAGGGCATCGCCCACCACCCGGGCTTCGTCGACCCGGTCGAGCAGTGGCACCCCGCCGACGCCTCGCCCAGCGGTGTCGCCTACGCGGCGGGCTGCATCTGGATGGCCTCCCTCAAGGGCGGCCGGCTGTGGCGTGTCCCGCTGGCCGGGGCCAAGGCGTCCGCCGCACCCCAGGCGTTCCTCGACGGCAAGTACGGCCGGCTGCGCACCGTCGTCGCGCTCGACGACCACACGCTGCTGCTCACCACGAGCAACACCGACGACCGCGGCACCGCGCACTCCGGCGACGACCGCGTCCTCCAACTCACCGTCTCCTGAACCCTCCCCTGAACCGTCTCCTGGCGCCGCCGACGGCCAACCAGGCGGCGCGCGACCGGGCCGCAGGCAAGCAGCGGCCGGGCGGCTGCCGCAAGGGGCCGCTGCTCCCGGCGGCGCTCGGCCCTCGCGCTATTCGCGCTATCGCGCCTTCGGGAAGAGCTGGAGGCGATGGGTGAGCGCCGCGGCCTCCGTGCGGGTGGACACGGACATCTTGGCGAGGATGTTGGAGACGTGGACGCTCGCCGTCTTCGGGGAGATGAACAGCTCCTCGGCGATCTGCCGGTTGGTACGGCCGTCGGCCACCAGGCGCAGCACATCGCGCTCGCGAGCGGTGAGCCCGAGGGTGCGGACCGGGTCCTCGGGGGCGGTGCGCAGCCGCGCGCGCTGGGCGAGCTCGGCGACCCGCCCGGCCAGCGGCACCGCGCCGATCCCGGTGGCGGTGGCGTCGGCGAGGCCGAGCAGGCGGCCGGCCTCGTCGCGCGCGCCGGCTCCGCCCTCGGCGAGCAGGGCCTCGGCGCGGCACAGCCGGACCCGGGCCAGTTCCAGCGGCCGCTCCTCGGCGGCGAAGGCGTCCTCGGCCGCGGCCCACAACGCGGTGTCGTCGCCTCCGAGTTCGGCGTCGAGCAGTGCCGCGTAGGCCCGGCTCAGCGAGGTGGGCCGGGCCAGCTGCGCCGCGGCGGAGCGTACGGCCTCGGGGTCGATGCGCGCGCCGGTGACCATGATCGGCCAGGCGAACCGGGACGAGCCGAGCGGGAAGCCGTGCGTGATCGCGCGTGCCAGTTCCGCGCCGGCGTCGGCGGTCCGGCCCTGGGCGAGCGCGACCCGCATGCCGAGCAGCATCAGCGGCAGTTGGTGCTGCGGCTGGCTGTCACTGCGCAGCCCGTCCGCGGCGGCGGCAAGGTGTCCGGCGGCGGCGTCGATGTCGCCGGTGATGAGGGCGAGGAAGCCGAACAGCAGCTCGCCGCCGGCCTTCAGATAGGCGCTGGGGACCAGCCGGTTGGCCTCGGTGAGGCAGGCCGCCGCCTCGTCCAGGCGGCCGAGCGAGAGCAGCGACTCGCCCTCGTCGAGGAGCAACCAGGACCGGGTCAGCCCGGAGATCTGGGAGTCCGCGAGGGTCTGCCCGGCGCGGGCCACCCGCAGCGCGTCCACGGATCGGCCGGCGCCTTCGAGCACGGAGGCGAGGTTGCCGTGCGCGCGGGCGATGAGGCTCGGCAGCGACAACTTCACGACCTGCGCCAGCACGTCCTCCATCTCGGCGATGCCGCCTTCGACGTCGCCGCAGTCGGCCTGGAGGACGCCGAGGGTGATCCGTGCCTGGAACTCGGTGTCGCGGGTCCCGGCCCGCCGGGCGAACTCGACGGCCTGCTCGGCGGCGGTGATGCCCGCGGCACTGGGGTTGTGGATCATGATCCAGCCCGCGGTCTGCGCCAGCACCTCGGCGTGCGCGGCCGACGACGGCAGCCCGCGGACCAGCTCCTGGGCCCGGCCCAGCTCCTCCCAGCCGTCGCCGCGGCCCAGGTCCTCGATCAGCCGGGAGCGCTGGGACCAGAACCAGGCGGCCCGCAGCGGGTCCTGCGCGCCGTCCAGCTCGATCAGCCGCAGCGCCCGCTTGGCCATCGTGTAGGCGCGTTCGCGCTCGCCGCCGAGCCGGGCGGCGACGGTGATCTCGGCGAGCAGGTCCAGGAAGTGGATCGGCCGCTCCGGGTCACCGGTACGGGCCGCCGAGGTGTACTCGGCGTGGACCAGCGAGGCGTACGCCTCGACGAAGTCGGCCAGCCGCAGCGCTTCACGGACCTCGGCGGGCGCGGTGTCCCACAGTTCGAGCGCGCGTTCCAGCAGGCGGTACTGCTCGGCGTAGGCGCGCCGGTCGCGGGCCTCGACGGCGGCGCGCAGCACGGCCGGCAGCGCCTTGGCCGGGTCGTGTGCGGCGTACCAGAAGCTGGCCAGCCGGGCGGCGCGCTCGCCGGCCCGGACCAGGGACGGGTCGGCCTCGATCGCCTCCGCGTAGCGGCGGTTGATCCGGCTGCGCTCGCCGGGCAGCAGGTCGTCGCCGACCGCCTCGCGGACCAGGGAGTGGCGGAAGCGGTAGCCGTCTCCGTCGTCGGAGGGCAGCAGGATGTTGGCGCCGACGGCGGTGCGCAGCGCGTCGAGCAGGTCGTCCTCGCTGAGGCCGGTGATGGCGTCCAGCAGGCGGTACTCGACGGCGTTGCCGCCTTCGGCGACGAACTTCGCGACCCGCTGGGCCGATTCGGTCAGCTGCTCGACCCGGACCAGCAGCAGGTCGCGCAGGGAGTCGCTGATGCCGCTGAGGCAGTCGCCGCGGATGCTGCAGGCCAGCTCCTCGACGAAGAAGGGGTTGCCGTCGGAGCGGGCGAACACGTCGTCGACCACCGCCTCGCCGGGGGTCTCGGCGAGGATCGCGGTGAGCTGGCGCCCCACCTCGTCGCGGCTGAAGCGGCTCAGCTCGATGCGCTCGACGGTGCGCAGCCGGTCGGTCTCGGCGAGGAACGGCCGCAGCGGGTGCCGGCGGTGGATGTCGTCGCTGCGGTAGGTGGCGGCGATCAGCAACCGGGCGCGCTGCACCGAGCGGAACAGGTAGGCGAGCAGTTCGCGGGTGGAGCGGTCGGCCCAGTGCAGGTCCTCGACGACCACGACGAGGGTGCGGTCGGCGCCCAGCCGCTCCAGCAGGCGGGCGGTGAGTTCGAAGAGCCGGACCCGGCCCTCCTCGTCGTGCTGGTCGCGGTGGCCGGCGCCGCTGTCGCCCAGTTCGGGCAGCAGCCGGGCGAGTTCGGCCTCCTGGCCGGCCACGGCGCTGGTCAGCTCGGTGCCGAGGGTGCGGTAGAGGTGGCGCAACGCGGTCGAGACCGGCGCGAAGGGCAGGCCCTCCGCGCCGATCTCCACACAGCCACCGATGGCGGTGACGGCCCCCGCTGCACGCGCCGCCGCCATGAACTCCTCGGTGAGCCGGGTCTTGCCGACGCCCGCCTCGCCGCCGATGAGCACCGCCTGCGGCTCGCAGCCGTCGGCGGCGGACAGCGCGGCGGTGAGCCGGGCCAGTTCGGTGTCGCGGCCGATGAACTCGGGGCTGAGGGACTGCGTCTGCACGTTTCCGAGCATCGCACGCCCGGCGCCTGTAGCGACACCGATTACGGCCCGGGGTGCGGTGGCGGGCCCGTTCCTCGCCGCACCCCGGGTCGCCGGCTGGGTGGTCATGCCGCGCCACGCGGGCTCGGGGCCCGGTGGACGCGGCCGAGGGAGCCCGCGCCGGAGCGATCGGTGGAACCGACCCGGGAGGTGCCGGCGCGATCGGAGGGAGACGCCCCCTCGGCGTCCGTGCGCGCCGCGGTGTGCGGCTGGGCGCGGCGTGCCTGGGCGCGGGCCCGGCGCTGCGCGGCGCGACCGGCCTTCGCCTCCTCGACGAGGCGACGCTCCTCGGCGCGACGGCGGAGTTCGGCGCTGCGGGCCTGGTGGAGTTCGTAAGCAAACATCTGGCTGCTCCTTGGAAGTGCTGCTCTCTTTGTGCCTCCTAGCTTCGTCTCCAAGGGGGGTCGGCCACATCGGGCAGCTTCCCGAAGTTCCGGTGCCTGCCGGGGCCTTCATGTGCCTAGGCGGCCGCACGATCGGCCTAGGCGGTACTCAGATGCGCCTTAGACGGTGCCTTATCCGAGCGCGCGGGGCCTTAGACGCCTTACAGGACACCTGAGGGCGCCTTAGTCGGCGTCGAACGGACTGAGTCGGAGCGCGCCGCCCGGGTACGGGCGCGCACCGGGGTCACGCGCCCCGACGATCCGCCGCGGTCATACGGTGACGCGCCCCGCGGGTGGCTCGACCGCGGTCAGGGCGCCTGCGGGTACCGAGCCCGGTGGCACGGCGCCCGGTGACACGGCGCCGGCCGGTGACGGGACGGGTGCGGCGGCGGGCGGCCGCGCGGTCGGCACCGTCTCGATGTTGAGCTGCGGCAGCCGTCGGTCCAGCCACCCCGGCAGCCACCAGTTGGCCGGGCCGAGCAGGTGCATCAGCGCCGGGACCAGCAAGGTGCGCAGCACGAAGGCGTCGAGGGCGACCGCCGCGGCCAGGCCGATGCCGAACATCGCGATCACCCGGTCCCCGCTGAGCACGAACGCCAGGAAGACCGCGACCATGATGACCGCCGCGGAGTTGATCACGCGGCTGGTCTCGGCGAGCCCCACGCGTACCGCCCGGCGGTTGTCCCGGGTCTCCCGCCACTCCTCGTACATCCGGCTGACCAGGAAGACCTGGTAGTCCATGGAGAGCCCGAACAGCACCGGGACGAGGATCACCGGCAGGAACGGTTCGATCGGCCCGGCCCGGCCCAGCCCCAGCCATTCGCTGCCCCAGCCCCACTGGAAGATCGCGGTGACCACGCCGAAGGAGGAGGCGACGGCGGCGACGTTCATCACCGCGGCCTTGACCGGGACGCCGATCGAGCGGAAGGCGAGCAGCAGGAGCAGGCAGCCCAGCCCCACCACGCAGCCCACGAAGAGCGGAAGCTTCCCGATCACCACCGCGGCGAAGTCGTCGTAGCTGGCCGTGGAGCCGCCGACGTAGACCTGGAGGTCGGTGCCCTTCTCCGCGGTCGGCAGCACGTCGTGGCGCAGTTCGTCGACCAGATGGGAGGTGGCGGTGGACTGCGGGGAGCTGTCGGGCACCACCGTGATGACGCCGGTGCTGCCGGAGGCGTCGATGTCGGGGCCGCTGACGGAGGCGACGCCCGGGGTGTCCCGGAGGGTCTGCGGCAGGTGTTCGAGGGCGACCAGCGCGCCCGCGCTGTCGGTGGTGGCCACCAGGGTGAGCGGGCCGTTGGTGCCGGGCCCGAAGCCGTCGGCGAGCAGGTCGTACGCCTTGCGGGTGGTCGCGGTGGAGGGGTCGTTGCCCTGGTCGGATGTGCCCATGTGCAGCGAGAAGGTGGGCAGCGCGAGCACCACCATGACGACGGCGGCGAGCGCGCCGAGCAGCCGTGGGTGCCGGGAGACGAACCCGGACCAGCGCGCGGCGACGCCGGTGGCCGGCTGCGCGGGGGTGTCGGCGCCGCGGCAGCCGGCGTGCTCCTCGGATCGGCGGTGCTGCGCGGCCTGGCAGCCGCCCCCGTGTGCCAGCGCCCGCCGCTCCCTGCTGCTGAGCGCCCGGTGCCCTATGAAGCCGAGCAGCGCGGGCAGCAGCGTCACCGACGCGGCCACCGTGAGCAGGACCGTCAGCGAGGCGGCGACCGCGACGCCGTTGAGGAAGCTGAGCCGGAGCAGCAGCATGCCGAGCACCGCCACGCACACCGTGCCGCCGGCGAAGACCACGGCCTTGCCGGTGGTGGCCACCGCCTCCTCGGCGGCCCGGGCGACGGACAGCCCGCGTTTGAGGCCCTTGCGGTGCCGGGTGACGATGAACAGCGCGTAGTCGATGCCGACGCCCAGCCCGATCAGCATGCCGAGCATGGGGGCGAAGTCGGCGACGGTCATCGCGTGGCCGAGCAGCACGGTGCCCATGTAGGCGGTGCCGCAGCCGATCAGCGCGGTGGCGATCGGCAGCAGCATCGCCGCGAACGACCCGAAGGCGACCAGCAGCACCACCGCGGCCACCGCGACCCCCACCACCTCGCTCAGGTGGGCGCTGGCCGCCTCGGTGTTGCCGACCGCCTCCCCGCCGAGTTCGACCTCCAGGCCGGGTCCCTGGCCCGCCTTGGCGGTGTCCACCAGCGCCTGGGCCTGGCCGCGGCTGACGCCGTCGGCGTCCTTGCCGTAGCCGACGGTGGCGTAGGCGGTGTGGCCGTCGGAGCTGATCTGGGCGGCGCCCGAGGAGCCGTAGGGGCTGATCACGGAGGTGACGCCGGGCAGGGTGCGGGCCTGGTCGAGCACCTTCGTCATGGTCTGCTCGACGGCGCCGGCGCGTACCGTGCCGTGCTCGGTGTGCCACACGATCGAGTCGGAGTCGCCGGCCTGTCCGGGGAACGCGGTTCGCAGCAGGTCCGCGGCGTGGCTGGACTCGGTGTTCGGCGCTTCGTACTTCTGGGAGTACGCGGAGCCGGCGACCGTGGCGGCGGCGGTGAGTCCGACGAGTGCGGTGAGCCACAGCAGGACGACGGTGAGTCGGCGGCTGAGGCACCACCGGGCGAGTACGGCCATGGGCTGCTGTCCCCTTGCGGGTGCGGTTGCGTGGTCGGTACGCCCCGCGTGTCCCGTGGCGATACGTGCCGCCTACTGTGCCAGGAGAAAGAGATCCTTTGCGGCTTTCGTGCTGCTCCTCACAACTGTCCGAAAAGGATAAAGGCGGCACCCCCGGATCGGGGGTGCCGCCTCCTCGGGCGTGTCGTCCAGGTCGCCCTGGAGACGTCCTCCGGGTCAGCCCTGGAGCTTCTCCAGCACCAGTTCGCGCACCCGCTTGGCGTCCGCCTGCCCGCGGGTCAGCTTCATGACCGCGCCGATGAGCGCGCCGGCCGCCGCGAGGTTGCCGCCGCGGATCTTCTCGGCGACCGCCGCGTTGTCCGCGATGGCCTGGTCGACGGCCGCACCGAGCGCGCCGTCGTCGGAGACGACCTTCAGCCCGCGCTTGTCGACCACCTGGTCCGGGTCACCCTCGCCGGCCAGCACGCCCTCGATGACCTGCCGGGCCAGCTTGTCGTTGAGGTCGCCGGCCGCCACCAGCGCGGCGACCCTGGCCACCTGCGCCGGGGTGATCGCCAGCGCGGACAGCTCCGCGCCGGTCTCGTTGGCGTGCCGGGCCAGTTCGCCCATCCACCACTTGCGGGCCGAGGCCGCGTCCGCGCCCTCGTCGATGGTGGCCGTGATCAGGTCGATCGCACCGGCGTTGAGCGCGGACTGCATCTCGAAGTCGGAGATGCCCCACTCCTGCTTGAGCCGCCCCCGGCGGGCCAGCGGCAGTTCGGGCAGCCCGGCCCGCAGTTCCTCGACCCATTCGCGGGCCGGGGCGACCGGCACCAGGTCCGGCTCGGGGAAGTAGCGGTAGTCCTCTGCCTCCTCCTTGATCCGGCCGGAGGCGGTGGAGCCGTCCTCCTCGTGGAAGTGCCGGGTCTCCTGCACGATGGTGCCGCCCGAGGAGAGCACCGCGGCGTGCCGCTGGATCTCGAAGCGGGCCGCCCGCTCCACGCTGCGCAGCGAGTTGACGTTCTTCGTCTCGCTGCGGGTGCCGAACTTCTCCCGGCCGTGCGGGCGCAGGCTCAGGTTGACGTCGCAGCGCATCTGGCCCATTTCCATCCGGGCCTCGGACACCCCCAACGCCTTGATCAGCTCGCGCAGTTCGGCGACGTAGGCGCGGGCCACCTCGGGCGCACGGGCGCCGGCGCCCTCGATCGGCTTGGTGACGATCTCGATCAGCGGGATGCCGGCCCGGTTGTAGTCCAGCAGGGAGTGCGAGGCACCGTGGATACGGCCGGTCGCGCCACCGATGTGGGTGGACTTGCCGGTGTCCTCCTCCATGTGGGCGCGCTCGATGAGCACCCGGAAGATCTCGCCGTCCTCCAACTGGACGTCCAGGTAGCCGTTGAACGCGATCGGCTCGTCGTACTGCGAGGTCTGGAAGTTCTTCGGCATGTCCGGGTAGAAGTAGTTCTTCCGGGCGAACCGGCACCATGCGGCGATCTCGCAGTTGAGCGCCAGGCCGATCTTGATGGCGGACTCGACGCCGATCTCGTTGACCACCGGCAGCGCGCCCGGCAGGCCCAGGCAGGTCGGGCAGACCTGCGAGTTGGGCTCGGCGCCGAGCTCGGTGGAGCAGCCGCAGAACATCTTCGTCCGCGTGCCGAGCTCCACGTGGACTTCCAGGCCCATCACCGGGTCGTACGACGCGAGCGCGTCCTCGTAGGACAGCAGGTCCGTGACGGTCACTGTTCCCTGTACCTCTTCTCCGTCGGTCCGTCAGTCCGCGAGGACGTCGTCATCGCTCAGCCGGCGCAGCTCGCGTACGAGCAGCACGATGCCGGTGGTCACCGCGGCGGCGCGCAGCACGGCGTCGATCAGCTGGAGGTTGTCCTCCTCGCTGCGGGCGGAACGCACCTTTTTCACCGCGGTGAAGGCGCTGAACAGCGAGGTGCCGATGGACAGGTAGGTGCCCCTCTTGCTCTTGCCGCCCTTGGCCGACAGGTCCGCCGAACCGTTGTTCTTGCCGCTGGTGCTCTTCGCCGCGGACTTCGTCTGGGTGCTCATAGCTGCGGTGCCTCCTCAAGTAGCGGGTGGCCCCACTTCGACACGAAGGCGGCCTCTACTGCGGCGCCGACCCGGTAGAGCCGGTCGTCCTTGAGCGCGGGCGCGATGATCTGCAGGCCCACCGGGAGACCATCCTCCGGGGCGAGGCCGCACGGCAGCGACATCGCCGCGTTGCCGGCCAGGTTGACCGGGATGGTGCACAGGTCGGCGAGGTACATCGCCAGCGGGTCGTCCGCGCGCTCGCCGATCGGGAACGCCGTGGTGGGCGTGGTGGGCGAGACGATGACGTCCACCTGCTCGAAGGCGCGCTCGAAGTCGCGGGTGATCAGGGTGCGGACCTTCTGCGCGGAGCCGTAGTAGGCGTCGTAGTAGCCGGAGCTGAGCGCGTAGGTGCCGAGGATGACGCGGCGCTTGACCTCGGGGCCGAAGCCGGCCTCGCGGGTCAGCGCGGTGACCTCCTCCGCGGACCTGGTGCCGTCGTCGCCGACCCGCAGGCCGTAGCGCATCGCGTCGAAGCGGGCCAGGTTGCTGGAGCACTCCGACGGCGCGATCAGGTAGTACGCCGCCAGCGCGTACGTGAACGACGGGCAGGACAGCTCGACGATCTCGGCGCCCAGCTCGCGCAGCAGTTCCACCGACTCGTCGAACCGCTGCACCACGCCGGCCTGGTAGCCCTCGCCGCCGAACTCCTGGATGACGCCGATCCGCAGGCCCTTGACGTCGCCGTTGCGGGCGGCCTCGACCACCGGCGGGACGGGGACGTCGACCGAGGTGGAGTCCATCGGGTCGTGGCCGGCGATCACCTCGTGCAGCAGCGCCGCGTCCAGCACGGTGCGCGCGCACGGGCCGCCCTGGTCGAGCGAGGAGGAGAAGGCGACCATGCCGTAGCGGGAGACCCCGCCGTAGGTCGGCTTCACCCCGACGGTGGCGGTGACCGCGGCGGGCTGCCGGATCGAGCCGCCGGTGTCGGTGCCGATCGCCAGCGGCGCCTGGTACGAGGCGAGCGCCGCGGCCGAGCCGCCGCCCGAGCCGCCCGGGATACGGGTGAGGTCCCACGGGTTGCCGGTCGGGCCGTACGCGCTGTTCTCGGTGGAGGAGCCCATCGCGAACTCGTCCATGTTGGTCTTGCCGAGGATCACCACGTCGGCGGCCTTCAGCTTCCTGGTGACCGTCGCGTCGTACGGCGGCAGCCAGCCCTCCAGGATCTTGGAGCCGACGGTGGTCGGTACGCCCTCGGTGGTGAAGATGTCCTTCAGCGCCAGCGGCACCCCGGCGAGCGGGCCCAGCTCCTGCCCGGCGGCGCGCTTGGCGTCCACCGCGCGGGCCTGGGCGAGCGCGCCCTCCCGGTCCACGTGCAGATACGCGTGCACCTTCTCGTCCACGGCCTCGATCCGGGCCAGGTGCGCCTCGGTCACCTCGACCGCGGTCAGCTCGCCGGACGCGATCTTCTGCGCCGTCTCGGCGGCGGTGAGCCTGATGATGTCCGTCACGGCGTCAGTCCTCCCCCAGGATCTGCGGGACCTTGAAGCGCTGCTGCTCCTGCGCGGGCGCACCCGACAGCGCCTGCTGCGGGGTCAGCGACGGCCGGACGGTGTCCGAGCGCATCACGTTGGTCAGGGGCAGCGGGTGAGAGGTCGGCGGGACGTCCTCGCCGGCCACCTCGGATACGCGGGCTACGGCGCCGATGATGTCGTCGAGCTGTCCGGCGAAGTGGTCCAACTCTTCGCGTGACAGCTCCATCCGCGCCAGCCGGCCGAGGTGGGCGACCTCCTCGGGCGTGATGCCAGGCATGCAGCGGTCCTCTGCGGGGTGAGATGTCAATGGGTGCCCAATCCTACGGTGCCCCGTGGAAGTCCCCGCACCCCGTTTCCCCCCGGAGGGGCGCCCTCGCGGAAGGCGGTGCCCGTCAGGGGCGCGGGGAACCGCGCGACCAGCCGGATTCGTGGCGCGCCGGGCCCGCGGGCTCAGCCCCGCGGCGATGCCGCCCACCCCGCACCCCTGACGGGTGAACGTCCTCCGCGACAGCGCCCCAGCCCCGGGGAGGGGGCGCCGTCGGTCCGCTTCCGCGGGCGAAGCCCGCTACGCCCGCTTCGCGGGAAGCGCCGCCGCGGGCCGCTGCCAGCCGCGGTCCCCCCGCGCCTGAAGCCAGTGCGTCGCCTCCTGCTCGGGCATCGCGGCGGCGACCAGCCACCCCTGCACCGCGTCGCACCGCAGGTCCCGCAGCCGCTCCCACGTCTCGTCGTCCTCGACACCCTCGGCCACGACCATGAGCCCGAGGGAGTGCGCGAGGTCGATGGTGCAGCGCACGATCTCCGCGTCCTCGGCGTCCGCGATCAGCCGGGCCACGAACGAGCGGTCGATCTTCAGCTCGCTGACCGGCAGCCGCCGCAGGTGCACCAGCGAGGAGTAGCCCGTGCCGAAGTCGTCCAGGGACATCTTCACGCCGTGTCCGGTGAGCCCGTTGAGCGTGTCGGCGGCACGCTGCGGGTCCTCCAGCAGGACGTGCTCGGTGATCTCCAGCTGGAGGGAGCCGGGCGGCACCTGGTGGCGGGCCAGCCGCGCGGCCACCGCCCCGGCGAACCCCGGACTGTGCACGTCGCGCGGCGAGACGTTGACGGCGACCGGGACGTCCAGGCCCATCGCCCGCCACCGGGCGATCTGGGCGAGCGCGGTGTCCAGGACGTACTCGGTGAGCCGCGGCATCAGCCCGGAGGTCTCCGCCATCGCGATGAACTCCTCCGGGTTGACCCGGCCCCGCTCGGGGTGCTCCCAGCGGACGAGCGCCTCCAGCCCGGCCACCTGGCCGTCGAACCGCACCTTCGGCTGGTAGTGGAGTTCGACGTCGCCCGCGTCCAGCGCCCTGCGCAGGTCGCCCAGCAGGCCCAGCCGGTCGGGGGTGTTGGCGTCGCGGGTGGCCTCGTAGACCTCCGCGCCGCTGCGGTCCCGCTTCGCCTGGTACATCGCCACGTCGGCGCGGCGCAGCAGCCCTTCCGCGTCGGACGCGTGCTCGGGGAAGACGCTGACGCCGGCGCTGGCCTCCAGCACCAGCGTCAGCCCGTCGAGGCTGAGGGGTGAGCCGAGCGCGGCGACCAGGGTGCGGGCGATCCGCTGCGCGCGGGTGGCGGAGTCGCAGGCGGGCAGCAGCACCGCGAACTCGTCGCCGCCGAGCCGGGCCGCCTCGGCGCCGCGCGGCAGGGCCAGCCGCAGCCGGTCGGCGACCTGGAGCAGCAGCCGGTCGCCGGCCAGGTGCCCGAGGGTGTCGTTGACCGACCGGAACTTGTCGAGGTCGATGAGGATCAGCCCGACCCGGCCCCAGCCCGCGGGCGCGGGCTCGCCCGGCTCGGCGCGGCCGACGGTCCGCGCGGCGTCGATCGCGGACCAGGTGCGCTCCAGCAGCCACTGGCGGTTGGGCAGGCCGGTCAGCGGGTCGCGCAACTGCTCCTCGGCGCGGGCGTGCACGATCCACAGCGTGGAGTCCAGCGCGATCAGCGGGACCGCGAAGAGCGGCAGCAGCGCCGGCTGGTCACAGGCGACGACGAGGATCAGCGGGGAGATGCCGAGCAGGGCCGCGCCGACCAGCCCCTGCCGGACCAGCGCGGTGCGCGCCACCGTGGGCAGCCCGCCGCGCGGCGCGAACGCGGCCCACAGCAGCACCCGGGTCGCCGCGAGATAGGCCAGTGCGGTGACCACGACGCAGGGCAGCGCCGACCAGCCCCAGTCGGCCGTCGTCCAGGGGTGCGCCACGGACGGGTGGATGCCGAACAGGTCGAGGCTGAGCGCGCCGGCGCCGATGCCGAGGATGTCGATCGCGCCGTGCAGCCCGGCCTGCCGCCAGCGGTGCCGGCGGGCGGCACCGACCAGCACCACCACCGCGAGGCTGACCAGCACCGCGGGCACCCAGCCGAACAGCAGCAGCACCGCGAGCACGAGGGCGGCACCGGAACCGGTGCCGCCCCACCAGCGGTCGCGCCCCATCGCGACGAGATGACCGACGATGATCCCGCTGAGGACGGCGAGTGCCCAGCCGATCCGGCCGCCGGGGAACAGCGCGTCGCCGTTGTCCAGCAAGCGGCCCACACCGGCGGCCAGCGCGGCGGCCGCGGCGACCAGTACGGCCCACCGCACCAAGGGCGCCGGGCTCGCGGGGAGAACGGGCGCGGCCACGCTGCTTCGGGGCAGCCGTGCCGCTCCGGCACTCTCCGTGGGTTCCATACCCGTGTCCCTCTCACAGCCCATGAAGCAAGCAGGTGCGCGGGTGCCGGGGGACGCGGTTCGGCCGACGGGCCGCCGCGATCCTGCCGCCCCGACAGGAGCGCTCCTCAACAGTAGGCCGCGACGGCGCGCCGCGGGCACCGATCGGCCGTCAATGCTTCAGTGCGCCCCGGTGGGTTCGCGCCCGAACTCCCCCGTCTGATATAGGCCGATCGGGTGACATGTGGTCCTAGGTCAGTCTGATTCGCCGTCGGATGCCGTGCCTGGGGCGGGATCGGACGGCGTGTCGGCGGGCGGCGCCGGATCATCGGCTGCCGGTTCCGGGTCGGACGCCTGCTCCGGGTCGGACGCCGGCTCCGGCTCCGGCGGGTTCACCGCCACCGCGCGGGCCGCGTCGGCACCCTGTTCGAGGAGGACCCCGAAGCCGGCCTCGTCGAGGATCGGGACCTTCAGCTGGACCGCCTTGTCGTACTTCGACCCAGGGTTGTCGCCGACCACCACGAAGTGCGTCTTCTTGGAGACCGCGCTGGTGACCTTCGCGCCGCGGCCGCCCAGTTCGTCCTTCGCGCCGTCGCGGGTGTGCCCGGTGAGCGTGCCGGTCACCACCACGGTCAGCCCCTCCAGGGGCCTGGGGCCCTCGTCGGAACCCTCCTCGGTGAACTTCACGCCGGCCGCGCGCCACTTCTCGATGATCTCCAGGTGCCAGTCCACCGCGAACCACTGCTTGAGCGAGGCGGCGATGGTCGGCCCGACCCCGTCGACCGCGGCCAGCTCGGCCTCCTCGGCGTTCTTGATCCGGTCCAGGTCGCGGAACTCGCGGGCCAGCGCCTCGGCGGCCACCGGGCCGACGTGGCGGATGGACAGGCCGGTGATCACCCGGGCCAGCGGGCGCTCCTTGGCGGCCGCGATGTTCTCCAGCATGGACAGCGCGTTCTTCTTCGGCTCGCCCTTCTGGTTGGCGAAGAAGGTGACGACCTTCTCCTCGCCGGTCTCCGGGTCGCGCTTGGGCAGCCCGCTGTCCTGGTCCAGGACGTAGGAGCGGATCGGCAGCAGGCGCTCGATGTCGAGGTCGAAGAGGTCGCCCTCGTCGGCCATCGGCGGCTGGTCGGGGGCGAGCGGCTGGGTGAGCGCGGTCGCCGCGACGTATCCGAGCGCTTCGATGTCCAGGCAGCGGCGGCCGGCGAGGTAGAAGATCCGCTCGCGCAACTGGGCCGGGCAGCGCCGCGCGTTGGGGCAGCGCAGGTCGATGTCGCCTTCCTTCATGGGCTGGAGGGCGGTGCCGCACTCGGGGCACTCGGCGGGCATCGCGAACTCCCGCTCGCTGCCGTCCCGCAGGTCCGCCACCGGGCCCAGGATCTCCGGGATGACGTCGCCGGCCTTGCGCAGCACCACGGTGTCGCCGATCAGGGCGCCCTTCTTCTTCACCACCTCCTGGTTGTGCAGGGTGGCGAACTCGACCTCGGAGCCGGCCACGGTGACAGGTTCGACCACTGCGTACGGCGTCACCCGGCCGGTGCGGCCGACGCCGACCCGGATGTCCACGAGCTTGGTGTTGACCTCCTCCGGGGCGTACTTCCAGGCGATGGCCCAGCGCGGGGCGCGCGAGGTGGAGCCGAGCCGGCCCTGGAGCGGGATCTCGTCCACCTTGACGACGACGCCGTCGATCTCGTGCTCGACGTCGTGGCGGTGCTCGCCGTAGTACGCGATGAACTCGCGGACGGCGGCCAGCGAGTCGACCACCTTGTTGTAGCGGGCGGTGGGCAGGCCCCACTCGTGGAGGAGGGCGTAGGCGTGCGACTGGCAGTCGATGTCGAAGCCCTCGCGGGCGCCGATGCCGTGCACCACCATCCGCAGCGGGCGGGTGGCGGTGATCCGGGGGTCCTTCTGGCGCAGCGAGCCGGCCGCGGCGTTCCGCGGGTTGGCGAACGGCTTGTCGCCGCCTTCGACCAGCCGGGCGTTGAGCTCCTCGAACTTCTCGCCGGGGAAGTAGACCTCGCCGCGGATCTCGACCAGGGCGGGCACCCGGTCGCCGGCCAGCCGGTCGGGGATGTCGGCGATGGTCCGGACGTTGGGCGTGATGTCCTCGCCGGTGCGGCCGTCGCCGCGGGTGGCGGCGCGGGTGAGCCGGCCGTGTTCGTACGTCAGGTTGACCGCGAGGCCGTCGACCTTCAGCTCGCACAGGAAGTGGTACGGGCTGCGGGTGTTGTCCGGCGGGCCCAGCTCGGCCGCGACCCGGTCGGCCCAGGTGGTCAACTCCTCGTCGCTGAAGGCGTTGTCCAGCGAGAGCAGGCGCTCGCGGTGCTGGACCGAGGTGAACTCGGTCGCGTAGGCGCCCGCGACCTTCTGGGTGGGCGAGTCGGGGGTGCGCAGCGCCGGGTGCTGCTCCTCGATCGCCTCCAGCCGGCGCAGCAGCCGGTCGAACTCGGCGTCGCTGACGACCGGTGCGTCGTTCACGTAGTAACGGAAGCGGTGCTCCTCGACCTGCTCGGCCAGGCGCGCGTGCTCCTCACGGGCCTCGGCGGGGATGTCCGCCCGGCCGGCCTCCTGCTCGGCTGCCACGTCCGTGTCCCTCCTACCAATCGGGCCGCAAGCGGCCGCACTCCGGCGTCACTCTGGGTTGTCGACGAGCGAGCGTGCCGCCCTCGCGCAGTGCACGAGCGCGGCACGGGCATAGGCCGGTGAGGCCCCCGCCAGACCGCAGGACGGGGTGATGGCGACGGAGGACCCCAACGCCCCCGGTGCCAGTCCCAACCTGCGCCACAGCGCCCGAACACCACTGACGCTACCCGCTGGGTCTGACAACGGGGCATCCGTGCCCGGCACGACACCCGCGAAGAGCGCGGTGCCGGCCTCCACGGCCTCGCCGAACGCGTCCCAGTCACGCTCGGTGAGCAGGTCGAAGTCGAAGGAGACCCCGGCGACCCCGGCCCGGCGCAGCAGCGCGAACGGCACGTCGGGGGCGCAGGAGTGGACGCTGACGGCGGCGCCGGCCGCTCCCGCCGCGTCGACCAGGTCCCGCAGCGCGCCCTCGACGACCGCGCGGTCCACCGCGCGGTGGGTGCGGTAGCCGCTGGCGGTCCTGACCTCGCCGCGCAGCACCGCGGTGATGCCCGGCTCGTCCAGTTGCAGCAGGAGGGCGGCGCCCGGCACGCGGCGGCGGACGTCCGCGAGGTGCGCGGTCAGGCCCTCCGCGAGGGACGCGGTCAGGTCGCGCACCGCGCCGGGGTCGCGCAGCGCCGCCTCGCCGTTGTGCAGTTCGACGGCCGAGGCGAGCGTCCACGGGCCGACCGCCTGGATCTTCAACGGGCCCTGGTGTCCTTGCGTGAACTCCTCCAGCGCGTCCAGGTCCTCGCCCAGCCATGACCTGGCCCGCTTGGTGTCGCGCCCCGGGCGGTCCCCGAACCTCCAGCCGCTGGGCTCCACCCGCGCGTACAGCTCCACCAGCAGGCCGAGGGTGCGGCCGATCATGTCCGCGCCCGGGCCGCGGGCCGGCAGCTCGGGCAGGTACGGCAGCGCGCCGACGGCCTCCGTGGCCACCCGGGCGGATTCTCGCGCGTCTCCCCCCGGCATCGAGCCCACGCCTGTCGCGGCGCCCTCGGGCAGGGTGAAACGTTCGCTGGTCTCGGTGGTCGCCTCGGTGCTCACGGTGGCAGCGTAGACGGCTCCCCGCCGCCGGGGTTCGCGTGCCCGCCCGGGGGACCTCTCACCGCCCCGGGGCCTCGTGCCGTGCGGGGGACCGAAGCACCGCGCGGGACCGCTTACCGCTTACCGCGCGGGACCGCCTACCGCGCGGGGCGCAGCGTCACGTCGGGGATCGTGGCGTCGCGCGGGAGGTCGAGGACGGAGAGAACCGTCGTGGCGACGGACTCGGGGTCGATCCAGCGCGAGGGGTCGTAGGACCTGCCCTCCTGCTGGTGGACCTTCTGCTGCATGGGGGTGGCGGTCCGCCCGGGATACACGGTGGTGACGCGTACGCCGTGCTCCTGCTCCTCCGCGCGGAGCGAGTCCGCGAGGGCCCTGAGCCCGTGCTTGCTCGCGGCGTACGCGCTCCACTCGGCGTGTGCCTGGAGCCCGGCGCCGGAGTTGACGAGGACCACGGTGCCCCGGGAGAGCCGCAGTTGGGGCAGCAGCAGCCGGGTGAGTTCGGCGGGCGCGACGAGGTTCACCGCGAGGGTGTGCTCCCACAGCTTCGGGGTGAGGTCGCCGACCGGTCCGAGGTCGACGGTGCCGGCGCTGTGCAGCAGGGAGTCCAGCCGGTCCGGGAGCGCCTGCTTCTCCAGCGCCCAGGACAGCCGGGCCGGGACCGCGAGGTCGCCGACGAGGGTCCGCGCGCCGGGGAACGCGTCGGCCAGTTGCCGGGCCCGGCCCGCGTCGCGGGCCAGCAGCCACAGTTCGTCGCCGCGGGCCAGCAGCTTGCGGGCCACCGCCGCGCCGATCCCGGACCCGGCACCGGTGACGAGGTGGACGCTCACGCGTGCTCCTGGAGGTAGGCCAGCGCGTCGGCGCCGTCGTCGGAGAAGTGCACCAGCTCGGAGAGCGGCAGGGGCAGGAAGCCCTCCTCCTCCATCCTGCGGAACTGCGCGGCCAACCCGTCGTAGAAACCCGCGCTGTTGAGCAGGACCACCGGTTTGGCGTGCAGTCCGTGCTTCTTCAGCTCCAGGATCTCCGTCGCCTCGTCGAGCGTGCCGGTGCCGCCGACCATCACCACGATCGCGTCGGAGCGGCGCAGCAGTTCGGCCTTGCGGGTGGCGAGGTCCGGTGCGATCACCATCTCGTCGGCGCCGGCGCGGGCCTTGGCGCGCAGGAACTCGACGGAGACGCCGACCAGCCGCCCGCCGGCCTGCTGCACACCGTCGGCGACGACCTTCATCAGGCCGGACTCCGAGCCGCCCCAGACCAGCGTGTGGCCGGCCCTGCCGAGCAGGTCGGCGAACTCCCGGGCGGGCGCGGTGTAGCGGTCGGGCAGGTCGGCGGCGGAGAGGAACACGCAGATGTTGAGCGGGCGGGTCGGCCGCGGCCCGGCGGCACCGGTGGCGGCAGCCGTGGCCGTGCCGGCAGTGGTGCCCGTGCCGGCCGCGGTGCCGGGTGCCGCACCGGTCACGACGCCGGTCGCCGTGTCGGCCGCGGGGGTACCCACGGGAGTGGTCGCGGAGTCGTTCGCGGAGCTGGTCACAGAGTCCACCACGGGATCGGTCGTCGGGTCGGTCATGCGGTGCGTCCGGCGGCGGCCGGGGCGGGCCGGTTCCGGCCACGGTCCCGGTCACGATCGCGGTCGGTGGTGGCGATCGTCGCCGAGCCGACGACGCGGGTGCCGTCGTAGAGCACGACCGCCTGGCCCGGGGCGATGCCGCGCATCGACTGGGCGAAGGCGACGTGCAGGGTGCCGTCGAGGAGTTCGGCGGTGGCGGTCACCTCCTCGCCGTGGGCGCGCAACTGCGCGGTGTACGCGGCCCGGCCGGTGGGCGGGGTGCCGCACCAGCGCGGGCGGATCGCGGTGAGCGCGGTCACGTCGAGCGCCTCGGCGGGGCCGACGGTGACGGTGTTGTCCACCGGCGAGATGTCCAGGACGTAGCGCGGCTTGCCGTCGTCGGCGGGGACGCCGAGCCGCAGGCCCTTGCGCTGGCCGACGGTGAAGCCGTACGCGCCGGTGTGGGTGCCGACCACCGCGCCGCTCTCGTCGACGATCTCGCCCTCGCGGGTGCCGAGCCGCTGGGCGAGGAAGCCCTGGGTGTCGCCGTCGGCGATGAAGCAGATGTCGTGGCTGTCGGGCTTGCGGGCCACCGCGAGGCCGCGGCGCTCGGCTTCGGCGCGGATCTCGTCCTTGGTGGCCGCGGTGTCGCCGAGCGGGAACATCGCGTGGGCGAGCTGCCGCTGGTCCAGGACGCCGAGGACGTAGCTCTGGTCCTTGGCGACGTCGCCGGAGCGGTGCAGCTCGCGGCTGCCGTCGGGGGCGGTGCGCACGGCGGCGTAGTGGCCGGTGCAGACCGCGTCGAAGCCGAGGGCGAGGGCCTTGTCGAGGAGCGCGGCGAACTTGATCTTCTCGTTGCAGCGCAGGCACGGGTTGGGGGTGCGGCCGGCCGCGTACTCGGCGACGAAGTCGTCCACCACGTCCTCGCGGAAGCGGTCGGCGAGGTCCCATACGTAGAAGGGGATGCCGATCACGTCGGCGGCGCGCCGGGCGTCCCGGGAGTCCTCCAGCGTGCAGCAGCCGCGGGCACCGGTACGGAAGCTCTGCGGGTTCGCGGACAGGGCGAGGTGCACCCCGGTCACGTCGTGGCCCGCCTCGGCGGCCCGGGCGGCCGCGACCGCGGAGTCGACGCCGCCGCTCATCGCTGCCAGCACGCGGAGCCGCTGGCGCGGGGGCTCAGTCGGGAAATCGGTCACCCGACCAGGGTAACGGCCCGCCCTCCCCCGCCCGCCCCTGCTTTTCCGGCGCGCGCTCGGCCGGCGCTCGGCCGGTCTCAGCCCGCGCCGTCCGGACCTGCCTCGCCGTCCCGGCCCGCCTCGCCGCCGTCCCGGTCGTCGTGCAACGCGCCGACACAGCGGCCGAGCAGGTCCTTGAGCGCGGCGCGCTCCTGGGGCGTGAGCGCGTCGGACATCCGGCGCTCGATACGTACGGCCCGCTCGTCGGCACGGTCGAGAAGCGCCGCTCCTTCGTCGGTGAGGCGGGTCTCCAGCACCTTCTGGTGCCAAGGGTGCGCCGTTCTGGTCACCAGCCCCCGCTCTTCGAGGGTCTTCAGGACGGCGGTCATCGCCTGCGGTGTGACCAGGCAGGCCCGAGCCAGCGCGGCACCCGAGATACCGGGGCTGCCCGAGAGGGCGAACAGCGCGGCGTACTGCGCGACGGTGAGGTCGAGCGGCTTCAGGGCGGCGCCCTTCGCGGCCATCAGGACCTGCTCCGCGCGCTTGATGTCCAGCCCGAGCCGCTCGCCTTCTGGCAGTCCCATACCGCCCATCGTACAGATGTGAACTGATGACAAGGCTTGAAGATGTATCAATGCCTTGATATATCTCAGGACATGAATATCCCAGTCGCACACACGGACCCGCGCCCCCTGCACGGCAAGGTGGTCCTCGTCACCGGTGCCACCCAGGGCATGGGCCGGGACCTCGCCCGCCATCTCGCCGGCGACGGCGCGACCCTCCTGCTGCACGGCCGCGACCCCGGGCGGCTCCAGGAGGCGGTCGACGCCGTCCGCGCCGCCGCTCCGGGCGCGGCCGTGCGCGGCTACCTCGCCGACCTGGCGGACCTCGACCAGGTGCGGGAGATGGCCGCCCGCGTCATCGACGCGGAACCCCGCCTCGACGTGCTGGTCAACAACGCCGCGGCCGGGGGCGGCAGCGAGCCGGCCCGGCGCGACGTGAGCCGCCAGGGCCACGAACTGCGGTTCGCCGTGAACCACCTGGCGCCCTACGCGCTGATCCGCGCGCTGCTGCCGCTGCTCACCGCCTCGGCGCCCGCGCGCGTCGTCAACGTCGCCTCGATCGGCCAGACACCCGTCGACTTCGACGACGTCATGCTGGAGCGCGGCTACGAGGGGCTCGACGCGTACTGCCGGAGCAAACTCGCGATGATCATGTCCACCTTCGACCTGGCCGAGGAGCTGGCCGACCGCGGGGTCACGGTGAACGCCGTGCATCCGGCCCACCTCATGGACACCCCGGGCGTGCGCGCGTACGGCCTCACGCCGGTGGTCGGCACCGCGGAAGGGGTCGCGCCGACGGCCCGGCTGATCACCGACCCGGCCCTGGCCGGCGTCACCGGCCGCTACTTCGACCGGTTCACCGACGCGCGGGCGCACGACGAGGCGTACGACCCGGCAGCACGCGCCCGGCTCGCCGAGATCACCGAACGGCTCACCCGCGTGGACGGCGGCAGCGCCGGCGCCGGGGCCGGCCGCCGGCGTCCCGGGGAGTAGCCGGGAGCGATCTGGGAGCGGCGTCACGTGGCTTCCGGCTTCGCGTCCAAGGCGGAGGAGGGAGGCGATGCCGGGGGGACCGTCGACCGACGGCACCACAGGAGACGGCGTAGCGAGCCCGCTCCCCCACACCCCCGAGCCCTAAGCGCTCGCTCAGTTTTTGCCCGGGAGGACTGGACGGGCCGGCCATACCGCTGGGTAACATGCGGTATGGCACAGAGCACGGCCCCCGCGGCCATCGGCGACAGCGAGTTCGACCGGGACACCTCGGTCCGGGCCCGGGCGGGCGAGCCCGGGACCTACGACGCGGAGCTGTCCGAGGGGTGGACGATCGTCTCGGCGATCAACGGCGGGTACCTGCTCGCGGTGGCCGCCCGCGCGCTGCGCGAGGAACTGCCCCACCCGGACCCGCTGACGATCACCGCGCACTACCTGACCTCGGCGCAGCCCGGCCCCGCGGTGGTCCGGACGCAGACGGCGCGGGCCGGGCGGACCATGTCCACCGGGCAGGCGTCGGTCCTCCAGTACGACGAGCACGGCGACGAGGTGGAGCGGCTGCGGGTGCTGACCGCCTACGGCGACCTCGACGCGCTGACGGACGAGGTGCGGACCTCGGCGCGGCCGCCGGAGATGCCCGGGTACGACGCGTGCGTGGGCAGTGAGAGCGCCCCGGAGAACGCCCCGTTCGTCGGGTCCACCGCGATCATGGACCGGCTGGACGTACGGCTCGACCCGGCGACCGCCGGGTGGGCGGTCGGGGCGCCCTCCGGGGTCGGCGACATCCGCGGGTGGCTCGGGCTGGCGGACGGGCGCGACCACGATCCGCTGTCGCTGCTGCTCGCGGTCGACGCGCTCCCGCCGACCGCGTTCGACCTCGGGCTCAAGGGGTGGACGCCGACGCTGGAGCTCACCGTGCACGTACGGTGCCGGCCCGCGCCCGGGCCGGTGCGGATCTCTCTCACCACGCGCAACCTCGCGGGGGGACTGCTGGAGGAGGACGCGGAGGTCTGGGACAGCGCGGACCGCCTCGTCGCCCAGTCCCGCCAACTCGCGCGGGCCCCCCGGGGCTAACGGACCCGCCCGGCTGCCCCCTCGGTGATGCACGGGACCTTGCGGTCGGCGGGTGGCTCGTCGCGCCGCTCTCCCCCAGAGCTCCGCCTCGGAGGTGCCCCCACGCGCCCCGCCCCCGAGCAAGTGCGGCTTCCCACGTGCTTGCCCCGGAGGAACCCGGGCGCGTCCAGGGGCGCGGGGAACGGCGCGGCAAGCCCCCACCGGGAGGTGGCCCCCGGGACGACAGGACGGGGCCGCCGGGTGGGTCGGGGACACCCTTAGAATCGGGGGACCATGGCCTACCTCGATCACGCCGCCACGACGCCGATGCTCCCGGAGGCGGTCCGGGCGATGACCGCGCACCTGACGGTGACCGGGAACGCGTCCGCACTGCACGCAGCCGGCCGCCAGGCCCGCCGTACCGTCGAGGAGTCCCGGGAAGCGCTGGCCGCGGCGCTCGGGGCGCGGCCGAGCGAGGTGGTGTTCACCGCCGGGGGCACGGAATCGGACAACCTCGCCGTGAAGGGCCTGTTCTGGTCCCGCCGGGCGGAGGACGCGCGGCGGGTGCGGGTGCTGGCGAGCCCGGTGGAGCACCACGCGGTGCTCGACGCGGTGTACTGGCTCGCCGACCACGAGGGCGCCGTCGTGGAGTGGCTGGCGGTCGACGGACACGGCCGGGTGCGCCCGGAGGCGCTGCGGGCCGCGTTGGAGCGGGGCGCCGGTCCCGACGATGTGGCGCTGGTCACCGCGATGTGGGCGAACAACGAGGTCGGCACCATCCTGCCGGTGCCCGAACTCGCCGAGGTCGCCCGCGAGTTCGGGGTGCCGATGCACTCCGACGCGGTGCAGGCGTTCGGCCAGATCGACCTCGACTTCGCCGCCAGCGGCCTGGACGCGATGACCGTCACCGGGCACAAGGTGGGCGGCCCGTACGGCGTCGGCGCGCTGCTGCTGCGGCGCGAGGACACGCCCGTACCGCTGCTGCACGGCGGCGGGCAGGAGCGCAGCCGGTCCGGCACCCTCGACGTGCCCGCGATCGCCGCGTTCGCCGCGGCGGGCACGCTGGCGGCCGAGCGGCGCGCGCAGTTCGTCGGCCATGTCGGGGCGCTGCGCGACGAGTTGGTGCGCGGCGTCCGCGCGGCCGTACCCGACGCGGTGCTCAACGGCGACCCCTCCCCCGACGGACGGCTCGCCGGCAACGCCCACTTCACCTTCCCCGGCTGCGAGGGCGACGCGCTGCTGCTCCTCCTCGACGCCCAGGGCATCGCCTGCTCCACCGGTTCCGCGTGCACCGCGGGCGTGGCCCAGCCGAGCCATGTGCTGCTGGCCATGGGCCGTTCGGCGGCCGACGCCCGCGGCACGCTGCGCTTCTCCCTCGGGCACACCTCCACCGCCGACGAGGTGGCCGCGCTCACCGGCGCGATCGGCGGCGCGGTGGAACGCGCCCGCGCCGCCGGCCGCGCCTGACCCGCACACCGGTCCGCGCACCCGCCCGCTACGTCGTGCGCAGCGCCTCCACGCCGACGCCCTCGGGCGTCCGCGGCCCGGGCAGTCCCGGTCCGGTCCCGGCGGCGCCCGCCTTCGGGCGGCGCTTGCCGCGGCGCTCCAGCGCCTCCGCGAGCTGGGAGAGCACGGCGTTGACCACGATGTAGATCGCGGTGACGCTGAGGTAGCTCTGCAGGAAGTCGTGCGTGTAGGAGCCCAGCACCTTTCCCTGGTTGAGGAGTTCGGGGTAGCTGACGATGTAGCCGAGGGTGGTGTCCTTGAGCAGGCTGACCAGTTGGGAGACCAGCGTGGGCACCACGAGCCGGACCGCCTGCGGCAGCACCACCAGCCACATCACCTGGCGGCGCCGCATCCCGAGGGCGTAGCCGGCCTCGGACTGGCCGCGGTCCAGGGCGAGTACGCCGGCCCGGAAGATCTCGGCGAGCAGCGCGGACGTGCACAGCACCACCGGGATGACCAGCTCCCAGAAGACCGGGAAGGTGTAGCCGGCCCGCGGGATGCCCATCAGGAAGACGTACAGCACCAGCAGCAGCGGCACCGAGCGGAAGAGCTCGACGAAGCCGCCGGCCGCCAGCCGCAGCACCCGGTGCGGCGAGAGCCGGCCGAGCGCGAGCAGCGCGCCGGCCGGCAGCACGATCAGCGCGGCCATCCCGGCGGCCTTGAGGGTCCGCACCAGGCCCTGGAGCAGGAACCGCTGGTAGGGCCACTGCCCGAACGGCTGCCATCGGGCGTGGTCGAGCTGGCCGTGCCGCGCGAGCTGGTGCACGCCCAGGGCGATCAGGCCCGCGATGACCAGTACGGACAGCGCGGTGGCGAGGCGTATCCGGCGCCGGGCCCGCGGGCCGGGCGCGTCGAAGAGCACGCGGTTCGGTCCGGTCATCTGCGCACCGCCATCCGCTTCTGGAGCCGCCCGGCGAGCAGCCCGACCGCGAGGGTGATCAGCACGTAGCCGACCGTGGCGAGCAGGAACGTGGGCACCGGCTCGTCGTACTGCAGGTCCAACCACTGGGTGCGGCCGATGAGTTCGCTGACGCCGACCGCCGCGCCCAGCGACGAGGAGAGCACCACGCCGATGAACACGTTGGCGAGCGGCTGGACCATGGTGCGGAACGCCTGCGGGAGGATCACCAGGGCCAGCGACTGGCCGAAGGTCATACCGATCGCGCGGGCCGCCTCGGCCTGCCCGACCGGGACCGCGTTGATCCCGGCCCGCACCGCCTCGCAGACGTACCCGGCGAAGTACAGCGCCAGGCAGATCGCCTCGGAGGTGAACAGTGAGTAGGTGATGCCGGCGTCGGGCAGGCCGAAGACGAACAGCACCAGGAACGCCAGCAGCGGCACGTTGCGGAACACCTCGACGTAGAGGGTGCCGAGCACCCGCAGCGGGAGGATCGGGCTGACCCGCATCACCGTCAGCAGCGTGCCGAGGACGACGGCGCCGGCGAAGCCGAGCAGGGACAGCTCCAGGGTGGTGCCGAGCCCGCCGGCGAGGTAGCCGAGGTGGTGGAGGACCTCATGCATGACGGCTCGTCAGGAACCGTCGGCGGAGCCGATGGTGGGCGGCGCTGGCGGCGAACCGGCGATCTTGGTGCCGACGGTGGCCTTCCACAGCTTGGCCCACTCGCCGTCCGCGTAGATGGTCTTGAGCCACGCGTTGACGAACGCCTTCGCCTCCGGGTCGGCCTTCGGCAGCCCGATGCCGTACGGCTCCTGGGTGAACGGCTGCCCGACGACCTTGAGTTGGGGGTCGCTGACCACGTCGCCGAGCAGGATGCCCTGGTCCAGCACGTAGGCGTCGGCGCGGCCCTGCTTGACCGCGGCGACGCACTCGCCGTCCTCCTGGAAGAGCAGCGTCTTGGCCTTGGGGGCGAACTTCTTCAGGTCAAGCGCGGCGGTGGAGTTGCCCTCGGTGGCGACCGTCTTGCCGTTGAGGTCGGCCGGCTTGGTGATCGTGCTGTTGCTCGCCTTGACCAGGATCGCGTCGCCCGACTCGTAGTACGGCCCGGCGAAGGCGACCTTCTGGGCGCGCTGCGGGGTGATGGTGTAGGTGGCGAACACGGTGTCCACGGTGCCGTTCTGCAGCATCGTCTCGCGGGTGTCGACGGTGACCAGCGAGAGCTTCGTGGCGGGCTTGCCGGTGATGTACTTCGCCAGCATCTGCGACAGGCCCGCGTCGAAGCCCTCCAACTGGCCGCTGACGGGGTTGCGTTGGGAGAACATCGCGGAGGAGTCGGTGCCGCCGACCAGCAGGGTGCCGCGCTTCTTGACCTTGGCCATCCAGGAGCCGGCGGTGATCGCGGAGGCCGGCGCGACCGGGGCGGCGGCGACCACCTGCGCCTGGGTGTACGCCGACGGCTTGCCGGCGCCGGACTTGCCGCCGGGCGAGGACGGCAGCGACGAGGAGCCGCCACCGCCGCACGCGGTGAGCGCGCCGGCCAGGGCCAGCGCCGCGCCGGCGGCGGCCACCCCGCGCCTTCCGCCGCGCCCCCTGCCGCGCCCTGGGCCGCCGACACCGACGGCGCCACCACCGCCACCGCCGACGCCACGCTCGCGTCCGCGGGCCGACCGGTTGCCGTTCTTCTGGGGAATCATGGATCTCCTTCGGTACGGGTGGGCTGGCCGGCGACGGACGGGTCAGTGCCGGAGGATCGTGGACAGGAAGTCGCGGGCCCGCTCGGTGCGCGGCTCGGTGAAGAACGCGTCGGGTTCGCCGGTCTCGACGATCTGGCCGTCGTCCATGAACACCACCCGGTCCGCGGCCCGGCGGGCGAATCCCATCTCGTGGGTGACGGCGACCATCGTCATGCCGTCGCGGGCGAGGCCGACCATCACGTCGAGCACCTCCCGGATCATCTCCGGGTCCAGCGCCGAGGTCGGCTCGTCGAAGAGCATCAGCTTGGGGTGCATGGCGAGCGCGCGGGCGATCGCGACGCGCTGCTGCTGGCCGCCGGAGAGCTCCGCGGGGTGCCGGGACTCCTTGTCCCGCACGCCGACCCGGTCCAGCAGCGCCCGGGCCTCCTCGACCGCCTCGTCCCTCGGCACCTTGCGCACCCGGGTCGGGCCGAGCACCACGTTCTCCAGCACGGTCTTGTGCGCGAACAGGTTGAACGACTGGAAGACCATCCCGACATCGGCCCGCAGCGCGGCCAACGCGGCGCCCTCCTGCGGCAGTTCGCGGCCGTCGAAGACGATCCGGCCGGAGTCGATCGTCTCCAGCCGGTTGACGCACCGGCACAGCGTCGACTTGCCGGACCCGGACGCGCCGAGCACGACCACGACCTCGCCCTCGTGCACGTCGAGATCGACATCGCGCAGGGCGACGAGGTCGCCGAACCGCTTGCTGACCGACTCGATGCTCAGCAGCACTTTTCCGGTACGGCCGAATCCGTGCTCGGGCGTACCACCTGATGACCTGTCCGCGTCTTCGACCATGTCAACGACGATAGGGCGCGACGCGGCCGGCGGGTAAGAGCGGCATACTCATCGGGTCGCGGGCTCCGGACGCTGGTCGGCCGCGTTCTCCGGGTGGTGGCAGGCGACTTGGTGGCCCGGGGCCAGATCCACCAGCGGCGGCTGCTCGTCGCGGCACACGTCGGTCGCCTTCCAGCAGCGGGTGTGGAAGCGGCAGCCGGACGGCGGCGAGATCGGCGACGGCACGTCGCCGGTGAGCAGGATGCGGCCGTTGCTGCTGACCGGCGCGGCCCTCGTACCCGCCGTGCTCCCCTCGGCCGCCGCGTCCTCGGTGCCGCTTGTCGCCGCGTCCTCGGTGCCCTCGGCGCTGTCCGCGGCCACCGCCGGCTTCACCGTCGGCCGGTTGCGCCGCTTCGGGTCCGGCACCGGCACCGCCGACAGCAGCGCGGTGGTGTACGGGTGGAACGGCGTGCGGTAGAGCGTCTCGCGGTCGGCCAGCTCCACGACCTTGCCGAGGTACATCACCGCGATCCGGTCCGAGACGTGCCGGATCACCGACAGGTCGTGCGCGATGATCACGTAGGTCAGGCCCAGTTCGGACTGCAGGTCGTCCAGCAGGTTGACCACCTGCGCCTGGATGGACACGTCCAGCGCGGAGACCGGCTCGTCGGCGACCACCAGCTTCGGGCGCAGCGCCAGCGCCCGGGCGATCCCGATCCGCTGCCGCTGCCCGCCGGAGAACTCGTGCGGGTAGCGGTTGTAGTGCTCGGGGCTCAGGCCCACCAGCTCCAGCAGTCCCTGGACCTCCTTCTTCACCCCGTGCTCGGTGGCGACCTTCTGCAGCCGGAACGGCGTGCCGACGATGGTGCCGATGGTGTGCCGCGGGTTCAGCGACGAGTACGGGTCCTGGAAGATCATCTGCACGTCGCGGCGCAGCGGGCGCATCGCGCCGGTGCTCAGGTGCGTGATGTCGCGGCCGTCGAACTCGACCGTGCCGCCGGTCGGTTCCAGCAGCCGGGTGATCAGCCGGCCCATGGTGGACTTGCCGCAGCCGGACTCGCCGACCACGCCCAGCGTCTCGCCGGCGTTGACCTGGAAGTCGATGCCGTCGACCGCCTGGACCGCGCCGACCTGGCGGCGCAGCAGGCCCTTGGTGATCGGGAAGTGCTTGGTCAGCCCGGTGACCTTCAGCAGCGGTTCCCCCGGCGGCTTGCGCGGCGCGGGGGTACGCGGCTGCGGCTCGGCGCCGGCGGCCGGACCGCCCTTGTCCAGCGAGGTCTTCTCCGCCACGGTCTCGTCCCGGCCCTTCCCGGCTTCTGCGTCCTGGCTCTTCACAGCTTCGGCTCGATCTCTTCGGTCCAGATCCTGGCCCGCTCCTCGTCGGCGAGGTGGCAGGCGGACAGATGGCCCTCGGCCACCTCGCGCAGCTCGGGCACTTCGGTCTCGGAGGCGCCGCCGGTCAACGCGGCGTACGGGCAGCGCGGGTGGAAGGCGCAGCCGGTCGGCACGTTGATCAGGCTGGGCGGCGAGCCCTTGACCGGGTTGAGCCGGTCGGTGCGCTCCCGGTCCATCCGCGGCATCGAGCCCAGCAGGCCCCAGGTGTAGGGGTGCTGGGGCTCGCCGAAGAGCTTCTCCGCAGTGCCGCGCTCGACCACCCGGCCGGCGTACATCACCAGCAGGTCGTCGGCGACCTCGGCGACCACCCCGAGGTCGTGGGTGATCATGATGACCGCGGAGCCGAACTCCTGCTGCAGGTCGCGGATCAGGTCGAGGATCTGCGCCTGCACGGTGACGTCGAGCGCGGTGGTCGGCTCGTCGGCGATGAGCAGTTCGGGGTTGTTCACCAGCGCCATCGCGATCATGGCGCGCTGGCGCATGCCGCCGGAGAACTGGTGCGGGTAGTCCCGGAACCGCTTGCGCGGCTCGGGGATGCCGACCCGGTCCAGCATCTCCATGGCCCGCTGGGCCGCGATCTTCTTGGGCACCTGGTGGTGCACCCGGTACGCCTCGACGATCTGGTTGCCGATCGAGTAGTACGGGTGCATCGCCGACAGCGGGTCCTGGAAGATCATCGCCATCTTGCGGCCGCGCAGCCGGCGTACCGCGTCCGGCGGGGCGCCGACCAGTTCCTCGCCGTCGAGCCAGACCTCACCGGAGATCCTGGCCCGCGCGGTGCGGTGCAGGCCCATGATCCCCAGCGACGTGACGGACTTGCCCGACCCGGACTCGCCGACGATGCCGAGGGTACGGCCGCGCGGCAGGTCGAAGCTGAGGCCGTCGACCGACTTCACCACGCCGTCGTCGGTGTCGAAGTGGATGCGCAGGTCGCGCACGGACAGGTAGGCGTCCTGGGCGGCGGCCGGTTCTGCGGGCGTTTTCAGCAGCCTGTCGGCGGAACTCACGAGTACCTCACGCGGGGGTCGAGGACGGCGTAGGCGAGGTCCACCAGCAGGTTGCAGACCACGACGAAGAAGGCGACCACCAAGGTCACGGCCATCACGATGGGCAGGTCGTTGGCGGTCACACCCTGGATGGCGTAGGCGCCCATGCCCGGCAGCGAGAAGACCTGCTCGGTGATGACCGCGCCGCCGACCAGCAGCCCGAAGTCCATGCCGAAGATGGTCACGATCGGGGTGAGCGTGGAGCGCAGCGCGTGCCGGACCACGACGTCCCGTTCCCGCAGGCCCTTGGCGCGCGCGGTGCGGATGTAGTCCTCGCCCATGGTCTCCAGCATGCCCGCCCGGGTGAGCCGGGCGTACAGCGCGGAGTACAGGAAGGCGAGGCTGCACCAGGGCACCAGCAGGTTCCACGCCCAGTCGGCGGGATTGTGCGTGAACGACACGTAGTTCATGCCGTTGCTCCACAGCGGCCACTGCACGGTGAACACGCTCAGCGCGAGGATGCCGGTGAAGAAGATCGGCAGCGACACGCCCATCAGGGCCACGCCCATCGACAGCCGGTCGATGATGGTGCCCCGCTTCAGCGCGGAGACCACGCCCACCGCCACGCCGGTGACGACCCAGATCACCGCGGCCCCGATCGCCAGCGAGAACGTCACCGGGATACGGGACTTCAGCTGCGGCCAGACCTCGACATGGCTCTTGAAGGAGTAGCCGAAACAGGGCGCGTTGCAGTGCACCGGGTCGGGACCGTAGTGGTAGTCGGCGCCGGCGACCAGCGCCTTGAGGAAGTGCCAGTACTGCTCGTAGAGCGGCAGGTCGAAGCCGAGGTTCTTCTTGATCGCCGCGACGGCCGCCGGGTTGGCGTCCTTGCCCACGTACTGCGTGGCGAGCTGGGTGGTGGTCTGGCCACCGATGCGGGGGACGAGGAAGAAGATCGCGAAGGTGATCATGCTGACCACCAGAAGGAGCACGATCGCGGCGAACACGCGACGGATGAGGTAAGCGGTCACGGCCGTTCCGGCTGGCGTCCGCCCGGCCCGGATCGGGGGCCGGACCGGGCGGACGCCGGAGCCTTCACCTGCCTTTCGGTGCGTAGGAGCCTTGCGGCTACTTCGAGGAACCCATCAGCAGGAAGTCGTACATGCCCAGGTACGCCTGAGTGACCGTCACATTGGTGGCGGAGTCCGGGCGGTAGAGCAGGTTCTTGCGGTAGATCAGCGGCACCACCGAGGCGTTCGCCATCACCATCTTGTCGATGTCGCCCCACGCCTTGGTCCGCGCGGCGGTGTCGGTGTTGGAGATCGCCGAGGACAGCGCCTGGTTGATCTTCGGGTCGTTCAGCTCCATCAGGTTGTTGCCACCGGACGGCTTGATCGCGCTGCCGTCGACGATCTGGTCCAGGAACCCGTAGCCGGTCGGCCAGTCGGCGCCCCACGCCATCATCATCATGCCGACGCCGTGCGAGTGCACGTAGTCCGGGACGCCCGCGTAGTTGGAGAAGTACTTGTCCGACGGGAAGGTCTTGATGTTGACGGTGATGCCGACCTTCTTCAGCGCCGCCTGGATGGCGGTGGCGCCGTCGATCTCGGGCTGCCGGTCGCTGCGCGCGGTGAGCGTGGTGGTGAAGCCGCCGGGCTTGCCGCACGCCGCCAGCGCCGCCTTGGCCTTGGCCACGTCACCGTTGTTGCCCGCGGTCGGATAGTCGTCGAACTTGGTGTAGCCGTTCACCGACGGGGGCAGCAGGGTGCTGGCCACGTCGCCCTTGACCGCGCCGCCCTCGGCGTTGACCACGGAGGTCTTGTTCACCGCGTACTGCACGGCCTTGCGGCAGTTGATGTTGTCGAACGGCTTCACGTGCAGGTTGAGCGCCATGTACGAGGTGGCGCCGGCGATGGAGTCGTCGGTGTGCGCCAGCCGGTTCTTGTTGCCCAGGATCTTCGACTGCGTCTCCGCCTCGACACCGGTGCCCTGGAGGTCGACGGTGAGGTTGTCGGAGAGCAGGTCGTTGTCGATCGTCTTCTGGTTGACGTTGAACTTCAGCACGTACTTGTCGGGCAGCGCGGTGCGGATCGGGTCGGTGGCCTTGCTCCACTCCGGGTTGCGCACCAGCGTGGCGCCCTTGCCCTCGGAGTAGGAGGAGAACTTGTACGGGCCGGTCGACTGGATGTGCTGCACGTACGTGGCGCCGGTGTCCTTGGACTGCTCGACCGGAGCGGTCTGCGAGAACGTCGCCAGGTAGTCGAAGTCGGCGAACGGCTGCGACAGGTGGAAGACGATCGTCTGGTTGTCGGGCGTCTCTATGGACGACAGCCCGTTCGGGCTCTTGTCCTTGTACGGGCCCTGGTACTTGCCGTCGTCGGCCAGGTAGCTCTTGAAGTACACCGGGCCGTTGGACATCACGTCGGGCGCGAAGTTGCTGCGCTCGATCGCGTACTTGACGTCCTTGGAGGTCACCGGGGTGCCGTCCTGGAACTTCACACCCGTGCGCAGGTGGTACGTCCAGGTCTTCGCGTCGGGGCTGGAGGTGCCGAGTCCGGTCGCCAGGTCCGGGACCACCGTGAGACCCGCCTTGCCGGCCGCCGGCTTGAAGGTCAGCAGCGTACGGGCGTAGAGCCGGGAGAAGTCCTGCACCCAGCCGTAGTAGGTGTTGCCCGGGTCGAGGGAGTCAGGGCCGGTGGAGTGGTCGGCGGTGACCGTCCCGCCCTTCTTGCTCGACGCGTTGACGATCGAGGTCAGCGCCTGGTCCTTCTTGCCCGAGCCGCTGGAGCCGCCCGAGCCGCCGCAGGCGGACACGCCGAGTGCCATCGCCAAGCAGAGCGCGAGAGCGGAGGTCACCTTTCTGGTGTTCATACCGGGTTACGCCCCTCACTTCCTATTTGAGTCGCCGGGTCGGCCATGGGTGCCGCACGGCACACGAGGTGCCACCCGGGGTCGGTGGGTCATCCCTGCGGAATCACTTGCTGCGCGGATCGAGGGCGTCCCGCAGCCCGTCGCCGAAGAGGTTGAAGGCCAGCACCGTGATGAAGATCGCGAGGCCGGGCACGAACATGTACTGCGGGTCCGACTGGTAGACGTCGACCGCGCTGGTCAACATGCCGCCCCAGGAGGCCTGCGGAGGCGCGATACCGACCCCGAGGAAGCTCAGGGCGGCCTCGAACAGGATGTTGGTGGGGATCAGCAGCGTGGAGTAGACGAGGATCGGCGCCACGAGGTTCGGCAGCAGCTCGCGGAAGAGGATGAACGGCCCGCGCGCGCCCATGCCGCGGGCGGCGTCGACGAACTCGCGCTCGCGCAGGCTCAGCGTCTGGCCACGGACGATCCGGCCCATGTAGGGCCAGTTGAAGAAGCCGATCACGAAGATCAGCACGCAGATCCGCAACGGAAGCCCGCTCAGCCCGAAGGCGCCGTCCTGCAGCGAGGCGGAGATGGAGATCGCGAACAGCAGCAGCGGGAAGGCGAGGAAGACGTCCATCAGCCGGCTGATCAGGCTGTCCACCCAGCCGCCGTAGTAGCCGGCGATGACGCCGAGCACGGTGCCGATCACGTTGGACAGCACGGTGGCACCGGTGGCCACCAGCATGGAGATCCAGGAGCCCTCGATGATCCGGGCCAGGATGTCGCGGCCGAACTTCGGGTCCACGCCCAGCGGGTGGGACCAGCTCATGCCGCCCCAGCCGCCCTTGGGCGACAGCAGTTCGGGGTCGACCAGGTTCTGGTGGAAGGCGTTCGGATCGAGGTTGAAGACCATCTCGATCGGCTTGGCGAGGATCGCCAGCAGCACCAGCAGCAGCACCACCACGCCGCCGGCCATCGCGACCTTGTCCCGTCTGAGCCGGCCCCAGGCGATCTGCCCGAGCGAGCGCCCCTCGATCATGCCTCGCCCGGCCCCGCTGAGTACGGCCTCCGGATGCGCTTCGGCCTGTCCGGAGGTGGTCTCGATAGGTGCGGTCATGGCGTTTGCCGACCCCTCTCGCCGGTGGGTAACCGGCGCGCGCCCGCCGCTGTAGCGGCTTCCTCGTCAGTTGGTGCACTTGATGCGGTAGTTGCAGATGGCACTGAGGTCACCCACAGTGGCCGCTCGACGTGATCATGCGTGCGACGTGCGTATCCACTACGCGCGTTGCGGTTGGGACATGTCAACACCAAGGTGTCTTGCCGCTGGATTCTTCTTCTGGTTGGCGATCACCCGCCAGACCTGGCCGCGAAGGGATGCGCAACTGTGATGTGGGTGGTTCTTTCATCGTTACCGACGCGTACCTCGGGGTACGGTCGGTTGATGGACGAACGGCTGCGCGCGGTCTGCGACCTGATGATGCCCCAGGCCCGGGAGATGTCGGGCCTGCACGAATACGACGGCCGGGTGCAGGACCTGTCCCCCCAGGGAGTCCGCGACGGGCTGGCGGCCCTGGCCCGCGCCCGGCGCGGCGGCCCGCTCCGGGACCCGCACGACGAAGCCCACCTTGCGGTCTTCGAGGAGGCCCTGCGCGTGCAGTTCGGCGAGCTCGAACTGCACCGGCGCGACCCCTACCCGCACCTGTCCAACCTCGAACTGGCCTGCTACGACCGGGAGTACGCCCCGCGCGGGGACCGCGCCCGGGCCCGCCGGGAGCACCTCGCGCGGTGGCCGGAGGCCGTGGACGCCGCGCTGTCCTCGCTCGACCAGGTACGGGCCCCGGTCGCCGAGGCGCTGCTCGGTTCGGTGCTCGGCCTGGCCGCCGACCTGGACCCGGACGCCGGCGAGGTCGAACGGGCCGCGCTGCGCGCGCACGAGCGGCTGGTCGCCCACATCCAGCACATCGCCGAACACGGCGACCCCGACCCCCGGCTCGGCGGACGGGCGCTCGCCGCGCTGATGGGCGCCCAGGAGGGTCTGCGGGTGGACCTCACCGAACTGGCCGGGCGGGCCGACCGGGAGCGCGCCCGGCTCACCGAACTGCTCACCGACTCCTGCCGCGTCCTGGACCCGCGCAGCGACGTGGACGAACTGCTGCCCGGGCTGCTCGCCGACCACCCGGGCGCCGACGGCGTCATCGCCGAGGCGGCCCGACTCACCGAGGAGGCCATCGAGTTCACCCGCGAGCGGGGGCTCGCGCCCTACGTGGACGGCGAGTGCCTGGTCGGCCCGGCGCCCGCGTCCCGGCGCTGGGCGATGGCCATGATGACGTGGTCGGCGCCGGCCGAGCCCGACGCGCCCTCCTGGTACCACGTCACGCCGCCCGACGCGGACTGGCCCGCCGACGAGCGCGAGGAGTGGCTGACGGTCTTCAGCCGCACCAGCCTGCCGTCCATCACCCTCCACGAGGTGGCCCCCGGGCACTTCGCGCACGGCCGCGCGCTGCGCCGGGCGCCGTCCCCGGTCCGCCGCCTCCTGCACAGCCTCTCGTTCTCCGAGGGCTGGGCCCACTACGTCGAGGAGGTCTGCCTCGACGAGGGGTTCCGCGCACGCGACCCGCGCTTCGCGATCGGCGTGGCCCTCGAAGCGCTGGTCCGGGTCACCCGGCTCACCTGCGCGATCGGTTTGCATACGGGGGCGCTGTCGCTGGACGAGGCCGCGAGGTACTTCGTGCGCGACGCCCACCTTTCGCCTGCGGCGGCCTCGGCGGAGGCGCGGCGCGGCACTTTCGACGCGGGCTACGGGCGGTACACCTGGGGCAAGTTGGAGATCCTCCGGGTGCGCCGGCGCGCGGAGCGGGAGTGGGGCGCGGATTTCTCCCTGCCCCGTTTCCACGGTGCCCTCATGCACCTGGGCAGCCCGCCTTTGGGGTTGCTGGACGCGGTGGTCCGCCCGCCCGGCCCCACCACGTGATGTCCCGGACCTTACGGTCCGCTGCGGCGTGTCGCGCATTTCCCCGCGCCCCTGTAGGCGCGGCCGCCGCCAGGGGGGCAGGGGCGCCCTACCTGTCGAAGAAGGGGCGGCCGAAGGTGCGCATCCACAGGGCGACCGGGTCGTAGGGGTCGGCCATGGCCACCGTGGAGACGGCGACGCCGTCGGGTACGCCGGCGACCGCCTGCTGCATCATGAGGCGGACGGACTCCACCGCCTGCGCGGCACCTTCGTGGAGTTCGACGCCGATCGCGAGGTAGGGCTCGCCGAGTACGGGCTGCACCCATGCCTGCCGCAGCGCCCGCACCGCGGAGGTGCGGTGCGCGGCCTGCGCGAGAAGCGCGTAGAACTGCGGCATCTGCAGGGACGGTTCCCCGATCTGGAGCGGGCCGGCGGGCAGCAGGTCGAGCCCGACCGCGATCCTGCGCAGGTCCGCCCAGGGGATGCCGATCCCGCCGCCGGCCGCGTGCGGGTTGAGCCACAGCCCGGAGCGGTCCGGGTAGAGGGTCTGCGCGATGTCCCGCCCGGAGACCACCTCGTGGTCGCGGTTCCAGCCGCTGGCGGCCAGCTCACGCGGCGAGGTGAAGCACGGCGCGTAGCCGTACCCGCCGACCTCCATGGTGCCGTACTGCGCGTCGGACGCCCCGGAACTGCCGTGCCACAGCAGCATCCACACCTGGCCCTCGGCGAGTGACGCGAGCAGGTTCTCGTATGCGTCGAACCGGCCGGGAGCCACCTGGAGCAGCATCTGCTCCACATGGCCGGCCTGCGCCGCACCGCCTTGCGCGCCCGCGATCACGTGGGACCGCCCCTTTCCCCTCGTTTCGTTCTGCTCTTCGCACGACATCAAACCAGGTCGAGTGTGCCCAGCGGTATGGCGACCGACTCAAGCGGAACCGGCTATAGACCAGGTATACGACCGTTGAACGGGCGCGAGGCGGCCGGACCCGCTCGCCACGCGACCGCGGCCGAGATCAGCGCCGGTCCGCGGCCCGATCACCGCCCGATCACCGCCGGGCCGCAGCCGGTTCGCGGCCCGTCCGCGAACTCGCCCGCGAACCCGCCCGCAGACGCGGTCACGGACGCGGTCACGGACTCAGTCGCGGGCGAAGAACGGCCGCACCGTCTCCAGCAGCCAGTCGCCCACCGGGTCCTGCGCCACGTCCAGCAGGATCAGGTGCACCGGCCACGGTGGCGGGGCCACGCCCATCGCCCGGCCGAGCGCGTTCATCGCGGCGGCCCGGTCGTCCTCCTGCCAGCGGTCGAGTTCCACACCGATGAACAGGGCGGGCGGCTCCTCCTCCACGGCGGCCAGCGCCCGCCGGCCGGAGAGCAGCACCGGGGTGACCGCGAACTCGCCGGCCGCGGCGGCCAGGAAGTCCACCGGTTCCTCGTCGTGGCCCGGCTCCCACAGCCGCACCCGGGCACCGGGGGGCGCGTCCCCGCCGCGTACCCCGGAGAACTGCGGCGCGCGCTCGCCCGGCACCGGCCGGCACAGCTGGGCCACCGCGGCCGGCGGCAGCGGCACGCCGACCGCCCCGCCGGGGTTGACGGCGATGCCGACCAGCGGCGGCAGCCCGCGGGCGAACTCGTGCACCGGCGCGACCGTGCAGGACATGCCGTCCGCGGCCTGCCGGAACTGCTGCTCGGAGCTGAAGACCGGTACGTAGGGCGCGCCGCCGAGCACGACGGTCGGCAGGTCGAGGCCGGCCGCGTCCGGCGAGCCGCCGTTCGGCAGCGGCACCCACACCTGGGAGCGGCCGAGCACCTCCAGCAGCCGGGGGGTGGCCGACGGATTGCCGAGGCTGGCCCCCAGCACCTCTTCCAGCTCGTTGGCCGGCCATATGTACGGTGCCGGATTCTCCATGTCCACCCTTGTCCGCCCGTGTACCGCGTCTGTAGCGTTGTGCAGCGTCATGCCCGGGAAACCCTAACCGCTGCCGGGGGCCGGGGACCCTGGGCATGCAATGATGAAGGCCACAACTTGCATACCGGCCGTTCGAGGCCGCGCGGGAGAGCCCCGGACCTGTGCACGCGACCAGCTCGCGGGCGCCGGGACGGGCGCCGAAGGAGCAAGTCCTCCCTTGAATCTCTCAGGCACAGATACCGCGCGGGCGAGGCAGATCTGAAAAGCGGCGGAGCCGTCGGCGCACCCTCGGGTGTGCGGTCCCGCCCACCCAAGGTGCAAACCGCGGCCCGCGCGAGCGGGGTTCACGGTGAACCTCTCAGGTTCCGATGACAGATGGGGAGTGTCCATCCGTCATCTCTCCTTCCTCTTCACCGAGACCGAGCCTGGGAGCCTGTCACCGATGAGCGAACCCCGTCACACCGCGCTCGACGCCCTGCACCGCGCCCTCGGCGCGACCATGACCGACTTCGCCGGCTGGGACATGCCGCTGCGGTACGCCAGCGAGCGCGAGGAGCACCAGGCGGTCCGCACCAGGGCCGGTCTCTTCGACCTGTCGCACATGGGCGAGATCACCGTGACCGGCCCGCAGGCGGGCGAGGCGCTGGACCACGCCCTGGTCGGCCACCTGTCCGCGCTGGCGGTGGGCCGGGCCCGCTACACGATGATCTGCGCGCCCGACGGCGGCATCCTCGACGACCTGATCGTGTACCGGCTCGGCGAGCAGGAGTTCATGATCGTCGCTAACGCGTCCAACGCGCAGACCGTGCTCGACGCGGTGGCGCTGCGCGCGGCGGAGTACGACGCGCAGGTCCGCGACGACCGCGACGCGTACGCGCTGCTGGCCGTCCAGGGCCCGCAGGCCCCGGCGATCATGAAGGCGGTGACCGACGCCGACCTGGACGGGCTGAAGTACTACGCCGGGCTGCCCGGCACCGTCGCCGGGGTGGACGCGCTGATCGCCCGCACCGGCTACACCGGGGAGGACGGCTTCGAGCTGTTCGTCGCGCCGGCCGACGCCGAGCGGCTGTGGCGGGCGCTGACCGACGCCGGCGAGTCGGCCGGCCTGGTGCCGTGCGGGCTGTCCTGCCGCGACACGCTCCGCCTGGAGGCGGGCATGCCGCTGTACGGGCACGAGCTGACCGCCTCGGTCACGCCGTTCGACGCCGGGCTCGGCCGGGTGGTCAAGTTCGACAAGCCCGGGGACTTCGTCGGGCGCGCCGCGCTGGGCGCCGCCGCCGAGCGGGCCAAGGACCTGCCGCCGCGCAAGCTCGTCGGGCTGGTCGCGCAGGGCCGCCGGGTGCCGCGGGCCGGCTACCCGGTCACCGACGCCTCGGGCGCGGTGATCGGCGAGGTCACCTCGGGCGCCCCGTCGCCGACCCTCGGCAAGCCGATCGCGATCGCGTACGTGGACGCGGCGCACGCGGCGCCCGGCACGCCGGGGGTGGCGGTGGACATCCGCGGCTCGCGGGAGCCGTACGACGTCGTGGCGCTGCCGTTCTACCGGCGCGAGCGCTGAGCGGACCGGGCTCGCTCCCCCGGCGCCGCACCCGGCGCCGGTTCCGCGGCCCGCGCCGCACCTCGCCGTTTCCCCGTTCTTCCCCCTCGCCCCCCTTTCCCTCAGCTTTCCGTTTGCCGTGCCGCACCCGCGAGCACCCCTGCCGATCCGGGAGAATTCAGCCATGAGCATCAACCCTGAGCAGCTTCGTTACAGCAAGGAGCACGAGTGGCTCTCCGCCCCCGCCGACGGCGCGGCCACGGTGGGCATCACCTCGCACGCCGCCGACGCGCTCGGCGACGTGGTCTTCGTCCAGCTCCCCGAGGTGGGCGCGACGGTGACCGCGGGTGAGACCTGCGGCGAGCTGGAGTCCACCAAGTCGGTCAGCGACCTGTACTCGCCGGTCGGCGGCGAGGTCACCGAGGTGAACCAGGACGTCGTCGACGACCCTTCGCTGGTGAACACCGCGCCCTTCGAGGGCGGCTGGCTGTTCAAGGTGAAGGTCGCCGAGGAGCCGTCCGACCTGCTGTCCGCCGCCGAGTACGACGCCTTCATCGAGAACTGAGGGGACCCGCGATGTCGCTGCTGAACCAGTCCCTGCACGAGTTCGACCCGGATGTGGCGGCCGCGGTCGACGCCGAGCTGCACCGCCAGCAGTCCACGCTGGAGATGATCGCGTCCGAGAACTTCGCGCCGGTCGCGGTGCTGGAGGCGCAGGGCTCGGTGCTCACCAACAAGTACGCGGAGGGCTACCCCGGCCGCCGCTACTACGGCGGCTGCGAGCACGTCGACGTCATCGAGCAGCTCGCCATCGACCGGGTCAAGGCGCTGTTCGGCGCCGAGGCGGCCAACGTGCAGCCGCACTCGGGCGCCCAGGCGAACGCCGCCGCGATGTTCGCCCTACTCAAGCCGGGTGACACCATCCTCGGCCTGGACCTGGCGCACGGCGGGCACCTGACCCACGGCATGAAGATCAACTTCTCCGGCAAGCTCTACAAGGTCGCCGCGTACCACGTGGACGCGGAGACCAACCTGGTCGACATGGCCGAGGTGGAGCGGCTGGCGAAGGAGCACCACCCGCAGCTCATCGTGGCGGGCTGGTCGGCGTACCCGCGGCAGCTGGACTTCGCGGAGTTCCGCCGGATCGCCGACGAGGTCGGCGCGTACCTGATGGTCGACATGGCGCACTTCGCCGGGCTGGTCGCGGCCGGGCTGCACCCCTCCCCCGTGCCGTACGCCGACGTGGTCACCACCACGACCCACAAGACGCTCGGCGGCCCGCGCGGCGGGGTGATCCTGGCCAAGGCCGAACTCGCCAAGAAGATCAACTCCGCGGTCTTCCCGGGACAGCAGGGCGGCCCGCTGGAGCATGTGATCGCCGCGAAGGCGGTCGCGTTCAAGGCCGCGGCGACGGACGAGTTCAAGGACCGCCAGTCCCGTACGCTGGAGGGCGCGAAGATCCTCGCCGACCGGCTGACCCGGCCCGACGTGGCGGAACTCGGCGTCTCCGTACTCTCCGGCGGCACCGACGTCCACCTGGTCCTGGTCGACCTGCGCAACTCCGCGCTCGACGGCCAGCAGGCCGAGGACCGGCTGCACGCGGTCGGCATCACCGTCAACCGCAACGCGATCCCGAACGACCCGCGGCCCCCGATGGTCACCTCGGGTCTGCGGATCGGCACGCCCGCGCTGGCGACGCGGGGCTTCACCGCCGACGACTTCCGCGAGGTCGCCGACATCATCGCGGCGACGCTCACCGCGTCGCCGGCCTTCCCGCCGTCGGAGAGCGGGCCCTTGCGGCAGAGGGTCACCGCGCTGGCGGAGAAGCACCCGCTGTACCCGGGCCTGTAGCCGGGTCGCCGGTTCGTGTCCGCCCGCGCCCCGTGGTCGCGGGTACTCCCCCGTGCGAAGCTCAAGGGGGAGGCGGGCACGAACCGGCCACCGGCCGGCCGGCGGGACACCGTATCCGGCCCGGCAGCGCGCCCCCGCCGAGCGCGGCCGCAGCACCCTGCGGACAACGGCGTCCGCGAACCCCAGGAGCTAAGAACACCGTGGCAATCTCCGTCTTCGACCTGTTCTCCATCGGAATAGGCCCGTCCAGCTCGCACACCGTCGGCCCGATGCGGGCGGCGAACATCTTCGTGCACCGCCTCAAGAACGAGGCGCTGCTCACCCATACCGCCTCCGTGCGGGCCGAGCTGTTCGGCTCGCTCGGGGCGACCGGCCACGGCCACGGCACCCCGAAGGCCGTCCTGCTCGGCCTGTCAGGACACGCGCCGCGCACCGTCGACGTGGAGACGGCCGACGACGAGGTCGCCCGTATCCGCGCCGAGCACCGGCTGGACCTGCTGGGCACCCACGAGATCGCCTTCGACGCCGACACCGACCTGGTGCTGCACCGGCGCCGCTCGCTGCCGTACCACGCCAACGGGATGACGCTGTCGGCGTACGACGACGCCGGCGAGGTGCTGCTGGCGAAGACGTACTACTCGGTGGGCGGCGGCTTCGTGGTCGACGAGGACGCGGTCGGCGAGGACCGGATCAAGCTGGACGACACGGTGCTGCGCCACCCCTTCCGCACCGGCGACGAACTGCTGCGGCTGTCCCGGGAGACCGGGCTGTCGATCTCCGCGCTGATGATGGAGAACGAGAAGGCCTGGCGCAGCGAGGCCGAGATCCGGGCCGGGCTGCTGGAGATCTGGCAGGTGATGCGGGACTGCGTGGAGCGGGGCATGTCCCGTGAGGGCATCCTGCCCGGCGGCCTGAAGGTGCGCCGCCGCGCGGCGCAGTCCGCCCGCCAGCTGCGGGCCGAGGGTGATCCGTCCGCCCGCGCGATGGAGTGGATCACCCTCTACGCGATGGCCGTCAACGAGGAGAACGCGGCGGGCGGCCGGGTGGTCACCGCCCCCACCAACGGCGCCGCCGGGATCATCCCGG
Organism: Streptomyces sp. NPDC087270; assembly: GCF_044744625.1. NCBI lineage: Bacteria > Bacillati > Actinomycetota > Actinomycetes > Kitasatosporales > Streptomycetaceae > Streptomyces > Streptomyces sp. NPDC087270. Next base: position 240,482 of record NZ_JBIUYR010000009.1, read on the forward strand.
CCGTCCTGCACTACTACCTCGCCTTCGTCTGCTCGCCCACCACCTCCGCCGCCGACCGGGACGACGCGGTGGTCCGGTTCCTGCTGGCCGCGGGCGCGATCGGCATGCTCTTCAAGGAGAACGCCTCCATCTCCGGCGCCGAGGTCGGCTGCCAGGGCGAGGTCGGCTCGGCCTGCTCCATGGCCGCGGGCGGCCTCGCGGAGATCCTGGGGCTCACCCCGGAACAGGTCGAGAACGCCGCCGAGATCGGCATGGAGCACAACCTCGGCCTCACCTGCGACCCCGTCGGCGGCCTCGTCCAGATCCCCTGCATCGAGCGCAACGGCATGGCCGCGGTCAAGGCCGTCACCGCCGCCCGCATGGCCATGCGCGGCGACGGCCGCCACCACGTCTCCCTCGACAAGGTCATCAAGACCATGAAGCAGACCGGCGCGGACATGAAGGTCAAATACAAGGAGACCGCCCGCGGCGGCCTCGCCGTCAACGTCATCGAGTGCTGACGCGGAAGACCCTGACCTGGGGTTTCCCGTCCTTCCGCGCTGTCGGAGCCTTCCGGGCCTGTACGTCGGAAAGTCCCTCGGAAGTGTGCGGCCACCCCGAGGGGCCCGCCCGGCCGTACCGTTCCCCTGCTCCGGCGAAGTGATGGCCGGCTTCGGGCGTACACCGCGGCGGTCGGGTCGGCTTACGTGTCCTGGGGGTTGTGGAGGGCCGCGCCGAGGGCGCTCTGCCGGTACAGGACCCGGCGTCCGTGGCGGGTGCGTTCGACCAGGTGGGAAGCGGCGAGCACGGACAGGTGCTGGCTGACCGCGGAGGGGGTGACGCCGAGCCGGTGGGCGAGTTCGGTGGTGGTGGCGGGTTCGGCGAGCAGGGCGAGGAGCCGGGCGCGTGGGCGGCCCAGGAGCGACTCCAGCGGCCGGGGCGCGGAGGGGGCTGGGTTCTCGCCGAGGAGGGCCAGGCCGCGTGCGGTGTAGACGATGTGGGGCGGGGCGTCGAGGCTGAGCATGGTCGAGACGCCGTCGACGAAGCAGCTGGGTGTGAGCAGCAGGCGTCGGCCGTCGATGGGAATGTCCGCGAGATCGTCGCTCCGGCGGCCGCCGCGTTGGACGCTCAGGATGCCGTCGGTCCAGGTCAGGCGGTCGTGGATGTCGGTGAACAGGTGTGCTGCGCCGTGTTCGGCCAGGATGCGGGCCCGGTGGGCGAGGTCGCTCTCCAGGATGGAGCGGATGCGTGGCCAATGGGGGAGCAGGCAGGCGTTCCAGTAGGCCTCCAGCTCGTCGGCGATCCGGGTCAGGAGACGGGCCGGGTCCAGCAGCCCGGCGGCCAGTGGCGGCGGAAGGGGTTCGCCCAGGGGCAGGAAGGTGCGTTCCAGGTCGGGTCCGAGCAGGAGCGGGTCGGTGCGGCGCAGGGCGGTGAGCTCGGCGCGGATGTCGGGGGCCGGGGTGTGGGGACGGGGGGTGAGCAGGTCGGGCACCCAGTAGCGGCGGCGCGCGACCAGCGAGGTCAGCAGTTCCTGGTCGAGCCGGCCGAAGGCCGGGCGCATCGCTTCGCGCAGGCCGCGCAGTTGTGGCAGGCGAGCAGCGTGTCCGGCCCACAGCCGCAGGCTCAGGACGGTCTCCTGGAGCGGAGAGTAGGCGAAGGAGGTAGCCGCGAGATCGGCGGTCTCCAGTCGGAAGCGAATCATTAAGCCCCAGTCTTAACTCCTTCTGCCCCCCGCGCACGGCGGATTGGCTGGCGCGCATGACCACCGCACCGCCGTCCGACGCCCGTACCCCCGGCGCCACCGGACGCCCGTCGCCCGCCCCACTGCCGCCCGCGCCGGGTGGTTCCTCTCCCCGGACGGACCCCGTCGTGCGGGCGCTCGCCGTCCTGCTCGTGATCAACGCGCTCGGCAACGGCCTGTTCCTGACCGTCAGCACGCTCTGGTTCACCCACGGTCTGGGCTACTCCGCCTCCAAGGTGGGCCTGGCCCTGACGGTGGCCGGCCTGTGCGGCATCCTCGCCTCCTTCCCCGCCGGCCGCGCGGCCGACCGGTACGGTGCCAAGCCCGCCCTCGTCGCCCTGCACCTGGCGCAGGCGGTCGCGATGGCGGGCTTCGCCGTCGCCCGCAGCTACCCCGCCTTCCTCCTGCTGGCCTGCACCGTGACCGCCGGCAGCCGGGCCAACAGCACGGTCCGCAGCACCCTTTACGCGCACAGCCTGCCCGCCACCACCCGGACCCCCGCGCTGGGCCTGCTCCGCGCGGTCAACAACGTGGGCATCGGCGCCGGAGCCGCGCTCGGCACCACCGTCGTCGCCCTCGGCCACACCGGCGCCTACCAGGCCGCGATCATGATCAACGCGGCCACCTTCCTCCTGGCACTCATCCCCCTGCGCACCGTCCCCGCCCACCTCGCCCCCGCCCCCGCGGCGGCGGCGGCGGACGACGAACACCGCGGCAAGCGCCCGGCAAGCGCACTGCGCGATGGCCCCTACCTCGCCGTCACCGCCCTCAACGCGATCGTCAACATGCTCTACGTCGTGCTGGAAGTCGCCCTGCCGCTCTGGCTGGTCAACTACACCCACGCCCCTCGGCCCCTGGTCGGCACGCTGCTGGTCCTCAACACCACCCTGGTCGTCGCACTCCAGGTCCGCGCCACCCGCCACACCGGCGACCTGCCCACGGCCGCCCGCTCCTTCCGCACGGGCGGCCTGCTCACCGCGCTCGCCTGCGCCACCGCCGCCACCGCCGCCCACCACAACCCCACCGCGGCCACCGCGATCCTGCTGACCGCCGTCCTGCTGCTCACTCTCGGCGAGGTCACCTCCCAGGCGGGCAGCTGGACCCTCGGCTACGCCCTGGCCCCCGACCACGCCCAAGGCGCCTACCAAGGCGTCTTCCAAACCGGCGTCTCCGTGACCCAGGCACTGGGCCCTGTCGTGGTCACCGCTCTGGTCCTCCCGCACGGCACGGCCGGCTGGTGCACACTGGCGGCCATCTTCGCCGTCGCGGCACTGGCCATGCCCGCCGTCTCTCGGCGAGCCGAACGGCGCTGGGCCCCCATGCCACCCGCGGGGACCCGCACCGGCCCGTGACGGCCCGTGACGTCCCGTGACGACCCCTTCCCCGCAAGTAGCGTGACGGGGTGCGGAGATGCCCGGTTCTGCCACCACGGCCGCGGCGCCGGTCTGCGACGGTTCATGGCTTGTCGAGGGCAACGTCGTCCACGTGAACCTCGGTGGCCACGAAGCCCCCTCGCTCCGGGGGCCGTCGCTCCCGCCCGAAGGGCCGGGCGGCTGGGCGACGGCGGTGGGGTCAGGGCGTCGCGGTGATGTTCTTCTCGAGCGCGGCGATGTAGTTGGGCAGGTGGTGGTCCTTGATGGCGTCGGTCTCGGGGGCGAGCAGGTCGATGGCCACGCCTTTGGCGCGGTCTTGGAGCGTGGCGAGCAGTGGCATGGCGTGGTGCAGGCGGCCGTCGGCGTCGAAGTAGCGCAGGGCGTCGACGTGGGTGTAGGCGGGCTCCGGTGGGAGGTGGGGGACGATGTCGTTGTTGTTGACGAAGCGGTAGCAGCGGTCGGCGAAGGCCTTGTTGTGTGCCGCGGCCAGGAGGCGTTCGCAGGTGCGGGGCTGGCCGAAGGTGTAGATGCCGTGTGCGAGCAGCCTGGGCTGTTCCAGGTACAGGCGGGCGCCGGCCAGCATGGCCAGGGCCGCGCCGAGGCTGTGGCCGGTGAACCACAGGCTCTGGCCGTGGTCGCGGAAGTCGACGACGGTGTCGCGGATCTGCGGGTAGACCGACTGCAGGGCCTGGTGGAAGCCGTAGTGGACGAAGCCGGTGTTGGCGGGCCCGGGGACCGGCGGGGTGTCGACGTCGGTGAGCCAGTCGCGGATCTTGGCGACCTCGGTGCCGCGGAAGCCCACGATGATCATCTGATCGTCGGCCATGACGTAGGCCTGGGTGTCCTCGATGGGGAACGGCATCCGATGCGTGGACTCGAAGTACCGGACCCGGTCGAAGCCCCAGGCGGACGCCTGGGCCTGGATGCCGTCCTGGTCCAAGGTGGCCAGCGCGGCTGCGCGGGCCATCCAGTAGGCGTGGGGCAGCGAGTAGCCGCCGGCCGCGTGGTCGAGGGCGGGAATGGTCATGAAGGTGTCCTTCGCGAAAGGCGGTTCCGGCGGCCGGCGGGGGTGGCCGGGTGTCGGGGACCGGGAGGGGGCCCGCGGCGATCGGAGTTCACGCGGTTGCCGCGGGGAGGGGGCCCGCGGCGATCGGAGTTCACGCGGTTGCCGCCGGCCGGCGGTGAGGGGTCAGAGGACGGCCAGGGTGAAGGCGGCGTTGAGCCGGGCGGTCGCGGAGGACGTCTGGACCAGAACAGTGGTGGCGTTGTTCCCGCACAGGGGCTGAGTGGAGCGGGCGACCTCGATGAACACGCGCTTGCCGCCGCTGAGGTTCACCGAGACCTCCGACACCGCGGTCCTGACGTCGAAGCCCGACGCGGAGACCTTCACGCAGTATTCGCCGAGCGCCACCCGTTTGACCGAGGAGACGGCCTTCGCCCGCACCAGCGTGCCGTCCGCGGCGACGACGGCCGCGGCCCGCGCGTAGGGGGCGACGGCGACCGGCACGGCCGCCGGTGCCTTGTCCGGTGCCCTGTCCGGCGGCGCGGCCGCGACGGCTCCGGCGGTGAGCGCGGACACGGCCACCACCGTCACCGCGATGACCTGCGACTTCTTGAGAGCAATCATGGGAGAGCCTCCTCGACGAACCCGATCGGATCGCTACTCACAGTGGCCGATGACTCCTTTGGGTAGCCAGCGGTGCGGGTCTGCTTCACCCCAACGAGCAGTGCCGCCTGCCGCCTTGACCGCGCCGGCCGAGCCGGAACGAAGGCATCGACGGCATCGACGGGTTCGCAACGGTTCTGGTGGGCCCTCGCCGCCTTTCGTCAGAGGGAGACCCGGGCTGTTCTGCCGGCGGTGAACCCCGGCCCGACCGGGCTCGACGATCACTACAGTCCGGACTCATGACAACGATGACGACCCGCACCGTCGAGTACCCGGCCGACGGTCTGACGATGATCGGGCACCTCGCGCTCCCGGCCGGTGTCGACCGCCGGCCCGCGGTGCTGCTCGGACCGGAGGGCATGGGGCTCAGCGACGTCGAGCGCCGCAGGGCCGACGCGCTCGCCGAACTGGGATACGTCGCGCTGGCCTTCGACCTCCACGGCGGGCGCTATTTGGGCGACCCCGAGGAGATGCTGGCCCGTTGCATGCCGCTGCTCGCCGACCCCGACCGAATGCGGGGCATCGGCCACGCGGCGCTCGACGTGCTGCGCGCCGAACCGCGGACCGACCCCGACCGGATAGCCGCCGTCGGCTACGGCACCGGGGGCGCCATCGCGCTGGAACTCGGCCGCGACGGCGTCGACCTGCGCGCGATCGGGACGGTCAACGCAACCATCACGGGCCGACCCGGCGAGGCAGCGCGCATTCGCTGCCCGGTGTGGGCCGGGGTCGGATCGGAAGACCCGATCATGGCGCCCGCGCAACGGGACGCGTTCACCGCCGAGATGCAGGCCGCGGGCGTCGACTGGCGCCTCGCGGTCTACGGCGGCGCCTTGCACGCCTTCCACCACCCGCCGGTCGACCACCCCGCGGTCCCCGGCGTCGGCTACCACCCGCAGCACGCGCGGCGCGCCTGGCGCGACGTCGTCGACCTGCTCGCCGAGTGCCTGCCCGTGACGGAGGACCTGGGGGTATGACCCGGGCGGTATGACCCGGGCCCCCTCCTGCCCCGCCTGATCGGCCGCCGTGCCCGCGGGCCGGATGCTGGCGGCCCGTCCATGCCGTGAGGACCGGTTCGACCCATGCCCCCTGCTCGCCGTCAAGTCGCCGCAGTACGAGGTGCGTTCGCGTACGGATCGCGCGGACAGGGCGCGGGCTGTGCGGCCGCGCATTCATGGCCGCGGGGGCGGCCCCGCACCCGGCCCGATGTGGTCCCGGCCGACAAGGCCTACGCCTCACGCGCCATCCGCGAGCACAGCTGAAGCAATGGCACGGCCTCGCCACCACCTACGGCAAGACCGCGACCATCCACCTCGCCGGACTCCACCTCGCAGGCATCCTCATCTGGTCCGCCCGATGATCCAAACGAAACGGGTCAATACACCTAGGTGAGCCGCAGGATGCGCTCGGCGTTCGCGTGCGCGACCTTGGCCTTGTCCGGTGGGGCCAGGGGCGCGGTGCGCATGAACTCGGCCGCCGTCGCGGTCGGCTCGAACGGGTAGTCGATCGAGAACATCACGTTGTCGACGCCGATGGTCTGGATCGCGTCGACCAGCGCCGCGTGCGAGAACACGCCGGAGGTGGTGATCGCGATGTTCGTTCCGAAGTACTCCGAGGGCGCCTTCTTCAGCGGCCGCTGCACGTCGGGGTCGAGATCGCGGTAGCGGGCGTCGACGCGGTAGAGCTGCGCGGGCAGGAACTCGCCCATGTGCCCCAGGATGATCCGGGCGCCGGGGAACCGGTCGAAGACGCCGCCGAAGACCAGCCGCAGTGCGTGCCCGCCCGTGCTGTGGTTCCAGCCCCACGTCGCGTGCTCCAGCCCCGGGTACCCCTTGACCACGTTCCAGTGGTCGGACGGCACGGGGTTCGGGTGGATGTAGAGCGGGACGCCGAGGTCGTGCAGGGTCTCCCAGAACGGCGCGTACTGCGGCTCGTCCAGGTAGTGGCCGAGGGTGTGGTCGTTGACCAGGGCGCCGCACAGGCCGAGTTCCCCGATGGCGCGGCGCAGTTCGGCCGCGGCCCGCCTCGGGTCCTGCAACGGGACGGCGGCCAGGCCCTGGAACCGGCCCGGGTGCTCGGCGACGACGGTGGCGAGGAAGTCGTTGGCCTTGCGGGCGTCGGCCACCGCGATCCGCGGGTCCGGCTGCGTCTGGACACCGGGGGCGGTCAGCGAGAGCACCTGCAGGTCGACGCCGTTCCGGTCCATGTCCGCGAGCCTGAACTCGGTGAAGTCAGGCAGCAACCGCCCTACGTTCGCGAGCACTTCGGGCTTCAGGGGGATATGGCCGACCGGCGAGCCCTTGGTCTGGAGCTCGTCGTACCAGAACGCTTCCTCCAGGGCGATCAGCTTCATCGGAGCGCCTCTCATCCATCCGTTCCGCTTGAGTCACGGATCGGCGGTGCCGTCGGCGGAAGGGCGGCGGGCACCGCGTAAACCATTAAGTAGCTTAATGGTTCTCGGTGCTACGGTAACACGGTGCCCAGCGAAGACAAGTCGACCCAGGAACCGCTCGCCAAGCTGCTGTGGCGGGCGCACAACTGGTTCCGTACGGCCGTGACCACGCACCTTGAGGACGGCGCCGGCGGGGTGAGTCCGGCGCACGCGACGCTGCTGAGCCAGCTCGATCCGGACGGCATGCCGATGTCCGACCTGGCCCGGCAGATGGGTGTGAGTCCCCCGGCGACCCATCAGATGGTCCACCAGCTCGCCGCCCTCGGGCTGCTCCAGGTGGTGCCGAACCCCCGCTCGGGACGGTCGAAGCTCGTCGTGCTCACGCCGGAAGGTCTCACCCGCCGCCGGCAGGCGCTGGACGTACTCGACGATCTGGAGGCGGAGTTGGCGCAGCGGATCGGGAAGCGGCGGGTCACGGCGCTGCGTGACGCGCTCGAACAGGGCTGGGGTGACACCGCCGCCGTGGACCGTGCGTCCACGGCGGAGGGTGCGTAGCCCGGATTGGTGTGGCCCGGTTTGGTGTGGCCCGGATTGGCGTGGCCCGAATTGGCGTAGCCGGGAACGTGCGTGCGCCCGCCCGTCAGTCGGGGCGGGCGCACGACGGCCGGCCGTTGGCAGGCGACCGTTGACGGTCAATGGCCGGCCGTTGACGGGGCGAGGGTTCAGACGCCCTCGTTGATGTCCACGTCGGCCGGGGTGGTGCTGAGTTCCTCGCCGAAGTAGGCGCCGACCCCGCTGGTGCCCATGGTGGAGGAGCCGAAGTTGGCGGTGCCGGTGCCGGTCAGACCGGTGGTGGTGCCGTGCAGCACCCAGACCGCGCCGGTGCCGGCGTTCTCGTCCGGGTCGCCGATCACCACCTGCGCCGGGTCGGAGGGCGTCGCCGGGAGCGCGCCGACCACGGCGCCGAACTTGTCGCCGCTCTCGGAAGCGCCGGGTACGCCGTCGGAGTTCTGCGTGAAGACCTGGGAGCCGGTCCCGGTGACACCCTTCGAGGAGCCGAGCAGGAGAAGGAACGAGCCCGCGTTGGTCAGCCCGTCGTAGTCCTCACCGGGCACGCCCGCGACGACGTCGGCGTACCCGTCGCCGTTGACGTCACCGACCGCCACGGATGCGCCCATCGCGTCGCCGGTCTCGCCGACGCCCGGGACGCCCGGGGTGTCCTGGTTGATCCACACCGGCGGGAGGGTGGTGCTCTGACCGTGGGCGCCGCCGTAGACGATCGTGACGGCGCCGCCCTTGACCGGCAGGTCCTCGTCGCTGTCGTAGTAGTCGGTGCTGTGGCCGAAGACGATGTCCCCGTAGCCGTCGCCGTTCACGTCGCCGATCGCCACGCTCTGGCCGGGCACCCGCATCCCGCTGGTCTGCTTGGCGTATCCGGTGTAGGTGAAACCGTTCGCGCCGCCCAGCAGCAGGTAGCCGCGGTAGGAGTCGGGCTCGTCCGTGTCGGTGACCAGGGCCACGAGGTCGGTGGTGCCGTCGCCGTTGATGTCGCCCGCCGCGATGCTGTGCAGGCTCACCGTGTCGCCGCCCTCCATATCCCACAGGTTGAGGTCGGAGACCGAGGCGACCTTGCCGTCCGTGCCGATCCCGGACAGCGTCCGCAGGGTCTGGCTGCCGTAGGAGGTGACCAGTTCCTGCTTTCCGTCGCCGTTGAAGTCGCCGGCCTGGAGGAAGGCGCCGACCCCCGCGTGCGCGGTGGCGCCGGTGTCGATGGCGGTGGCGTTGCCCAGACCGGACGCGCTGCCCCACAACACGGTCAGCATGCCCGCGTCGACACCGGACGCGTCGGTGCCGATGTCCTCCCCGGAGGCGCCGACCACGAGGTCGGTGTAGCCGTCACCGTTGAGGTCCACCGGCACCACCGTGGACCCGAACCGGTCAAGTGCCTCGGAGCCGCCGGGGATTCCGGGGCTGTCCTGCGCGAACAGGTAGTGCTTCGCCTGGTCGACGCCGCCGGCCGCGCCGTACACCACCGACACGTAGCCGGCCTCGGACTTGCCGCTGGCGGTCCCGTACGGCGAACCGACCGCCATGTCGGCGTGGCCGTCCCCGTTGAAGTCGACGACCTGCGCCTTCTGGGTGGCTTTGGCCCCCGCGGTGGCCGCGTGCGCGGTGCCGCCGGGGGCGGCCTGGGCCACCGCCGCCGGTGCGACCACCGCGCTGACCACGGCCACGGCAGCCGCCAGCGCCAGCCGGTGGGCGCGACGGGGGATACGTTGAGACATTCGGGCTCCGTTCAACGATGATGCGACGACCGGATGATGTTCCGGTGAACTCCCGCGACGTAGGACTCACCGGCCCGGGGAACAGTTGTACGGGCGGAAGGGATCGGTCCGTGGGCCCGCGACGGGCCCGGGCCGTTGTCGGCGGTCGGCTCTCGGCTTTCGGCGATTCGGCGTTTCGGCGTTCGGCTTTCACTGCCGGCCGTTCGCCGGGGTCACCAGGCCAGGGCGAGGTCCATCGTCTGCTGCCAGTAGGTGGTGGCGAGGGAGTCGTCGATGTAGACGCCCTTGGCGGGCAGCGGGGGGTGGGCGGCACTGCCGACGCTGCCGACACCGGAGCGGCCGGAGAAGTAGACCTCCAGGCTCTTCACCGTGCGGCCGTTCGTGCCACTGCCGTCACTCGCGGACAAGGCGACCGAGGCGTAGCCGGACTGGCCCGGCTCCAGGGTGACCACGGCCTGCGGCACGGAGTCCTTGATCACCGGCGGCACCGCCTGCGCGCCGGTGAACCGCAGCTCCGGGTAGTTGTAGAGATAGCAGGTCCTGCTGCCGGTGTTGGTGACCGTGAGCAGCATGTGGTTCACCGGACGGTTCAACGGGGCCGCCACCACCTTCGTGTCGGAGCCCTGGCACGTGACCGGCTTCCCCGAGGCGGCCGGGACCTTGGTGGGAACACCCTTCGCCGCCGGCCGGTTGGCACCGGACCCCGCCGACGGCTTGACCCCGGACGGCGCCGTGGTGGCCGGCGCGGACACGCCGTCAGCGGAACCCGCGGCCGTGGAACCCGCCGCCGAGGAAGCGCCCGCCGAGGTGACACCCGCCGAAGGCGCCAGGGTCGCCGAGACGTCGGCCGTCGAAGCACCCTCGTTCCTGCTGCCCGATCCGTCGTCACCGCACGCGGTCAGGGAGAGCGCGCCCAGCACGACGGTCGCGGCGGCACCGAGGAGACGGCTACGGGTGTTTCGGATGATGGACATGAGGTCGTACCTCTTTCGCGGTTCTGGTGGTCGGAGTGCTTGGATGAGGGGAGCTTGTGGGGAGATCCGTCCCAACCGCCACGCACGGCGGACAGTTGGGGACACTGGAACGCAGAACGCCGCTCTGAGCAGGGGGAACACAGTGCCCCTGGAACGCTGGAACGGGACACTGCGAAATGGAGGCACGGGTGTCGGGTGCGGCAGGAGCCAGGGAGACGGACCAGTTCGCGACGCTTCTGCGCGAGCTCAAGGACCGCTCGGGACTGAGCTACGGGGGGCTGGCCAAGCGGCTGCACATGAGCACGTCGACGCTGCACCGCTACTGCAACGGGACCGCGGTCCCGAACGAGTACGCGCCGGTGGAACGCCTCGCACGCGCGTGCCGGGCGACCCCGCAGGAACTCGTGGAACTGCATCGGCGCTGGGTGTTGGCGGACGAGGCGCGCAGGGTCAGGGGGGACCAGGCGGCGGCGACGCGGGCGGAGGCGGCGGCTTCGGGTGACGCCGGCGCGGGTACGGTCGCGGGCGCGGCGGCGGGCGCGGCAGCCGGTCCGGCCGCGGACACGGCGTGGGCCCCCGCCCCCGCACCTGCCCCGACCCCGACCCCGGCCCCGGATTCAGCCCCGGATTCAGCTCAGGGCGCCGGTTGGGCCGATCCCGCGGCCGAGGCGGGCGCGCCGCAGACGGCGGGCACCGGATCAGCGGCCGAGTCGGACCGTACCGCGGCACTTCCCGCCTCCTCCCCTGGACCGTCGCCCGCACCGGGACTGACAGCGGGACCCGCGCAGGACGCGGACGGCGGACCGGACGAGCCGGACGGCCAGGTCGTCGTGCGGCTGCCGCGTGGCCCCTCGTCGCCGCGGCGGCGCCGCAACGCGCTGATCGCCTCCGCCGCGGCGGCCGCCGTGCTCGCGACGACGGCGCTCGTGGCGCACCCATGGGACCGGGCCGGCGACAACGGCCGTGACCAGCAGGCCGTCGGCGCCACCGCGAGCAGCGACACGGCCGACGCGAAGGCGCCGTCCACCACCCCGTCGCCGACCGGGTCGCGGCACACCCGCTCCGCGTCGCCGTCGACCCCCGCGAGCAGCAGCACGTCCGGTGCCCCGCAGGGCGTGACCACCCAGGGCGCGAAGTCGACGCCCACCGGGAGCAGCAGCAAAGGCACCCCGCTCACCGTCGGCGTCCGCCCCTACGCCTTCGACGATCCGTGCCGCCAGCACTTCCTCGTCGACAGCGCACCCGCGCAGGTCGGCCCGCCCGGGAACGAGCAGGACGCGCCGCGCTGGGCCGCCGCGTACGGCGGGGTCTCCTCGGGCGAGCAGCGGATCGCCCTCACCATCCAGGGCACCGGCTCGGACACCGTCGTCCTACAGGCGCTGCACGTACGCGCCATCAGCAGCGGCGCCCCGCTCGCCTGGAACGACTACTCGATGGGAGTCGGCTGCGGTGGCGGCGTGGACGTCAAGACCTTCGACATCGACCTCGACAACGGCAGCCCCACGGCCACGGTCCTGAACGGTCAGCGCAACTTCCCCTACAAGGTCAGCGAGTCCGACCCGGAGGTCTTCTACGTCACCGCGCACACCAAGGCGCACGACGTCCGCTGGGACCTGAGCCTGGACTGGTCCAGCGGCACCCGCAGCGGCACGATCAGCATCAACGACAAGGGCACCCCCTTCCACACCAGCGCAGACGTCGACCGCCCCGGCTACGACTACCCCAACGGCGGCAGCGACTGGATCAAGCGCGACAGCTGACCGGCTTCCCAAGGTCGTACGCGGTACGGTCCCGCCAGCGTGTGCCGTCCCAGACGATCAGGTGGACCGCGCGGACGTGCCTGGTCAGCGGCAGGGACGCGGCGAGTTCGGCCTCGCACGCGTCGTGCGCGGCGCCGGAGTCCGCGGGGTCGTCGCTGACCGCGACCGTCAGGTGCGGGCCGGGCCCCGGACCGAAGATCCCCCGGTACGGCAGCGCTTCGGGCCAGCGCCGCGTGAGGTCCTTGGTCAGCGCGACCACCGGATCGTGCGGCCACGGGTCGAGGTAGAGCACGCCGGGATAGCGGCCGAACTCGCCGAACGTCAGGGTGAACGCGTCGTGCCCGGCGAAGAGTTCGGCCAGTTCACGGTGGACTCGCGCGTCGATGCGGCTCTCGTGCAGGAACGGGTAGAGCACGGTCACATGCGCGGGGAACCCGACCCGGACCAGCGGGTCCGCCTCGGGAACCTTGATGGTGAGTGCGGTGTCGCCGGGGATGTCCGGCCACCCGTCCTCCTCCTGCGCGCGCTGCGTGGTCTGCATGCTGCTCCTGTCTGCGCGACCTTTCGGGCCCTGACCGCGGGAGACCGCGCCCCGGCGAGACCTGAACCGGCTTCGGCCCGGCCCCGGCCCGGCCCTGGTCGTGACGTGTCCGGCCGCTCCTGGCGTATCGCAACACCGGCGATCACCGCGGCCACACCGATGATGTCGCGCCAGGTGGGTATCTGGCCAAGCACGACCAGCCCGATCACGGTGGACGACGCGGGCAGCAGCGCCAGCAGGAAGGCGAAGACGGACCGCGGCAGCCGGGCCATGGCCAACTGATCGCTGGCGTAGGGAATGACGGAGGAGCAGACTCCCACCCCGATCCCCCACAGCAGCCACAGCAGCCACAGCAGCCACAGCAGGTGAACGAAGGCGGTGCCGGCATCGCCGAACCCGAGGGGCTCACCGGCCAGGCGTACATCGGTGAGAACCGCCACCCCACCGACGGCCAGGGCGAGCGCGGCGAGGTTGCGGCCGCTGCGGGTCCCGACGAGGGCCAGGACGACCACCCCGAGGAACTCGATCGCCCCACCGTCGACAACGGCAGCCGGTCGACGGCCAGATAGAACATCGCGTTCATCGCGGCGAGCAGCACGCCGAGCGCCACGAACAGCCCGCGTCGGGCCGGGGCCGCCTGCCGGAGTACCCGCAGCGGGCGCCGCCAGAGCAGGAACACCGCGGCCGCGCCCGCGATCCGCAGCCACGCGACACCCAGGACCCCGACGCGCGAGAAGAGCAGGACCGCCAGCGACGGTCCGAGGTAGGGGAAGACCGCGCTGCACAGGATGAACACCGCGGGCGGCGCGCTGGTGGGGACACCCGACAGCCGCGAGCCGACCCGGAGGGCGCTCGGCGCAGGGCTCCACCGTCCGACGGTCACCCGTGCCCCAGCACCGGGTGCGGGCGGTACGGAGCCTCCAACCTCCGTACCTCTGCGTCGTCCAGCTCCAACTCGACGGCGGCGACCGCGTCGTCCAGATGCGCGGGCCGGGTCACCCCGACGATCGGCGAGACGACCCCCGGCCGCCCCTGCAGCCACGCCAGCGCGACCTGCGCCGGCGGCACCCCGCGCTCCCGCGCGACCTCCGCCACCGTGTCCACCACGGTGAAGTCGTCGTCCGTGTAGTGCTCTTCGGCCAGCGGGTCGCTGCGGCCCCGGACCGTGCTGCGTCCACCGCCACGGGTGCGGCTGCCGGTCAGGAACCCGCGGGCGAGCGGGCTGTACGGCAGCACGCCGACGCCGAGGTCGCGGCAGAGCGGGATCATCTCCCGCTCCTCCTCGCGGTAGGCGAGGTTGTAGAGGTTCTGCATCGACACGAATCCACTCCACCCGTGGGCGCGGGCGGTGTACTGCGCCTTGGCGAACTGCCACGCGTACATGCTGGACGCCCCCGGATATCGGACCTTTCCCGCCCGCACGAGTTCGTCGAGGGCGCACATCGTCTCCTCGATCGGGGTCGCGTCGTCCCATCGGTGAATTTGGTACAGGTCGATGTGGTCGGTGCCCAGCCGGCGCAACGACGCGTCCACCGCGGCGTGCAGGTGCTTGCGGGACAGGCCCCGCGAGGTAGGCGCGTCGCCCATCGGGAAGTACACCTTCGTGGCGAGCACAAAGTCGTCGCGGGAGCCGAAGACCTCGCGCAGCAGAGTGCCGGTGACCTCCTCACTCGCGCCCTGGTCGTACATGTCCGCGGTGTCGAAGAACGTCACGCCCGCCTCCGCCGCCGCCCGCACCAGGGGCAGCGCCGCGTCAGCGTCCAGGTGCCAGGCGCGGCGCGAGGTGGAGCCGTAACTCATCATCCCCAGCCCGACCCGCGACACGACCAGGCCGGACGACCCGACGCGCGAATACCGCATGCTTCCCCTTGTCCCGCCGAAATGGCGTCGTATTCGCTGTTTACGACCTTGACCGCCCGGCTATTCTCCTCTGCACCGGGCTTCCGTTGAAGCCGATATTGAAGCCCAAGGAGCGAATGTGCCTGGAAAATCCAAGAAGAAGAGGCGGATTTCCTTTGGCGAGCCACACCCGGCCCTGGACGAGATGAACGTCAGACTCCTCGCCGAACTCCACCGCAACCCACGCCTGTCCATGTCCGCCCTCGCCCGCATCGTCGGCATGTCGGCGCCCGCCGTCACCGACCGGGTGCGCCGGCTGGAGGAGGACGGCATCATCACCGGCTTCCGCATGGCCGTCGACCCGTCCGCACTCGGCCTGCCCGTCACCGCCCTGGTACGGGTACGGCCCGGCCCCGGACAACTGCCCAACCTGATGGCCCTCGCGACCGACCACGAACAGGTCAGCGAATGCCACCGGCTCACCGGCGAGGACTGCCTACTGCTGAAGATCCACACGGCGACCATCGACGGCCTCGAAACCGTCCTCGACGAGTTCCTCCTCTACGGCCAGACCACCACATCCCTCGTCGTGGTGACCCCGGTACCACCACGCCCCCTTCCACTCCCCTCACCCGCCGAATAGGACTCCCCCACGGGCAGCACCGGGCGCCCATGAGTGAACACCGGGCCGAATCCGCCCCGTTGGACCTCCCGTCGACCCCTCAGAATTGGTCTGGACTATTGACAGGTTCAGACCATTTCCGTTTGAGTGCTGACTCCGGTCCCACTTCGCACCCCCACAAGGAGTGGCACGTGTCGAGACAACGCTTCATCGCCTTCCTCACCGCGCTCGCGGTCGCGGTCGGCTTGGCGGTCATGGTCCCCTTCGCATCCTCCGCTTCAGCCACGGACTGCGCCGCCGCCTGGAGTTCCTCCTCTGTCTACACGGGCGGCCAGACCGCCTCTTACAACGCGCACAACTGGTCGGCGAAGTGGTGGACCCAGGGCGAGACCCCCGGTTCCGCCGACGTCTGGGCCGACCAGGGCGCCTGCGGCAACTCGGGCGGTGGCACCGGCGGCTCGACCGGCGGCAACGACAGTTGCAGTTACCCCGCCTGGGTCGCGGGCCAGAACTACGTCACCGGCGACATCGTGCAGTACACCAACGGCAGCGACTACATCGCCACTCACGACAACCCGGGCTACGACCCGACCATCAGCACCTGGTACTGGAGCCCGTACAGCTGCTCCGGCGGTGGCGGCACCACGCCCCCGACCAACGGCGCATTCGTGGTCAGCGAGGCGCAGTTCAACCAGATGTTCCCGAACCGGAACTCCTTCTACACCTACGCCGGCCTGACCGCCGCCCTCAGCGCCTACCCGGGCTTCGCCACCACCGGCAGCGACACCGTCCAGAAGCAGGAGGCCGCGGCCTTCCTCGCCAACGTCAGCCACGAGACCGGCGGCCTCGTCTACGTCACCGAGATCGACAAGTCCGGCAACTACTGCGCCTCTGAGCCCTACGGCTGCCCTGCCGGCACCTACTCGTACTACGGGCGCGGCCCCATCCAGCTCAGCTGGAACTTCAACTACAAGGCCGCGGGCGACGCGCTCGGCGTCGACCTCCTGGACAACCCCAGCCTCGTCGAGACCGATCCCGCCATCTCCTGGAAGACCGGACTTTGGTACTGGGACACCCAGACCGGACCGGGCACCATGACCCCGCACGACGCCATGGTCAACGGCGCCGGCTTCGGCGAGACCATCCGCAGCATCAACGGCAGCATCGAGTGCAACGGCGGCAACCCCGCCGAGGTCCAGGACCGCGTCAACGCCTACGAGAACTTCACCTCCATCCTCGGCGTCCCCGCGGGCAGCAACCTCTCCTGCTGACCCGGACCCTGCTCCACCCGCGCACCGCGCACTGACGCGCCCCGCCCCCGGCGGGGCGCGTCGGCGTGCCGGGACGACGACCACCGCGAGCGCACCGCCGCCGGGCCGTCACCGGCCGGCCGGCGGGACGGTACTGAACGTCGTCTCGCCGCCGACGGCTATCGCCGGGACGTGGGAGCCGTGAGAGCCGCGGGCACGATCGCGGACCTTCTTGACGTAGAAGCGTGTGAACGCGGCGGGCAGGCCGAAGCCGAGGACCTGGACGATGACCCGGGGCAGAGTCCCGGAGCCGGCGGCCTCGCAGGCAAGGGTCGCAACTGCACTGAGCGTAAAACCGATCGTCCAGGCGCCGGTGAGCACCGTGCAGGTGCGCCGGAAGAGCGGAGTGGTCCAAACCTCCGGTGCGGTATGCCGCTTGGCGATGCCCAGGACGAACGGCCGCCGCACCAAAAGCGTCACCGCTGCTATCAGCGCCAGCCACGCCGAGGACAGTCCGCCGGCGACATCACGCAGCGGCGAGTGGGGGTCGGCGAAGGCCACCGCGGTCAGCGCACCGAAGTAGGCAACCGTGCCGAACTCCAATATCTGCGCGTCCGCGGTCACTCCCGCCCTGCGGTCCTTCACCAGAGAGAGCACGCCAAGGGCCAGCGCCAGAAGCGCCGCCCACTGCCAGGCGAGACTCGACACTACGGCGAACACGATCCAGGGGAGAAAGCCTCGCAGCTGGCTCACGGCGACTGTCCCTTCCGCTTATATGCGAATTGACGACCCGGGCGGGGATTTCCCGCTGCTCGAAAATGTACGGCGATGAAGGCGCCGCGTCCTCCACCCCCGGGTTGATTCCCGGGTGGAGAAATTTATCCACCCGGGCTCCACCCGTGGGGGGATGACGACTCCCGCCGCAGGTCGTAGCGTTGATGAAAACGAGGCCGGAGCACGCCTATTCGGGACGGGACCGGCGTCGGCCCCTTTCACCGCGCGAACAGGAAATGCGAGGATGCCATGTCCATGGCTATGGAATCGAATCAACGTCAGTACTGCAAACCGCCCGCGTCCACCGATCCGCAGGCGTTCCGCATCTCTCCCGCGGGCGCGATCGAGTACGGCCACGCGCCGGCGCCATGGACGGACACGACCATGCGCCTCCCCACGGCCCCTCCATCCCGCCGGCACCGGCACCCGCTCACCGCGATCCCGCGCGGGCCGGCCGAGCTCGACGTCGCCGAGGGCTCCTTCACCCACAGGCCGCACTGTTCTCCTCGGGTCAGACGCCGTCTCACGCGTCGTTGCGGTTCTTCCAGCGGAAGGTGAACAGGCACAGCAAGAGGCCGCCGACGCACCACGCGGCGAGGACCAGGGCGGTTCGGCCGAACTCCCAGGCGCCCGCCGGTTCGAGGGCCGCGGCCGCCTGCGGGAGGAAGACCCCGCGCAGCCCCTGGCAGAGCCACTTGAGCGGGAAGAAGGAGCCGACAGTGAGCATCCAGTTCGGAATCGTGTCAATGAGGATGTAGACGCCGGAGATGAACTGGAGCACCAGGAAGGGCAGGACCACCACGGAGGTGGCGCTGCGTCCGGACTTCGGCACGCTGCTGATCGCGATGCCGAGCAGCGCGCATCCGGTGATGCCCAGGACGAACACCCAGCCGAAAGTCAGCCACTTGACGGGCGTGGAGGGCAGGTCCACGCCGTACACGGTGGTGCCGAAGACGAGGAGGATCGCAGTTTCGAGGATGCCAGTGGTCAAGACCAGCCAGATCTTGCCGAGGAAGTACGCGGCCGGGGGCATCGGGGTGCCGCGCAGCCGCCGCAACACCTTCTCGTCCCGCTCGATCGCGATCGAGATGCCCAGTGACTGGAAGCTGGTCGACATGATGCCGGAGGCGATCATCGAGGTGACGTAGTACTGGGAGGCGCTGGTGCCCGTGTTCTTCATGTTGTCGCTGAAGATCGAGGCGAAGAGAAAGAGGAAGATGATCGGGAAGGCGAAGGTGAAGACGACCTGCTCACGCTGACGGAAGAAGAGCTTGATCTCCATCGCGCCCCGGTGCAGACCGAGTTGCCAGGCGCCGGGCAGCCGTGCGGTGGCGGTGCCGTCGTGGCCGCCGCGACGGCCGGCGCCCCGGCTGGTGCCGCCCGCGCCTCGCCCCTCGGCGGGACCGGGGTCGGTGCCGAGACTTGCGTCTGGGTCGGTGCATAGGCCGGCGCGCGGGCCGGCACCGGACGCGGGCTCGGGATCGGGATCGGGGTGGCCCGCGGGAGTCGGGGCATTCGCGGCGGTCATCGCGGGGCCTCCTGTCCGATGAGTCGCAGGTAGACGTCCTCAAGGGTCGGCTGGGTCACCCGCAGTCCGGGTATCTCCCCGTCGAAGCGGCGGGCGAGTTCGGTGACGACGCGGGTCGGGGTGTCGGTCTCCTCGGCGTGCGAGGTGCCGTCGGGGCCGGTCCAGTGGACGGTCGTGCGGGCGTCGGCGCGGCCGGCCAGCGTGCCGGGGGCGCCCTCGGCGACGACCTTGCCCGCGGTGATCACGGCGAGCCGGTCGGCGAGGGCTTCGGCCTCCTCCAGGTAGTGCGTGGTGAGGATGATGGTGGTGCCCTCGTCGGCGAGGGAGCGGATCAGTTCCCAGAACTGCCGCCGGGCCACCGGGTCGAAGCCGGTGGTGGGCTCGTCGAGGAGCAGCAGCCTCGGGTCGCTGATCACGCCGAGGGCCACGTCGAGCCGGCGGCGCTGGCCGCCGGAGAGCGCTTTGACACGACTGCCGGCCTTCGCTTCGAGCCCGACCAGCGCGATCACCTCCGCCGGGTCGCGCGGGCAGGGGTAGTAGCGGGCGAAGTGCCGGACCGTCTCACCGACGGTCAGTTCGCTCACCGCCGACTCGTCCTGCCATACGATGCCGACCTGCGCCTTCCAGGCCCGGTCGGCGGTGGCGGGGTCGGCGCCCAGGACGGTCACCTCGCCCTCGTCGCGGGAGCGGTGGCCTTGGAGGATCTCCACGGTGGTGCTCTTTCCGGCACCGTTGGGCCCGAGGATGCCGAACACCTCGCCCGCCCTGATGTCCAGGTCGAGCCCGTCCACCGCCATGACGTCGCCGTACCGCTTGCGAAGCCCCCGTACGCGTACCGCGTCCCCCTCAGCCATGCGACCAGTGTGCCGCGCTGGGGCCGCCGCTCGAACGGGAACGGCGAAACCGTACGAACGGATGAACGAGGCTGGGTCCGCGCCTGGTTGACGGCCGCACGTGGGTGCCGTTGTGTCCCGGTTGGATAACGGGCGGGCGGTGCGGGGGGTTCGTCCTTACTCTGACTGTCCTACCGGGTTCGCCAGGGGGGCACCCGGGATCGATCAGGGGACGTCAGGGACATCATGAATCGCTTTCGCATGCTCGCCGCCGGGTCCGTGGCCGGTGCGGCCGTCGCCGGGGCGCTGCTCGTGCCGACTCCGGCGAGCGCGTCGGCCGGGTCCGTGCACTTGCACAAGATCTACTACAACAGCCCGGGGGTGGACCGGCGGACGAACGCGAGCCTCAACGCGGAGTACGTGCAGATATCCAACACCACCGGCAAGTCGGCGAGTCTGAAAGGTTGGACCCTAACGGATGCGTCGAAGCACAAGTACACCTTCACCACTTACACACTTGGCGCTCACAAAACCGTGACCATACACACCGGCAAGGGGAGCAACACGGCCGCCAACCGGTATCAGGGTCGTTCCGCGTACGTCTGGAACAACGACAAGGACACGGCCACGCTCAGGTCTTCCAAGGGCACCAAGATCGACACCTGCTCGTACAACTCGACGCGGGTCGCGTACAAAATGTGCTGACGCCTCGACCAACCGCCGGGTAGGGCGGAACGGGCCACCAGGAGGGGCGGCGGATCGTCGTGACGATCGCCGTCCCTCCGCCGTTTCGGAGGGACGTTTTGGTATCCATGGAGTATCAAAGGCACAAAGGCGAGTGGCGGGTGAGACGGCGTTAGCAGGTATTTGACACGCCGGGAAACCCACTCGTAGAGTCAGCCCCCGTCAACTCCGAGTAATTCCCGGGCCAAGCGCGGCTCAGGGCGGAATTTCCGTTTTGGCGCGTTCTGACAGCCGTGACCACCCCCGCCCCACCGGGGAGACGGCTTCTACTGGCGACCGACACACGCGCCGACGATGGAGACTGAGGACGGGGATGCACGGTGAGTAGCCGGCACCAGCGCGAGCCACGAAAGAAGCCGCGGCACCCGTCCTTCGAAGGACGGTACATCTGGCACTCCGCCGCCGACGACCGGCAGTTGGCCGACGCCTGCGTGGATGTGCAGGCGGGCCGCTACCTGAGCGCCTCCGAAACCCTGCGGGAGACGCAGGACGACTTCGGCTTACGCGCGCATCGCTCGCTGGTGCTCGCCTCCGAGGCATGGGACTCGGACCTGACGGAGCGTTGGGTCGCCGAGGAGCCCTGCGCCGAGTCGGCGCTGCTGTGGGCCCGGGTCGCCGTCCTGCGGGCCCTGCGCGCCGCGGACAGCAAGGACGACCGCGCCACCGCGCTGTCCCGGATAGCCCTGGCCGCCTGCCAGCAGGCGGCCGGCCACGCACCGCAGGACCCGACCCCATGGGTGGCCCAACTCGCCCTGGCCCGCTTCCATCGGTCCTTCGACCCGGCCCCACAGGGCCTGCTGACCGCGCCGCCCGGACCCTGGCGGCTGCTGTCCCACATCCTGCGGCTCGACCCCTGGAACCGCGAAGCGCACCACCGCTTCCTGTCCATCTACTTCCCCCGCAACGGCGGCCGCGCGTCCGAAGTCTGGGACGTGGCCGCCTTCCTGAGTCAACGGGCCCCCAGCGGATCACCGCTGTCGCTGCTCCCCCTGGTGGCCCTGGTCGAGAACTACAACCCGTCGGCACCACTCGCCTACAAGATGTGGGAGCAACCGCCGTGGAGCACCGCGGCGTTGAGCATTTACCACAAGTGGCTCCCGAACGTGGCCGGTTACCGGTTCACGCCGGTGGTGGATCTGTCGTACCTCGCGCACGCGCTGGTCATGGCGCGCAAGGAGTTCGAGGCGCGGGCGGCCTTCATGTTGATGGGCCCGTATGCCTCACGCATGCCCTGGAGCGCGTTCGGCGCCCCGGAGGAACAGCTCACGAAGGCCCGAGAGGCATGCGGCCTCACCGTGCCCGGCGGTCCGTGAGCCCATACCGGTACCGGTCGACCAGATCCCACCAGAATGGACGGTTCGCATGTCTGACCCAGCAGTGACCAGCCGCGACAGGAGAACGGACCAGGCGGCACCGATCGCCCTGGACGACGACGCCACGCTGCATGCGATGGGCTACCCGCGGAAATTGACCCGGCGATTCCGGGCATTCGACAATTTCGCGATCTCTTTCACCATCATCAACATCATTTCCGGCATCTTCTCGGCGTTCGGGATGGGAATGGCCGGCGGCGGCCCGCGCATCCTGATCTTCGGCTGGATCGGGGTGTCGGTGATGGTGCTCTTCGTCGGGGCCGCCATGGGCGAGATCGCCTCGGCGTACCCGACCAGCGGTGCGCTGTACTTCTCCGCGGGCAAGCTCGCCAAGCGGCACAACGGCGCCTGGTCCTGGTACACCGGCTGGCTCAACTTCATCGGCCAGGTGGCCGGCACCGCCGCCACCGACTACGCCGCCGCGACCTTCATCCAGTCGTACATAGCCATGCAGTGGGACTACACGCCCACGCTCAAGAAGACCGTGCTGATCACCGCGGCCATCCTGCTGGTCCACGCGCTGCTCAACACGTACACCGTTCGGTTGGTCGCCCTCATCAACCGGATCTCCGTGTGGTGGCTGATCATCGGCCTGCTGGTGATCGTGATCTCGCTGATCTCGGTGCCCTCGCACCACCAGCACGCGAGCTACGCCTTCCACTACGTCAACACCACCGGCTTCCACAGCGCGATCTACGCCGGGCTGCTCGGTCTGCTGGTCACGAGCTGGACCTTCACCGGCTTCGACGGCAGCTTCCACATGTCCGAGGAGACCGTCCAGGCCACCGTCAACGCCCCCAAGGGCATCGTGCGCGCCATCGGCTACTCGGCGATCACCGGCCTGATCCTCATGGTCGCGCTGGTGTACTCGATCCGTGACTACGGCAGCGAGGTCACGTCGTCCGCGCCGCCGGTCCAGATCCTGATCGACGCGCTCGGCCAGGGCCTGTCCAAGGCGATCCTGGTCATCATCATCGGCGCCATGCTCTTCTGCGGCCTGGCCAACATGACCTCCAACACCCGCATGATCTTCGCGTTCTCGCGGGACGGCGCCATGCCCGGCTCGCGGCTGTGGCACTCCGTCTCCCCGCGCACCCGCACGCCCGTCAAGGCGGTCTGGCTGGCCGCGGCCTCCTCGCTGGTGCTGGTGCTGCCGGGCTGGTGGTCGCACACCGCGTTCAGCGCCGTGGTCAGCGTCAACGTGGTGGGCCTGTTCCTTTCCTACGGCATCCCGATCTTCCTGCGGCTGCGCCTGAAGGACGAGTTCGCCGCCGGCCCGTGGCACCTCGGCCGCTGGAGCAAGCCGGTCGGCATCGTCGCGGTACTGTGGATCATCACCAGCAACGTGCTGTTCATGCTGCCGCAGGCCACCCCGATCACCGCGAGCACCTTCAACTACGCACCGATCGCCCTCGCGGCGGTCCTGGTGATCGCGACCCTGTGGTGGTTCGCCACGGCCCGCAAGTCCTTCCACGGACCGGTCAGTTACGGCGGTCCCGACGAGGTCGCGGCGATGGACCTGGTCTGAGCGGCGGTCACCGCGCCGACGCAGCGGACCAGGCAGTAGCCAAGCGGGGAGTTCCAGCGGGACGATCCAGCAGGACGACCAGGCGGAGCGGCCCGGCAGAGGACCGGCAGCGCGCCGGCGGACCGGCACCATGCCGGCGGAAGGAGAGGAACGTGCGGGACGACCTCACCGTCACCCAGGCGACGGCTGCCGAGTGGGACGAGATCGTGGCGTGGACCGCCGGCGAGGGCTGGAACCCCGGCCACGGCGACGCGGCCCACTTCCTCCCCAGCGATCCGGCCGGCTTCTTCGTCGGCCGGCTGGACGGCCGCGTCGTGTCGGCCGTCTCGGTCGTGGTGTACTCCCCCGAGTACGCCTTCCTCGGCTACTACCTGGTCCATCCCGACCACCGCGGCACCGGCCTCGGCCTCGCCACCTGGCACGCCGCGCTGCCCCACGCCGAGGGCCGGGTGATCGGCCTCGACGGGGTTCCGGCGCAGCAAGCCACCTACGCGCGTGCCGGTTTCGCCCCGGCCTACCGCAACGTCCGCCACACCGGCCGTCCGCGCACGGCCGGTGCGGCGACGGACCCCGCCGTCCTCGCGGTGCAGCCGCACCACCACCGGGCGATCGCGGCGTACGACCGCGGCTGCTTCCCCGCCGCCCGCGCCGACTTCGTGTCCCGCTGGCTCACCGACGACGGCCACACCGCCCGGGTGCTGCTCGGTGCCGACGGCGGCGTCCGCGGGTACGGCGTCATCCGCCCGGCACACCAAGGCCACCGCGTCGGACCGCTGTTCGCGGACACCGCCGAGGAGGCCGGCGTCCTCTTCGACGCCCTCGTCGCCACGCTGCCGCCCGGGGCGGAGGTGTCCATCGACATCCCCGACCTGTACCCGGCAGCGGCGAAGCTCGCCGCCGACCGCGGCCTGACCGCCAGTTCGGAGTGCCTGCGGATGTACAGCGGCACGGCGCCGGTGAGCCGCGTCGAGGCGGTCTACGGCACCACGTCCCTCGAACTCGGCTGACGGCACTGCTGACCGGCACGGCTGACCGGCTCGGCCGATCGGACGGGCCGCATGACGGATCAGCCGACCGGCATGACCTCGATCGACGGCCGCCCCGGCGAGTCCAGGTACAACCGCTCCTTCCTGCCGTCCTGTTCGAGCTCGACCGTGAGCCGGTAGGGGTAGCGGCCGGGGGCGAGAGTGGCGACCACCGCGCCGGCCCAGTAGCAGTAGACCGGGGTGTACGGGTCCCGCATCCGGTCGGGCACGCCGTACCTCTTCAGGTCG
Organism: Streptomyces sp. NPDC087270; assembly: GCF_044744625.1. NCBI lineage: Bacteria > Bacillati > Actinomycetota > Actinomycetes > Kitasatosporales > Streptomycetaceae > Streptomyces > Streptomyces sp. NPDC087270. Next base: position 264,958 of record NZ_JBIUYR010000009.1, read on the forward strand.
GTGCAGACCTTCACCTCGGCGACGTCGTCCTCGTCGCCCTCCTCGCCGTCGAGGAAGACGACCCCGCCGATCCTGGGCAGCGGTGGCCAACTGCCGTCCGGGCGAGGCGACATGGCGATCGGCCGGACGATCCAGTTGAGCACCTGGCCCTGCTTGCAGACCGTCCGCAGGTCGGCGGTGCCCTGGCCCGCGCCGCCGACGCTGTTGTCCATCATGAAGACGGCGCCGTCCAGGGAGCGGGCGGCGGTGGCCTTGGCCACGTCCACGAAGGTGACGACGTTGAGCTGGACGGAGTTGAGCTGACCGGGGTAAGGACGGTCGGGGTCGGGCCGACCGGGCCGGTCGGAACCGGAGCCGAGGCCGTCGGGGTCGCGCCGCTGCCCGGCCGATGTCGTGGCGGGTCTCATGGCGGTGCGGTCACCTCTCCCAGGCCAGCAGCGGCGACAGTTCGGTGACCATCGGCTCGTTCCTGCTGCCCAGCAGGAACGCGATGCGGTACGGCGTGGCCGGGATGGCGTCCTTCTTCACGGTGCCGGTCCAGTACGAGATGTCGGTGCCCGGGTAGATCTTCCGGACCGGCTCGCACACCGACGGGTCGATCTCGACGGCGTCGATGGCCAGATACGCCTCGCACTCCAACGGGATCGCGGACCACAGGAGTTGGTCGCCGGCCCGGACCACGGTACGCAGTTGCTCGGTGCCGTGACCGGTCGAGCCGGCCGCCTTCCCGGTGTCGTAGAGGTACAGGTTGCGGTGCAGGGCGCCCGTGGCGAGCGCGCCCACCACGTCGATCACCGCGGCGATCGAGATCGGCCGCCGTTCGTCGTCCCGGCCCCGGCCTCCGCCGGCCGAACCCGCCCCGCTCGTCTGGTGCTTCGCCGCGGTCATCGCCCATCCCCTTCCGGCTTGCGGCAGTCCGCCGCGCCTGTGCCGAACCCGGCGGCAGCTGCGCGGATCGGCAGCGGCCCCAGTCCGGCCTTGGTGAACCCGTTGCGCTTCGGGGCGGTCCTGATCCTGACCGCCGAGTCGTACGCCAGCCGCACCGGCTCCCATCTCCACTGCCCGTCGCTCTCCACCGGTTCGTGCAGTTCGATCCGCATCGTGTAGCCGTACGTGCCCGGCCGGGTGGTGTCGACGGACGCGGACCAGTACCAGCCGTCGGTGACCTGGTCGGGCGAGCCGTAGACCGCCGGGTGGAGCACGCCCTTGTCGACCGCCTCGCCGACGATGGCACCGAGCACCGGCTCGGGGTGGGCGTGGCCCGCGGGGAACCAGCCGGACCTCGGGGTGTGGAGCCCGCCGGTGATGTCGGCGACCCGGCCGACCGGCTTGCCGCCCGGTTTGCCCACCGGCTTGCCGCCCGACGTGCCGCCCGCGCGGGCCGGGGTCCTGGCGGTGCCACGGCCGCGTTCGGCCGCGAGGTAGCCGCGCGGGACGGTCGGCGGGATCGAACCGAGGCTGTACAGCGCCCAGTTGATCACCTGCTCGTCGGCCTGCGAACCGTCGCTCCAGTAGCTGCCGTTGATCGCGGTGATCAGGTCCGCGCTGCCCTGGCCGACCGAGCCCTGGAGCCGCGCGTTGTCGAGGAGGTGGATGCTGCCCTCCAGGGTCCGGCTCTCCAGGGCGGCGGCGACGTCCACCAGCACGACGACCGCCACTTGCTGGTTCATACGGCCCACCTTCCTTCTTCCTTGTACGGGCGCGGTGCGCGGCGTGCGGTGTGTGGTCCGAGGTGCACGGCGTGCGGAGCGCAGCGTTCCTACGGGCACAGCAGCGACGGGGTGTCGACGTACGCGAGGCTCGACTCGCCCCCGGACATGCGGAGTTCCAGCCGGTAGCGCTGCGGCACACCGCGCGGCATGTCGGCGGGAACCACACCGGACCAGACCGCCAGGTCCGGTCGGGCGCTCTCCGGGACCTCCCCCACGTCCCCCGACTCCCCCTGCTCCGGGCCCAGGAACACGATGCGTCGGATCGCCACTGGCGTCTGCACGTCCAGCGGCACGGCCGACCACTGGACGACCTGGCCGGGGCGTACCACCGTGCACAGGTCGGGGGTGCCCTGCCCCTGGCTGTCGCACCCGCTGTCGTCCATCAGGCAGAGGTGGCCGCCGCGCAGGGTGCCCGTGGAGAGCGCCCCGACCACGTCCACGGCGACCGCGATGTTCACCTGCGGCTGGACGCGGGGCCTCACCGGGCGGTCCAGTCGGTCGTACGGTCGCGCACCAGCGGCACCTTGCCGACGGCGGTGTGCTCGATCTCCGGCGAGTCGCGGGGCACGAACCGCAGGTCGAAGCGGTATCCGCTCTTCGCGATCGACACCGGGTCGGCCTCCCACTGGTTGTACACGGACAGGGACAGCGGCAGGCTCTCGGCGAACGCGCGCTGCACGCCGTGCGCGCCCAGCGCCTCGTCCAGCCGGTAGGCGGCGCCGGGCACGTCGTCGACGGCGGCGAGCAGGGTGAGCAGCTTCGACTCGCGGTGGTTGACGAACTGCACGTCGTGCGCGGCCTCGTCGAGGTCCAGCACCCTCCCGGCCCGCAGCCGGTCGCGCAGTGCGGCGTAGGCGCGGGCGGCGGCGTACTGCGTGTCGCCCAGGTGCAGGACGTCACCGCTGCGGCCGGCGAACTCGAACCGCTGGGTGCGCAGGCCCGGTTCGTCGGTCCTGGGCCGGCGGATCATCCGGTCGCCGAGCTTGAGCCGCAGCAGCGGGGCCTCGTGGGCGTGCAGGCGGGTGACGACGAGTTCGCCCTCCGCCCCCTCCGGCACCCAGCGGCCGCTGTCGTCCACGATCTCCACCAGGTGCAGTCCGGGCACGGCCGCCAACCATGCTGAGGACTCGCTCAGTTGCAGGCCGATGGTCTCGGCCTGGGTGGCGGCGAAGTAGCTGAGGATGGACAGGTTCGGGTACATCGCCTTGAGTTCGGCGCGCTTGCGCCTGGCGAGCACCCCGCTGCCGTACATCGCCACCCGGAAGCTCTCCTTGGCCGGACGGCTCATGCCGGCGCCGAGTTCGGTGAGGATCGCGATGCCGGCGGTGATGCCCATCAGCGCCTTGGGGCCGGGGTAGGAGAACATCTGCTCGATGACGGCGGTGCCGACCGGGCCGGCGCCGATGTAGTTGACGCCCGGCACGCTCTGCAGGACACCGCCGACCATGGTGCCGCTGCTCCACATCTGGTAGTCGGCGAGCGTGGTGAACAGCCACTTCGGGTCGTCGCCGGTGAGGTGGGGGGCGAGCATGTGCCGGCCGATGAAGTCGCCGGCCAGCCGGTAGGTGTCCTGCAACTCCCGTAGCGAGTAGACCGTTTCGACCGGCAGGCCGCCGCTGGTGCCGCCGCTGGCGACGATCTCGAAGCCGCCGCGGGTCAGGGGCACGACCAGCCCGGGCCGTTCGCCCATGAACAACTCGCGCTGGGTGTCCTTGTCGGCGAGCGGTACCCGCTGCCACTCGTCGTACGTCGCCGGGGTGTCGGGCACTCCGGCCCCGGCCAGCCGCTCGCGCCACAGCGGGTTGAGCCGCACGGTGTGCACCATCTGCTGCAGCCGGCGGAGCACCAGCGTGTCCTGCACCTCGTGGTCCACCGCGCTGTACGGGGTGCCGAGCGTCTGCTCGCAGGCCCGCAACACGCTCAGGAAGGAGGGGAGTCGGGAGACCTGCTCGATGCTCGCCGGGCGGTGGTCGAGGTCGGGGATCAGCCGCCTCACCAGCTCGGTGCGGCCGGCCGCGGTGGTGTTCTCGGTCAGCATGCTCGCTCAACTCCCTGGCCGGCCGTCCGGATCTCCGCGAGCAGGGTCCGGAAGTGGTCGGCGGTGGTCCGGTGGTTCATCAGCACGACGCGCAGCGCGGCGGTCCCGTCGACGTCGACCTTCGAGATGAAGAAGTCGCCGCGGGCCTTGATCCGGTCCCTGATCGCGATCTGGTGGCGGTGCACGTGGTGCTCGGGCAGCCCGGGCGGGCGGTGCCGGAAGCACAGGATGTTCGCCTCCGGGTGGTGCAGCGCCTCGAAGTCCGGTGCGGCGCGGACCAGTTGGTACGCCCGCTCGGTGAGCCGGCACAGCTGCTCGATCCGCTCGGCGAACAGCGCCGGCCCGTAGACCGCCCACAGCACCCACAGCGGCATGATCATGGGGCGCTTGGTGCACTCCAGGTTCCGGTCGCCGCTGTCGAGCGCGGTGTAGAGGTCGGGCTCGTCGTCGAAGACGTAGCTGGCCTGCTGCCGGAAGGCGCCGGCGCCGGCGTCCTTGTCCCGGTGGAAGAGCAGGGTGCACGGCGCGGGCACGAACATCATCTTGTGCGCGTCCCAGGTGAGCGAGTCGGCCTTCTCGATGCCGCGCAGCCGGTGCCGCAGCCGGCCGGAGAGGAGCAGGCTCGCACCGTGGGCACCGTCGACGTGCAGCCACAAGCCCATCTCCCTTGCCAGGTCGCCGAGTTCGTCCAGCGGGTCGAACGCACCGAGCGCGGTGGTGCCGGCCGAGGCGACCAGGCAGAAGACGTCCAGGCCGCGGGCCTTGGCGGCGTCGAGCGTGGTGCGGGCCGCGTCGGGGTCGATCTGCTTGGCGGCGTTGAGCGGCAGCCGGACGATCTGGGACTCGCCGACGCCGATCACGCCGGCCGCCCGGGCCACGCTGTAGTGGGCGTCGGCGCCGATCGCGATCGCCGGCCGGGCCCCGCGCCCGCCGAACGCGGCGGCGCCGTCGGCCCAGAAGCCCGGGAAGGCGCGGTTGCGGGCGGCCAGCAGCGCGGTCAGGTTGGCCAGCGAACCGCCCGACGTGGTGGTCATGCAGAACCGCCCGGGGTCCCAGCCGATGTACGCGTTGAGCTCGGCGGCCATGATCTGCTCGGCCACTTTGGGCAGTTGGGCGGCCTCGTAGAACGACGAGGGCTGGTTGGCCACCGATCCGGCGAACTCCACGACGGCCGCGAGCGGCACCGAGCCGGTGAACTGCCGGCCCATCGCACCCGGCGAGTGCACCTGGATGCCGGTCTCCAGGTAGAGGTCGACGATCGCGGCCAGCCGGTCCCCGTCGAAGCCGGCGACCCGCTCGCGCTCCCGCGTCATCAGCGAGCGCGCGGTCTTGGCCAGCACCCGCGGGTCGGTCAGTCCGAGACCGCGCACGGAGTGGTCGCCGATGTGCCGGGCCAGCTGTCCGAGGGTGCGCTCGGCGGCCGTACGGAAGTGCGCGGGACCGAACGCGGCTGCCTCCGGTGGGCCTTGGGCAGGCTCGTCCGCGTCGCGCGACTCGGTGTACGGCTCGGCGTACGGCTCCGACTGCTGCGACGGAATGCGACCCGCGGCCCCTACCGCGGCCGCATGGGGCTCTACCATGCGTGGTCCCCCTCGATACAGCGTCCTGCTGCTCGGAGGATGGCAACGCCGTTCCGTGGACGTCTACGCGCTTCACTCACATAGGGTGCGAGATTCGCCCGTACGGCCCAATCCGGGCGCAGTTGCGCGCGGGTGTGCGAAGCGGACGCCCGCGAGGGGGTGGATGGGGACGCGGACCACGGCGACGGCGGCAGCGCGGACCCCGTGGGCACGGCGGCCGACGACGGCTGCGCGGGGAGGAACGGCTACGCGGGGAGGAACGGCCGGAGCATCCGCCGCAGGTCCGCCTCGCCGAGGATGTGCAACGCGCGGGCCGCGATCCTGCCTTGCGCGTCGATCACGACGGTGGCCGGCACGCTCTGCGGATTGACGCTGTTCCTGGGGAACTTCAGCACCTCCCGCCCGGACGGGTCGAACAGGCTCGGGTAGGGCAGGGCGAACCGCTTCGCGAAGGCCGCGGCGTTCGTCCGCGAGTAGTCGCGGGTGTCGATACCGAGGAACCGCACGCCCTGCGCGCGGGTGGACGCGGCGACCGCGGCCAGCCCGGGCGCTTCCGCGCGGCAGGGGCCGCAGTTGCTGGACCAGATGTTGATCACCACCACGTGGCCCTTGTACGCGGCGAGGCTGTCGCGGCCGCCGCTCAGCGTGCTGCCCGCCAGGTCGGGCGCCGCCACGCGCCGGGTGGCGGCGATCGGCGCGAGGTCGTCGGTGCCGGCCGACGTGGAACCGCCGCCGCCCCCGCACGCGGCGAGCAACGGGGCAACGGCCGACGCGACGAGCAGCGTTCGCGGGGTACGGCTCCACCGCACCCGGCCCGGCCGGCGCGGCGCTTCCCGACGGGGAATCCGGATCACGCCGCCCAGCCTCGCACAGGGTCCGAACTCCCCTTCATCCGGGCCGGGTTCGCACTCGCCTTCATCCGGGCCGGGTTCGAACTCGCCCTCGCCCGCGCCGGGTTCGGGTCGGCGCCTGATCCGCACGCACGCGCTCCGCGTGGCCCCACCACGCGACGCAGCGTGCGGCAGGGCGGTCACGGCAGCGTCAGCACCCGCGGGCCGGACGGGGTGACGGCGACGGTGTGTTCGATGTGCGCGGCACGGCTGCCGTCGGTGGTGCGCAGGGTCCATCCGTCGTCGGCGGTGAAGTAGGCGTTGCGCCCGCCGGACATCAGCATCGGCTCGATCGCCAGCGTGAGGCCGTGCCGCAGCGGGAAGCCGCGGCCGGGGCGGCCGCGCCCGGGCACGTGCGGGTCCTCGTGCATCCGCCGCCCGATGCCGTGGCCGCCGAAGTCCGGGGGCATGCCGCAGCCGGCCGCGTCGGCCACCTCGCCCACCGCGTACGAGATGTCGCCGATCCGGTTGCCGGCCACCGCGGCGGCGATCCCCGCGTCGAGCGCGCGCTGGGTGGCGTCGATCAGCGCGACGTCCTCGGGGCGGGGCGTGCCGACGATGAAGCTGATCGCGGCGTCGCCGGTCCAGCCGTCCAGTTCGGCGCCGCAGTCGATGCTGACCAGGTCGCCGTCGCGCAGCCGGTAGCCGTCCGGGATGCCGTGCGCCACGGCGTCGTTGACCGAGGCGCAGATCACCGCGGGGAACGGCACGGACGCGAACGACGGCCGGTACCCGAGGAACGGCGAGCTCGCGCCCGCTTCGGCCAGCACCGCGCGGGCCACCTCGTCCAGCTCGGTGAGCGATACGCCGACCGCCGCGGCCGACCGCGTGGCGCCGAGCGCGTCGGCCACCACCCGCCCGGCCTCGCGCATCGCGTCCAATGCCGCGTCCGTCTTGATCTCGACCATGGAACGCGCCTCCCCATTCTCATACCGGATAACTATCCCGGTATTAGTATCACGTCCATGGTGCGCAATCCCCTGACCCCCGAGGAGCGGGCCCGTGGCGAACGCCTCGGCGCCTTGCTCCGCGCAGCCCGCGGCGACCGGAGCATGACCGCCGTCGCGGCCGCGGCCGGCATCTCCGCGGAGACGCTGCGCAAGATCGAGACCGGCCGCGCCCCCACCCCGGCCTTCTTCACGATCACCGCCCTCGCCAACGCCCTCGGCCTGTCCGCCGACCGCCTGGCCGCCGAGTGCAGCCCACCGGAGCCCGAAGCCCTGACCGCCTAGCACCCGGCGCCTGACACCCGGTCTCCAGCACCCGGCACCCGGCACCCGGCGCCCCGCACCCCGGAACCCGGAACCCGGAACCCGTCCGACGCCACCACCGCGGCGAACCCGAGCCGGCCCGCGCACCCGGCCTCCATACAAACGTTTCACCCCGCGGCCCACCCACCCGCGGCCCGCCACCCCCGGACAGGCCGGCCCGACCCGCCCGCGCAGCCCGCCTCCAACCGCCTTCTCCCCCACCACCGTTGGCACAGATATGGGGCGCCGGACCCTGGACGCTCGCGCGGCACAGCACATAGTCTCGCGTCGTTCCGCCATTATGAATCGTTTCACACCTATCGTGGGAGCCGCGCACCCCTCCCGTGCGCGACCGTTCGAGACGCGAGGCGCCCGGCGCCCTTCGGGCGGAACTGTCATGTTCATGACCTGATGCGACAGGAGCCGACATGGACCGCCCGACCGATCCGACCCGCCCGACCCATCCGACCGATCCGGCCCGCCCGGCGGGCAACCCGGCGGCGCCCGCCCGCCGCACGGTGCTCAAGTCCCTGGGCGCCGCAGGTGCCGCCGCCGCGGCCGCCCCGCTGCTGCCCGCGACCGCCGCACACGCCGAGGGCGCCGCGGGAGCCGCCGCGCCGCTGCCGATCGACTGGCACGCCGCCGGCCGTGTGTCGAAGACCACGCCGACGCTCCAGGTCGTGGTGAACCCCAAGATCCGCCGGGAGTCGCCGATCCACGACAGCGTCTACCGCGCGCTGCGCAACCTCGACACCGACTACGTGCGCTTCGTGCCGTGGTTCCCCTACCCGAAGCTCGGGGTGGCCGAGCTGGAACCGCCGACCGACGGCCGTACCAGCTGGGACTTCTCGCTCATCGACCCGCTCGTCGAGGACTTCGAGAAGGCCACCCGCGGCAGATCGACGATCCTCAACTTCAGCACCATCCCGGAGTGGATGTGGCAGCCCACGCCGTGGACGCTGAAGGACGGTGCGCTGCACGTGGTCGGCGGCGACATCGGCATCGCCGCGAGCGGCACGGACTGGACCGACTACACCTTCGCCGTCGACGTCACCCCGCGGGCGACCGGCGTGCAGGACGGGTCCGACTACGCGCAGGCGGGCTGGACGGTCCGGATGCGGGACCCCGGCAACGGCTACGGGTTCCTGCTGTCGAACTACCCGTACAGCGCCCCGGCGCAGAGCGGCTACCTCGTCTTCGTGCCCTTCAAGGACGGCCAGTCGGGCCCCGTCCGGGCCACCGCGCTGCCGTTCGCGGTCGAGGACGGCCGGACCTACCAGGTGCGCACCACCGCCGCCGGCTCCACCCTGACCGTCAGCGTGGACGGCACGGACGTGCTGACCGTGCAGGACGACACCTTCGCCGCCGGAACGGTCGGGTTCCGCGAACACGGCTCGGAGTCGGCCGACTTCGACAACGTCGTCGTGACGTCGGCCGACGGGACGACGCTGCTCTCCGACGACTTCTCCGGCGACCTGTCCCGCTGGACGGCGCCCGTCGCCTACCCGGACGACCCGGACGCGCCGGACTTCGGCTACTCGCAGGGGCAGCGCCTGGCCGTGCCGGTCTCGGTCGTCGCCGACTACTACCGGCGGCTGGTCTCCTGGTACACCGCCGGCGGCTTCACCGACGAGTACGGCGCCTTCCACCGGTCGCCGTACCACTACCAACTGCCGTACTGGGAAGTGCTCAACGAGGTCGACTTCGAGCACGCGATGACCCCGCAGGAGTACACGGAGCTGTACGACGCGATCGTCACCGCGATCCACGAGGTGTCACCGCGCACCAAGTTCGTCGCGCTGGCGCTCGGCAACTCCGCCGGCTTCGACTTCTACCGCTACTTCCTGGACCGGGCCAACCACCGGCCGGGCGTCCCGCTCGACCTGATCAGCTACCACTTCTACGCCGTGCCCAACTCCGCCGACACCGCGGACGACTACGGGCCGGACGGCTTCGCGCAGGCGGACGGGTTCCTCGCGACCGTCGCCCAGGTCGAGCAGATCCGTACCTCGCTGGCACCCGATGTCCGCACCACCGTCGACGAGTTGGGCACGATCCTGCCCGACTCGGCCACCCAGTCCGACCCGGCGCCGATCCCCGACGCGTACTGGAACTTCTCCGGCGGGCTCTACGCCTACGTCTTCGCCCGGCTCGCGCTGATGGGCATCGACATCGTGGGCGAGAGCCAGTTGATGGGCTACCCGAGCCAGTACCCGTCGGTGTCGATGCTGGACTGGACGACCGGCGAGCCCAACGCGCGTTATCGCGTGCTGGAGTTGATCCTCGACGAGATCCGGCCCGGCAGCCGGCTGATCGAACTCCCCGACCAGCCCTCCGGCGACGTGTACGCCCTCGCGCTCGTCGACAGGGGCCGCCGCAAGGTGCTGCTGGTCAACAAGACCAACGCGCCGGTCACCGTCACGATCGACGGGCTGCGCGGCGCCCACGTCAGGGTGGTGGACCAGAAGTCGGCCGGCGGCGACATCCGCGGCGAGTGGAGCAGCGCCGACTCCTACCCGCTGGGCGGATACGCGGTCGCGGTGGCGACGCTCACGACGTGACCGGCTGACCGGCTGACCGGGGCCGACCGGTTGAGAGGGCCGTTACGCTCGGCCCAACCGACCTGTGGAGGCCCCGTGTCCGGGTACGTCACCGTGCAGACCACGACCGACAGCGCCGAACGCGCCGAGCAGCTGGCACGGGTGGCGGTCGAGGCCCGCGCCGCGGCCTGCGCGCAGATCGACGGGCCGATCCGCTCCGTCTACTGGTGGGAGGGCGAGGTCCGGGTCGAGCAGGAGTGGCGGGTGCTCCTCAAGACCCCGGCCGAGCGGTACGACACGCTCGAAGCGCTGCTCGAGTCCGCCCACACGTACGACACTCCGGAGATCATCGCGGTGCCGATCGAGCGCGGCAGCGCGCCGTACCTGGCCTGGCTCGACGCGGAGACGGCCGCGGGCTGACCGGCCACCGCCACCGCCCGCCGGCCCGCCCGTACGCTCCCGCGATCGATCGATCGATCGGGAGGTACGGGCGGGCCGGCGGGCGGATGGGCGGATGGGCCTACGGGCAGGCGTCCCTGCGGGCGTTACGCCGCCACCGGCTCCTCGGCGATCTGCTCGGCGCTGGGCGCCAGCCGCGGCGACAGCGCGGTGACCGCGATCGCCACCACCATGAAGGCGGCCGCGACCAGCAGTCCGCGGTGGAACCCGGCCACCAGCGCGTCGGACTGGGAACTGCCGTGCGCGAGGTCGGAGGTGGTCTTCGAGGTGGACAGCGTGGTGACGACGGCGAGCCCGAGTGCGCCGCCGACCTGGTTGAAGGCGGTGACGACACCGGAGGCGGCGCCGGCCTCGTGCGCGGAGACGTCGGCGACCGCGGCGATCTGCGAGGGTACCGCCACGGACGTGATGCCCGCGCCGAACAGCAGCAGGCCGGGCAGGAGTTGGCCGGCGTACGACCCGTCGGCGCCGGCCGCGGTGAGCAGCAGCAGCCCCACCGTGCTCATCATCGCGCCACCGATCTGCACCGGGCGGGTGCCGAACCGGGTGACCAGCGGGGTGGCCGCGACCGCGCCGAAGATCGCGGTGCCGCCCATCGGCAGGAACTCGACCCCCGCGTGCAGCGCGCTGCCGTGCCTGACCTGCTGGAGGAAGATCGCGGTGAGGAAGAACATCGACAGGAAGCCGGCCCCGTTGAGCGCGAGCGCGCCGCCGGCCGTGCTCAACGCGCGGGAGCGCAGCAGCCGCAGCGGCACGAGCGGCGCCGCCGCGCGGGACTCGACCACCAGGAAGCCCGCGAGCATGGCGACGCCTGCGACCAGGCAGCCGATCACCTCGAACGAGGACCAGCCGACCGGCTCGGCGCGCACCACGCCGTAGACGACCGCGAGCAGCCCGCCGGTGCCGAGCAGCGCGCCCGGCAGGTCGAACGAGCGCGCACCGGCGCGCCGTGGGAAGTGCCGTACGAACAGCGGCGCGGCGATCACCAGGCCGACCACGATCGGCACGTTGACGATGAAGACCCAGCGCCAGCTGAACGAGTCCACCAGCACGCCGCCCGCGACGACCCCGAGGGTGCCGCCGAGTCCGGCCAGGCCGCCCCAGATGCCCATCGCGATGTTGCGGCGGCGGCCGTGCTCGAAGGTGACGGTGAGGATGGACAGCGCGGCCGGCGAGAGCATCGCGCCACCCAGCCCCTGGACCGCGCGGGCGGCGATGAGCAGCCCGGGCGAGCCGGCCAGGCCGCCGGCCAGCGAGGTCACGCCGAACAGGACGAGCCCGGCGACGAAGATCCGGCGGGCGCCCAGCAGGTCGGCCGCGCGGCCGCCGAGCAGCAGGAATCCGCCGAACAGGAGGGTGTAGCCGCTGATCACCCATTGCAGGCCGTCGGTGCTGAAGCCGAGGTCGGACTGGATGTCGGGGAGCGCGACGTTCACGATCGTCACATCGAGCACCACGATGAACTGAGCGAGGGCCAGCACGGTGAGCGTGGCCCAGGGACTGCGTCGCATGGCGTCTCCGCAGGTAGCTGGTGGGAGCAGATCCGGGCAGGCCGGAACGAGCAGGTACGCCGAATGTGTACGGCGTATGCTTACGGAGTCACCATACATGAGACGTGTACGACGTATACCTAGTGACGTGTGCTGGCGCCGTGGCCGGGCGCGGACCGCGCGCGGGATCGACGGGTACGGACCCTGCGTACGATGTACACAACCGAGCTGATCGGAAGGCGAGAGATGGCCGCGCAGAAGCGACTCAACCGCGACGAGCTGATCGCGACGGCCTTGTCCCTGACCGACACGGAGGGCCTGGGCGCCGTCACGATCCGGCGGGTCGCCCAGCAGCACGACGTGACGCCGATGGCGCTCTACCGGCACTTCCCGGACAAGGAGGGCCTGCTCGACGCGGTCGCCGAGAGCCTGCTCGCCTCGGTCGAGATGCCCGAGCCGGACGACCGGCCCTGGTACGAGCAGCTGGAGGGCGTGCTGACCGCCGTGGTCAAGGCGCTGGTGCCGCATCCGAACGCCGCCGTGCTGCTGCTCACCCGGATCACCGGGAGCGAGCCGGGCCTGGACATCACCGAGCGGGTGCTCGCCCAGCTCGGCTCCGCCGGGATGGACGTCCAGCGGGGCGCGGACAGCTCCTGCCACGTCCTGGCGTCACTGATCACCCTGGTGATCGGCGAGCCCGGGCACGCCTCGGGCGACGCGGAGGAGCAGGAGGCCGCGGTCCGCGCCAAGCGGGCCCACCTGAACTCCCTCTCGCCGCGCCGCTATCCGCACGTGGTGGCCGCGGCCGGCCCGCTCGCCGATTGCGCGAGCGCCGAGTTGTACTACCGCCGCGGGATCGAGCTGATCGTCACCGGCCTGCGCGGCCTGCGGAGCGGGTCGCAGCCGGTGGCGGGATAGCCCCGACCCCGACCGCGACTCGACCGCGACCCCGACCGCTCCGGCTCTCCTACGGCCCGGCGTCCACGCCGGCGAGGTCCGGTCCGGGAGCCCGGTCCCGGGGTCCGATCCGGGAGCCCGGTGGGGCCGCAAGTGCTACCACGTCACCGAGGCCGGCCGAGCGGAACCGCGGGCGTGGCCGACCGAGTTCGAGCCGAGCCGCACCGTACGCGGCGAAGTCGCTCTCCGCGCCTTCCTGTTGTCCACCCCCGCCCCGGAGGACGCCGCCGGCCCGGCCCGGGCGGAGGAGCGGTGCCACCGCCAACGGGCCGAGGAGAGCGGCCGGTTGCGCGACCTGGCGACCGATCCCCGGCAGCTCCGGATTCGGCGCGTACGCGGCGGAACCGGGGGTACGCCTGTCCGCCGCCACCGCGAAATGGGCGCGGTGGGCCGCCGAACGCCTCGAAGCCGAGGCGAAGGACGCCGGCTCCAGCCGGCCCCGGACCCCGGACGGGAACGCGCACCCCTGCGCCCCAGACGGCGACACCCACCCCTCCTGACCCCGCGTCCGTCGCCCACGGTGAGCGGGCCCACGGCGACAGGCACGGAGAATTAACTCCAAGTACCTTCTGCGGCCAGATCTACGCGCGTATCTTGAGCGCGTTCGCGCGTGTCTCCTCCTCCCTCCCCGGGGGCGGTAGCGCCCGCGGCACCGTAAATCGCCCACCGCACAAAGGAGATCCCCTCCGGTGTCGCACTCCCCTGAGGGCGCCTCGCGCCCCGCGAGACCCGGTACGCCCGGGCAGGCCGCGCCTTCCGCGCAGGCCGCGTCCGCCACGCACCCGCCGCGCTCGGCCCTGCTGCGCAAGCGGGTCCTGCCGTTCGGCATAGCCGGCGCCGTCGTCCTGGCGGGCATCGGCGTCCACTCCGCTTTCGCCACGCCGTCCGCCGACGCCGTGATCGCCGAGGTGTACGGCGGTGGCGGCAACGCCGGTGCCACCTACACCAACGACTTCGTCGAACTGGCCAACTCCGGTGCCGCCACGCTGGATCTGAGCGACTACAGCATCCAGTACCTGTCGGGCGCGCCGACCGCGACCTCCAAGTGGCAGGCCACCCCGCTGACCGGGTCGCTGGCCGCGGGCGGCCGCTACCTGGTCGGCGAGGCCGCCGGCACCGGCGGCAGCACCGCGCTGCCGGCGCCGGACGCGACCGGGAACATCGCGATGTCCGGCACGTCCGGCACCATCGCCCTGGTGCAGGGCGCCGACCCGCTGACCTGCGTGACGGCGGCGGACTGCGCCGCGGACTCCCGGGTCAAGGACCTGGTCGGATACGGCACGGCCGTGGTGCACGAGGGCAGCGGCCCGGCGGCCGGCGCGAGCAACACCGCGTCGGTGGCGCGCAATGCCACGCTGACCGACACCGACGACAACGCGGCCGACTTCACCGCGGGCGACCCGACCCCGCAGAACGCCGCGGGCACCGGCGGCAGCGGCCCGACCTCGCCGCCCACCACCCCGCCCACCACGCCGCCGACGTCACCGCCGGCCACGGTGAAGATCCACGACATCCAGGGCGACACCCGGGTGTCGCCGTACGAGGGCAAGGCGATCAGCGGCGCGACCGGCATCGTCACCGGCGTGCGCGCCTACGGTTCGTCGCAGGGCTTCTGGTTCCAGGACCCGCACCCGGACAACGACCCGCGCACCAGCGAGGGAATCTACGTCTACACCAGCTCCACTCCCACGGTCTCGGTCGGCGACAGCGTCTCCGTCGCCGGTACGGTCTCGGACTACTACCCGGGCGGAACCACCGCCGGAGGCCAGGCCGTCACGGAGATCACCAAGCCCACGGTGACCAAGATCTCCAGCGGCAACCCGGTGCCCGCCCCCGTGGTCCTCGACGACAAGAAGGTGCCCGACTCCTTCGCGCCCAGCGCGGGCGGCGGTTCCATCGAGAGCTTCCCCCTGCGCCCGTCCGAATACGCGCTCGATTTGTACGCTTCCCTCGAAGGGATGAACGTCCAGATCGGCGACAGCCGGGTGGTCGGCGCCACCGACCCGTACTCCGAGCTGTGGGTCACGGTGAAGCCGAAGCAGAACCCGACCAAGCGCGGCGGCACCCTCTACAAGGGCTACGACGACCCCAACTCCGGCCGGCTGATGGTGCAGTCGCTCATCCCGACCTCCACCTCCGCGTTCCCGACCGCGAACGTCGGCGACACGCTGAAGGGCACCACCACCGGCCCGCTGGACTACAACCAGTTCGGCGGCACGTACGCGCTCCAGGCACGCACCCTCGGCACCGTCAAGAGCGGCGGCATCAAGCCCGAGGTCACCGCGAAGGCGTCGTCGGACCAGGCCACCGTCGCCACGTACAACGTGGAGAACCTGGCGCCCGACAACCCGCAGTCGAAGTTCGACGCGCTGGCCAAGGGCCTGGTCACCAACCTGCGTTCGCCCGACGTGGTGGCGCTCGAGGAGATCCAGGACAACGACGGCGCGAAGGACGACGGCGTGGTGGCCGCCGACCAGACGCTGACGAAGCTCACCGCCGCGATCGCCGCGGCCGGCGGCCCGCACTACCAGTGGCGCGGCATCGACCCGGTCAACGACAAGGACGGCGGCGAGCCCGGCGGCAACATCCGCCAGGTGTTCCTCTTCAACCCGGCCCGGGTCGGCTTCGTCGACCACGCCGGCGGCGACTCGACCACCGCGGTCGGCATCACCGGCAAGGGCGACAAGACCGAACTCACCGCCTCCCCCGGCCGGATCGCGCCGAACGACCCCGCGTGGAACAGCAGCCGCAAGCCGCTCGCGGGCGAGTTCACCTTCCGCGGCAAGAAGCTGTTCGTGATCGCGAACCACTTCGACAGCAAGGGCGGCGACCAGGGCGTCGACAGCCGCTTCCAGCCGCCGGTGCGCAGCTCCGAGGTGCAGCGGGTGCGCCAGGCGATCCTCGAGCACGACTTCGTGGAGCAGTTGGAGGCCGCCGACCCGAAGGCCGACGTCGTCGTCCTCGGCGACCTCAACGACTACCAGTTCTCGCCCGCGGTGTACGCCCTCACCGGCAACGGCAAGGCGCTGACCGACCTGGTCAACACCCTCCCGGTCGCGGAGCGTTACTCCTACGTCTACGAGGGCAACTCCCAGGTGCTCGACCACATCCTGGTCAGCCCGAACCTCGGCAAGCACGTGGACTACGACGTGGTCCACATCAACTCCGAGTTCGCCGACCAGACGAGTGACCACGACCCGCAGGTCATCCGCCTCAAGCCGTAACTCGTACGGCGTAACGCCTAGCACGCAGCACGCCGCGGGCAACGCCCATGAGGGGCGGGCCTGTTGACGGGTGGCGGCGGTCACGGAAGTGGCCGCCGCCACCTGTTCGTCGCACCCCGCGCGCGCGACTGCCGTACCCGGCGCCCGCCGCCCGCCGCCCGCGCGGCGAACCTCAGCGGTGGCCCAGCACGTTGACCACCCGTCCGCTGGGGTCGCGGACGAAGAAGCGCCGCACACCCCACTCCTCGTCCTGCAGCGGGTGGACGATCTCGGCGCCGCTCTCCCGCATGAGCGCGTAGGCCGCGTCCACGTCGCTCACCTCGACGCTCAGGTCAGGGGTGACGGGCGCGGTCCTGTCCTCGCTCATGATGCTGATCTGCGCGGCCGGGCTGGACGGGGAGGCGAGCGTCATGATCCAGCCGTGGTTCATGACCTCCTCGAAGCCCAGCAGCCCGTAGAACTCCCGGCTCTCCCCCGCGGCTTCGGACTGGATGTTGGGCACGACCCGGCGAACGGTCATCGACGACTCCAAGTACGGACGGACGGACGTGTTTGCGTGCCTCCAGGAGTACTACGGCGCGCTGACCGACGCACGTTCACCGGCGCGCTCGGACGCGTCGACAGGGCAGACTGGTCGCCGCACCGGCGTCCCCCGGCGCGTCGCCCGGCGCGTCCCCCGGCACCGTACGAAAGCGGACCAGATGACCACACCGACCGATCGCGTCGACCACGAACTGATCCGGGCGGCGGCCGATGTCGCGGCCACGGCCTGCCGGGGCGACAACCACACCATGGCGGCCGCGGCCCGCGCGCGGGACGGCCGCGTCGTCACCGCGGTGAACGTCTACCACTTCACCGGCGGCCCCTGCGCGGAACTGGTCGCGCTCGGCACGGCAGCAACGCAGGGCATCGACGACCTGGTCACCATCGTCGCCGTGGGCGACCGCGAGCGCGGCGTCGTGCCCCCGTGCGGCCGCTGCCGACAGGTCCTCCTCGACTACTTCCCCGCCCTGACCGTCATCGTCGGCGCCGGCGACCAGCTCCGCGCCGTCCCGATCACCGCGCTGCTCCCCGAGAGCTACGTCTGGGCCGACCACCAACTCGACGCCGAATGACGGGGGTTGCCCTCCACCGATGGCGCGCGACGACGAGAAGCCCCGACGGCCGCGCCCCCTCCGGCGCCATCGCCACCGCGGGCGGCCCCTGGCTGACCCTGCACGAACCCGGCACGGACCGGGCCTTCCCGGACGAGGCCACGGCCCGCGGCTGGGACCCGGCCACCCCGGCCACCCCGGCCACCCCGGCCGCCGAACAGCTCGACGGCCGGCCCCCGTACGGGACCCTCACCGACCCGAGCCGCCCGCCGACCCTCAGCCGAACCCCCGCCGCACCCGTACGACCGGCTCCCTGACGTCCACCGGGTGGTGCGCCTCTCCCGCCGCCCGGGCTCAGGCGGGGCGTTTGGCGACGACGACCACCCCGGGGCCGACCTGCTCGTCGGCGGGGAGCCGGAGTTCGGCGACGAGGCTCAGGCCGGCCCGTTCGATCAGGTCCACGAGTTCTTCCGGCCGCCACTTGTGCGTGGTCCACCGAACGGACACGCCGCCGTACGCCTCGGTGCGCACCGCGTCCTCGTCGCCGACGTGGGTCGCGGTGATGAAGTGCCCGCCGGGCTTCAGGGCGCGCGCGAACATGGCGAGCACCTGCGGAAGGACGTCGCGCGGGAGGTTGAACAGCGACCACCATCCGAGCACGCCGCCGAGTGACCCTTCCGCGAGGTCGAGTTCGGTGGCGGAGGCGACGTCGAAGCGGCACTCCGGGTGCAGCCGGCGGGCGTTCTCGATCATGCGGGGCGAGAGATCGACGCCGGACGCGTCCAGGCCGCGCTCGACGAGGTAGGCGGTCACCGTTCCGGGGCCGCAGCCGACGTCGAGTACCGGGCCGAGGTCGCTCACGGTGTCGGCGAAGGCGTCCATGGTCGCCTTGAGCCAGGGCTGGAGACGGATGTCGCCGAGCCCCGTCGTCGCCACCATGTGAACGTAGTTGTCCGCCACCCGGTCATAGGACTCGCGAACCTTGTCGAGGTCGGCCGGGCGGTCAACGGAGTGTGCACGCATCGGCCCACCATAGGACGACGGCCCTGGGGACGGCAGGACAACAGGCGATCGGTGCACGGGGAACGCGGAATCCGCTGCGCCCGCACCACATCGGGCGCAACGGCAACGGCGGCCACGGCCACCACGGCCGCCACGGCGCGGAAACCGGTGGCCCCGCGGACTGCGGCCATGCACACTGACCCGGTGATCGACTCCCAGCCGCCTGCCGCCGCGCTCACCTGGGCGGCGGAAGTCGCCGGACCCGAAGCCTCCGCGCACACCGTACGGCGACTGCTCGGGGGCACCCACGCCGCCACGCACCTGCTGGAGACCGTGGACCCGGCGCACGAGATGATCCTGCACCGCTACCCGCCCGGCGACCGCGCCGCCGCTCGGGCGGCCGTCGTCCTTGCGGCGCTCGACGGGCTGGGCGGCTGGGCGCCTCGGCTGCTCGGCGCCGACCCCGAAGGAGAGCGGTTCGGCGAGCCCGCGACCTTGATCACCCGTCTCCCGGGCCGCTCGGACATCACACCGGCGTCCCCCGAGGTGGCGGCGGTCCAACTGGGCCGCACCCTGGCCCGGCTCCACGAGGTCCCGCTCCACGGGCTCACCGGACTTCGCGACGGAATGGCGACCATCAAGGACGCCGCCTCCGCCCATGCCGCCGCCTCCTCCGACCCGGGCACCGGCACCGCTCCCGCTCCCGCCTCGGCGATCCTGGCCTCCCACGGCCACCGCCTCACCGAGGAAGCACCGGTCCTGACGCACTACGACTACTGGTCGGGCAACGTCCTGTGGCAGGGGGACCGGCTCACCGGCGTCATCGACTGGTCCGGCGCCTCGCTGGCACCGCGCGGCTTCGACGTGAGCTGGTGCAGGCTCGACCTCGTCCTGCTGCACGGCCCGGCCGCGGCCGAGACGTTCCTGGCCGCGTACGAGGAGGCGGCCGGCCAGAACCTGCCCGCCATGGTGCTGTGGGACCTGTTCGCCCTCACCAACTCGCTTCACTCCGTGGAGACTTGGTACCCGAACTACCAGGATCTCGGGCGCACCGACCTCACCCCGGCAGAGCTCCGCACGCGCCACACCGCGTGGACCGACGACCGCCTCGCGCACTACCGCGCGCTCCGGTCCTCCGGGCGGATCTGAGCGCGCCACCCACCGCCCGCCACGCGCCGCCCGCAACCCACCACCGGCAACGCGGCACCGCACCAGTCGCGTACGGCGACCGGCATCCCCAACGGACCACCTACCGGCCCGCGTTACGCCCCCGCACACCCCGAGCACCTCCGCGCGCCCTCCCGCGCGCCCGCCGAACGGATCACTGTGGGACAGGAGTTGCGCAGGGTTTGTGTGGGGCGGGTTGACTCCCAGGAAGCGGGGCACTAGACCACTGTCTGACCGAGAGAGCGCTCTCACTGGCGTAGCGACCCTGTACACGGACCCCACCCGGGCAGGAGAGATGCATGGCAGCCGTATGCGCGTCGTGAACTCAGCGCTCGCTCATGGCACTTGCGCGCCCACGGGCGCAACCCCCCACAGATTCCGATCGGGACAGGAGATCGCATGTCCAGCGGACAGGTACCAGAGCAGGAAAAGGCGCAGGGCGGGCCAGGCCGCGCGGCGCGGCGCACCCGGAGGCCGAAGGGACGGTTGGCGCTGACCGCGCTGGCCGTGGCCGCGCTGAGCCTGGCCGGGATGACCGCGGCCACGGGCACCGGAAGCGCGGCCGCCCCGACCGCGGCCACCGTCGCACCGAACGACGTGCCCGCGCCGCCTGCCGGCTTCACCACCACCTGGAGCGACGACTTCAACGGCGCCGCGAACACCGGTGTGCCGTCGTCGGATTGGAAGTACGACACCGGGCCGGGCAGCAGCTTCGGCACCGGTGAGATCGAGACGATGACCAACAGCACCTCGAACGTCTACGAGGACGGCAACGGCCACCTGGTGCTGAAGGCGCTGCACGACGGGTCGGACCCGGGCTCGGGCTGGACGTCGGGCCGGATCGAGACGCAGAGCGACAGCTTCGGCGCGCCCGCCGGCGGCGTGGTGATGATGCAGTCCTCGATCCAGCAGCCGGACCTGACCACGGCCAACGGCGCGGGCTACTGGCCCGCGTTCTGGATGCTCGGCTCGACGCTGCGCACCGGCACCACCTGGCCGACCTCGGGCGAGGTGGACATCCTGGAGGACATCAACGCCCGCAGCTCGGTGTTCGGCACGCTGCACTGCGGCACCAACCCGGGCGGCCCGTGCAACGAGTCGACCGGCATCGGCTCCGGCGAGCACGCCTGTTCCGGCTGCCAGACCGGCTACCACACGTACGCGGTGCAGATCGACCGCTCGGTGTCGCCCGAGCAGATCCGCTGGTACCTGGACGGGCAGAACTACTTCACCGTCAACTCCACGCAGGTGGACGCCACCACGTGGGCGAACGCCGTGGACCACCCGTTCTTCATCATCTACGACCTGGCGATGGGCGGCGGCTTCCCCGACGCGTTCGGCGGCGGCCCCAACTCCTCGACGGTCTCCGGCGGTCAGATGAACGTCGACTACGTCGCGGTCTACAACAAGGCGCCGTAGCCGCTCGAGCGTCGCACCGCACCACTCCACGCACCGCGGCACCCCATGAACGGCGGGTGGGCCGGACTCCACGTCCGGCCCACCCGCCGCGTCCGTGCACCCCGGATCGCCGTACGGCGAGGCGGCCCGGCGTGCCGTGCTCAGGTCCTCACACGGTCAGGACGATCTTCCCGGTCGCGTGGCCCGTCTCGCTCTCCCGCTGCGCGTCGGCCGCCTCGGCGAGCGGATAGGCGCGATGCACGGCGAGGTGGAGCTTTCCGGCGGCGAGCAGGGCGAGCGCCTCCTCGAAGGCGGGCCGGCTGCGGTCGGATTCGCCGCCGCCGGAGAACGCGATCCCGGTCTCCTTCGCGGCCACGGCGTTGGCGACGGTGATGACGCGTTCGCTGCCGCCGGTCAGTTCGACGGAGTCCGCGAGCGCCTGCGGCTGACCGGAGAGGTCGAACGCGGCGTCGACCCCGTCGGGAGCGAGGGCCCGTACCCGCTCGACGAGGCCGTCGCCGTAGCGGACCGGCACGGCGCCGAGCGCGCGCAGGCGCTCGTGGTTGGCGTCGCTCGCGGTGCCGATCACCTTCACGCCGCGCGCGACCGCGAACTGGACGGCGACGGTGCCGACCCCGCCGGCGGCGCCGTGCACGAGCAGCGTCTCGCCGGGCCGCAAGGCGAGCGGCTCCAGCGCGCGGTAGGTGGTCTCGGTGGCGACCGGGAGCGCCGCGGCGGCGGCCCAGTCGAGGCTGTCCGGCTTCGGTGCCAGGCGGTCGGCGGGCGCGAGTGCCTGTTCGGCATACGAACCGGTGACAGTCTGGCCGAAGACCTCGTCGCCGACGGCGAACCCGGTGACGCCGGGGCCGACCGCCTCGACCACACCCGACGCCTCGACGCCGGGCACGTGCGGGAAGGAGGTCGGGAAGACCTGCTGCATGGCGCCGGAACGGATCTTGCTGTCGACCGGGTTGACGCCCGCGGCGCGCACGGCGATCCGCACCTGCCCGGCGCCCGGCTCGGGCAGGTCGACGTCAAGGGTGTGCAGCACGTCAGGGGTGCCGAACTCGGTGAAGGCGATGGCCTTGGTCATGGCGTGTCCCGCTCCCTGGTTCGTGAGACCGGCATGACTCCGCCCACCACCGCTGGGAATGGGCCACGCGATGGTGAGCTCGGCGGAGTCCCTTGCACCGGCCGCCTGGTGGCTCCACCATACGTCTCGCCCGGCTCCCTGGCCTTTACTTCGGCGCCGAGGCGGACGACCGTCGCCTGATTGGCAGTGTGCCGCCGCCTCGCGGTGGCGTTGCGGCTCAGCAGGCATTGTCAGTGCCCCCGTTTAGCCTGTCATCGTGAAGATCATGGTGCGGGTGCGGCTGCTGCCGGGGCCGGAGGAGGCGGCTGCGCTGGCGGCGACCCTGCGGGTGGTGAACGAAGCGGCTGACGCTGTCTCGGCGGTCGCGTTCGCGAAGGGCGCTACCTCGCGCAATGACCTGCACAAGTTGACCTACGGTCGGCTGAAGGGCGAGTTCGGGCTGGGTGCGCAGGCGGCGGTGCGCACGGTGAAGAAGGTCGTGGACGCCTACGCCGCCCTGCGCGGCAACGTCCGGGCCGGGCGGCTCGGTCCGGAAGGCTCCCCGCGCCGGGCCCGGACGACGAGCAAGCGGATTGCGTTCCGGCCGGACGCGGCGCAGCCGTTCGACGACCGGATGCTGTCCTGGCAGCACGACGCGGGCACCGTGAGTATCTGGACGGTGGCGGGGCGCTTGAAAGGTGTGCGGTTCACCGGCGCGCCCGACCACTTGAAGACCCTCGCCGCGTTCCGGAAGGGCGAGAGCGATCTGGTGTGCCGGGAGGGGAAGTGGTTCCTGCTCGCGGTGTGCGAGGTCCCAGCCGTCCCACTGAACGTCCACCCGGTGGACTGGATCGGGGTGGACCGGGGCATCGTCAACCTCGCCACGACCTCGGACGGCAGGAACTACTCCGGCCGCAGGCTGTCGCGCTACCGCAGGTGGCAGGCCCGCAAGAGGGCGGAGTTGCAGGCGAAGCGGACTCGTAGTGCGAACCGCCGGTTGAAACGGCGGGCGAGGAGGGAGGCGCGGCACGCCGCGCACATCAACCACACCATTGCCAAGGACTGCGTGGCCGTCGCGAGACGCACCGGTCGCGGGATCGCCCTGGAGGAGCTTCGGGGTATCCGCGACCGGGTACGGCCCCGCCGCGATCAGCGGGCCGCGCTGTCCTCCTGGCCGTTCCACCAACTCGACCGGTACATCGCGTACAAGGCTGAGAGTGCCGGGGTCCCGGTGATCTGGGTGGACCCGGCCTACACATCGCAGATGTGCCCCAGATGTGGGCACACCGCGAATAACAATCGTCCCGACCGGGATACGTTCTGCTGTCGTCGGTGCGGGCTCGCTGGCCCCGCCGACCACGTCGCCGGGGTCAACGTGCGCAACCGCGCACGCTCGGCGTGGGTTCTCATCAACGGACCCGCACCACAACGGACATAGCCCGAAGTGGTGGATGCGACCCGTGACCGTCCTATCGTAGGGGGCAGTCGGGAGCGCGACGAAGCCTGAGAACAGGTCGACGAGACCGGCCCTCAGGGCCAAGAAGTTGATGTGGCGAACATCCTCGGCAAGTTGGGCGCCGGTTCGCGCGGGGAGGCGGTGGCCATGGCCCACAGCGCGGGCGTGGCCCAGGGCGCCGTGGCGGCGATGGCCGCTGCCACGACGGGGGGCCGTGAGGCGGCCCGGCTCGACGGGATCACGGCGGCGACGAGGACGTCGGGCGCGGCCCGCCCGGGTACGGGGTCGGCGGGTGCGGTGCGCGGACCCGCCACCGCGGCCACCGCTCCCCCGCCCGGCGCGGCGACCGGCCCCCGCGCCCGCAGGGCCACGCGCACCGGAACCGGAACCGGCCGCGGCACCGACGGCGGCACGACGACCGGCGCGAACCGGAAGGCCCGTACGGCACGGGCGAGCGGCGCGGCACCCCAAGCGCCCCAGGCGCCCCAAGCGCTCCGGGCGGCCCGCACGACCGGACCCGCGACGCCGGCCGCCCGGCCCGCGACCCCGGCGATCCGCCCGCCGCGCGCGGTCGGCGACTGAGCGCGGCGGGTCCGCGCGAAGACGTACCGCAGCAGCAGGAAGCGGGCGATCCCGGCGGCCCCGGAGGCGGCGAGGTAGACGCCCTGCCGCACCAGGGCGCCGCCGCCGGTGTGGAAGGCGTCGTAGCCGAGCAGCGCGCCGGTGGTGAAGAGGTACGACAGCAGGACGGTGAGCCCGCTCGCGCAGTGGTCGCTCCAGCTCGCCCGGCCGCGCCGGAAGGTGAAGCGGGTGTGCAGTTCGGTGGCGAGCAGAGTGGTCACGACGGTGACGACGGCGTTGGCGGCGGCGACCGGCGCGCGGTCGCCGACCAGCAGCAGCGCGCCGCTGCCCAGCAGGGTGACGCCGCCGCCGAAGACCACGAACCGGACGAAGGCCGGTACGGCGCGTATCGCCGCCGGGGCGGTGCCCGCCCCCGTTGCTGCCATGGTGCCTGCCACAGGCTCTCCTCGTGTTGCCGACCGACCACCCGAGCCTCTCGCGGCGGCGCGGCCCAGCCCATCCGGCGAATCCCCCAACTCCTATGGGGGCTTACCCCACCATGGAGTCAGGGTGAACCCCCTACAGGGTCTCACCGGTCACATAAGCATTCTCTATATGAAAAGGTCATGAGAGAGTTTAACCATCATTTACAAGGTGGGTGGCACATGTCACCCTTTCATCCACAAGTAATATGCCCGGTTTGTGGCGAGAGACACGCTTCCCAAACTTGCTCTCGCACCCCGACCCGTGCGAGAGTCGAGTACAACGGCCGCCACGGACCCGAGCTCGGCCGTTCCCAGGGCGCCGCGGAACACCCCCCCCTGCTTCGCGGCGATGTTGAAGAGGCCCCCCGCTGTCATCCCCCCCGACGCGCGGAGGGCCTCTTCCCGTTCCCGGCGGTTCCCGACGAGTCTCCCGCACCGCTCCTGACGAGTGTGCCGCACCCCTCAGATCCGGTCCATGACCCGCAGCTCGAACCACGTGGTCTTGCCGCGCGGCTGGAGGTCGACCCCCCAGCGGTCGGAGAGCTTGTCGACCAGGAAGAGCCCGCGGCCGCTGGTGTCCATCTCGCGCACCGGCATCAGGCAGGGCAGCGCCCGCGACGGGTCGCGGACCTCCACCCGCACCCAGCCGCGCCGCCGTGGCATCCGCAGCCCGAACATCTGCGCACCGGTGTGCCGTACCGCGTTGCCGACCAGTTCCGAGACGAGCAGTTCCACGGTGTCGGCGAGGTGCGGCAGGCCCCACATCCGCACCACCGACAGCGACAGCCGGCGGGCGGTGGAGGCCGACTCGGGCCGCGAGGCGAGGTGCACCTCCTTGACCGAGGGGTCCCCGATCAGCTCCAGTGCCTTGGCCGCGGCGGCGGCTGCGTCGTCGGGGTCATCGGCCTCACCGGGGTCGTCCGCGGCCATGAGCGGTACCCCGTCAGCCACTTGTGCCGCCTGCCGCGGCTGCTCCGCACCACCCCGTACCGCCATGTCTTCATGATGGCCGTAACAGGACGGGTTCGCCCGGTAACCCCGCTAATTCATCTGAACCGGCGTCACCCACGTCACACGGCGCCGGCGCGCCCCCGGCCGGGCGGCCGCGAGCACTCGTGACCGCGCCCGCGACCGCCCGCGAACCGAACCGCGCTCAGGCGAACTCCGCCTGGCCAGGGCCGTTCTCGACGAAGCTGCGCATCCCCGTCTCGCGGTCCTCGGTCGCGAACAGTCCGGCGAACAGGGTGCGTTCGAGGGTGAGCCCGCTGGCGAGGTCGGTGTCCAGGCCGCCGTCCACGGCCTCCTTCGCGGCCCGCAGCGCGTACGCCGGGCCGCGGGCCAACTGCCGCGCCCACGCCAGCGCCTGCGCGTACACCTGCTCGGCCGGGACCACCCGGTCGACCAGGCCGAGGGTCTGCGCCTCGGCCGCGCCGACGGTCCGGCCGGTGAAGATCAGGTCCTTGGCGCGGGACGGGCCGACCAGCCGGGCCAGCCGCTGGGTGCCGCCCGCGCCCGGGATCAGCCCGAGCAGGATCTCCGGCTGGCCCAGCTTGGCGTTCTCCGCGGCGATCCGGATGTCCGCGCACAGCGCCAGCTCGCAACCGCCGCCCAGCGCGTAGCCGTTGACCGCCGCCACCACCGGCTTCGGGATGCGGGCCACCGCGCTGAAGGCATCCTGCAACCCGCGCGAGCGGTCCACCATGTCCTGGTAGGACATCGCCCGCATCTCCTTGATGTCCGCGCCCGCCGCGAACACCTTCGGGCCGCCCCACACCACCACCGCCCGTACGTCCGCCCGCGCGGCGGCCTGCTCGGCCAGCTCCTTGAGCAGGTCCTGCATCGCCGCGTCCAGCGCGTTCATCGGCGGCCGGTCCAGCCGGATGGTGCCGACGCCGTCCTCGACCTCAAGAGTCACCGGGGTTTCAGTCATGACCGGAGCGTACGACGACGGCCCGCCCCGGCGAAGGGCGGGCCGTACGGTCGATCTCCTCGGCCGGAGGCCGGATGCCTGATCGGGACGGTCCGATCGGGACGGTCGGATCAGGACGATCGGGTCATGACGATCGGGTCAGGACGCCTGCGTCCACTCGCTCCACGGCATGTTCCAGCCGTTGAGGCCGTTGTACCACGGCACCGTCTTGTCGTGGGAGTTGGTCACCTGGACCACGTCCCCGATCAGCGAGTTGTTGTAGAACCAGGCGGCCGGTGTGCTCGCGTCGCCCGCGCCGCGCACGTCGTGCAGCCCGACGCAGCCGTGGCTGGTGTTGCTGTGGCCGAAGACGGAGGTCGCGGCCCAGTAGTTGCCGTGGATGAAGGTGCCGGAGTTGGTCAGCCGCATCGCGTGCGGCACGTCCGGGATGTCGTACTCCCCGCCGAAGCCGACCGTGTCACCGTTCATCCGGGTCTTGATGTACTTCTCCGAGATCACCATCTTGCCGTTGTACGTGGTGTGTGCCGGAGCGCCGGAGGAGATCGGGATGGTCCTGATCGCCTTGTTGTCGCGGTAGACGGTCATGGTGTGCTTCGCCGCGTCCACCACGCTGACCTGGCGGCGGGCCACCGTGAAGTGCACCGACTTGTTCTGCTTGCCGTACACCCCGGGGGCGCCCTCCACCCCGTCCAGGTTGAGCTTGAGGGTGACCTTGGTGCCGGCCGCCCAGTAGTCCTGCGGGCGGAAGAAGAGCTGGGTGTTGCCGTTCCAGTGGCCCGCGATCGGCACGGACGGCGACGCGGTGACGCTCAGCCCCTGCTCGACGGCCTTCTTGTTGGTGATCGGCCGGTTGAAGTTGAGGTACACCTCCATGCCGACACCCACGGTGGAGTTGTCCTCCGGGGTGAAGAACCCGACGAAGGTGTCCTTGGGCACCACCGTGGTGAAGGTCGCGTGCTTGTCGGACTCGCGGCCCGAGGAGTCCTTCGCGGACGCGTCCACCGTGTACTCGGTGGAGGTGTTGAGATGGCCGCTCGGCGCCCAGCCCAGCCCGTCGGACGTGATGCTGCCGTCCACCGGGTTGCCCTTGTCGTCCTTCACGGTCACCGTGGACAGCTTGCCGCCCGTCGCCGCCACCTTGAGCACACCGGTGGTCGCGACGTTGCTCGCGCCGTCCTTGGGCGTGATGTCGACGACCGCCTTCGAGACGGTCGTGTCCGGGGCGCTGGTCTTGGCGCCACCGCCCTTGCCGTCGTCGCTGCCCGAGCTCGCCTTGCTGCCGCTGCCGTCGGGACCGCAAGCGGTCACCACCAGCATCAGCGCTCCGAGCACCAGAGCCGCAGCCGCGTGCCTTCTGGCACCACGGGCCCCACCTATCGGCTTCAAAGTCCTGACTCCCCTACCGCGCGACACACCCGAACTCCCCCTGCCAGCGCAAGAAAACCATATGAACCGCGTACCCGTGCCACGGGAATGTCACTGTTCCGTCCCAACTGCCATCCGGGTGTCTACCCGAAGACGCGGCCGGTCAACGCCCGATTCACCTCGGGAGTACCGGGTGCGCACGTGTACGGATACCCGCCGCGGCTCAGAGCGCGGACTCGGCGGTCCACTCCGGCCAGCTCAGGTTCCACCCGCTCATCCCGTTGTCCGGGGCGACCGTGGCGTCCGGGGAGTTCACCACCTCCACAGTGTCGCCCACGATGGACTGCCCGTAGAACCACCCGGCCGGCGTGTCCGCGCCGCCGCCCTTGCGGTCCCGCAGGCCGACGCAGCCGTGGCTGACGTTCCGCGTGCCGAAGACGTACGGCGGCGACCAGTAGTTGCCGTGCACGAAGGTGCCCGATCTGGTCAGCCGCATCGCGTGCGGCACGTCCGGGATGTCGTACTCCCCGCCGAAGCCCACGGTGCTGCCGTTCATCCGGGTCACCTTGTACTTCTCGGAGATCATCATGATGCCGTTGTACGTGGTGTGCTGGTCGCTGCCCGCGGAGATCGGCAGCACGCGCAGCAGGTGGCCGTCGCGGACCACGGTCATGGTGTGGGTGAGCACGTCCACGGTGCTGTGCTGGTCACGGCCGACGGAGAAGGCCACGTCCTTGGACTGGACCCCGCGCACGCCCGGGGTGCCCATCACCCCGCGCAGCCGCAGATGGAGGGTGACCCGGGTGCCCGGCTGCCAGAACCGGGCCGGGCGCAGGTCGAGCCGCTGGTCGCCGAACCAGTGGCCGGTCACCTCGACCGGCGGCACGCTGGTGACGCTGACGCCGCGCTCGACGGCGGCCCGGTCGGTGATGTGCCGGGTGAAGTCCAGGGAGATGATCATTCCGGTGCCGACGGTGGTCCCCGTCTCCGGGGAGTAGACACCCACGAACGACGGCGGCTTCGTCGCCTGGCCCGTGCTCGCCGACGGGCGCGGCTTGTCGTCCGTGCCGCCGCCCGCGCCGCATCCGGCGGTCAGCACCGCCAGTGCCGCCACCGCCGCGGCGATCACCGCGACCGGACCCTTCGTTGCACGCTGTGCGCGCGTCGCCACACCTGTCACACAAGGTCAACGACGTGATGCCGGGTTGGTGACTGCGCGGCGGCTTCGGGGTGACGGGCCACCCGCGAGGGAACAATGCCTGCAAAGACACGGTCGGCCGCCGGGCACGGGACGCCTGGCGACGCCGAGAGCCGTGCCGGAGCCGCTGGAGGGCAGACACGTGTCCGAGACGCGCGAGTTCGGCGCCGCCGGGCGGGCGGAGTCCTTCCCCCGCCCGGCCCCGGGAGTCCGTGAAGTGCCCCAGCAGCCCGGCATACCCGGCGCCCCGGCCGCGCCGCCGGGGCCCCGTACCAGCCCGACGAGCGGCACGATCCGTACGCACAGCGCGGGCCCGGGGACCGGCGCCGCCCCGGCCTCCCCCGCCGACGCGCCGCCGGCCCCCGCCACCGTCTGGCCCGGCTCCCCGCAGCCGCTCGGCGCCCGCTTCCACACCGGCCCCGACGGCACGCCCGGCACCAACTTCGCGCTGTGGGCGGGCGGCGCCGAGTCCGTCGAGGTCTGCCTGTTCGCCGACGACGGCACCGAGACCCGCGCCCCGCTCACCGAGCTGACCCACGAGGTGTGGCACGGCTTCCTGCCCGGCGTGCGCCCCGGGCAGCGCTACGGCCTGCGGGTCGACGGCCGCTGGGACCCGTGGACCGGCGCCCGCTGGAACCCGGCGAAGCTGCTGCTCGACCCGTACGCCCGCGCGGTGGACGGCGGGTTCACGATGGTCCCCGAGGTGTACGGCCACGCGCGCGACTGGCCCGAGCAGGACGTCGCCGACACCGTGCGCGACAACCGCGACTCCGCGCCGTACGTCCCCAAGGGGGTGGTGGTCGAGGACGACGACGACTGGCAGGACGACCGCCGCCCCAAGACGCCCTGGTCGGACACGGTCATCTACGAGCTGCACGTGCGCGGGTTCACCCGGCGGCACCCCGACGTCCCGCCGGAGCTGCGCGGCAGCTACGCCGGTCTCGCCCACCCGGCCGCGATCGCGCACCTGACCCGGCTGGGCGTCACCGCCGTGGAGCTGCTGCCGGTGCACCAGTTCGCCGACGAGGAGCACCTGCTGCGCCGGGGCCTGCACAACTACTGGGGCTACAACTCGATCGGCTACTTCGCCCCGCACGCCGGGTACAGCGCCAGCGGCAGCCGCGGCGGGCAGGTCGGGGAGTTCAAGCGGATGGTGCGGGCGCTGCACGCGGCGGGCATCGAGGTGATCCTCGACGTGGTCTACAACCACACCGCCGAGGGCGGCCAGGGCGGCCCGACGCTGTCGCTGCGCGGCATCGACAACCGCGGCTACTACCGGCTCGGCCCGGACCCGCGCGGCTACTCCGACTACACCGGCTGCGGCAACACCCTCAACGTGGTGCAGCCGCACGTGCTGCGGCTGATCACCGACAGCCTGCGCTACTGGGTCACCGAGATGGGCGTGGACGGCTTCCGTTTCGACCTCGCCGCCGCGCTGGCCCGCTCGCTGCACGACGTGGACATGCTCTCGCCGTTCCTCGCGGTGATCGCCCAGGACCCGGTGCTGCGCCGGGTGAAGCTGATCGCCGAGCCATGGGACGTCGGCGACGGCGGCTACCAGGTGGGCGCGTTCCCGCCGCTGTGGACCGAGTGGAACGACCGGTTCCGCGACACCGTCCGGGACTTCTGGCGCGGCGCGACCGGCGACGTGCGCGACCTCGGCTACCGCCTGTCGGGGTCCAGCGACCTCTACGACTGGGGCGGCCGGCGGCCGTACGCCTCGGTCAACTACGTCACCGCGCACGACGGCTTCACCCTGCGCGACCTGGTCAGCTACAACGGCAAGCACAACGCGGCCAACGGCGAGGACGGCCGGGACGGCACCGACGACAACCGCTCCTGGAACTGCGGCGCGGAGGGCGGCACCGACGACCCGGACGTCCTCGCGCTGCGCCACCGCCAGTTGCGGAACCTGCTGGCCACGCTGCTGCTGTCCACCGGGGTGCCGATGCTGGTGGCCGGCGACGAGATGGGCCGCACCCAGGGCGGCAACAACAACGCCTACTGCCAGGACAACGAGACCGGCTGGGTGGACTGGTCGCTGCGCGAGGACCCGTGCTGGGCGGCGCTGCTCGACCTGGCAGCGCGGCTGATCGCGCTGCGCCACGCGCACCCGGTGCTGCGCCGCGGCGGCTTCTTCTCCGGCCTGTCGCTGGCGCCCGAGGGGCTGCGGGACGTGACCTGGTTCGGGCCGGACGGGCGGGAGATGGCCGAGGAGGACTGGTTCGCGCCGTCCGCGACGCTGGGCATGCTGCTGTCCGGCCGGGACATCCCGCAGCGGGACGCGCGTGGCGAGCCGGTGGTGGACGACAGCTTCCTGCTGATCGTGCACGCCGACCACCGCCCGCTGGAGTTCACGCTGCCGGGACCGCCGTGGGCGTCGGGGTACGAGGTGGTGCTGGACACCGCGGAGGACGGAACGCCCGCTCAACTCGTCGCGGACGGAACGGCCGGTCGACTCGTCGCGGGCGGACGGCCGGTGACGATCTCGGCACGCTCGGTACGGCTGCTGCGGGTACGGCCGGAATCGGGCTGAACCCGGCCGTCCCGCCCCGTCCCGGCCGCCCCCGCCCGACCTGGACCGTCCCGGCATCTCGCAGGTCAGAACCCTGTGGAAGTTACCGAGTGGTCCAGTCCATATTGGCGGGGTGAGCTCTCCGCATTTCGGCCCCGAAGCCGCCACCGCCGTTTCGGGGCCTTCCGTACGCCCGCCGGCCGGCCCGCTGTGGTCCGCCAACTTCCGGTACTTCTTCACCGCCCGCACGGTCGCGATGCTCGGCGACACCATGCTGCCCGTGGCGCTGTCGGCGGGCCTGCTCGGCTACGGCTACTCGGCCGGCGACATCGGCCTGGTGATGGCCGCGTCCACCGCCTGCTTCGCCGGGTTCGTGGTCTTCGGCGGGGTGTTCGCGGACCGGTTCGACGCCCGCGCGCTGATGATCGGCGCGGACCTGGTCCGGGTCTGCTCGCAGTCCACCGCGGCCGTGCTGTTCGCCACCCACCAGGTGCGGCTGTGGGAGATGGCCGTGATCGCGGTGATCAACGGGACCTGCGCGGCGATGTTCCAGCCCGGCGTGGCCAGCACCATCGTGCGGGTGGCGACCGACGTGCAGGGCGCCAACGGGGCGACCCGCACCGCCGAGTCCGTGGCCAGCCTGGTCGGACCCGCGCTCGCGGGCGTGCTGGTCGGCTTCACCTCCACCGGCGTGGTCTTCGCCGCCCACGCCACCACCTACCTCGCCAGCGCGCTGTGCCTGATCTCGCTGCGGCTGCCGCCGCTGCCGCCGCGGCTGACCGCGGCCGTCTCGACCTTCCGGGCCGACCTGGCCGAGGGCTGGCGGGAGTTCCGCGCCCGCACCTGGATGTGGTCGGTGATCCTCGTGTGGATGGTCTACATGGTGTGCACGGTCGGCCCGTACACCCCGCTGGCCGCCGCCCAGATCATCCCGGCCCACGGCGCGGGCGCCTACGGCCTGGTCAACTCCGCGCTCGGCGCCGGCACCGCGCTCGGCGCGCTGTGCGCGATGCGGATACGGTCCAGCCGGCCGTTGCGGGCCGGTTCCCTCGCGCTCTTCGGCACGATGCTCATGCCGACGTCCGTCGGCCTCGGGCTCCCCGTCTGGGCGATCACCTGCTGCATGCTCGTGGCCGGGGCCAGTTCGGCCTACTGGGGCGTCAACTGGGCGACCAGCGTGCAGACCCAAGTGCCCGGGGACATCCTCAACCGCATCCACGCCTACGAAGTCGCCGGCTCCATCGCCATGGTCCCCGTCGGCCAGGCCATGGCCGGTCCCGCCTCCACCACGTTCGGCGCCCGCCACGTCCTCCTCCTCGGCGGCGCCGTCCCCCTCCTCGTCGCCACCGCCCTCCTCGCCATCCCCGCCGTCCGCAACCTCCCCCGCAAATAGCTCCCCACGGTGCCGAACCCCCCAGGCCGCCCCGTTCTGTCGGTTCCGGGACCACCCCCCGGTGGGTGCCTCGTCGCGCCGTTCTCCCCCAGAGCTTCGCCTGGGAGGTGCCCCCACGCGCCCCTGGTCCAGTACGGGTCCCCCGCGCCCCACGGCAACCCGCCGCGAGTGCCCAGGCCCGACCCCGACCCCACGCCGCCCCTGGTTGCCCGCGCAGTTCCCCGCGCCCCTGAGCAAGTGCGGGTCCCCCGCGCCCCTGGGGAGCCCCCACCCGCAGGGTGAACCCGGAACCCGCAACGCCACCCCAGCCAGGTCAGGTTCTTTCCGAGGAAGCAGCCGCAGTCACTCAGGGGCGCGTGGGGGCACCTCCCAGGCGAAGCTCTGGGGGAGAACGGCGCGACAAGCCCCCCACCCACGTGGTGATCCCGTATCCCACATCAAGCCCCCCCCACCAGGGGAGCTTCGTTTCACGGAAGAGCCGTCACATACCCAGGGGCGCGTGGGGGCACCTCCCAGGCGAAGCTCTGGGGGAGAACGGCGCGACAAGCCCCCACCGGCAGGTGGTCCCGGAACCGACAGAACGCACCACTCCGGAGGGTCAGCCCCCCACCACCACCCTCAACTCCCCCAGCGCCTCCCCCACGAACTCCCCGAGCGAACGCCCACCCTTCCCCCCGGGCACCCCACCCCCGCCCGCATCAACCCCCACCCACTGCTCGAACCCCACCTTGAACACCGCGATCCCCGCTTCCCCCGCCAGACTCGCCGCCGGCTCCGCGACCCCCCGCCGCCGCAACCCCTCCGCGAGCCGCGCCGATATCGCCGCCAGCTTGATCAACTCCCGCTCCCGCAACTCCTCGTTCGCGAGGATGATCTCCTGCCGCTGCCGGGCGAACTCGTACCGCCCCGCGAACACCTCCGCCACCCCCGCCAGCGTCGCCGCCACCGCCTCCATCGGCGTGGCCGCCGCAGGCACCCCCGCCAGCGTGTCCACGAAGAGCTTCTCCAGCTGAGCCGCCCCCGCGAACAGCACCTCCCGCTTGTCGGCGTAGTGCCGGAAGAACGTCCGCTCGGTGAGCCCCGCACGACTCGCGATCTGCGCGGCGGTGGTCTGCTCGAACCCCCGCTCCCGATAGAGCTCCATCGCGGCCTGTTCGAGCCGCCCCCGCGCGTTCGGCTCCCATCGACCCATGCCCCGATCCTACGCGATAGCAGTGACTGACATCGAGTGCTACGGTTGATAGCAGTGACTGACATCGGCAGTCGCGACCCGGCATATGCCGGCCTACCCTGCCTACCAGGAGGCTCCCCTCATGCGTGTGTTCATCACCGGCGCGTCCGGCTGGATCGGCTCCGCGGTCGTACCGGAACTCCTCGGCGCCGGCCACCAGGTGATCGGGCTGGCCCGCTCCGACGCCTCGGCCGACGCCCTCGCCCGGGCCGGCGCGGAAGTGCGCCGCGGCACGATCGACGACATCGACACGCTGCGCGACGCGGCCGCCGAGTCCGACGGCGTGATCCACCTGGCCTTCAAGCACGACATCGCGTTCAGCGGCGGCTTCGAGGCCGCGGCGGACGCGGACCGCCTCGCCATCGACACCTTCGGCGAGGTGCTCGCCGGCTCCGACCGGCCGCTCGTCATCGCGTCCGGCGTGCTCGGGCTGTCCCCGGGCCGGCTCGCCACCGAGCAGGACGGCCTCGCGGGCAGCCCGGTCGGCGACCACGTGACCGGCGGTCCGGCCAAGCGCCTGGCCAACGCGCACGCCACGGCCGCCCTCGCCGAGCGCGGGGTGCGCTCCTCCGTCGTCCGCCTCCCCCCGACGGTGCACGGAGACGGCGACCACGGCTTCCTCGCCACCATCGTAGGCACCGCCCGCGCCAAGGGCGTCTCCGGCTACGTCGGCGACGGCGCCAACCGCTGGCCGGCCGTACACCGTTCCGACGCCGCGACCCTCTTCCGGCTGGCCCTGGAGAGCGCCCCCGCCGGATCGACGCTGCACGCCGTCGCGGACGAGGGCGTGCCGATCCGCGAGGTCGCCGAGGTGATCGGGCGCCACCTCGACCTGCCGGTGGCCTCGATCGCCCCCGACGACGCGGACGCCCACTTCACCTGGATGTCCACCTTCATCGGCCTCGACAGCCCCGTCTCCAGCGCCCGCACCCGCGAGCTGCTCGACTGGCAGCCGACCGGCCCCGGCCTCCTCGAAGACCTCGACAAGGGCCACTACTTCACCACTCCGACCGCCTGACCCCCGCTCCCCTCTCCCCCGCCCCGCCACCCGAACAGCGCCCGCCCGGCCCTGTCTCGGCGGCGGGGCCGCCTTCTCTCCACGTCCTTCTCTCCACGTCACCGCGCCGTCCATGTCCGCCGGCTGCCCGTACCGGGCACGGCCCCGGCTCGTTGACCAGCCGGGACGCACTCCCCGGACCATGGAGGAACGAGATGGGCGCGGCTCTCGCTCCTGCGCCGCAGCCGGCGCGCGGGCGCTACACCAGGCTGTCCTGCCACGCCTGGTGCAGCCCGGCGAAGTGGCCCTCGTCGGCGATGAGTTCGGCGGGGGTGCCGTCCTCGACGACGTGGCCGGCCCGCATCACCAGGACCCGGTCGGCGATCTCCACCGTGGACAGGCGGTGCGCGATGATCACCGCGGTACGGCCGCGCAGCACCGTGTCCATGGCGTGCTGGACGGCCTGTTCGCCGGGGACGTCGAGCGAGGACGTCGCCTCGTCGAGGATGAGGACGGCCGGGTCGGCGAGCAGCGCCCGGGCGAACGCGACGAGTTGGCGCTGCCCGGCCGAGATCCGGCCGCCGCGCTTGCGGACGTCGGTGTCGTATCCGTCGGGCAGGGCGGCGATGAAGTCGTGCGCGCCGATCGCCTTCGCCGCGGCCTCGATCTCCTCGCGGGTGGCGTCGGGCCGCCCGATGGTGATGTTCTCCGCGACGGTGCCGGAGAAGAGGAACGCCTCCTGGGTGACCATGACCACGCCCTGGCGCAGGTCGTCCCGGGCGAGGTCGCGCAGCGGCACGCCGTCGAGCAGGACGCGGCCGTCGGTCGGGTCGTAGAAGCGGGCGAGCAGCTTCGCGAGCGTGGACTTGCCCGCGCCGGTCGCGCCGACCACCGCGACCGTCTGCCCGGCGGGGATGCGCAGGTCGAAGGTGGGCAGCACCTCGCCGCCGGTGCGGTAGGCGAACCGCACGGCGTCGAAGACGACCTCGCGGCCGGGCAGCGCGTCGTCGCCGCGGGCGGGCAGCGCTTCCGGCCGCTCCGGCTCCGGCACGGTCGGCGCCTGCGCGAGCAGCCCGGCGATCTTCTCCAGCGACGCGGCCGCGGACTGGTAGGAGTTGAGGAACATCCCGAGCCGGTCGATCGGGTCGTACAGCCGCCGCAGGTAGAGCACGAACGCGGCGAGCACACCGAGCGCCATGCCGCCGCCGGCCACCCGGTAGGCGCCCCACAGCACGATCCCGGCGATGGTGATGTTGGCGATCAGCCGGGACCAGACGACGTAGCGCGCCATCTCCAGGATCGCGTCGCCGTTGGCCTGGTAGTGCCGCGCGTTCAGCTCGGCGAACGCCTCGTCGTTGGGCTGCTCGCGGCGGAACGCCTTGACCGGGCGGATGCCGTTCATCGTCTCGGTGAACTTCACGATGACCGCGGCGATCGCGGTGGAGCGCCTGCGGTACGCCTCGACGGCGCGGCCCTGGTAGCTGCGGATGGCCAGGTACAGCGGGCCGTAGGACACCAGGGTGAGCAGGCCGAGCTTCCAGTCCAGGAAGAGCAGCAGGGCGGTGATGTAGACGGCCGAGAGCACGACCTCGATCAGCTCGTCGAGGCCGTCGTTGAGCAGTTCGCGGATCGACTCGACGTCGGAGGTGGCGCGGGCGATCAGCCGCCCGGAGGTGTAGCGCTCGTGGAAGTCGAGGCTGAGGGTCTGGGCGTGCCGGAAGATCCGCCCGCGCAGGTCGACCAGGACGTCCTGGCTGACCCGGGCGGCGGCCCTGATGAACACCCGTTGCAGCGCGCCGGACGCGAGGCCGCAGCCGATGTAGCCGCAGGCCACCGCGATCAGCGGGCCGTGCCGGCCGTCGCGGACCGCGGGGATGGCGTGGTCGATGGCGTAGGCGACCAGCAGCGGGCCGACCTGGACGGCGGCCTGCTGGATCAGCAGGTAGATCGCCGCGGCCCAGACCCGTTTGGAGTGCGGGCGCAGCAGGGAGCGCAGCAGCCGGAGTTGGGCGTTGCGCGGCGCGGGGAGGACGTCCCGGTCGAACGGGTCGCCGTCGCCGGGTGTCGCGGGCGTGGCGGGTGCGGCGGCGGCAGGCGCGGCGGGCGCGGTGCTCGTCGCGGGGCCCGGGAGGGTGCCGGTCGCGGCGCCCGTGAGGTCCGCGGAACCCTGGGACTCCTGGGAGTCCTGGGTGCCCTTGGGGTCCGGGGCGTCCGGCGTGGGTCCGGTCGTGGTGGCGGCCGAGGGGGTCATCAGGCGTCGCTCCCTTCGAGCGCGGCGAGTTCGTCGTGCTCCTGCGCGCCGCCCGACATCAGATAGCGGTACTCGGCGCTGTCGCGCAGCAGGTCGGCGTGGGTGCCGACGGCGGTGATCCGGCCGTCGGCGAGCAGGGCGACGCGGTCGGCGAGCATGACCGTCGAGGGCCGGTGGGCGACGACCAGCGCGGTGGTCTCCCGCAGCACGTCCCGCAGCGCGGCCTCGACCAGCGCCTCGGTGTGCACGTCGAGCGCGGACAGCGGGTCGTCCAGCACGAGGAACTGCGGGCGGCCGACCACCGCCCGGGCCAGCGCGAGCCGTTGCCGCTGCCCGCCGGACAGGCTCAGCCCCTGCTCGCCGACCTGGGTGTCCAGGCCCTGGGGCAGCGCGTCCACGAAGTCGCACTGTGCGACAGCCAGCGCGCGCCGCACCGCCTCCTCGTCGGCGCCGCCCGGACCCGCGCCCATCGCCACGTTCTCCCGCACGGTGGCGGAGAAGAGCGTCGGCTCCTCGAAGGCGACTGCGACCAGCGTGCGCAGCCGGTCGGCGGCCAGCCCCGCGGTGTCGACGCCGTCCAGGGTGATCCGGCCGCCGGTGGCGCGGTGCAGCCGGGGCAGCAGCGCGGTCAGGCTGGTCTTCCCGCAGCCGGTGGCGCCGACCAGCGCCATCGTCTCGCCGGGGCGGATGTGCAGGTCGATGCCGCGCAGCAGTTCGGGGCTGTGCGGCGGGGCGTCGGGGTAGCGGAAGCGGACGTCCTCCAGCCGGATGCCGTCGGGCCGGGCGTCGTCGCCGGTGCCGGTGGCGTCGGCCACGGTCGGGGTGTCGCAGACCTCGAAGTAGCGGTCGGCGGCGGTGGCCGACTCGTTGCTCATCGCGAGCAGGAAGCCGATCGACTCGACCGGCCAGCGCAGGGCGAGCGCGGTGGACAGGAACGCCACGAGGGTGCCGGCCGACAGCTTGTCGTCGGCGACCTGGAGCGAGCCGACCACCAGCGCGGCGCCGAGCGCGATCTCCGGGAGCGTCATGATGACCGCCCAGAGGTTGGAGAGCAGCCGCGCCTTGTGGATCTCGGTGTCCCACAGTTCGCGGGTCTGCCGGCGGAAGGCGTCGGCCTGGCTGCGGTGCCGGCCGAACGCCTTGATGATGCGGATACCGAGCACGGACTCCTCGACGAGGGTGGCGAGGTCGCCGGCCTGGTCCTGGGCCCGGCGGGCGGCGAGCGCGTAGCTGGTCTCGAAGTACGAGCACAGGATCATCAGCGGGACGGCCGGGGCGAGCAGCAGCAGCCCGAGCAGCCAGGACTGGCTGAAGAGGATCGCGAAGCCGATCAGGATCGTGGCCCCGTTGACCACCAGGAACACCAGCGGGAAGGCGAGGAACATCCGCAGGATCTGCAGGTCCATGGTGGCCCGGGAGAGCAGCTGGCCCGATGCCCACCGGTCGTGGAAATCCACCGGCAGGCGTTGCAAGTGCTCGTAGAGGTCCTTGCGCATGGCCGCCTCGACGCGGGCCAGCGGGCGGGCCACCAGCCAGCGCCGCACGCCGAACAGGCCGGCCTCCAGCAGCCCGAGCAGCAGCACCAGCCCGCCGCCGAGCCAGACCCCGCCCGGGTCGCGGTCCTGGACCGGCCCGTCGACCATCCACTTCAGCACCAGCGGGATGAGCAGCGACATGCAGGACGCCACCACCGCGACGACCGCCGAGACCGCCAGTCTCACCCGCACCGGTCTGACGTAAGGCCACAGGCGGACCAGGGAGCGGACGGTGGATCGGTGGCGGTTTTCCGGCGCGGTCGTATCGCTGGTGGGAGAGGTCACTTGTCGACACTAGGCCCACCCTGTGACAGCCCTCATCCGGTTTTCCGGCCGGACGGCCCGCCGGTGCGACCGGGTACGCCCTACCGATCGAGCGGCGAACACGCGTCCCCTCTGTCCGTTATGCGAACCCAACACCCCGGTGAACGAACGAGTTTCGGCCAAGTTTGCACCACAGCCATGACATGGACAGGTAAAGAATGCCACTCTGTGGCCCGTTCCACAGCAGCACCACGGAGTCATCCGCACCACGCAGTCCTCTTCTCCACCCCCACCATCCGGCGGCTCACCAACCCCTGCTGTCCGGACTGTCCCGGCCGCCACTCCGCGGCCGACGCAGAAGGAGCGACGAGTGCGACACACCCTCCGCACGTCCCGCACCCCCCGTCCACCCCACTCGGCACGTGCCGCGGCCGGCGCCCTGCTCGCCGGCGCCGCGATGCTCGCGGTGGCCCTCCCGGCGAACACCGCTTCCGCCGCCCCGGACCCGAGCACGGCCGCCGCGAGCGGCCACGCGCAGCCGAGGTCCGGCGCCCTGCCCGCCTCGCTGTCCCCCGCGCAGCGCGGCACCCTGCTCGCCCAGGCGCAGGACGCGAGCGCCGCGACCGCCACGTCCCTGCACCTGGGCGCGAAGGAGCGCCTGGTCGTCCGGGACGTGGTCAAGGCCGCCGACGGCAGCCTGCACACCCGCTACGAGCGCACCTACGACGGCCTGCCGGTGCTCGGCGGCGACCTCGTCGTGGCGACGGACGCGGCCGGCCGCACCACCAGCGTGGACCGGGCCACCGACGCGACGATCGCGGTGCCCACCGAGACCGCCGCCAGGAGCGCCTCCTCCGCCCGGTCGTACGCCCTGAGCGCCGCGAAGGCCGCGGGCGCGGCCGCCCCCACCGCGTCGGCAGCACCCCGCAAGGTGGTCTGGGCGGCAAGCGGCACCCCGACGCTCGCCTGGGAGTCGGTGGTCGGCGGCCTCCAGGACGACGGCACCCCGAACGAGCTGCACGTCATCACCGACGCCACCACCGGCGCGAAGCTCTACCAGTACCAGGGCATAGAGAACAGCGTCGGCAACAGCGAGTACAGCGGCCAGGTGAACATCACCACCACCAAGTCCGGCTCGTCCTACGCGCTGACCGACGGCAGCCGCGGCGGCCACAGCACGTACAACCTGAACCACGCCAGCTCCGGCAAGGGCACCCTCTTCACCGACACCGACGACGTGTGGGGCGACGGCAAGGGCACCACCGCGCAGACCGCCGGCGTGGACGCGGCCTACGGCGCCCAGGAGACGTGGGACTTCTACAAGAACACCTTCGGCCGCAACGGCATCGCCGACGACGGCCGGGCCGCGTACTCCAGCACCCACTACGGCAACAACTACGTCAACGCCTTCTGGGACGACTCCTGCTTCTGCATGACCTACGGCGACGGCTCGGGCAACGCCCACCCGCTGACCGCGATCGACGTGGCCGGCCACGAGATGAGCCACGGCGTCACCGCGGCCACCGCGGGCCTGAACTACTCCGGTGAGTCCGGCGGCCTCAACGAGGCCACCTCCGACATCTTCGGCACCGGCGTGGAGTTCTACGCCGACAACGCCGCCGACCCTGGCGACTACCTGATCGGCGAGAAGATCGACATCAACGGCGACGGCTCACCGCTGCGCTACATGGACAAGCCCAGCAAGGACGGCGCCTCCAAGGACTACTGGTCCTCCAGCCTCGGCGGCCTGGACGTGCACTACTCCTCCGGCCCGGCCAACCACTTCTTCTACCTGCTCTCCGAGGGCAGCGGCGCCAAGGTGGTCAACGGGGTGTCGTACAACAGCCCGACCTACGACAACCAGTCGGTGCCGGGCATCGGCCGGGACAACGCGCTCAAGCTCTGGTACACCTCGCTGACCGAGCACTTCACCTCGACCACCAACTACGCCAAGGCCCGGACCCAGTCCCTCCAGGCCGCGGCCGACCTGTGGGGCGCGGGCAGCGCCACGTACAACACGGTGGCCGACACCTGGGCGGCGATCGGCGTCGGCAGCCGGGTCGACTGATCGGCCGTCAGCCGGAGTGATTTTTGC
Organism: Streptomyces sp. NPDC087270; assembly: GCF_044744625.1. Lineage (NCBI taxonomy): Bacteria > Bacillati > Actinomycetota > Actinomycetes > Kitasatosporales > Streptomycetaceae > Streptomyces > Streptomyces sp. NPDC087270. The sequence continues at coordinate 306,107 of NZ_JBIUYR010000009.1, forward strand.
CGGTTTCCACCGGTGTGGGGTGATCATCCCCAGGGGCCCGATTCCGTACAGTGCGGTTCTGGAAACCCGCACCACCCCGTAGGAGATGGATTATGGCAACCGGAACCGTGAAGTGGTTCAACTCGGAAAAGGGCTTCGGCTTCATCGAGCAGGACGGCGGCGGCTCCGACGTCTTCGCCCACTACTCCAACATCATGGCCACCGGCTACCGGGAGCTGCTGGAGGGTCAGAAGGTGGAGTTCGACGTCACCCAAGGCAACAAGGGCCCGCAGGCGGAGAACATCCGCATGCTCGACAGCGCGGTCTGAGGACCGCCGTCCGGCTTCACCCCAGTGGCTGAGCGGAGGCCCGCACCACGCACATCGGTGCGGGCCTCCCCCCTGCCCGGGGCGCTTCGCTAGCGCAGCACGCCCGCCGTCATGCCCTCGGTCTCCGGCGGGACCGCGACCAGGCCCAGCTCGGCCGGGGTCGCCATCAGCGGATGGGCCGGCAGCACCCGGGCGGTGTAGCCGAAGGCGCCGGTCCGGTCCAGGGTGAGCGGTCCCTCGAAGGTGTAGCGGCCCGCCACGTCGGCGCGCGTCACCGGCTTGAGTGACTGCACCGCGGGCGCGGTGAGCCGGTCCGCGGCGTCCACCGGCCCGGACAGCAACTGGACGTCCACGTCGGAGGGGTCGAGGCCGCCGAGCGCGACCTGCACCCGCAGCGTGAGGGTGGAGCCCAGCTCCGCGGCGTCGTCCACCGCGCCCTCGGCGGCGACGGTCTCCACGTGGTCGACCGCGACCCGCGGCCACTCCTGGCGCACCCGCCGCTTCCACTGCGCGAGTTCTGCCGCGGCCGGGCCGCGCACGGCCCGGTGCGAGCGGGCCGCCGGGGCGTAGAGCTGCCGGACGTAGTCGCGGACCATCCGCCCGGCGAGCACCTTGGGGCCCAGCGTGCTCAGGGTGTGCCGGACCATCTGGACCCAGCGCTGCGGCAGGCCGTTCCTGCCCTGGTCGTAGAAGCGCGGGGCGACCTGCTGCTCCAGCAGGTCGTAGAGCCCGGCGGCCTCCAGTTCGTCGCGCCGGTCCTCGTCGGTGACGCCGTCGGCGGTCGGGATCGCCCAGCCGTTCTCGCCGTCGTACCACTCGTCCCACCAGCCGTCGAGGACGGACAGGTTGAGGCAGCCGTTGAGCGCGGCCTTCATCCCGGAGGTGCCGCACGCCTCCAGCGGGCGCAGCGGGTTGTTGAGCCAGACGTCGCAACCGGGGTAGAGGGTGCGGGCCATCCGCATGTCGTAGTCGGGCAGGAAGACGATGCGGTGCCTGACCCGGGGGTCGTCGGTGAACCGCACCAGCTCCTGGACCAGCCGCTTGCCGCCCTCGTCGGCGGGGTGGGCCTTGCCGGCCACCACGATCTGGATCGGCCGCTCCGGGTGCAGCAGCATCGCGGCCAGCCGCTCCTTGTCGCGCAGCATCAAGGTGAGCCGCTTGTAGGAGGGCACCCGGCGGGCGAAGCCGATGGTGAGCACGTCCGGGTCCAGGACGTGGTCGGTCCAGCCCAGTTCGGCGTCGTTCGCGCCGCGCTGCCGCCAGGAGGCGCGCAGCCGGCTGCGCACGTCCTCGACGAGCTGCTCGCGCAGGGTGCGGCGCAGCTCCCACACCGCGGCGTCGGGCACGTCGGCGACCGCCTCCCAGCGTTCGGCGCCGCCGATCATCAGGGCGTCCTCGGCGCGCGAGGCGCCGAACTGGCGGCTGCCGAGCCGCAGCACCTCCGGCGCCACCCAGGTGGGCGCGTGCACGCCGTTGGTGATCGAGGTGATGGGCACGTCCTCGGGGTCGAACCCGGGCCACAGCCCGGCGAACATCTGCCGGCTGACCGCGCCGTGCAGCGTGGAGACGCCGTTGGCGCGCTGGGCCAGCCGCAGGCCCATCACGGCCATGTTGAACAGGTCGGGGTCGCCGCCGGGGTAGGTCTCGCGGCCGAGTTCGAGAATCCGGCCGACGTCCACGCCGGGCAGCTCGCCGCCGTCGCCGAGGTGGCGGGCGACCAGGTCGCGGGTGAAGCGGTCGATGCCGGCCGGGACCGGGGTGTGGGTGGTGAACACGGTGCCGGCCCGCACCGCCTCCAGGGCCGCGTCGAAGTCGAGCCCCTCGTGGGACAGCTCCCTGATCCGCTCCAGGCCGAGGAAGCCGGCGTGGCCCTCGTTGGTGTGGAAGACCTCGGGCTCCAGGTGGCCGGTGATCCGGCAGTAGGCGCGGACGGCGCGGACCCCGCCGATGCCGAGCAGCATCTCCTGGAGCAGGCGGTGCTCGCTGCCGCCGCCGTAGAGCCGGTCGGTGACGTCGCGTTCGGCGGGCTGGTTGGGCTCGACGTCGGAGTCGAGCAGCAGCAGCGGCACCCGGCCGACCTGGACGGTCCAGATCCGCGCGGTCAGCGTCCGGCCGCCGGGCAGCGCGAGGGCGACCCGGGCCGGGGTGCCGTCGGCCTCGCGCAGCGGGCTGACCGGCAGCGAGTTGGGGTCGAGGACGGGGTACTGCTCCTGCTGCCAGCCCTCGCGGGACAGGCTCTGCCGGAAGTAGCCGTGCCGGTAGAGCAGGCCGACGCCGATCAGCGGCACGCCCAGGTCGCTGGCGGCCTTGAGGTGGTCTCCGGCGAGGATGCCCAGGCCGCCGCTGTACTGCGGCAGCGCCCAGGTGATGCCGAACTCGGGTGAGAAGTAGCCGACGGCGGCGGGCAGGTCGCTCTGCTCCTGGTACCAGCGGGGCCCGGCGGTGTAGTCCGCGAGGTCCTCCGCGGCGGCGGTCAGCCGGCGCAGGAAGCGGCGGTCGCCGGCGAGCGCGGCCAGCCGCTCCTTGGAGACCGAGCCGAGCAGCCGGACCGGATCGCCCTGGGCGGCCCGCCAGCCTTCGGGGTGGACGCTGCGGAACAGCTCCCTGGTCTCCTCGTGCCAGGACCAGCGTAGGTTCGCGGCCAGTTCCCCCAGCGGGCGCAGAGGTTCCGGCAGGACGGTGCGCACGGTGAATCGACGGATTGCCTTCACGCCTTCGACCGTAGCCCGGTGGGCCGGGGGGCGGGCCGGTTGTCCACGATCTCCAGGGCCAAACGCCCGAACGGAGGCTCACGGAAGCGAACGCCTGACGGGCCTGGGCGCGGGCGCGTTCGAGACCGGTCGGCGGGCACGTCCACCGCAGGCAGGGGAGGGCTGCGGTGGTACCGAGGGGGTGCGATGCTGGTGGCTGGAACGAGACGGCGTGCGAGCGGCTCACCGGCGGCGTTCGCCCACCCGCAGGCGTACGCGGGGGCGCGCAAAGGGGCGTGAAGCTCTCACACCGAGCGTGCGTAAGGGGTGCGGCCGGTCGGCGGATCGGTCACCACGAACGCGCGCACTCGCCGCGCGCTACCGAAACGGCGTCAGAGGGGGCGTTCAGTCCGGGAAGCGTGGGCAGGCTCGGACGTATGCGGCACCGCACCACCACTGCACCGGCACCGCATCAGCACCAGCACCGCACCGCACCGCACCGCACCGCACCGCACCGCACCGCACCGCACCGCACCGCACCGCACCGCACCGCACCGCACCGCACCGCACCGCACCGGCAGCCACCCGGGTGAACCCCTCCCGGAGGGACCCCGCAGGCGAGCCGGTTCGGCCAAGAACAGTTAAAAAGTAGCGAGGCTCCCGTCCCCGGGCAGTCCCGGATACCCCGTGCACCGAAGTCACCCGCGCGTCAGTCGAGTCCGTCCCGTACCGAGCTGTCAGGTGAGGAAATGATCGGTCGTATCCCCGTCGTCGATGTCCAGCCGAGTGTGGACTGCGGCAGAAGGCCCGCCAAAGCGGTGGTCGGTGAGCGGTTCCAGGTGACCGCCACCGTCTTCCGCGAGGGCCATGACGCGGTGGCCGCGAACGTGGTGCTGCGCGACGGCTCCGGCCGGTCCGGACCGTGGACGCCGATGCGGGAGCTGGCGCCGGGCACCGACCGGTGGGGGGCGCACATCACTCCGACGGCCGAAGGGCGCTGGACGTACACGGTCGAGGCGTGGTCGGACCCGGTGGCGACCTGGCGGCACACCGCGGGCATCAAGATCCCGGCCGGCATCGACACCGAACTGGTGCTCGCCGAGGGCGCGCACCTGTACGAAAGGGCCGCGGCCGGAGTGCCCAAGGGCGACGGCCGGCCCGCGGTGCTCGCCGCGGTGGACGTGCTGCGCGACTCCGCCCTCGCCCCGTCCGCCCGGCACGCCGCCGCGCTGGCCCCCGAGGTGGTGGCGGCGCTGGACCGCTTCCCGCTGCGCGAACTGGTCAGCGCCTCCCGGCCGATGCCGCTGCACGTCGAGCGCGAGCGCGCCCTGTTCGGGTCCTGGTACGAGTTCTTCCCGCGCTCGGAGGGCGCGACCGCCGGGCCGGACGGGCGGCTGCGCTCGGGCACCTTCCGCACCGCCGCCGAGCGGCTGCCCGCGGTGGCCGCGATGGGCTTCGACGTGGTGTACCTGCCGCCGATCCACCCGATCGGCTCCGCGTTCCGCAAGGGCCGCAACAACAGCCTGACCCCCGGGCCCGACGACGTCGGCTCGCCGTGGGCGATCGGCTCGCCCGAGGGCGGCCACGACGCGGTCCACCCGGACCTGGGCACCCTCACCGACTTCGACCACTTCGTGGCCCGCGCCCGCGACCTGCGCCTGGAGGTCGCCCTCGACTTCGCCCTGCAGTGCTCGCCGGACCACCCCTGGGTGGAGAAGCACCCGGAGTGGTTCGCGCACCGCGCCGACGGCACCATCGCCTACGCGGAGAACCCGCCGAAGAAGTACCAGGACATCTACCCGATCGCCTTCGACCAGGACTTCGCCGGCATCGTGCGGGAGACGCTGCGGGTGCTGCGGCACTGGATGGCGCACGGCGTCCGGATCTTCCGGGTGGACAACCCGCACACCAAGCCCGTGGTCTTCTGGGAGAAGGTGATCGCCGACATCAACCGGACCGATCCCGACGTGATCTTCCTCGCCGAGGCGTTCACCCGCCCGGCGATGATGGCCACCCTCGGCAAGATCGGCTTCCAGCAGTCGTACACCTACTTCACCTGGCGCAACAGCCGCGCCGAACTCACCGACTACCTGCGGGAGCTGAGCGGGGACAGCGCGGCCCACATGCGGCCGAACTTCTTCGTGAACACCCCCGACATCCTGCACGCCTACCTGCAGAACGGCGGCCGGCCGGCCTTCGAGACCCGCGCCGTGCTCGCCGCCACCCTCTCTCCGAGCTGGGGCGTCTACGCGGGATTCGAGCTGTGCGAGGGCACCCCCGCGCACCCCGGCAGCGAGGAGTACGCCGACTCCGAGAAGTACGAACTGCGGCCGCGTGACTGGGCAAAGGCCGAGGCCGAGGGGCGCTCGCTGGCCCCGCTGCTCACCACGCTCAACCGGCTGCGCCGCCGTCACCCGGCGCTTCGGCAGCTGCGGGACATCACGTTCCACCCGGTGGACAACGAAGCCCTGCTCGCGTTCTCCAAGCGGCACGGCGACGACGTCGTACTGGTGGTCGTCAACCTGGACCCCTTCCACACCCAGGAGGCCACCGTGTCGTTGGACATGGCGGCGCTCGGGCTCTCCTGGCACGAGTCGTTCCCGGTACGCGACGAGCTATCCGGTCAGACCTACCACTGGGGCAGGGACAACTATGTGCGCCTTGAACCGGGCCGCGCGCCCGCGCACGTCCTGTCGCTGCGACCGTCTCCATCGATCGGAGGGTCACTCAGTTGATCGTCAACGAACCCGTTCCTGACACGTTCGAGGACACGCCGGCCAAGGACCGTGATCCCGAATGGTTCAAACGGGCGGTGTTCTACGAAGTCCTCGTCCGCTCGTTCCAGGACAGCAACGGCGACGGCGTCGGCGACCTGAAGGGGATCACCGCCAAACTCGACTACCTGCAATGGCTCGGCGTGGACTGCCTGTGGCTGCCGCCGTTCTTCGCCTCCCCCCTGCGGGACGGCGGATACGACGTCGCGGACTACACCGCGGTACTGCCGGAGTTCGGCGACCTCGCCGACTTCGTGGAGTTCGTGGACGCCACCCACCAGCGCGGCATGCGCGTCATCATCGACTTCGTCATGAACCACACCAGCGACCAGCACCCGTGGTTCCAGGCGTCCCGCAGCGATCCGGACGGGCCGTACGGCGACTACTACACCTGGGCGGACGACGACAAGCAGTTCTCCGACGCCCGGGTCATCTTCGTGGACACCGAGACGTCGAACTGGACCTTCGACCCGGTCCGCAAGCAGTACTACTGGCACCGCTTCTTCTCCCACCAGCCGGATCTCAACTACGAGAACCCGCAGGTGCAGGAGGAGATCCTGGCCGCCCTGAAGTTCTGGCTGGACCTGGGCATCGACGGCTTCCGGCTGGACGCCGTGCCCTACCTCTACCAGGAGGAGGGCAGCAACTGCGAGAACCTGCCGCGCACCCACAGCTTCCTGAAGAAGGTGCGCGCCGAGATCGACGCGCACTACCCGGACACCGTGCTGCTCGCCGAGGCGAACCAGTGGCCGGAGGACGTGGTCGACTACTTCGGCGACTTCCCGGCCGGCGGCGACGAGTGCCACATGGCGTTCCACTTCCCGGTGATGCCGCGGATCTTCATGGCGGTGCGCCGCGAGTCGCGCTACCCGGTCTCCGAGGTGCTCGCCAAGACCCCGGCCATCCCGGCGAACTGCCAGTGGGGCATCTTCCTGCGCAACCACGACGAGTTGACGCTGGAGATGGTCACCGACGAAGAGCGCGACTACATGTACGCGGAGTACGCCAAGGACCCGCGGATGCGCGCCAACATCGGCATCCGGCGCCGGCTGGCCCCGCTGCTGGACAACGACCGCAACCAGATCGAGCTGTTCACCGCGCTGCTGCTGTCCCTGCCCGGCTCGCCGATCCTCTACTACGGCGACGAGATCGGGATGGGCGACAACATCTGGCTCGGTGACCGCGACGGGGTGCGCACCCCCATGCAGTGGACGCCGGACCGCAACGCCGGGTTCTCCTCCTCCGACCCCGGCCGGCTCTATCTGCCGACCATCATGGACCCGGTCTACGGCTACCAGGTCACCAACGTCGAGGCGCAGATGAGCTCCCCCAGCTCGCTGCTGCACTGGACCCGGCGGATGATCGAGATCCGCAAGCAGAACCGGGCGTTCGGCGTCGGCTCCTTCACCGAACTGCCGTCGAGCAACCCGGCGGTGCTCGCCTTCCTGCGGGAGGACGGCGACGACCTGGTGCTGTGCGTGAACAACTTCTCCCGCTTCGCCCAGCCCACCGAGCTGGACCTGCGGCAGTTCGCGGGCCGCCACCCGGTGGAGCTGATCGGCGGGGTGCGCTTCCCGGCGATCGGCCAACTGCCGTACCTGCTCACCCTGGCCGGGCACGGCTTCTACTGGTTCCGGCTGCGGCGCGACCCGTCCTGACGGCGGGGGCCGGGCGGACCGGCCCCCACTGGGCCGCTCCCCCGGCTCCCCGGGCTCGACCGGGCTCGACCGGCCCCTCGGCGTAACGTTCCGTCACCCGGACGGTTACGTCCGACCGCCGGGAGGTTACGTTCCCGCGCCCGAGGTGCGGGGGGCCCGCACCTTTGGGACGATCAAGCGAAACCCGCAGCAGCCCGTACGGCGGTTTCCTGTCACCCGGCCGGGGCAGGCTCCCCGTGTCGCCGGACAGCCCGAACCCGTCATCCGGGAGGCTGGCGCATCCGCCGCTCGACCCAGCGGCAGGGTGCGCGACTCCCCCGGGGAAAGGACGTCATGTCGGACAGCTCCTGGACCCGTGTCCCCGCCGTCACCGGCCGCGATCTCGTGCCGGGGCTGCTTCGCTCCCTCGACCCGCTGCTGCGCGGCTGGCTGCCGAGACAGCGCTGGTTCGCCGGCAAGGGCCTGCCGATCGGTGACTTCCGGCTGGCCGCCGCGACCGAGCTGGTTCCCCCGGGTGGCCGACTCGGCCCGCTCGGCCTGCTGCACGTCCTGGTCGACGTGGAGCAGCCCGGCCGGCCGCCGGACTGCTACCAACTCCTGCTCGGCGCGCATCCGCTGCTGCCGTCCGCGCTGGTGCGCACCGCCCTCGGCCCGGCCGTCGGCGGCCCGTACGACGGGCTGACCCTCTACGACGCACCGCACGACCCCCGAATGGCCGCACTTCTGCTGGAACGGCTCAAACTGCCCGGCCGCAGCGGGGGCCTGCGCTTCACCACCGAGCCGACCGCCGAGTTCCCGCCCGGGCTGGCCCCCCGGGTGTCGACCGCGGAGCAGTCCAACACCTCCGTGGTCTACGGCGACCGCTACATCCTCAAGCTCTTCCGCCGGGTCTCGCCCGGCACCAACCCGGACCTGGAACTGTCGCTCGCGCTGGCCCGGTCCGGGTCGCGGCGGGTGGCCGAGCCGGTGGCGTGGTTCGAGGGGCTGGACGGCGACGACGGCGACAGCGCCCCGGCGCAGGGCCGGGAGCCGACCACCCTCGGGGTGCTCCAGCGCTTCCTGCCCGGCTCGTCCGACGGGTGGGCGCTCGCGCTGGCGTCGGTGGCCGAGGACGGTGACTTCCGGGCCGAGGCGGCCGCGCTCGGCCGGGCCACCGCCGAGGTGCACCAGGCGCTCGCCTCGGCCCTGCCGGTGCACCGGCTCGACGGCCGCGCGCTGGAGCGGGTCGCCGCCGCGATGACCCGGCGGCTGGAGGAGACCGCCGCCGAAGTGCCCGCGGTCCGCCCCTTCGCGGGCGCGCTCCGCTCCGCCTACGACGACCTCGCCAAACTCGGCGCGGGCACCGGTCCCGGCGGGGTGGTGATCGCCCAGCGCATCCACGGCGACCTGCACCTCGGCCAGGCGCTGCGCGGGCCGGACGGCGAGTGGGTGCTGATCGACTTCGAGGGCGAGCCGGCCCGCCCGCTGGCCGAGCGGCGCCGCCCCGCGCCGCCGGTCCAGGACGTCGCCGGCATGCTGAGGTCCTTCGACTACGCCGCCCACCACAGCGGCAACGGCCCCTGGGCCGCCCGGCACCGCGACGCGTTCTGCGCCGGGTACGCCGGGGTCGCCGGCACCGACCCGCGCGAACAGCCCGTGCTGATACGGGCCTTCGAGACCGACAAGGCGGTGTACGAGGCCCGGTACGAGGCCCGGCACCGTCCCGCCTGGCTGCCCATCCCGCTCTCCGCCCTGGCCCGCCTGGCCGCGTCGCCGGCCCCGTCCCCCCTGTCCGCGTCCGAATCCGAGGAGTGCTCGCCGTGACCCCCGCCGCACAGCCCCCGCGCCAGCCGTCCGCCGGTGACGGCGCCCTCCCGGAAGCCGCCGCCCGCGGCTACGACGCCACCACCCCCCACCCCGCCGCCTCGGGCGGCGCGGCCCGCGGGGAACCGCGCGACAAGCCCCCCACCGGGCAGGTGGTCCGGGACGAACCGAACCGCCCCACCGGGACGGTGGCGGCCACCCCGAACGGCAACGGCGCCGCTGCCGGCAGGGGCACCGGGGGCACCCCGGGAGATCGGGGAGCGGCCACCCCGAAGGGCGAGGGCACCGCCGGCGACGGCTCCGGGCTCAGCCCTGACGAGAAGTGGCGGCTGCTCAACGGCGCCCACCACGACCCGCACGCGCTGCTGGGAGCGCACCCCGAGCCGGGGGGCCTCCGGTTCCGGGCCCTGCGCCCGTTCGCCCGATCCGTCGCGGTCGTCGTGGACGGGGAACGCAGCGAACTGGCCGCGGAGGGCGACGGATTGTTCTCCGCGCTGCTCCCCCTCGCCGACGTGCCGACGCGGTACCAGCTCGCGGTGACATACGACGCGGGCGAGCTGGTGGTCGACGACCCGTACCGGTTCCTGCCCTCGCTCGGCGAGTTGGACCTGCACCTGATCGGTGAGGGCCGGCACGAGCAGCTGTGGAAGGCGCTGGGCTCGGAGCCGATGACGCACGGCGGGGTGACCGGCACCCGTTTCGCGGTGTGGGCGCCGAACGCGCGCGGGGTGCGGCTGGCCGCGGACTTCAACTTCTGGGACGGCACCGGACTGCCGATGCGCTCGCTGGGCTCGTCGGGCGTGTGGGAGCTGTTCGTCCCGGGCATCGGCCCCGGCACCGCCTACAAGTACGAGATCACCCGCCCGGACGGCTCGCGCGGCATGAAGGCCGACCCGATGGCCCGCGCCACCGAACTCCCGCCGGCCACCGCGTCGATCGTCACGCGGTCGTCGTACGACTGGAACGACGCGGAGTGGATGGCGCACCGCGCGGACACCCCGCTGCACCGCGCCCCGCTGTCGGTGTACGAGGTGCACCTGCCCTCCTGGCGGCCGGGCCTGGACTACCGCGGCCTGGCCGAGCAGTTGCCCGCCTACGTGCAGGAACTCGGCTTCACCCACGTGGAGTTGATGCCGGTCGCCGAGCACCCCTTCGGCGGCTCGTGGGGGTACCAGGTCACCTCCTACTACGCCCCGACCTCGCGGCTGGGCTCGCCGGACGACTTCCGGTTCCTGGTGGACGCGCTGCACCGGGCCGGCATCGGCGTGATCATGGACTGGGTGCCGGCGCACTTCCCGAAGGACGAGTGGGCGCTGGCCCGGTTCGACGGGGAGCCGCTGTACGAACCGGCCGACCCGCGCCGCGCCGAGCACCCCGACTGGGGCACCCTGGAGTTCGACTTCGGCCGCACCGAGGTCCGCAACTTCCTGGTGGCCAACGCGGTGTACTGGTGCGAGGAGTTCCACATCGACGGCCTGCGGGTCGACGCGGTGGCCTCGATGCTCTACCTCGACTACTCCCGGGAGGGCGACGACTGGCTGCCCAACGTGTACGGCGGCCGGGAGAACCTGGACGCGGTGGCCTTCCTCCAGGAGATGAACGCCACCGTCTACCGGCGCTGCCCCGGCGCGGTCACCATCGCCGAGGAGTCCACCGCGTGGGACGGCGTCACCCGCCCCACCCACCAGGTCGGCCCGACCGGCTTCGGCGGCCTCGGCTTCGGCCTGAAGTGGAACATGGGCTGGATGCACGACACGCTGGAGTACATGGCGCACGAGCCGGTGCACCGCAAGTACCACCACAACGAGATGACGTTCTCGATGGTGTACGCGTACAGCGAGAACTACGTCCTGCCCATCTCGCACGACGAGGTGGTGCACGGCAAGCGGGCGCTGGTCGAGAAGATGCCCGGCGACTGGTGGCAGCGGCGGGCCGACCACCGCGCCTACCTCGGCTACATGTGGGCCCACCCGGGCAAGCAACTGCTCTTCATGGGGCAGGAGTTCGCCCAGGGCGCGGAGTGGTCGCACGAGAGCGGCCCGGACTGGTGGCTGCTGGACGAGACCTACTCCGCGGCCGGCGACCACCGCGGGGTGCGCGACCTGGTGCGCGACCTCAACGCGGTCTACACCGCGACGCCCGCGCTGTGGCAGCGCGACACCGACCCGGGCGGCTTCGAGTGGATCGACGGCGGCGCCGCGGAGGACAACACGCTGTCCTTCCTGCGCTACGACACCGCCGGGCGCCCGCTGATGTGCGTCAGCAACTTCTCCCCGGTGGTCCGCCAGGACTACCGGCTCGGCTGCCCCGAAGGGGTCTGGACCGCGGTGCTCAACACCGACGAGACCCGGTACGGCGGCAGCGGCGTGCGGGTGGAGGGGCCGGTCAAGAGCGAGCCGTCGCCCTGGCACGGCCGGCGCCACAGCATCGCGGTGACCGTCCCGCCGCTCGCCACGGTCTGGCTGCGGCCGGCCATCGACTGAGCCGGCCGCGCCGCGGGTGGCCGCGCCGCGCCGGCCGCCCGCGGGTCAGACGTCGGGTCGCAGCGTGCGGCGCAGATGGGCGCGGGCGGACGGCGGCAGGCGGCGGAAGACGGCCTTCGCGGGGGAACGCAGCCGCTCGTCGGCGGCCGCCCGCATCAGCACGGCGCGCCGCAGGGAGGTCTTCTGCGGCGGGGAGACGCGCAGTTGGAGCTGGCCGCCCGGGCCGTTCCAGCCGGCCACGACCATGCGCGGCGGGGTGCCGACGATGGCGAGGCGGGCGGCGTGCCGGCCCGGGTGGCCGGCGCTGCGGGCGCTCGCGGGGAGGGTCACCCGCGGGCGGCGGCCCACGCCCAGCGACTGGACGTCCAGCCACAGTTCGTAGCGCCCGGGGTCCAGGGGGCCGCCGCCGGCGAGGGTGAGCGGGTCGATGACGGTGTCGGCGGCGAGCACGACGTGGCAGCGGCCGTCCCCGATGTCCTCCAGCCGCGGGCGCAGGTCGTTCTCCGGGTACCAGTACAGGGTCTGCCGGGGGTCCTTGACCAGCACCTCGCCGTGCGCGTACGCGAAGGGGTCCTTGACCTCCCAGGTGTCCTGGCCGGGTATGTCGGCCAGCAGCCCGGGGTCGAGCAGGAGGCGGCCGTCGTCCTGCCGGGCGAGGGTGACCGGGCTGCCGTCGGCGTGCGCCAGCCAGACCCGCAGCGGCAGCGTGAGCCGGCCGCCGTGCCAGCGCGCGGCGCCGACCTCGACGCGCAGCCGGATGTCCTGGGAACGGCGGCCGAGTGCGACCAGCCCGTCGAGGTTGCCCTGCTCCAGCAGGTGGGCCCGCAGCCCCGCGATGCCGGGCAGTCCGGCGGCGACACCGGGCGGGAACTCCTCGCGGGCCAGGTCGCGGACGATCCGGAAGTGGCGCTCCAGTTGCTTGCCGGTGCGCTGGAGCACCCGGGGCTCGGTGACCGGACGGAGGATCTCCACCCGGTAGTTGCGGCGCAGCATGCGGTCCTGGATCTCGCCGGGCTCGGAGCGCTCCTTGACCGCGCGCACCACGTTGCGCAGGTGCCCGTAGTAGTCCTCGGGGCTGGGCGGCCGGCTGCTGTTGTTGCCGCCGTCGCCGCGCCGCTGCCAGTGGTAGACGGGGCGGTCGCCGAGGATGGAGACGGTCCTGGCCAGCGGGTAGGCGCGGGCGAGGAAGAGCTGGTCCTCCAACCGGACGCGGCCCTCGGGGAATTCGATGCCGTGTTCCAGCAGGAAGTCGCGGCGGAACATCTTGTGCGGGGTGAGCGTCTCGAAGAGTTCGGTGTCCTGGACCGAGCAGCGCTCCCGGGTGTGCCGGAAGATGTTCCCGGGCCCCTGCATCTCGCCGTGCGCCTTTCCGAACACGATGTCGGAGCCGTTGCGCACCGCGAGCGCGTGCAGCCGTTCCAGCGCGTCGGGGGCGAGTTCGTCGTCCTGGTCGACGAAGTGCACATACGCGCCCCGGGCCAGTCTGATCCCCACGTTGCGGGGTTTTCCCGGCCAGCCGGAGTTCTCCTGCTCATGCACTCTGACGTGCGGGAACTCCTCGGCCAACCGGGCCAGCCGCTGTGCCGAGTCATCGGTGGAACCGTCGTCGACGTAAATGACCTCATAGGCGTCCGGCCCGATGGTCTGCCCGGTCAGCGACGGAGCGCAACGGTCTATGTACTCTCCGGCGTTGTAAACGGGTACGACAATACTGGCCTTCAGCACGGCAATTCCCCTCCACGCACCACTTGAACGGTGCTTTGCTTGGGAGACTGCCGAACGTGGCGAAGAGTTGTACGGGACTTGACCGGCGGGTGAAGGCACTCGGACGACGGACTCGGGTGACGGGCCTCAAGTGGACGGCCCTGACGGTCAGTACACCGATTCGGCCTCGTCCATCCGGTCCTCGGGAACGGTCTTGAGGTGGGTGATGGCGTCGGCGAGCGGCACCATCACGATCCGGGTGCCGTGCAGCGCGGTCATGTGCCCGAACGAACCGGCGTGCGCGGCCTCGACCGCGTGCCAGCCGAAGCGGGTGGCCAGCACCCGGTCGTACGGCGTGGGGACACCGCCGCGCTGGATGTGGCCGAGGATGACCGGGCGGGCCTCCTTGCCCAGCCGGGTCTCCAACTCGCGGGCGAGGGTGGTGCCGATGCCGGTGAAGCGCTCGTGGCCGAACTTGTCGATGGCGCCGACGCCGTAGTCCATGGTGTCCTTCGCCGGGTGCGCGCCCTCCGCGACGCAGACCACCGCGAACTTCTTGCCGCGGGCGAAGCGCTTCTCGACCATGTCCACCAGGTCGGCCGGGTCGAAGGGCCGCTCGGGCACGCAGATGCCGTGCGCGCCGCTGGCCATGCCCGCCTCCAGGGCGATCCAGCCCGCGTGCCGGCCCATCACCTCGACCACCATGACCCGTTGGTGCGACTCGGCGGTGGTCTGGAGCCGGTCGATCGCCTCGGAGGCGACGGTGACGGCGGTGTCGAAGCCGAAGGTGCGGTCGGTGCCGTTGATGTCGTTGTCGATGGTCTTGGGCACCCCGACCACCGGCATCCCGGCGTCGGCGAGCATCCGGGCGGCGGTCAGCGTGCCCTCGCCGCCGATCGGGATCAGCACGTCGATGCCGTAGGCGGCGCACAGTTCGTCGGCGTTGTCGGCGGCCTCGCGCAGCCGGGCGCGCTCCAGCCGGGCCGAACCGAGGATGGTGCCGCCGCGGGCCAGGATGCCGCTGACGGAGTTGAGGTCGAGTTCGCGGAACCGGCCTTCGAGCAGGCCGACGAAGCCGTCCTCGAAGCCGATCACCTCGTCCGTGTGGCCGGTCAGCGCACGATGCACGACCGATCGGATGACGGCGTTGAGGCCGGGGCAGTCGCCTCCGGCGGTGAGCACTCCGATGCGCATGGGCGATATCTCCAGGAGACACGGATAGCGGTTCGCGGGTCGGGCGCGGGTCCGCACCGGCCTCGCGGGTCGGCAGAACGGGCCCCCGGCGTCACGGGGACTTCGGGATCAGCGTGCACTCCGTGATCCGCCCGACGACGAAGTCGTCCACATTGCGGACGGTCGCCGCCACGATCTCCTCCACGGCGTCCACCGTGAAGTACGCCTGGTGCGAGGTGACCAGCACCTGCGCGAAGGTCAGCAGCCGCGCCAGGGTGTCGTCGGTCATCACCTCCAGGGACTTGTCGTAGAAGAAGACGCCGGCCTCCTCCTCGTACACGTCGAGCCCGACCCCGCCGAGCCGGCCCTCGCGCAGCGTGTCCACCAGCGCCCCGGAGTCGATCAGCGCGCCGCGGCTGGTGTTGACCACGATCGCGTCGTCCTTCAGCTCGGACAGCCGCCGGGCGCCGAGCAGGTGGTGGGTGGAGGGCATCAGCGGCACGTGCAGGCTGATCAGGTCGGACTCGCGCAGCAGCCGGTCGAGTTCGACGTACTCCATCCCCATCTCCTGGCACTGCGGGCTGACCGAGATGTCCCAGCCGAGCAGCCGCATGCCGAAGCCGCGGGCGATCGAGGCGAACGCCGAGCCGATCCGCCCGGTGCCGATCACCCCGGCGGTGCGGCCGTGGAAGTCGCGGCCGAGCAGGCCGTCCAGCCGGAAGTCGAAGTCGCGGGTGCGCGAGGCGGCCCGCACGATCCGGCGGTTGAGCGCCATCGCCAGCGCCCACGCGAACTCCGCCACCGCGTACGGGGAGTAGCGCGCCACCCGGGCCACGGTCAGGCCCAGCCGCTCGGCGTGCGCGAGGTCGATGTTGTTGTAGCCGGTCGAGCGCTGGGCGATCAGCCGGGTGCCGCCACGCACCAGCGCCTCCAGCGCGGGCGCGTCCAGGACCGCGTTGACGCTGGTCGACACCGCTTCGTAGCCCGCGGCGAGCGGCAGGGTGTCGGCGGTCAGGACGGTCTCCAGGCAGCGGACCTCGTGCCGCGGCGCGAAGGCGCGCTCCAGCAGGGGCCGTTCGTCGCGCTGCACTCCGGTGGCCAGGACCTCCATGGCACCGCCCTCCCTCTTCACTCCCCCTCACTCTACGTGCACATCCGGTTCCGCCGACCGGACCCGCCGGAGCCGCCGGGGCGCGCCCGGCCGGCTGAGCCGAACGGCCCAGCGCACCGTCCGTCCCCCGACGCGTCCCCGGTATGCCCCGCCCTGGTCGGGCATTCGCCCGGTTGGCGCGTTAGCGTCTGCTGTACGTACGCGCGATCTGCGCACGTACGCACCTACACACACCGCGCGGGCCGGGGCCGGCCCGCGGCACGGGTTCGGCAGGAACGGAGCACAGGGGTGACGCGCAGCGTCTATGTCACGGGCATCGGCCGTGGCGACGGCCGCCAGGTCGTGGAGCTCGGAATAATGGAGCTGCTGACCCGGCAGGTGGACCGGGTCGGGATCTACCGCCCGCTGGTCCATGACACCCCCGACCGGATCTTCGAACTGCTGCGCGGCCGCTACCGGCTCGCCCAGGACCCGGCGACGTTCTTCGGCATGGGATACGAGGAGGCCGCCGCGCTCCAGGCCGAACAGGGCCAGGAGGCGCTGACCGCGCGGCTGGTCGAGGGCTATCTGCGGGTCGCCCGGAGCTTCGAGACGGTGCTGATCCTCGGCTCGGACTTCGCCGCCACCAACCTGCCCGCCGAGCTGGGGGTCAACGCCCGGCTGGCGAACGAGTGCGGCGCGTCGGTGCTGCCGGTGATCGGCGGCCGCGACCAGAGCGCCGAGTCGGTGGTCGCCGAGGTCCGCAACGCCCACCACGCCTACACCAACCTCGGCTGCGACGTGATCGCGATGATCGCCAACCGGGTGGACCCGGCGCAGCTCGACGCCGCGACCGACCAGTTGCGGCGCAGCCTGGACGTACCGGTGTACGTGCTGCCCGACGAGCCGGCGCTGTCGGCGCCGACGGTCCGGCAGATCGTGGAGACGCTGGGCGCGGAGGTGCTGCTCGGCGACGACGCGGGGCTGGCCAGGGACGCGCTGGACTTCGTCTTCGGCGGTGCGATGCTGCCGACGTTCCTGCCGGCGCTGACCACGGGCTGCGTGGTGGTCACCCCGGGCGACCGCGCCGACCTGATCATAGGGTCGCTGGCGGCGCACTCGGCCGGGTCGCCGCCGATCGCGGGCGTGCTGCTGACGCTGGGCGAGAAGCCCGGCCCGGACATCCTCCAGCTCGCCGACCGGCTGGCGCCCGGCACGCCGGTGGTGGCGGTGCCGACCGGGTCGTTCCTCACCGCGACCGAGCTGTTCGGCCTGGACGGCAAGCTCGGCGCGGGCACCCCGCGCAAGGCGGAGACCGCGCTCGGCCTGTTCGAGACGCACGTGGACACCGCCGAGCTGACCGACCGGCTGTCGGTGGCCCGCTCCGCGCGGGTCACCCCGATGATGTTCGAGCACGCGCTGCTGGAGCGGGCCAGGTCCGACAAGCGGCGGATCGTGCTGCCGGAGGGCGCCGAGGAGCGCATCCTGCGGGCCGCCGAGGTGCTGCTGCGCCGGGGCGTGTGCGAGCTGACCCTGCTCGGCGAGGAGGACGTGGTCCGCAAGAAGGCCGGCGACCTCGGCATCGGCCTGGACGACCCGGCGCTGGACATCGTCGATCCGCACACCTCGCCGCTGAGGGACCGTTTCGCCGCCCTGTACGCCGAGCTCCGCGCGCACAAGGGCATCAGCTACGAGCTGGCGTACGACGTGGTCGCCGACGTGTCGTACTTCGGCACCCTGATGGTGCAGGAGGGCCTGGCCGACGGCATGGTCTCGGGCGCGGTGCACTCCACGGCCGCCACGATCCGCCCGGCCTTCGAGATCATCAAGACCCGGCCGGGCGCGGCCATCGTCTCGTCGGTGTTCTTCATGTGCCTGGCCGACCGGGTGCTGGTCTACGGCGACTGCGCGGTGAACCCGGACCCGGACGCCGAGCAGCTCGCGGACATCGCGATCCAGGCGGCGGGCACCGCGGCGCGCTTCGACGTGCAGCCGCGGGTGGCGATGCTGTCGTACTCCACCGGCACCTCCGGCTCCGGCGCCGACGTGGACAAGGTGCGGGCCGCCACCGACCTGGTCCGCGCGCAGCGGCCCGACCTGCTGGTCGAGGGCCCGATCCAGTACGACGCGGCGGTCTCCCCGGTGGTCGCCGCCACCAAGCTGCCCGGTTCCGCGGTGGCCGGCCAGGCCACGGTGCTGGTCTTCCCCGACCTCAACACCGGCAACAACACCTACAAGGCCGTGCAGCGCTCGGCCGGCGCGGTCGCGGTCGGCCCGGTCCTGCAAGGGCTGCGCAAGCCGGTGAACGACCTGTCCCGGGGCGCGCTGGTGCAGGACATCGTCAACACGGTCGCGATCACCGCGATCCAGGCCCAGGGGGACCCCCGGTGACAGCGGCGACCCGCGTACTCGTGCTCAACTCCGGCTCCTCGTCGGTGAAGTACCAGCTGCTCGACATGGCCGACCACTCCCGGCCCGCGGCCGGCGTGGTGGAGCGGATCGGCGAGGAGGGCGGCGTCGCCGACCACGCCGAGGCGCTGCGGCAGGTCGCGCGGCAGCTCGACGAGCAGGGCCTGGGCCTGGACTCGCCGGCGCTCGCCGCGGTCGGGCACCGGGTGGTGCACGGCGGCACCCGCTTCACCGAGCCGACCCTGATCACCGACGAGGTGGTCGCCGAGATCGAGAAGCTGGTGCCGCTCGCGCCGCTGCACAACCCGGCGAACATCACCGGCATCAAGGTCGCCCGCGAGCTGCGCCCCGACCTGCCGCAGGTGGCGGTCTTCGACACCGCCTTCCACGCCACCATCCCGGAGGCCGCGGCCCGCTACGCGATCGACGCGGCCACCGCCGACCGGTACGGCATCCGCCGTTACGGCTTCCACGGCACCTCGCACGCCTACGTCTCCCGGGCCACGGCCGCGCTGCTCGGCAGGGAGCCCGCCGAGGTCAACGTGATCGTGCTGCACCTGGGCAACGGTGCCTCGGCGTCGGCGGTGCGGGGCGGGGAGTGCGTGGACACCTCGATGGGCATGACGCCGCTGGAGGGCCTGGTGATGGGCACCCGCTCGGGCGACATCGACCCGGCGGTGGTCTTCCACCTGGAGCGGGTCGGCGGCATGGGCAGCGACGAGATCGACGCCCTGCTCAACAAGCGGTCCGGCCTGCTGGGCCTGTGCGGCGACAACGACATGCGGGAGATCGGCCGCCGGATGGGCGAGGGCGACCCGGCCGCCCGGCTCGCCTTCGACGTCTACGTCCACCGGCTGCGCCGCTACGTCGGCGCGTTCACCGCGGTGCTCGGGCGGGTCGACGCGATCGCGTTCACCGCGGGCGTCGGCGAGAACTCCGCCGCGGTCCGCGCCGCCGCCCTGCGCGACCTGGAGACCCTGGGCATCGCGCTCGACCCGGTGCACAACGCGGTCCGCGCCGGCGGCGCCCGGCTGATCTCCACCGCCGCCAGCCGGGTGGCGGTGGCGGTGGTCCCCACTGATGAGGAGTTCGAGATCGCGCGGGATACTTACCGCTTGGTGAGCGGTTGAGGACTGACACCCAGATTATTCCGGAGCGGAACAAACCGATAGGATAGCGCCCATGCGCCGAGCCAAGATCGTCTGCACCCTGGGTCCCGCCGTCGACTCGTATGACCAGCTCAAGACGCTGGTCGACGCCGGTATGAACGTGGCCCGCCTCAACTTCAGCCACGGCAGCCACGCCGAGCACGAGAACCGGTACCAGCGCGTGCGCAAGGTCGCCGAGGAGACCGGCCGAGCGGTCGGCATCCTCGCCGACCTCCAGGGGCCGAAGATCCGGCTGGCCACCTTCGCCGACGGACCGGTCGAGCTGGTGGCCGGCGACGAGTTCGTCATCACCACCGAGGAGGTGCCCGGGGATCGGACGATCTGCGGCACCACCTACAAGGGCCTGCCCGGCGACGTCTCGCAGGGCGACCCGATCCTGATCAACGACGGCAACGTGGCCCTGCGGGTCATCGAGGTCGAGGGCTCCCGGGTCCGCTCGCTGGTGGTCGAGGGCGGAGTGATCTCCGACCACAAGGGCATCAACCTGCCCGGTGCCTCGGTGAACGTGCCCGCGCTGTCCGAGAAGGACATCGAGGACCTGCGGTTCGCGCTGCGGATGGGCGTCGACATGGTCGCGCTCTCCTTCGTCCGGGACGCCAAGGACGTGCGCGACGTGCACCGGGTGATGGACGAGGAGGGCCGCCGGGTCCCGGTCATCGCCAAGGTGGAGAAGCCGCAGGCGGTGGAGAACATGGAGGACGTCGTCATGGCGTTCGACGCCGTGATGGTGGCCCGTGGCGACCTCGCGGTGGAGTACCCGCTGGAGCGGGTGCCGGTGGTGCAGAAGCGGCTGATCGAGCTGTGCCGCCGCAACGCCAAGCCGGTGATCGTGGCGACCCAGATGATGGAGTCGATGATCACCAACTCCCGGCCGACCCGCGCCGAGGCGTCCGACGTGGCCAACGCGATCCTGGACGGCGCGGACGCGGTGATGCTGTCGGCGGAGTCCTCGGTCGGCAAGTACCCGATCGAGACGGTCAAGACGATGTCGCGGATCGTGGAGGCCGCCGAGGAGGAGCTGCTCTGCCGCGGGCTCCAGCCGCTGGCGCCGGGCAAGAAGCCCCGCACCCAGGGTGGCGCGGTGGCCCGCGCGGCGGCCGAGCTGGCCGACTTCCTCGACGCGCGCACCCTGGTGGCGTTCACCAAGTCCGGTGACACCGCCCGCCGGCTGGCCCGCTACCGGGTGCCCGAGCCGGTGGTCGCGTTCACCACCGACCCCGCCACCCGCAACCAGCTCGCGCTGACCTGGGGCGTCGAGACGTTCGTGGTCGAGCACGTCGACAACACCGACGCGATGGTGGAGCTGGTGGACCGGGAGATGCTCAAGCTCTCGGAGTACGCCAAGGGCGACACCGTCATCATCACGGCCGGCTCCCCGCCCGGCGTGCCCGGCACCACCAACCTGGTCCGGGTGCACCACCTCGGGAACTGACGGCGCGACGACCAGCGGCCACGCACCCCTGTGGGAGGGGGTACGTGGCCGCTGCTGTTCGCCGGACCGTGGGAACGCTAGGGCTGGTCGGGCAGCACCTGCATGCCGGGCACGTGCAGGTTGCCGCCGAACTGGCCGGCGTTGATGACCGTCACGTCGGTGAAGAACAGCTCCGGCAGGGTCAGCGGCGGCGGCGCCTTCGGGGTGAAGGTGATCGGGATCAGGCCGAGCAGATTGCCGCTGAGCGACTCCGTGTAGAGCGTCGTGGTGCCGCCGGTGATCGTGGACGTGGAGCCCTTGGCGGCCTTGACCTCGGTGTGGCCCTTGCCGTTCGCGCCGACCACGAACTGGTCGAGGTCGCCGATGTCGATGCCGCTGGTGGTGAACTTCAGGACGTCCTTGATCTCACCGCTGGCCGTCTTCACCTGCACGATGCCGTCGTAACTGAGGCCGTGCAGGGTCAGGATGCTGCTCTTGAGCACCCAGGGCTGGTCCGGCAGAAGGGGGATGCCCCCTTCGGTCTTCGCGTCGTCGAGCGCCTTGGCGTCGTACGTCGGGCAGGGGTAGCCCTGCTTGCCGTCGGAGCCGGCCGTGGACGAGGGCGACGGGCTGGCCGTCGGCTTCGGGGTCGCGGTGGCGTCCTTGAGCGCCTTGGCGGCCTTCTTGGCGGCGTCCGTGGTGCTCTTGCCCGCGTCCTTGGCGGCCTTCTTGCCGCTGTCCTTCGCGCCGCCCGCGTCCGAGCCGCCGCTGGGCGACGGGTCCGGCTTCGGCGCGGAGGTGGTCGGCGCCGGGGTCGGGCTCGTCGTGGTGGGCGCGGGGGTCGGGTCGGTCTTCTTGCCGCCGCCCAGCAGCCCGTTGAGCAGGTCGCCGAGGCCCAGCGGGTCCAGCGGGTTGTACGACGAGGTCGGGCTCGCCGTGGGCGTCGGGGCGGTGGTGGCCGTGGACTTGGTGTCCTTGGCCGCGCTGTCGCCCGAGGCGCTCGGACTGGCGCTCGGGGACGGCTTGTCGCCCTCCGGGCTGGCCGACGGCGAGGGCGTGCCCGAGCCGTCCTTGGCGCCGTCCTTGCCGGTCGACCCGGACTTCGCGTCCTTTCCGCTCTTGTCCGCCTTCTTGGCGTCCTTGGTGTCCTGCCCGCTCGCCGTCGGGGACGGCGTGTCGGACTGGGAGACGCAGGCGCCGGGTGCGAAGGACGGGGTCGAGGGCTCGTCGGCCTGGGCGAGGTGCGGAGTCAGGCCCATGCCCATCAGCACCGCCGTCGGCATCGCGGCGAGCGCCACCGCCTTCCCGGCGGGGACATGCAGCTTGGTCAGCAGCGACTTGCGCGGAGCCGCGTGGCGCGGCCCCGAGGTCGCCCTGACGCGTGGCCCGTCGCTCGTGGCCGGCTGAGCGTCGTCACCCAGCACGGTGCCTCCCGTTCTCCTTGGTGGTCTCTTCGTCGCCGCGGCCGCCGGCGAGCACCGGCTCCTCGGCACGTTGCGGCTCGTCGCCCCGCGCCTGCGCGGGCACGAACGGCTCGTCCGGCCGCGTGGTGTCCGGGGTGCCCTGGTCCTCGCCCGCCGGGCCCGGGTCGCCGTCGGGCAACTCGGCCTTCTCACCGGGCTCGTCGGTCGCCGGGACGCCGGGCGCCCAGGACACGGCGAGCGCACCGCCGAGCAGCGCGAGCAGGAAGCCCATCAGGAAGCCGCCGACGTTGGACTTCGGCAGCGACACCAGGGCGAGCAGGATCGAGGCGACGCCGGAGAAGATCCGTACCGCGGGCTGGAACCACATGGTCAGGCCCAGCACGAACAGCAGGACACCGATGATCAGCGAGGCGGACCCGGTGGTGGTGGACATCCGCACGGTCAACTGGCCGAGCGTGAGGTCCGCGTACGGGAAGTACGCGATGGGCAGGCCCGCGAGGAGGGTCAGCAGTCCGGCCCAGAAGGGGCGTTGCCACCTCCAGTGGCGGAACGCCAGGCGTCCGTAGCGGAACCGGGCACTCAGTCCTGTCGACTCGGCGCTCATCGAAAACAGCTCCCTGGGACTGGCTTGGTGCGGTGGAAATACGTTCGGCGGCCGGGGCGAGCCGCGACCGGCGCGACTCGCCCGTGGCCACTCGGCGCGGCTTTCGCCAGGTCGCCTAGTAGCACTCGACTCCGGAACCGGAGCCCTTCTTCACGCTCATGCTCAGACCGGCGAGCTTGAAGGTGCCGGCACTGGTCGCCCAAGCGGTCTGATCCACGTCCGTCAGGACGGCCCGGTCGGCCTCCTGCGCGAACGAACCCGGGTCGGCCTTGTCGCCCGACGCGATCCCGGGGCCCTTGTGGCTGTCCCCCGCCGCGACACCGATGTTGATGTCGTAGAAGGTCGCATCCGCGTTGAGCTGGTTCAGGTCGATGTAGAGGTTGCTGGCCTTGACCTTCTTGCCGTGGTTTCCCGCGGTGAGCCGCAACGTCACATCGCCGACCAGCGGGACGTTCGGCAGCACCACCGACTGGCAAAGGCCGGTGATGGTGGCCGACTTGAAGGCCGACACCGCGACCGGCTGAGCCTTGCCGTCGTGCTGGACGTCGACCGCGCCGTACTGGATGAACCCGGTGCCGTTCAAGGTGTCGGCGTGCACCTTGAACTCCTGGCCCGACACGCTGAAGGACGCGGCCAGCGCCCCTTGCGCCAGTGCCACGCCTATCGCGGCCGAGGCCGCGATACTCGGCACCATGACGACGGCGAACCGCCGCCATCTGGTACCGCCACGAACGAGCGACTCCATACTTCCTCCTTCTCGGACGTACATCTCCGGCCGGATCGTTCAGGCCCGGCCCGGGATGGGAGAAGTGCTACGTCCTCGGAAAGGAGAGCGCCGGTGGTCGGTGAGCCGTCCCTCCCAGGGGAGTACGGACGGCGGTGTCCGAACGCCGGCGATCACCCCCGAGCGACAACCACTGGCCACGCTCTCGCGCAACCTTGCGGGACAGGCTCCATCCGGTTCCATCCGTGGACGGAGACCCCCCTGTCCCGGGGCGGCGGCGATCACCGCACACCCCGCCCGGCGGGGACCCGTTACCCGTCGTACCGACTGGCGGCCGGACGCACGGTTACGGGACCGAGCTTGGCCGATCGTGGTCCATTCGGAGCCGGTGCACAAGGGGGTTCGTTACCAGCGAGTAACGGCAGAGCGTCACCAACATGATCGCCAGGGCGCTTTATATGACGCTGTGTGACCAAATTCGGGAGGAGCGAATCCGGCATCACCGGACAACAACTCGCAAAGGGGGGCGGGCTTCCTACCGGAAGTAACAGCGGCCGCCCATTGTCACGGTTTGATAAAGTGCGGCCGCCGTGTCGCTAAATCCCTGAGTACGCGAAGCCCGCCGCGCCGGTCAGAACAGCACCCTGGCGAGGGCGGTACGCGCCGCGGCCACCCGCGGGTCGTCCGGGCCGATCACCTCGAACATCTCCAACAGCCGCAGCCGCGCCCGGTCGCGGTCCTCGCCCGCGGTGCGCCGCACGGTGTCCACCAGCCGCCCGAAGGCGTCCTCGACGTGACCGCCGACCAGGTCGAGGTCGGACGCGGCGAGTTGGGCGTCGATGTCGTCGGGCGCGTCGGCCGCCGCCCGGCGCACCTGCTGCGGGTCGGCACCCTCCACCCGCTGCAACAACTCGGCCTGCGCCAGGCCCAACTTGGCCTCGGCGTTGGCCGGCTCGTCGGCGAGCACGTTCTTGTACGCCTGGACGGCGCCGGCCAGGTCGCCCGCGTCCAGCGCCTCGTGCGCGGCGCCGAGCGCGAGCTCCTGCGGGGTGGCGGGGCGGGGCGGGGCCTCCTCGGCGGGCTCCTCGGCCGCGTCGCCGGGGTCCACCTCGGCGCCGACGATGCCGAACCGCTGCTCGGCGACCGCGATCACCTGGTCGAGCACCTCGGTGATCTGCTCCTCGGGGGCGGCGCCCTGGAAGAGCGGCATCGCCTGCCCGGCCAGCACCGCGAAGACCGCCGGCACCCCCTGGACACCGAACTGCTGGAAGAGCATCTGGTTGGCGTAGACCTCGGCCGTGGCGAGGACGAAGCGCCCCCGGTACTGGCCGGCCAGCCGCTCCAGCACCGTGTTGAGCTGCTTGCTCTGCTCGGCCTGATCGGCCCAGAAGCTGATGACGACCGGGACCTCGGCGGAGCGCTGCAGGACATCGCTCTCGAAGGTCGCCTCGGTCACCTCGATGACGAGCGGGGAGGCGGGGGCGGCGCCCGGGCCGGCCTCCTGGCGTTGTGCCCTGGCCTGCTCGGCCTTCGCCTTGGCCTCAGTGGCCGCCTTCACCGCGGCGAGGTCGACCACGCCGCTCATGGACATGTTCCGTGGCTGCATGAGGCAATCCTCCCCCCTCGCGGAGCAAAGCGTGTACAGACCCCGGGACCCGCCGGCTTGCGGGCACCGGGGATGGTCCCCGGCGCGGCGGTGAGACCGCCGCGGAACGTGCTGGGTACGGAATCCCCGTCCGTACGGTGTGGCTGTCGCGTCGGTGGGCCGCGTGGTCCACCCTTTCGCTACGAGTCGTAGCGTAACTGCCGGGCACGGGCCGCGCGGTGGCGGGCGTTGTGACAACCGTCACTCGACCCACGAAGGCTACTGGCCGGTATGGTCCGGCCTATGCCCCCCACTCCCCCGGCCCACTCGCACAAACGAACCGGCCGGCCCAGAAGTGCCGAGGCGGACCGCGCGATCCTGGACGCGACCCGCGCGGCGCTGGTGGAGTTGGGCTTCGGCGGGTTGACGCTCGGCGACGTGGCGGCCCGCGCGGGCGTGGCGAAGACCACCTTGTACCGGCGCTGGGCGGGCAAGAACGAGCTGGTGGTGGACGCGCTCGCGGCGCTGTTCGAGGAGCAGTTGGAGCTGCCGGACCGCGGCAGCCTGCGAGCCGACATCGAGGGCGTGGTGCTGCGCTTCGCCGGACTGCTCAACCGCCCGGAGACCCGGACCTCGTTGATGGCGGTGGTCTCCGAGGCGAGCCACGACGAGGCGCTGCGGGAGCGCATCCGGGAGGCGATCGTCGACCGGCAGAAGCACCTGGTGCTGCTGGGCCGGGCCCGCGCGCAGTCGCGCGGCGAGCTGCCCGGCGACGAGGGCGCCGCGGACCCGGCCCGCGACGACCTGATCTTCGACGTGGTGGCGGGCGCGGTGGTGCACCGGGTGATGGTCAGCTCGGAGCCGGTCGACCAGGAGTGGGCCGACCGGCTGGCCCGGCTGCTGGTGGGCGGCCTGACCGCGAACCCGGGCTGCTGAGCCCGGGTCCACCGCCCGTCCGGGCCAATGCGGCGCCGGCCCGGTGTCCAGGCCGGCGCGCGCTCCCGCCGGCCCGCCGCCCCTCGGTCCACCTCCACCTCGGCCCGCGCCACATCGGCCCGTGCCACCCCGGCCCGCCGCCGCCTCAGCCTGCCTCCGCCTCCACACCCGCGACGAAGTGGTCGAACTCGCCGGCCTTGACGCCCTTCACGAAAGCCTCCCACTTCGCGGGCGTGGTCACCGCCACCACCTCAGGCCGCTCTGTCTCGCGGATGTAGATCAACCCGTCGTCACCGACGGTCGCTTCGAGGGACACCAGGTTCCTTCCTCGGAGATGCCGGTTGAGTGCGTACGAGGTTACGGGCGTTGCAGCCCGTAGCATCCCGTGATCAACTCGGCTTCAGGAAGGGGGTGTTGGTCTGTTCGGGTGACGTCCGATCAGAATCGGGCCGGCTCCGTGTACGATCCCCACTCGTCGCGCAGCACGCCGCAGACCTCACCGAGCGTGGCCTCGGCCCGGATCGCGGTCAGCATCGGCTCGATCATGTTGGACCCGTCGCGGGCGGCGGCGAGCATCGCGTCGAGCGCGGCGCGCACCGCCGTGTCGTCGCGGGCCGCCTTGCGGTCGGCCAGCGCCCGCACCTGCTCGCGCTCCACCTCGTGGCTGACCCGCAGGATCTCCAGGTCGCCGGTGACCGAGCCGGTGTGGCAGTTGACGCCCACCACCTTCTTCTCGCCCTTCTCCAGCGCCCGCTGGTAGCGGAAGGCGGACTCGGCGGTCTCCCCGGTGAAGTAGCCGTCCTCGATGCCGCGCAGGATGCCCGAGGTGATCGGGCCGATCGGGTGCTGCCCGCTCGGCACCGCCTTGGCGCCCAGCTCCCTGATCCGCTCGAAGATCTTCTCCGCGTCCGCCTCGATCCGGTCGGTCAGCGCCTCCACGTACCAGGAGCCGCCGAGCGGGTCGGCCACGTTGGCCACCCCGGTCTCCTCCATCAGCACCTGCTGGGTGCGCAGCGCGATCTCGGCGGCCTGCGCGCTGGGCAGCGCCAGCGTCTCGTCCAGCGCGTTGGTGTGCAGCGAGTTGGTGCCGCCGAGCACCGCCGACAGCGCCTCGACCGCGGTGCGCACCACGTTGTTGTACGGCTGCTGGGCGGTGAGCGAGACGCCCGCGGTCTGGGTGTGGAAGCGCAGCCACTGCGCCTTGTCGGAGGTGGCGCCGTACTCGTCGCGCATCCAGCGGGCCCAGATCCGGCGGGCGGCCCGGAACTTGGCGATCTCCTCGAAGAAGTCCAGGTGCGCGTCGAAGAAGAAGGAGAGCCCGGGCGCGAAGGCGTTGACGTCCAGTCCGCGGGAGAGGCCGAGCTCCACGTAGCCGAAGCCGTCGGCGAGGGTGTACGCCAGCTCCTGCGCGGCCGTGGAGCCCGCCTCGCGGATGTGGTAGCCGGAGACCGACAGCGGCTTGTACGCGGGGACGGAGCGCGCGCAGTGCTCCATCAGGTCGCCGATCAGCCGCAGGTGCGGGTCGGGCGCGAAGAGCCACTCCTTCTGCGCGATGTACTCCTTGAAGATGTCGGTCTGGAGGGTGCCGTTGAGCACGCCGGGGTCCACGCCCTGGCGCTCGGCGGCGACCAGGTACATGCAGAAGACCGGCACGGCCGGCCCGGAGATCGTCATCGAGGTGGTGACGTCGCCGAGCGGGATGCCGCCGAAGAGCACCTCCATGTCGGCGGCGGAGTCGATCGCCACGCCGCAGTGCCCGACCTCGCCGAGCGAGCGCGGGTCGTCGGAGTCGCGGCCCATCAGCGTCGGCATGTCGAACGCGACGGACAGGCCGCCGCCGCCCGCCTCCAGGATCATCTTGTACCGCTCGTTGGTCTGCTCGGCGTTGCCGAAGCCGGCGAACTGGCGGATGGTCCAGGTCCGGCCGCGGTAGCCGGTGGCGTGCAGGCCGCGGGTGAAGGGGTACTCACCCGGCCAGCCGATGCGGTCGAAGCCCGGCACGTCGGCGCCGGGCGGTGGCCCGTACACCGGCTGCACGGGGTCACCGGAGAGGGTGGTGAAGTCGGCGTCCCGGGTGCGCGCTGAGTCGTAGCGCGCCTGCCAGCGCCGGCGGCCTGTCTCGATCTCGTGGGCGTCCATGCCTCAAATTTACTTGGACGTCCTACTAAATGTCGACGGGAAGCCGACCCGCACTCGGGTGAAGCCGAGGGATACGCCCCTGACCTGCGACGGAGCGGCAGGTCAGGGTGAAATACCGGTC
Source organism: Streptomyces sp. NPDC087270 (assembly GCF_044744625.1). Lineage (NCBI taxonomy): Bacteria > Bacillati > Actinomycetota > Actinomycetes > Kitasatosporales > Streptomycetaceae > Streptomyces > Streptomyces sp. NPDC087270. Next base: position 334,312 of record NZ_JBIUYR010000009.1, read on the forward strand.
AGACCTCGACCGGCTCGGCGACCTTCTCGGCGCCGATCACCTTCGGGGCCAGCTCGCGGCTGACGCGGCGCTCGACGAAGAAGGCCGCGGTCGGCACGGTGCCGGCCAGCAGCACCCAGACCATCCGGCCCAGCGGCCACTTCGCCTTGGTGCACAGGTCGAAGGCGAAGATGAGGTAGACCACGTAGAGCCAACCGTGGGCGAAGCCCACGATGCCGGTGGCGGTGCTCGCGCCGTCGATGTGGAGCACGTACTCGGCGATGACGCTGAGGGTGAGCACGATCAGCAGCACACCCGTCACGTAGGCCATCACCCGGTAGCGGGTCAACACGCTGGATTTCATGGGTACGAGCGTAAACCGCCCGGAAACTCCCCCCGACTCCGGGGCGGCCCCGCAGACCCCGTGCTGCTCAGGGCCCCCACCCCCGCGTGCACGGGCGCCCGCCCCCACGCCTCACCGCTCGGGCGTCGGCCCTCACCTCTCCGGCTGGAAGTCGCCCGCCGCTATCCGCAGCGGGCGCAGCAGCGCGAAGATCTCGCCGCACTCCTCCTGGTCGTAGACGCCGAGGCCGAACTCCATCGCCATCAGGTCGCGGGTCGCGGACTCGACGATCTCCCGGCCCTTGCCGGTGATGGAGGCGAGGGTGCCGCGCCCGTCGTTGGGGTTGGGGCGCTTGTCGACGAGGCCGGCGGAGACCAGCCGGTCGACGGTGTTGGTCACGGAGGTGGGGTGCACCATCAGCCGCTCGCCGATCTTGGACATCGGCAGCTCGCCCTCCTTGGAGAAGGTGAGCAGCACCAGCGCCTCGTACCGGGCGAAGGTGAGGCCGTACGGCTTGACCACCGCGTCGACCTGGCCGAGCAGGATCTGCTGGGCGCGCATGATGGAGGTGATGGCGGACATCGAGGGCACGCCGCCCCAGTGCCGCGTCCACAGCTCGTCGGCGCGGGCGATGGGGTCGAAGGGCAGGCTCAACGGCTTTGGCACGCCCCCGAGCCTACCCGCCGGTCACATACCGGGCACAGGTGTCCACCGTGTGGGCACTACCGCAGGCGTGCGGCGCGCAGTTGATCGGCCACCGGCTGCAGGGCCTCGCGGTAGGCGGCGAGCGCGCCGGGGGCGAGCAGGTCGATGAAGTGCTCCCGGACCGAGGCGACATGGCGCGGGGCGACCTGGCGCATGGTGGCCCAGCCCTCGTCGGTGAGGACCGCGTACAGCCCGCGGCGGTCGGACTCGCAGTCCACCCGGCGGACCAGGCCGGCGGTCTCCATCCGGGTGATCTGGTGGGAGAGCCGGCTCTTCGACTGGAGCGTGCACTTCGCCAGATCGCTCATCCGCATCCGGCGGTCGGCGGCCTCGGAGAGGTTGACCAGGATCTCGTAGTCGTTGTTGGTCAGGCCGAACGGCTGGAGGTCGCGCTCGAGTTGGTACATGAGCAGGCGGCTGACGTCCAAGTGAAGGCGCCAGGCCCGCTGTTCGTCCTCGTTGAGCCAGGTGGTCGTGTCACCCGCGGTCTCGGTCTCCATGGTCCCCATGGCCCCTATGCTACCGGGAGTTGCACCTCGTTCGATCACCAGGGTAGCCGTGTGGTCACCCTGAGGAACGAGCGCGCGGACGCGGGGGTTACGCCCCGGGGTGCGCCAGGGCGTCAGTCAGGTCGTCACGTGCCGGGCTCGGGCCCCGCGCCGGTGGCGCGTTCGGCGAGCACCGACTCGGTCGACTGGAGCAGCACCTGCCCGGCGCCGACGAACTCGTACTGGTGCTCCTCGCCCGACGCGCCCCCTATCCCGGTCATCGCCCGGATACCGCCGAGCACGCCGCGCAGGTACGCGTGGTCGTAGTGGTGGCAGGGCGAGGGGCAGTCGGCCCAGCCGACGAGCGCCTGCGGGTCGACCCGGATCGGCGGCTCCACGAAGTGCACGGCGCCGTTGGAGGCGGCCACGAACTTGCCGGTGCCGATGAGGGTGAGGAAGCCCGGGATGATCGACTGCTTCAGCGACAGGCCGGGTTGGAAGGCGAGCAGGTTGCCCGAGCGGATGGTGAGGTTGCCCTCGTCGAGGTCGTAGGAGTTGATGTCGTACGACCGGTCGGCGAGCAGCATCTTGCCGCGGCCCTGCGCGACCACCCACTCGGCGGCGTGCATCGGCGAGTGGAAGTTCTCCGCGATGAGGTGGTCCAGCGGGCCCGCGCCGATCGCCTGGAAGTCGATCTGCCCGAAGAAGGCGATCATCTTCCCCTTCTGCAGGAACCACTGGCCGTCCAGGTCCACGCTGAAGGCGTACGGGTTGACGTTGTCGTTCGACGGCAGCGTCCACGCGTCATGGACCACCGGCCCGCCCGGCGGCGCGGGCGGCGCCTGCGGCGGCACGGAAGGCGGCGACGAGGGCGGGGGCGGAGGCGTGGAAGCGCCCGCGTGTCCGTGGAACTCCGGGGACGTCACAGCTTCTCCTCCGACGCCTGTACGTACACCGTGCCGTTGCCGGACAGCTCCAGCTGGAACGCCTCGCCCGAGCCGCGGCCGACCATCTCGCGCCAGCCGAGCGCGGTGGTCAGCTTGTTGCGGACGTCGCCGCGGTGCGCGACATACGCCTGCGGGTCGACATGGACCGGGCCCCGGGCGGTGATCGGCAGTTCGATGACGCCGCCGTGCGCCATGAACGCGACCGAGCCCTTTCCCGCCAGCGTGGTGGTGAACAGGCCCTGGCCGGTGACCTGGCCGCGGATCACGCCCATCACACCGCCCTGCGAGCCCATGAACATCGTGCCCTGCCGGAGCGAGCCGTCGAAGGCGAGCAGCCGGTCGGCCTCCACGTAGAGCGTCTCGCCGGTGAGGTCCACGGTGTGGATGTGGTGGCCGCCGTGGCCGAACATCACCGAGCCCGGCGGGGTCCCGCCGGGGCCACCGGGCCCGACCGGCACCTCCACGGTCATCAGCGGGGTGGCCTCGTTGGCCACCCGGCGGCCGATCATGGACATCACCCCGCCCTGGCCGCCGGTGATGCTGGGCGTGAAGGTGACGGGGCCGCGGTAGGCGAGCATGGCGCCGCGCTGGCTGAACACCCGCTGCCCGGGCGCGATGTGCGCCTCGACCATCTTCGAGTTGATCCGGGTGAACGGCACTACAGCTGCCCCCCGACCGTGACGCGCTCGCTGGGCTGGACGTAGACCAGGCCCTCGCCCTCGAAGCGGAGCTGGAAGCTCTCGCCCGAGCCCTCGCCGATCAGGGTGCGCCAGCCGACCGCGGCCTGGAGCTGCTGGCGCAGGCCCCCGGTGTGCGCGATGTACGCGCCCGGGTCGACCACGAGCGGGGTCTGCGCGCTGACCCGCAGCACGATCGCCGGGCCGTCGGACATGATCGCGGCCTGGCCGCTGCCCTCGACGGTGGTGGTGAACAGGCCGTTGCCCTGGGAGGCGCCGCGCAGCCCGGTGAAGGTGGTGCCGGTGCGCAGCGACGGCTCGGTGACCAGCAGGTTCGACGCCTCGACGTAGAGCTTCTCGCCGCTGAGCCGGACCAGGTTGATCTCGGTGGCGCGGTCGGCGAAGTAGCAGGTGCCGTGGCCCTTGACCTCCATGACGGCCATCGACTCACCGGTGATGCGGCGCGTCATCAGGCCGCGCAGGCCCTCGCCGCCGCCGGTCATCTTCTTGAAGGTCATCTCGCCGTCGTAGGCGACCATGGCGCCGTTCTTCGCCTTGACCGCATCGCCCGCCAGGTCGACGGCGAGCACGCGGGTGCCCTGCAACCGGAAGTTGGCCATGGGTCACACGGTATCGGCCGACGGGCGGCGCCGGACCGGAAGCGGCGCCTTGCCGGCGTCGTCCTGACCGCCGAACAGCCCGCCGACCGGCGTGCCCGCGGTGTCCGCCGCGCCCGCCGCCGCCTCGACCTCGATCAGCGACTCCCCGCGCCGGGCCGCCTCGAACGCCGCGTGGCCGCCGCGCAGCCCGAACAGCCGCTTGCCGATGAGGATGTAGAGCACCGCGACGACGTTCAGCGCGAGCGTGCCGACCTTGAACCCGCTCATCTTCTCGGTGAGCTCGTAGACCTCGATCGGCAGGAACGCGGCGGTGGCGATGACCGCCAGGTACTCAGCCCAGCGCTTGCCGAACCACAGCCCGACGCCCTCGACCGTCTCGATCAGGGCGTACCCGAGCAGGCCGCCCGCCACCACGTGCAGGGTCGACTTCTTGTAGTCGAAGGTCTTCTGGATGGTGCCGACGACCGGGGAGTGGTCCAGGTCGTAGCCGAAGTGGTTGGCGACCGGGCGGAAGACGGTGAGGTCCTGCTCGAAGAGCCGGCGCACCGCGTCCTGGGAGTTGGAGAACTTCCACACCGCCCAGGCGGCCAGGATCACCAGCACCCCGCGCAGCACCCGCTCGACGGCGAGGAAGCGCAGGATGAACAGGTCGCGCAGCGCCCGGCCGCGCGGCACCAGCGGCGCCTGCTCGGCCGGCCCCGAGCCGTGCGGCTCGCCGAGCACGAAGTCCCCGCAGCGCAGGCAGCGCCAGACGGTGCCCACGGCGGTCCTGGCCTGGAGCCGCTCGCGCAGGCCCGGCTCGTCGGGCGCGTAGGTGATGTGGCCCTTGCTGGCGCAGTGCCTGCGGTCCCAGTCTCTGCTCATCGGTGTCGGTCCCCGTGGGTGGTGGTCGCTCGGAAACGGAAGGTACTGGTGGTGACGCGGTGCGCCGGCCCCGTGGCCGGACGGCGCTCCGTGGAGAGGGACGTTATCGCCCGTCGCGCGGTTGCCCACCCCGGACGCGGGTCATCGATACGGTCCGGTGATAATGGAGAAGAGTTTGTGATCGCCTTCACAAAGGCTTCGCATCCGCCCGTCCGCACATCGCACCCGACCGTTTTCGACAGCGAGGTCCCCGTGGAACTGAAGACCGCCGCCGCTCTGCGCCGGCTGCGCCTGATCTCCGCCCCGGAGGCGGCGTCCTTCGTGATCCTGCTGGTGTGCGTGGTGCTGAAGAGCACCACGGACTTCAACGCCGTGCCCGTGATGGGCATGGTGCACGGCATCCTGTTCATCATCTACGTGCTCTTCTGGGCGGACGCCTGGAACCGGGCGCGCTGGCCGCTCGGCCGCTCGGCGCTCTACCTGGTGCTGTCGGTGCTGCCCACCGGCGGCTTCTTCGCGGAGCGGATGCTGGCGCGCGAGTGCGAGACCGCGGTGGCGACGGCGCGGGCGGCCCAGGAGCAGGCCGCGGCCGAGGGCCCGGCCGGTTCCGACCAGGACGCCGAGGCGGTGACCTCCGCGTGATCGTCGCCTTCTCCGTGACCCCGCTGGGCGTCGGCGAGGACGTCGGTGAGTACGTCGCGGACGCGGTGCGGGTGGTCCGCGAGTCCGGGCTGCCGAACCGCACCGACGCGATGTTCACCTCGATCGAGGGCGAGTGGGACGAGGTGATGGACGTCGTACGGCGCGCGGTGGCCGCCGTCGAGGCTCGCGCGCCCCGGGTGTCCCTGGTGCTCAAGGCCGACATCCGGCCGTCGGTGACGGACGGGCTCACCTCGAAGGTCGAGACGGTGGAGCGGTTCCTGGCGCAGTGAGGGCATGAGGGGCATGACGGCATGACGTCATGAGCGCGGGACGTCATGAGCGCGGGACGCGGGACGTGGGACGCGGGACGTGGGACGTTTCAGAGCAGGCCGCCGGTCGCCATCGCGATGCCCAGCGGGGTGCGTTCGTAGAGCACCTGGTGGCCGTAGCGGCGGGACCTGAGCAGCCCGGCGTCGCGCAGCACCGCGAGGTGGGCGGAGACCGAGGACATCGCCAGGTCGTGCCGGTGCGCGAGGGCGGTGGTGGTCGTGGGCGCGTCGAGGCCGGAGAGGATCGCGGCCCGGTTGGCGCCCAGCAGCCGGACCAGGGCGTCGGACGCGCTGGGCCCGGTGCGCGCCCACAGGCCGCCGACCCCGCGGGCCGGGTAGACCACGGTCGGTTGCCACGGCGGGTCGAAGGCGCTGCTCGCCTCGGGCCAGAAGAAGACGCTGGGCACCAGCACCAGGCCGCCGCTCGCCGAGGGCAGCCGCTCCTTCTCCGGCAGGCCGCCGCCGACCGACAGCGCCCCCTCCGACCAGTTGAGCAGCGGGTGCAGCCCGGTGAACAGCCGCTGCATGCCGCCGTCGGCCAACCGCCGCGCGTGATAGGCGACATCCGCCTCCAGCACCGCCCGCAACCGCGGCCAGTGCGGCGCGAGCAGCGCGGACCACACGTGTTCGTACTGCCCGGCCAACTGCCGTACGGTGCCGGCCGGGTCGGCGAGCATGGCGCGGCCGCGGCGGGAGTCCCTCGCGCCCGGGGTCTTGGCCAGCGCCTGCGCGATCTGCTGCCGGGCGACCTCCGGATCGGTGGCGCGTATCGCGGCGGTCTCGTCCTCCAGCGCAGCCAACGGCACCGCGGGGACGGGGTGGAGGAAGTCGGGGCCGTGGCCGTTGCCCGGAGCGAGCAACCAGAACGCGATCAGGTCGAGGCCGGCGGCGACCGTACGGACCTGGCGCAGCCACGGAAGGTGATAGCCGTGCCGGTCCGGGTGGGAGAGGGTCCGGATCGCCCCCTGCGCCTCGCGCAACGGTGAGATCGCGAAGCGGCAGCGCAGCAGTTCCTCGGCCGTGAAGCGCATGCGCTGCGACATCACACCCCCCAAGATTCGGCAGCAGCCGAAAGACTACGACGGGTGGGGCCAGTGCCACCAGTGTGATGTCATGACAACGGACAGCGAGCACCCGTCTCGTGAGGGGAACCACTCCTCGCAGACGGGCTCGGACAACTCCCCCGACACCCAGGGGGAGAAGAAGAGAAGCGCCGGATACGGCGCGGTGTTCGCGGTACGGGAGTTCCGGGCGATGTTCGCCGCCCATGTGCTCTCGATGCTCGGCACGATGTTCTGCGAAGTCGCCCTGGCGGTCATGGTGTTCCGGCAGACCGGCTCCGCGCTGCTCACCGCGCTGGTCTTCGCGCTGACCACGCTGCCGTACGCGCTGAGCGGCCTGCTGCTGTCCGGCATCACCGACCGTGCCCCCGCCCGGCGGGTGCTGGTCACCTGCGACCTGCTGTCGGCGTCGTGCGTCGCCCTGATGGTCATCCCGAACATGCCGATCGCCGCGCTCCTGGTGCTGCGGATGGGCGTCTCGATCATCTCGCCGCTGTTCACCGGCACCCGCGGCGCGAGCCTGTCCGAGATCCTGGACGGCGACCTGTACGTGCTGGGCCGCTCGCTGATCTCGACGGTCTCCCAGACCTCGCAGATCATCGGCTTCGGCGTGGCCGGTCTGGTGGTCGCCTGGCTCACCCCGCGCCAGACCCTCTACATCACCGTGTGCACGTTCCTGTGCTCGGCGCTGCTGCTGCGGTTCGGCACGCTGCCCCGGCCGGCCCGCGACACCCGGGGGGCGGCGCTGATGCGCGAGTCGCTCGGGGCGAGCGGCCGGTTGCTGTCGCAGCCGCGGATCAGGGCGCTGCTGCTGATGTGGTGGGTGCCGCCGATGTTCTTCGGGGTCGCCGAGGGGGTGGCGGTGCCGTTCGCGGCCGAGGCCGGCGCCGGATCGGTGGGCTACGGCATCTTCCTGGCCGCGATGCCGGCCGGCACCGTCGTCGGTCAGATGGCGGCCGGGTCGCTGCTCGGTCCGGAGGCCAGGGACCGGATCACCCTGCCGCTGGCGGCCGTCGCGCTGCTGCCGATGCTCGCGTTCTTCGTCCATCCCCCGCTGCCGCTGGCGGTGGGGCTGCTGGTGCTCACCGGGCTGTGCGGCGCCTACGCGCTCGGCATGGACCGCTGGTTCGTGCAGGCGGTGCCGCTGGACATGCGCGGCCGGGCGATGACCCTGCTCGGCACCGGCCTGATGACGCTTCAGGGCGTCGGCCTGACGGCCGGCGGCGCGGTCGCCGAGGTGGTCCCGCCGTACGCGGTGGTCGGCGGCGGCGGGCTGGTGGGGACGGCCGGGGTGTTCATGGTGCTCAGGTCGGTGCGCAGGACCGGCATCACGCGCGAGGCGGCGGCAGCGACGGGCGAGCCGGCGTAGGGCGCCGGCGCGGCCACGGCGGGCGGACGAACCGGCGCAGGGCTCCTACGCGGCGGCCCGACCGCCCGGTCCGGCGCGACGCGGCCACGGCGAGCGGGTCGGCGTGGGGCCGCGATCGGGCCGGCCCCGCGCCGCTACGACTCCGTCAGGCCCGCGACGAGTTCGTCCGCCGCCGCGTACGGGTCGAGCGTGCCGTCGGTCACCTTCCCGGCCAGCGCGGAGAGCCGGGCGTCGCCGTGCAGGCTGCCGATACGGCGGCGCAGCGCGGTGACGGCGATGGTCTCGATCTCGCCGGCGGCGCGGGCACGGCGCCGCTCGACGAGGGTGCCGTGCTCCTCCATCCAGCCGCGGTGCTTGTCGAGTGCGTCGAGGAGTTCGTCGATGCCCTCGCCGCGGCTGGCGACCGTCTTGACGATCGGCGGCCGCCAGTCGCCGGCCGCGCGGGCCTCGCCGAGGCCGAGCATGTGGTTCAGCTCGCGGGCGGTGGCGTCGGCGCCGTCGCGGTCGGCCTTGTTCACCACGTAGACGTCGCCGATCTCCAGGATGCCGGCCTTCGCGGCCTGGATGCCGTCGCCCATGCCGGGGGCGAGCAGCACCACCGAGGTGTCGGCCTGCGCGGCGATCTCCACCTCGGACTGGCCGACGCCGACGGTCTCCACCAGCACCACGTCGCACCCGGCGGCGTCCAGCACCCGGATGGCCTGCGGGGCGGCCCAGGCCAGGCCGCCGAGGTGGCCGCGGGTGGCCATCGAGCGGATGTAGACGCCCGGGTCCGAAGCGTGCTCGGACATCCGGACCCGGTCGCCGAGGAGGGCTCCGCCGGAGAACGGTGAGGACGGGTCGACCGCGAGCACGCCGACCCGGCGGCCGGACCTGCGGTACGCCGTGACCAGCGCCGAGGTCGAGGTGGACTTGCCGACGCCGGGTGAACCGGTCAGCCCGACGACGTAGGCTCCGCCGGTCAGCGGGGCGAGCGTCGCCATCACCTCGCGCAGTTGCGGGGAACCGCCCTCCACGAGCGAGATCAGCCGCGCCACCGCCCGCGGCCGCCCCTCCCGCGCCTGCTCCACCAGCGTCCCGACGTCCGCCTGCACCTCGACCTCTTTCCGCTCTCTGGTCCTCGGTTCGCCTCCGGGCCCCGGAAGCCGCGCCCGCGAGGCGCCCTCAGGTCCGGTCCGGGGGCGCCGTTCTGCCGTCAGCCGACCGTAGGCACCGTTCCGCCGTCAGCCGACCGTAGGCACCCTTTTCCCGTCAGTTGCCCGGGACGCGGAGGATCAGGGCGTCGCCCTGGCCGCCGCCGCCGCACAGGGCGGCCGCTCCGGTGCCGCCGCCGCGCCGCTTGAGCTCGAGGGCCAGGTGCAGCACGATACGGGCGCCGGACATGCCGATGGGGTGGCCGAGGGCGATCGCGCCGCCGTTGACGTTCACCTTTTCCGGTGTCACGCCCAGGTCCTTCATCGACTGCACGGCGACCGCGGCGAACGCCTCGTTGATCTCGATGAGGTCGAGGTCGCCGACGGTCAGCCCCTCCTTGCGCAGCGCGTGGTTGATCGCGTTCGACGGCTGCGACTGGAGCGAGTTGTCCGGCCCGGCCACGTTGCCGTGCGCGCCGATCTCGGCGATCCAGGACAGGCCCAGCTCCTCCGCCTTGGCCCGGCTCATCACGACGACCGCGGCGGCCCCGTCGGAGATCTGCGAGGAGGTGCCCGCGGTGATGGTGCCCGCCCCGGTGGCGTCGGCGAAGGCGGGCCGCAGCCGGCTGAGCGACTCCGCGGTGGTCTCCGGGCGGATGCCCTCGTCCTGGGCGAAGACCACCGGGTCGCCCTTGCGCTGCGGGATCTCCACCGGGGTGATCTCGGCGTCGAACAGGCCGTTCTTCCGGGCGGCCGCGGCGCGCTGGTGGGACAGCGCGGCGAACTCGTCCTGCGGGGCGCGCTCGATGCCGAGCCGGGTGTTGTGCCGCTCGGTGGACGCGCCCATCGCGATCTCGTCGTAGGCGTCGGTCAGGCCGTCGTGCGCCATCGAGTCGAGCATCTCGATCGCGCCGTACTTGTGGCCCTCGCGGGACTTGGGCAGCAGGTGCGGCGCGTTGGTCATGGACTCCTGGCCGCCGGCCACCACGATCTCGAACTCGCCGGCCCGGATCAGCTGGTCGGCGAGGGCGATCGCGTCGAGGCCGGACAGGCACACCTTGTTCACGGTGAGCGCGGGCACGCTCATCGGGATGCCGGCCTTGACCGCGGCCTGCCGGGCCGGGATCTGGCCGGCGCCGGCCTGGAGCACCTGCCCCATGATCACGTACTCGACCTGGTCGCCGGCGATGCCGGCCCGGTCCAGCGCGGCCTTGATCGCGACGCCGCCGAGGTCGGCGCCGGAGAAGGTGCGCAGGCTGCCGAGCAGCCGCCCCATCGGGGTGCGGGCGCCGGCGACGATCACGGAGGTGCGGGCTTCCTGACTGGTCATGGTGCGGCCCCTTCGGCTGAAGAGAGGTTAACGAGGGTTACCGTCAATGTACTGACCGGTAGTCGCCGGGTCACGAGGCGGAACGTGTGATGGCGCGCACGTTGCGTGACCGCCCGCCGGTACGGTGAACTGTGCGCATGCTGACACGCATCGACCACATCGGGATCGCCTGCTTCGACCTCGACGCGACCGTCGAGTTCTACCGTGCCACGTACGGCTTCGAGGTGGAGCACACCGAGGTCAACGAGGAGCAGGGTGTCCGCGAGGCGATGATCAGGATCAGCGGGACGGACGACGGCGGCGCCTCCTACCTGCAGCTGCTGGAGCCGACCCGGGAGGACTCCGCGGTCGGCAAGTGGCTGGCGAAGAACGGCGAGGGCGTGCACCACATCGCCTTCGGCACCGGGGACGTCGACACCGACTCCGAGGCGGTGCGCGACAAGGGCGTGCGGGTGCTCTACCAGGAGCCGCGGATCGGCACCATGGGGTCGCGGATCACCTTCCTGCACCCCAAGGACTGCCACGGGGTGCTCACCGAGCTGGTCACCTCCGCCCCGCACACCCCCGACGCCGGCGACAAGGCGTAGCGATCCGGCCGAACCGGGCCCCCAGGACCGCCGAACAGGCCCGAGACCACTGACCCAACCCCGGTGCCGCCCGGTAGAGTGACCGAGGGCCGACCGGGGTGGGCGGCCGGGAGCACGCTCCTGGGTACGCTCCCGCTCCGTGACGTTGATCTGACACCATTCTTCGTATAGCTCTGTTCTCTCAAACCGAGCTACGGAGAATCTCACCCGGTTGGCGGGTGAGGACGCCAGGAGACCGATGGGACCGCGGAGTGCGGGGCAACGACAGCTACCGGGCTGACGACCAGCTCTCTCGACTCGAAGCCGAGATGGACCGGCTGCGTACCGAGCGCGGCAAGGCGGTCGATCACGCCGACGACCTCGGCTACCAGGTCGAAGTGCTGCGCGCCAAGCTGCACGAGGCGCGCCGCACTCTCGCCACCCGTCCCGCCTACGACAACATCGGCCACCAGGCCGACCAGCTGCTGCGCAACGCCCAGATCCAGGCCGACCAGCTGCGCGCCGACGCCGAGCGGGAGCTGCGCGAGGCCCGCGCCCAGACCCAGCGGCTGCTCCAGGAGCAGGCCGAGCACCAGGCCAGGTTCGAGTCGGACTGGCACACCGAGGCGATCGCCCGCCGCCGCCAGCTCGACGAGGAGCTCGCCGAGCGGCGCGCCACCGTCGAGACCCACGTCAACGAGAACGTGGCCTGGGCCGAGCAGCTGCGGGCCCGCAGCGAGTCGCAGGCGCGGCGGCTGCTGGACGAGACCCGCGCGGAGTCCGAGGCGGCACTGGCCGCCGCCCGGGCCGAGGCGACCCGGATCGCCGAGCAGACCAGCCAGCGGCTGACCGCGGAGGCCGAGGCGGCCCGCGCCGAGGCCGAGCAGTTGCTGCGCCGGGCGCGCGCCGACGCCGAGCGGCTGATGGCCACCGCCTCCGCGCAGGCCACCGAGGCCACCACCGAGGCCGAGGCGCTGCGCACCACCACCCGCAGCGAGTCCGACGAGGCCAGGACCCGCGCCACCGAGCTGTCCCGGCTCGCCGACGAGCGGGCCAGGGCCGCCGAGGAGACGCTGCGGCAGGCCACCACCGAGGCCGAGCGGCTGCGCGAGGAGGCCGCGGCCGGCGCCGCCAAGCGGCTGGCGGCCACCGAGACCGAGAACGAGCAGCGCACCAAGACCGCGCGCGCCGAGATCGCCCGCATGGTCGGCGAGGCCACCAAGGAGGCCGAGGCGGCCAAGGCGGAGGCCGAGCAGACCGTCGCCGACGCCCGCGCGGAGGCCGACCGGATCAGGGCCGAGGCGCAGGAGACCGCCCGCGCCAAGGCCACCGAGGACGCCGCCGCCCAGCTCGCCCAGGCGGCCAGGTCAGCCGAGGAGATCCTCACCAAGGCGTCCGAGGACGCCCGCTCCACCACGAAGGCCGCCGCCGAGGAGGCCGAGCGCATCCGCCGCGAGGCCGACGCGGAGGCCGAGCGGCTGCGGGCCGAGGCGGAGGCGTCGGCGCAGGAGCTGCGCGGCGCCGCCCAGGACGACACCGAGGAGTACCGCGCCAGGACCGTCGAACTCCAGGAGGAGGCCCGGCGGCTGCGCGGCGAGGCCGAGCAGTTGCGCGCCGACGCGGTCGCCGAGGGCGAGCGCATCCGCGGCGAGGCGCGGCGCGAGGCGGTCCAGCAGATCGAGGAGGCCGCGAGCAAGGCCGAGGAGCTGCTCGCCAAGGCGAAGGCCGACGGCGACGAGGTGCGGCAGGGCGCGACCGCCGAGGCCGACCGGATGCGCACGGAGTCCGTGGAGCGGGCCTCGGCGCTGAACACCAAGGCCGAGGAGGCGCTGCGGCAGGCGCGCGCGGAGGCCGACGAGCTGCACGCGGAGGCCGGGCGGCAGGCGGAGGCGGCCAAGGAGGCGGCCGAGCAGACCGTCGCGCAGGCCCGTACCGAGGCCGAGGCGGTCGCCGCGCGGATGCGCGAGGAGGCCGAGGGCGACCTGGCCCGGCTGCGCGAGGAGGCCGAGGCGCGGGTCGTCGGTGCCGAGCAGGCGCTGCGCGAGGCCACCGCCGAGGCGGACCGGGTCCGCGCCGAGGCCGGCGAGGAGGCCGAGCGGCTGCGCGGCGAGACCGCCGAGCGGGTCCGCGTCCTTCAGGAGCAGGCCGAGGCGGAGGCGGTACGGCTGCGCGACGAGGCGGCCTCGGACGCGGCGCAGACCCGCGCGGAGGGCGAGTCCGTCGCCGTACGGCTGCAGGCCGAGGCGGCCGCCGACGCCGAGCAGCGCAGGACCGAGGCGCAGGAGACCGCGGACCGGCTGCGCGCGGAGGCCGCGGCCGCCGCCGAGCGGATCGGGGTGGAGGCCGCCGAGGCGCTGGGCGCGGCCCAGGAGGAGGCGGCCCGGCGCCGCCGGGAGGCCGAGGAGGTGCTGGGCGCGGCCCGCACCGAGGCCGAGCAGGAGCGCACCCAAGCCCGCCGGGAGAGCGAGGAGTTGCTGGCCGCCGCCCGCAAGCGGGTGGAGGACGCCGGCGTCGAGGCGGACCGGCTGGTCGCCGAAGCGGAGCAGCGGGCGGCGGAGTTGGTGGCCGCCGCCGAGGGGACCGCGCAGCAGGTGCGCGACTCCGTCGCCGGGCTGCGTCAGGAGGCCGAGGAGGAGATCGCCGGGCTGCGGTCGGCCGCGGAGCACGCCGCCCACCGGATGCGCGCCGAGGCGCAGGGCGAGGCGGACCGGCTGCACTCCGACGCCAACTCCGAGCGGGAGCGGGCCGGTGAGGACGCGTCCCGGGTCCGCCGGGAGGCGGCCGAGGAGGCCGAGGCGGCCCGCGCGATGGCCGACCGCACGGTCAGCGAGGCGATCGAGGAGTCCGACCGGCTGCGTTCCGAGGCGCGCGAGGACGCGAACCGGATGCGTACCGACGCGGCGAACCAGGCCGACCAACTCGTGGGCAAGGCACGCGAGGAGGCCGAACGCCTCGGCGCCCAGGCCCGGGACGCGCTCGCGAGCGCCGAGCGGACCGCCGAGGACTCCCGTACGCACGCGCAGCGCATCCTGGACGAGGCGCGCGAGGCGGCGAACAAGCGGCGCAGCGAAGCGGCCGAGCAGGCCGACGAGTTGATCGGCAAGGCGCAGGCGGAGGCGGTCACGACGCAGGCCGCGGCGGAGCAGCACGCCGACGCGATGGTCGGCGCGGCCCGCACCGAGGCGGAGCGGATCGTCAACGAGGCCACCAACGAGGGCAACGGGATGGTGGAGCGCGCCCGCACCGACGCCGATACGCTACTGGCCGAGGCGCGCAACGACGCCACCAACACCCGCAACCGCACAGCGGAGTTGCGCCGCCGGGTGGAGTCCGAGGTGGAGGAGTTGCACGAGCGGGCCCGCAAGGAGGCCGCCGAGGCCATGAAGGTGGTCGGCGAGCGGGTGGACAAGCTGGTGGCCGCCGCGACCGAGCAGTTGGGGGAAGCGGAAGCGAAGGCCGCCGAGATCAAGAGCACCGCCACGTCGGAGGCGAGCAAGGTCCGGATCGCCGCCGTGAAGAAGGTCGAGGGCCTGCTCAAGGAAGCCGAGCAGAAGAAGGCCGAGGCCGAACGCGAGGCGGAGCGGGTCAAGGGCGAGGCGCGCGCCGAAGCCGAGCGCGTCGTGGCGGAGGGCAGAAGAGAGTTGGAGGTCCTGGTGCGCCGCCGAGAGGACATCAACGCGGAGATCTCCCGGGTCCAGGACGTGTTGGAGGCGCTGGAGTCGTTCGAGGCGCCCGGCGGGTCCGGCAAGAGCGCCGTCGCGGCCGGCGCGGGCGCACCCGCCACTCGTACGAGCGGCAAGCGGTCCGACGAGGCTCCACTCGATTGAGCGGACATTCTCCATACCGAATACGCAATGGCTCGGTGACACGCCGCCGCGCCCCCTAGGATTCCCCCTATCACCTCACCGGTCTGAATCATCGACAGGAACCCCATGAGCGACACTTCCTCCCCCTTCGGCTTCGAGCTCGTGCGTCGCGGATACGACCGCGGTCAGGTGGACGACCGCATCACCAAGCTCGTCGCCGACCGTGACAGCGCGTTGACCCGGATCACCGCGCTGGAGAAGCGCATCGAGGAACTGCACCTCGAAACCCAGAACGCCCAGGCCCAGGTCACCGACTCCGAGCCGTCGTACGCCGGTCTCGGCGCCCGTGTCGAGAAGATCCTCCGCCTCGCCGAGGAGGAGGCGAAGGACCTGCGCGAGGAGGCCCGCCGCGCGGCCGAGCAGCACCGCGAGCTGGCCGAGTCGGCCGCCGCCCAGGTCCGCAGCGACGCCGAGTCCTACGCCTCCGACCGCAAGGCGAAGGCCGAGGACGAGGGCGCGCGGATCGTCGACAAGGCGAAGGGCGACGCGACGCAGCTGCGCGCGGACGCGCAGAAGGACGCCTCGGCCAAGCGTGAGGAGGCCGATGCGCTGTTCGAGGAGACTCGCGCCAAGGCCGCCCAGGCCGCCGCGGACTTCGAGACCAACCTGGCCAAGCGCCGCGAGCAGTCCGAGCGGGACCTGGCGTCCCGTCAGGCGAAGGCGGAGAAGCGGCTGGCGGAGATCGAGCACCGCGCCGAGCAGCTCCGCCTGGAGGCGGAGAAGCTGCGCACCGACGCCGAGCGCCGCGCCCGCCAGACGGTGGAGACCGCGCAGCGCCAGTCCGAGGACATCGTCGCGGACGCGAACGCGAAGGCCGACCGGATTCGCAGCGAGTCCGAGCGCGAGCTGGCGGCGCTCACCAACCGCCGCGACAGCATCAACGCGCAGCTGACCAACGTGCGCGAGATGCTGGCCACGCTCACGGGTGCGGCCGTCGCCGCGGCGGGCTCCCCCGCCGACGACGAGCCGGTCTCGCGCGGCGTCCCGGCCCAGCAGTCCCGCTGACCGGCACTTCCGCGCCGGCCGGCGGCTCCGCCCCGCGGTGGTGCCACTGGCCGGCGGCTCCGCTCGCGGGCTGTACCACTGGTCGGCGACTGGTGGAGGCACGTTTTTCCACAACCCCCGCCCCTCCTCGGGCGGGGGTTGCGCCGTCTGAAGTAGCCTCGGGCCCATGATTGAGTTGCAGGGGCTCACCAAGCGGTACGGGGACAAGACCGCAGTCGACCATTTGACCTTCACCGTGCGCCCCGGCGTGGTGACGGGCTTCCTCGGGCCGAACGGCGCGGGCAAGTCCACGACGATGCGCATGCTGCTGGGGCTGGACAACCCGACCAGCGGCAGTGTCCGGATCGACGGCAAGCACTACGCACAGCTCAGCGAACCGCTGAAGTACATCGGCGCGCTGCTGGACGCCAAGGCGATCCACGGCGGCCGCACCGCGTACAACCACCTGCTGTGCATGGCGCAGTCCAACCGCATCCCCAAGCACCGGGTGGACGAGGTGCTGGAGACGGTGGGCCTGAGCGCGGTGGCGAAGAAGCGCTCCAAGGGCTTCTCGCTCGGCATGGGCCAGCGGCTGGGCATCGCCGGGGCGCTGCTCGGCGACCCGGAGATCCTGATGTTCGACGAGCCGGTCAACGGACTGGACCCGGAGGGCATCCACTGGATCAGGAACCTGATGAAGGGCCTGGCCGCCCAGGGCCGCACGGTCTTCGTCTCCAGCCACCTGATGAGCGAGATGGCGCTGACCGCCGACCACCTGATCGTGATCGGCCGCGGCCGGCTGATGGCGGACACCTCGATGTCCGACTTCATCGAGAAGAACTCGCGGTCCTACGTCCGGCTGCGCTCTCCGCAGCAGGAGCGGTTCAAGGACGTGATGGCCAAGGCCGGTTACACCGTGGTGGAAACCGGCGACGGAGCGTTCGAGATCACCGACGGCGACGCTGCCGCGCTCGGCGAACTCGCGGCGCAGCATCAGCTGGTGCTGCACGAACTCAGCCCGCAGCGGGCGTCGTTGGAGGAAGCGTTCATGCAGCTCACCGCGGAGTCGGTGGAGTACCACGCGCATGGCCAGGTCGGCCCGGGGCCGGTCGGCGGGCCCGGGGCTCCGGTGCCGGGCGGTGCTGCCGGGCAGCAGCCCGGGGCGCCCGCGGGGCAGCCTCCGTACGGCTCCTCGCCGTACGGAGCGTCGCCGTACGGTGCCTCGCCGTACGGACCGGGGCAGGGAGTGCCGCAGGGGCAGGGCCAGGGCGCGCCGCAGGGGCAGGGCTGGCAGCAGCAGCCGGGCCAGGGCGGTCAAGCGGCGCCGCCGCCTCCCGCCGCCCCCGAGTGGGGCGCCCAGTGGCGTGACAACGGCAAGAAGAAGGGGCACTGACCATGGCCTCGACCTCCGCCGTCCTCCAGTCCGAGTGGACGAAGATCCGCTCGGTGCGCTCCACCGTGTGGACGCTCGCGCTGGCCTTCCTGGTCACCATCGCGCTGGGCGCGATCATCAGCGCCGTCTTCAACAGCCAGTGGAGCTCGATGTCGCCGTCCGACAAGGCGACCTTCGACCCGACGAACACCAGCTTCTTCGGCATGACCCTCGGCCAGCTCGCGCTGATCGTCTTCGGCGTGCTGGTGATCTCCAGCGAGTACAGCACCGGCATGATCCGCACCTCGCTGGCCGCGGTGCCGCAGCGCGGCCACTTCTACGCCTCGAAGGTCGCGGTCGCCGGGGTGCTCGCCCTGATCGTCGGCATGGTGACCAGCTTCCTGACCTTCTTCGTCGGGCAGGCGCTGCTCGGCTCGCACAGCGCCTCGATCAGCGATCACGGCGTGCTGCGCGCGGTGTTCGGCGCCGGGCTGTACATGACGCTGATCGTGCTGTTCTGCGTGGGCACCGCGGCGATGCTGCGCAGCCCGATGCTGGGGCTGGGCATCCTGATGCCGTTCTTCTTCCTGGTCTCGCCGATCCTCAGCGCGGTGCCGAAGGTCAAGTCGGTGGCCCGCTACTTCCCCGACCAGGCCGGTCAGAAGATCATGCAGGTGGTGCCGGGCTCCGGGGACCACACGTCGTACGGCCCCTGGGGCGGTATCGGCATCATGGCGCTGTGGGTGATCGCGGTGCTCATCGGCGGCTACGTGGTACTCAAGCAGCGCGACGCCTGAGCCCGGGTCCGCCCGCCGGTCCGCGCCTGCGACAGGCCCGCCCGCACGGGCGCGTCACGCCACTTCGGGAGCACGGAACGCGTCACTCGAACGAGTGAATCCGCCGGCGGGCGCGACCACCGAAAGAACCGATGCCGCAGAGCGTTCGGGACCGCGGTGCGCGTCAGTACCGCGGGGCGTTACGGGACCGCTGCACCTTGCTGGTGCGGCGGTCCCTCGCGTTCCAGCAGGCGCGGTGCCAGTGCCGGCGGTCGTCCACCCCGCCGTACTCCCGCCAGGCCACCACGTGGCCGACGCCGGGCGGGATCTCCTGGTCGCAGCCCGGGCAGCGGTAGTGCTTCGCGGAGGCGCTGCCGGCGATCGGCCGCACCACCCACTCCTCGCCCTGCCACTCCTCGGTCCGGCCGCCGCCGAGGCCCGACTCGCGCTCCTGCGCGGGCGCCGGCTTGTACGGGCGGTTACGTCGCGGCGACACGGACACCTCGCGCTCTGCCCGGCCAGGCCCCGGGCTGCACTGGTTCGACAGCGGACCGGTCCGAGCCGCCGGGGCCGAACCGTCCCTCCAGGTTACGCGTACGCCCCGGGCCCGGCGGCACACCCACACGCGGCCCGCCGCCCTCCTGACGCCCGCCCAGCGCCCTTCGGCAGCCCTTCCGCCGCCCTTGCGCAACCCGCCCGCCTCCCGGCTGCCTCCCGGCTGGCGCCCGGCTGCCGCCCGCTCATCGGCTGCCGAAAATCATGAAAACTCCCGGGCCAGGCCGTGCCTTTGGCACGTGCCAAGCGTTGGACGGGGAAAGAGGGAGTGCGTGATGCGCGTTGGGACGTTCGTTCTCGCAGCCCAGTTCCCCGGCCAGGGCCAGGGCGAGGCGCTGAGCCGGGCGATATCCACGGCCGACGCGGCGGAGGCTGCGGGGCTGGACTCGGTGTGGCTGGCCGAGCATCACTTCGTGCCGTACGGCGTCTGCCCGTCGGCCGTCACCCTTGCCGGGATCATGCTCGGCCGCACCTCGCGGATCGGGGTCGGCACCGCGGTGAGCGTGCTGCCCACCGTCCACCCGGTCGCGCTCGGCGAGCAGGCGGCGCTGCTGCACCTCGCCTCCGGCGGCCGCTTCACCCTCGGCGTGGGGCGCGGCGGGCCATGGGTGGACCTGGAGGTCTTCGGCACCGGACTCGACGCCTTCGAGCGCGGCTTCCCCGAATCGCTCGATCTGCTGATGCGCTGGCTGAGCGAGCCCGCCGTGGCGGCGACCGGCCCGCGGTACGCCTTCCGCGAGGTGGCGGTGGTGCCGCGGCCGGACGAACTCGACGGTCGGCCAGGCCCCCCGGTGGTGGTGGCGTGCACCTCGCCCGGGACCGTACGGGAGGCCGCCCGGCGCTGCCTGCCGATGCTGCTGGGCATGCACTGCGGCGACGACGACAAGGCGGCGATGGTCGCGATGTGGCGGCAGGCGGCGCGCGCCGCCGGGCACCCGCCGGACGTGGTCGCGGCGGCCGGCCATGTCTCCGCGGGAGTGGTGCAGGTCGCCGACACCCGCGCGGACGCCGTGGAGGTGCTGGCGAAGGCGATGCCCGGCTGGCTCCAGCAGGGCCTGGCCGCGCACCGCACCTACGACGGCAGCCCGCGCGCGATGCGCGACCCGCACGGCTACACCGAACTGCTCTGCGCCCTGCACCCGGTGGGGTCGCCGCGGCTGTGCGCCGACCGGCTGGCCGCCACCGCCGAACGCACCGGCATCACCCGCTTCGCCCTGCTCGCCGAGGGCTCCGGCGACCTCGACGCGACCATGGAGAACGTCGCCCGGCTCGGCGGCGACGTGCTCCCGGAACTGGCCTGATCCGGTGCGGAGCGCCCGGCACGGCGGCACGCCTGGTTGTGTGCGGCACCGTTGATCGTTTACGGCCGCCGGTCCGGCCGCGGCGGGTGGGCGCGGCGGGTGGGCGCGCCGACCGGCCCCGCGGACGGGCCGATCGGCGCGGCCGGCTCAGCAGTCCCGCAACTCCGGTGACTGGTTGAGCACTTGGGACCGCAACGAGGTGAACTCGTCAAAGCTGCGCTCCACCGCCGGGTCCCAGGGGAACACCGCCACCCGGTGGCAGTTCTGGAAGGCCAGCCGCACCCCGAAGTGCCGCTGCAGCGCGCCGCGTATCGCGTCGCTGGCCAGTGCGCGCAGCAGTTGGCCGCGTTCCTTCTCGCTCGGCGGCGGCACCTGGTTGTCGGCGAACTCCCCTCCGTCGACCTTCAGTTGCGCCACCAGCGAGCTGATCATCTCCCACGCGTAAGGGAGGGACGTCCGGACGCAGTCGACGAACTCCTGCTCGTCGACCTCGCCTCGCTCGGCCTGTTCGAGAAGGGCCGGTGAGACGTCGAGCGACATGGGTACTCCTCTCGTGACCACGCGTCCTGAGCGGACGGGGGTCTGCGGGCACCGCGCACGGCCGGAAGCGCCGTGCGGGAGGACGTGTTGCCCGGAGGCCGCCCCAAAGTGCGGATCGTCGGCCCCGGTACGTCAACCGTAGGCGTCACCTGCGCGGCCGCACCAGGCGGCGACACCCACAACCGGCCAATTTTCCGGGCGGGGGCGGGGTCGGATAGCGTTGCACACCATGCGCCTCGTGATCGCCCGCTGCTCCGTGGACTACGCCGGTCGGCTCTCCGCTCATCTCCCTTCCGCCACAAGGCTGTTGCTGATCAAAGCCGACGGCAGCCTGTCCGTGCACGCGGACGACCGCGCCTACAAGCCGCTGAACTGGATGTCCCCGCCGTGCTCGCTCAAGGAGGGCGACGACGGTGTGTGGACGGTCACCAACAAGGCGGGCGAACAGCTGATCATCTCGATCGAGGAGATCCTGCACGACTCGTCGCACGAACTCGGGGTCGATCCCGGTCTCATCAAGGACGGCGTCGAAGCGCACTTGCAGGAGCTGCTCGCTGATCGGATGGAGGTGCTCGGCGCCGGCTGGACCCTGATCCGGCGCGAGTACCCCACGCCGATCGGCCCGGTGGACATCCTCTGCCGCGATGGTGGCGGCGCCACGGTGGCGATCGAGATCAAGCGGCGCGGTGAGATCGACGGGGTGGAGCAGCTCACCCGCTACCTCGAACTCCTCAACCGCGACACCCGGATCGCGCCCGTGAAGGGCGTGTTCGCGGCGCAGGAGATCAAGCCGCAGGCACGTGTGCTCGCGACTGATCGCGGGATCGACTGCGTGGTGCTGGACTACGACGCGTTGCGCGGCATCCAGGACGACAAGCTCCGCCTCTTCTAGGGCCCCTGACCCGCCCGGGTGGGCGGTTCTGTCGGTTCAGGGACCACCTGCCCGTGGGGGTTGCTCGCGCCGTTCCCCGCGCCCCTGGGGGGCACCGTTGTCTACGGGGTCGCGGTTGCCGTATCGGAGGGGGTCGCGGAGGGGGTGTCCGGGGTGGTGGCGGGTGTGCTCGCGGGCTGCGTGGCGATGGAGGGTGAGGGGCCCGTCGAGTCCGTGGGGGGCGGGGTCGTCGGGGTCGTGGGCGGGGTGGTCGGAGGCTTCGTGGTGGGCGGGGGCGTGGTCGGCCGCGTCGTCGGCGAGTGGGTCGGCTTGCCGCCTCCGCCCGGGTGGCCCGTGCTCGGGGTGGTCGGGGGCGTGGTCGGGGGGGTCGTGGCCGTGGTGCCGGTGGCGGTGGTGGTGCCCGCGGGAGTGGAGCCGGTGGGGGTGGAGGTCGTCGAGGGCGAGGCGGTGGACGAGCTCGCCGGTGGGGAAGCCGTCGTGCCGTCCTGGGCCGGGGCCTGCGTGGTGTCCGGCGGGTCCTGCTGGACGGACTCGATCGGCTTGACCTGGTCGTCCGGGTGGTCGTCGCCGCCCGAGGTGGCCCCGAGGGTGACGATCGTGCCGACCACGGCGGCGATCAGGACCCCGGTGCCCGCGGCCACGAGGTTGCGGCGGGAGCCGACCACCGCGAGCTTCCGCACGCTGGGCGCGGCGCGCCCCGCGGCGGGGGCCGCGCCGGGCGTGGGCGCCTTGCTGATGAGCACGGGCGGCACGGCCTCGGGCAGCGCGAGCGTCCCGGTGGCCGCCGCCCGCGGCTCGGCCGGCGCCGTCGGCGGGACCTCCGGTGCGGCGCTGCCGGCCAGGTCGGTGACGAGCGCGAGGGTGCGGCGGCCCACGACCGTGCCCTGCCGGTCGGCGAGCGCCGCGCGCAGCGCGATGGACGCCTCCAGGTCGGCGCGGGCCCGGTCGAGGTGGCCCGTGCACAGCGCGAGCACCCCGAGTTCGTGCAGGAAGTACGCCTCCTCGGCGACCTCCCCCGACAGCCGCGCGGCCTCCTGGCCGATCCGCAGCGCCCGCTCCCAGGCCCCCCAGTGCAGCGCCGCGGCGAACGCGGGCGCGACCGTACGGGCCAGCAGCACCGCTGCGCTGGCGTGCCCGCCGTCACGGCAGGCCGTCATCGCCGCGATGATCGCCTCGGACTCGGCGGTGGCCCGCTCGGGCGTGACCGAGGGGTGCCCGGTCCACCAGGCGTAGTGCAGTGCCGCGGTGTGCGCCTGGACGTCGGAGAGTTCGCCGTCGACCGACAGGCTCGGGGCGAGCTGCGGTACGACCCCGGCCGCCAGCCGGAAGTGCGCGGCGACCGGCACCGCGAGCCCGACGGACGTCAACTCGCCGAGCGCCGCGTCACCGTGGGTGTCGCCGACCAGCGCGGGCAGGTGCGAGGGGTGCGGGCACTCGCCGTCGAGGGCGACCGCGAAGGCCAGCGCCTCCCGGGCGGCCTCGCTCAGCCGCGAGGCGAGCAGGTCCGCGGGCGCGGCGCTCTCCGCGAGCGAGGGCAGCGGGTCCGACGCGGGCCGACGTACGCCAGGGGACGGCACACCGGTGCCGGGGGCGCCCTTCTCCCACACCGAGTCGTCCCACTCCGCCGGTTCGGCCTCCTCGACCGGCGCGCGCAGCGCGTCCCGCTGCCGGAGCAGGGCGCCGGCCTGCACGAAGCGCAGCGGCAGCCCCTCGGACTCGAACCACAGGTCGGCCGCCCACGCGGCCTCGTCCTCGGCCAGCGTCCGGCCGGCGGCGAGCTGGAGCAGGTCCAGGCTGGCGACCCGGGTGAGGCCGGCGAGGAAGACCTCCTCGACCATCGAGTCGGCGGCGGGCGCGGGCACGCCGGGCGTGGCCGACATCAGGAAGGCGCATTCGGGGGCCGCGGCGAGCAGTTCCTCCAGCGCGGCGCCGCCGAACTCCAGGTCGTCCACCACGACCACGGCGCCGATCGGGCGCAGCAGCCCGGGCAGCTCGGCGCGGGCCGGGCGGTAGCCGTCACCGGCGTAGACGACGGCGTAGAGGTCCTGCAGGACGTCGGCGACGGTGCGGTGGTAGCCGGACAGCCACAGCACGCCGTCGGGCGCGAGGTCGCCGCAGGCGTTGGCCACGGACTCCAGCAGGGCGGTGCGTCCGGCCCCGGACGGGCCGGTGACGCGTATGGAACGGCCGCGGGCCAGCAGCCGTATCAGCCGCTCCCGCTCCTCGTCGCGCTCCAGCAGCGGCAGTTCGGGACCGGGCGGCCCCGGCGGCGGGGTGGGCCGGGCGCCGGCGCTGCGCGCGGTGCGCTCCGCCTTGCTCCGGCGCGCGGGCACCCGCGCCTCCTCGGGCGGGCAGCTGACGACCTCGGTGCCGTCGACGTGGTTGATCGTGAGCAGGTAGTCCGCGGTCACCACGCGTTCGACCCTGGTGCCCGGGCCGCTGCCGCCGCCCACCTCGGGGGCGAGCGGGTCGCGGGCCGGCCGGGTCACCCGCGGCACGGGCGAGGTCGCGTCGAAGAGCGAGGGGGTGTGGCTGGGTCGCAGCGCGGGCAGCCGGTCACCGTCGCCGACCGCTCCCGCCGCGAACGCGTCGAAGCTGCCGCCCGACCGGGCCCCTCCCCCGGTCCCGGACCCGCCGGACCCGCCGCCGGACCCGCCGAAGGCGTCGAACGACCCGGACACCCCGGATGCCCCGGAGTTCCCGGGCGCCCCGAAGGCGCCGAACCCGGAGCCCGGCGCGGAGCCGCTCAGGTCGCGGTCCGCGGGGGCCAGTCCACCCGGGCCGCTGACATCGACGGCCGGGGCGTCGGCGAACCCGCCGCCGAACCCGTCACCGAACCCGGCGATGTCGCCACCCCCGCTGAACGGCACGACGCCCGCGCCCGGGTCCGCCGGCTGCGCCGGGTCGACCGGGGCGGCCGGAGCGAAGGGGTCGAAGTCGTCGGCGAGCGGGTCGTACGCGTCGAGCCCGGCACCAGGTGCCCGCCCCTCGTCCGCGTCACCCGGACCCGTAAGGTCGCCGCGCGTACCGTCGCCGCCCGCGGCGCTGCCGGCCGCTTCCGTACCCGCGTCGCCCGTACCGCCCGCGTCGTCCGCCTCGCCCCCGGCGCTCTGCTCCGTCCCGCGCAGGCTCTTCCCGCCGGTCCCGAACGCGTCGAAGCTCTCGGCGCCCTTCAGCCGCGCGACGGCTCCGGCGCCGGCCGCGAGCCCCAGCCCGTCGTCCTCGGCGGCCGGGTCCTGGAAGACCGCGGGCGTGGCGAAGGCACCAAGGCCGAACGGCGGCTGCGCGGGCGGCTCCGGCGCGGCCGGCCACTCGCCGCGGGGCTGCTCCTGCCGCGCGCCCGGCCGCGGGGCGCCGGCCGCGAACGCGTCGAACGCCCCCGCCGGGCGCCGGCCGGCCGAACCGCCGGAGGCGCCGCCGAACGGCGACACCCCGGACGCGGCCGGTCCCGGCCGGTCCGCACGGGCGCCGTCGCCCCGCGCGAGGTCGTCACCGCGACCGGCCGCACGGCCGTCGTCGCCGTCCGGGTCCTCGACGGAGTCGAAGCGCTCGGTGTGATCCATGTCGTACGCCCCCAAGGTGCGTCACTGGTTGGGGGCCGCCACGGGCTGCCGCGGGTCCGCGCTCACGGACCGCCGCCCGGATTCCCCTACTGCGGCGCACGCGGTGGCACGCCTCCTGGCCATCGATGCGCAAACTCTAAGGGCTCGCACACCATCCATGAAGTGCCGGGGGTGCCTCACCTGCGGGAAGCGTCCGTTACGCCTTTTACGTGCGGTTGGCTGCCGCGGATTACGTTTCCGCCTCGATCGCGAGGATTCGGTGCAGCCGGGTGGCGATCAGCAGCCGCTGCATCTGCGGGGGCACACCGCGCAGCACCAGCCGGCGGCCGCCGCGGCCGGCCCGCCGGTGCGCGCCCATGATCACACCGAGGCCGGTCGCGTCCCACGAGTCGAGTTCGGTCAGGTCCAGCACCAGGTCGCCGTGCCCGGCGTCCAGCGCGGTGTGCAGGGCCGTACGGGCGTCCGCAGCGCTGCGCACGTCGAGGCGCCCCCCGACGACCAGCTCGGCGTGGTCGCCCCTGATGTGCATAGTCACTCCCGGACGGTGCTGGCATGGACACGGTGCTGGTGCGGACACGGTGCCGGCATGGATGCCGTGCGAGCGGCGTGAACGCGTCGACCCGTCAGTCCTCACACAACTGACGGTCCGTCGTATACAGAAGTTGCCGCCTGTGAGCGAACCGAGACCGAATTCACTCCTTGGAGTGACGTCGGTTAGTACGTGTAGAACCCCTGCCCGCTCTTTCGGCCCAGGTCACCCGCGTCGACCATCCGCCGCATCAGCTCCGGCGGGGCGAACTTCTCGTCCTGGGACTCGGTGTAGATGTTCCCGGTGGCGTGCAGCAGGATGTCCACCCCGGTGAGGTCGGTGGTGGCGAGCGGGCCCATCGCGTGCCCGAAGCCGAGCTTGCACGCGGTGTCGATGTCCTCCGCGGTGGCGACCCCGGACTCGTAGAGCTTGACCGCCTCCACCACCAGCGCGGAGATCAGCCGGGTGGTCACGAAGCCCGCCACGTCGCGGTTGACGACGATGCAGGTCTTGCCGGTGCGCTCCGCGAACTCCCTTGCCCGGGCGAGCGTGTCGTCGCTGGTCTTGTGGCCGCGGACCAGTTCGCACAGCCCCATCAGCGGCACCGGCGAGAAGAAGTGGGTGCCGACGACCCGTTCGGGGCGCTCGGTGGCCGCGGCGATCTTCGTGATCGGGATCGCGGAGGTGTTGGAGGCGAGCACCGTGTCGTCGCCGACCAGCCGGTCGAGGGTGCGGAAGATCTCCCGCTTCACCTCGACCTCCTCGAAGACCGCCTCCACCACGAGGTCGGCGTCGGCGGCCGCGTCCAGGTCGGTGGTCGTGGTGATCCGGGCGAGCGCGGCCTCGGCGTCCTGCGCGGTCAGCTTCCCCTTCGCCACGAACTTGTCGTAGGACGCGGCGATTCCGCTCCGGCCGCGGGCCAGCGCCTCGTCGGTCACGTCCCGCAGTACCACCTCGTAGCCCGCCTGCGCGGACACCTGCGCGATGCCGGCGCCCATCAGTCCGGCTCCGATGACGGCGACCTTCTTCGCCACGGCACACACCTCTCCGTCGGGGTATCTGGCCCGGACCCTAACGCCCCTTCAGCACCCGGCGCAGCATGATGTCGGCCGCGTCACCGTGTGTCCTTGGTCGCACAGTTGGGGCGGCGCGGCCGGGTGGGTGGCGACCCGGACCGGGCCGGACAGGGCCTACGCTCGTCGGCATGGTCAACCTCACCCGTATCTACACCCGTACCGGCGACGACGGCACGACGGCGCTCGGCGACATGAGCCGTACCGCCAAGACCGACCCGCGGATCGGCGCGTACGCCGACGCCAACGAGGCGAACGCGGTGCTCGGGGTGGCGCTCGCGCTCGGCGATCTCGCGGAGCCGGTGGCCGCCGTCGTGACCCGGGTCCAGAACGAGCTCTTCGACGTGGGCGCGGACCTGGCCACCCCGGTGGTGCCGGACCCGAAGTACCCGCCGCTGCGGGTGGAGCAGCCCTACGTGGACCGGCTGGAGGCGGAGTGCGACCGCTTCCTCGCCGAGCTGGACAAGCTGCGCAGCTTCATCCTGCCCGGCGGCACCCCGGGCGCGGCGCTGCTGCACCAGGCGACCACCGTGGTGCGCCGGGCCGAGCGCTCCACCTGGGCGGCGCTGGACGAGCACGGCGACACGATGAACCCGCTCACCGCCACCTACCTGAACCGGCTCTCCGACCTGCTCTTCATCCTCGCCCGCACCGCCAACGTCGCCCGCGGCGACGTGCTGTGGGTGCCGGGCGGCGACCGCTGAGCCGGTCACGGCACCACGGGATCAGCGCACCCGGCCGCGCGGTACGGCGCCGCGCCGCGTTCGTCCGCGGCTCAGCCGGCCACGGACGTCACGCCACGTTGACGCGCTGGCCGGGCGGGGCCGCCTCCAGCCAGGCGAGGAAACCCGTCAGGGCGTCGTCGCTCATCGCCAGCTCCAGCCGGACACCCCGGTGGACGCAGCAGAGCACCACCGCGTCCGACAGCAGGGCCAGCTCCTCCGAGCCCTGGGGTTCGCGGCGGCCGGTGACCTCGATCGAGGGGCGCTCCAGCACCCGGCGCGGCCGGATCGCGTAGGAGAAGACCCGGAACCACTCCACCCGGTCACCGCTGTAGCGGGCCACTCCGTAGACCCAGCCCTTGCCGGCGGCCGACTCGGCGTCGCCGGCCGGGGCCGGGCGCAGCGAGCAGTCGAAGGTGCCGCCGGGGCGCTGGATGAGGCGCCGGCGCAGCCCGAAGAGGAAGAGACCGAGCAGCGCTGCCACCAGGACCGCGCCGCCCACTTCGAAAGCGAGGATCACGTCCACCGACCTCCTCGCCTCGAATGAGTTGCCGCCCTTGCTGTGCCGGTGCCGCGGGGCGCCCCCGCGGGGGGGCCGCCGCGCCCGGGTCCTGGGGGTTATACGGACGGCCGGGAAAAATACATAATCCTGCGGCCGCCCCCCGGGCGGGCCGCACCACCCCCCCGC